>QQVO01000015.1:0-252500 GCA_003388505.1 Planctomycetota bacterium
AGCGGAGTGTCGTCGCCGCTCGGAACCCGTCCGCCGATCGTCACACACTGGGGAGGGGGCCCCTCCGCGCTGAGTCCCTGTCACGATCAAGAACTGCACAAGCACCCGACGTGATGAATAATCCGGGTTAGCTCTAGCCGGCCCTGCCGATTGCGGTGATCACGCAATCAACGCCTCGATCACACTCTTGATCTGCAACCCGCCCGCGGCAAGAAACACGATCAGCGTAACAACCAGCAGCAGGCTCACGACTCGCGAGTTCCGATATTCATCACCGACGAGCTCTCGGTTCCCATTCAGAATGAGCAAGACAATCGCCAACATGGGGATGAAGATCGCTCCCACGACGGCGTACACCTTGACCGCCGTCTGAAAGTTGAAGAGCACCAGGCCTGAGATCGGAATCACCGCGATTCCGAACAGGCACGCTCGATAGGGAATCGATTTCGTATCGACGACGGACGGCCCTAGCGCCGGATCTTTCGCCCGCATCAGTCCCACGAAGTCGGCAAACAGGTACGGCACACTCTGCCAGACGCCGAGCAGACTGCTGAAAAACGCCCCCCACGCCCCCAGCAGAAACGCCCACTTCGCGAACACCCCGAACCGGCCAAACGTCGACTCCAGCGTCTGAGCGATATTGACGACCAGGGAAGCCCCCTTGCCGTCCATCTCGCCCAGGCGGCTGCCAATAACGACCATCGCCAGGCCGAACACGGCGGTCATCCCGTACCCGACGCCCAGGTCGATCCGGCAGATCCCCAGTTGGGACGGATCGGCGCGGCCCTCTTCGCGAATCCAGTAGCCGTAGCAAAGCACCGTCACAGTCCCTCCGACGCCACCCAGCAGGGCGATCGTCCAGGAGAGGCCCTCGCCGTCGAAGTCGGGAATCGTCGGGATCACGAGCCCCCGCGCGACTTCCCCCCAGGGAGGATGGATCGCAACCGCCGTGGCGACGACGACCACGAACATCAGGCCGATGCACACGCTCATGACTTTTTCAAACAGCCGGTAGCCGCCGAGCCGGACGAGCCCCACCGCCAACAGGCTGTGCGCGATCCCGAAGACGATCTTGCCCGTCGCTGCCTCGCCGAAGACCGGAAACATGGCGTGCCCCACCACGCCGCACGCGCTCATCAGGGCCATCGCGACGAGGTAGCTCCACACGACCAGATATCCGAGAAACAGCCACTGGCTGCCTCGGCCGAGGTGAGTCGCGCAGCCTTCCAGGAGCGTCGAATTTGTCGCCAGTTGCCAGCGCGTGAGGCCTTCGTTGAGCACGTACTTCAGCCATGCCCCCAGCAGGACGGCCCACAGAACAGCGAGCCCCAGCTTCGTACCCGTGAATGCCGCCGTCGCCAGATCTCCGGCGCCCACGCCGGTCGCCGCGACGAGGACGCCGGGTCCGACGATTGCCAGGAGTGATTTTCGCTCCGCCAAGCGATTCACCGAGGTGGAAGGTGCGTGGGGCGCTGAGTGTGGTGCGCAGTCTGGTGAAATCTGGACGGTTGGTCGAGGGAAGAGCAGAGAGTTCAGAGCCGAGAGTCTGGATCTGAGAGCCACGGGTTGGGGGCCGCATGCCAATTGTGTGAATCGGGGGCGTATGACTTTCTTCTGCGGAGGGGTCTGCGTAGACTGAACGGTCCGACAATTCAGAATCTTGGAGTTGAGCGGTTCTCGCAGGAGCGCGAATCCCACACGGTTTCGTGCGAAAGCGCAGTCCAGCCAATCCCCCATGAGAGCCCTGACAGGGCACTGAGATGTTCTGCCAACGTTGACAACCACAACCTCACGGCCATCCGCAGCGACGTCCCACAAGTCGCATTCGCAAGCGGAATGGTCGCCCGCCGGCGCTCAGCCGTCCGCCGGACCTACCCGACTGGATGCGAGGAACTGGAACATGCGTAGTTTGTCCCGCCACCTGACAGTTGCTTTCGTCACGCTGCTCGCCTGGCCGGTGATGGCTGCCGCACAGGACAGCCCCGAGTGGGCCAAGCTGATTGAGCAGAGAGACACAATCTATGCGCGGCTGGGGCAGATCCAGGAGGAACTCACAGCGGCCGAGGGGGACGAGGCGGAGGAGTTGCGGACGGAAGGCCGTGACCTGATCAAGACGCTGCACGACGAGTTATTTCCTGCAATGCGGGAGGCGGCGGTGGAGGTGCTCAAGGCGGATTCGCTCGACGAAGAAACGGCCGCGAATCTGGTGGAACTGTCCTACCGCACGTATCAGGAAAACAACTTCGCCGCCGCCGCGGAGATTGCGGATGCCGTCACCGAACGCGCTCCCGAAAACGCCGACGCCTGGAATGTCGCCGGTGTTGCGCACTTCGCGATGGAAAATTTCGAGAAGGCTGCGGAAATCCTCGAGCATGCCCAGCAGAACGACCTCCTGACACAATTGGGAGCCCAGTACCGCGCCAGCGCGCAAAAGTACGTCGAGTACTGGGAGCGCGAGCACGCACTTCGAGAAGCGGAAGCGAAAGCGGAGGGGGATGAGGCGTTGCCACGGGTCGAACTGAATACCGCGCGGGGCACTGTCGTGGTCGAATTGTTCGAAAACCAGGCGCCGAATACGGTCGCCAACTTCATCAGCCTCACCGAGCAGGGCTTCTACGACGGGACGACATTTCATCGAGTGATCGGGGCGTTCATGGCGCAGGGCGGTTGCCCGAACTCGAAGCCGGGCTCAGACGGGATTCCGGGCACCGGAGGTCCGGGATACACGATCGAGTGCGAGGCCTATGCCGAGGATTCCCGCCGGCACTTTGCAGGCACACTGAGCATGGCGCACGCCGGGAAGGATACGGGAGGATCGCAATTCTTCATTACGCATCTGCCGACTCCCCACCTCGACGCCCCGCTCGCCACGGAACCGCACACGGTCTTCGGCCGGGTGATTGAGGGGATGGACGTGGTCCGGTCGCTGAAGGCGGGCGATGCGCTCGAGTCAGCCACGGTGCTGCGGAAGCGGAACCACGAGTACCAGCCGGTCACGATGCCCGAGTAGTGGCCTCGGGGGCGTCGACGACCCGCCTCTTGGTGGCTTTGATTAGTGCGTGGACGGCGGATCGGAGAGAATTGCGCGCAGACGTCGCAGGGCTCGCAGATACCGCATTCCGGCGGCCGCCGGACTGAGTCCGAGAGCTTCCGCGGTTTCTCCGTTCCCCAGGTGCTCGACGTGCCGCATGAGAATGATTTCCCGGTCGGTCTCGTCGAGCGTGGCGACCGCATCGAAGAATCTCTCGGCCAGTTCCTTGCGGATTGTGGCGGCGGCCGGCGTCAGTTCCGCGTCTTTCAACTGTCCTGCGAGATCGAGCGATGAGCGGTCCGAGTACGGCCGGCTCCTGAGCGGCTGGTCGCGGGCGACGTCCCTCCGCTGGGCGTGATGACGCCGGTGCAGATCGATCATCCGGTCCTTCGCCAGGTGCCGCATCCAGAGATGGAACGGCATCGGCGGATCCCGAAGATACTCGGCCAGCCGCCGGTTGGCTTCGAGCATGACGTCCTGCACAACGTCGCTGGCGTCGACTCTTCCCCGAATGGCGCGGTCCAGCCGCAGAGCGATCATCCGCCGGAGCGATTCGCGGTGTCTCTCCAGGAGGCGATTGGCCGCGTCCTCGTCACCGGCCGCGGCGCCGTCGATCAGTTCCTGGGTCTTCTCGGCGTCAGGCCACATGCGGAAATCTTGGGATCGTCGGACGGCCTCCATCGGAATGGAGTCCGCTCGCCCACATAGGTTGCGGCCGTCAGGCCTCAGCCTGCGGGCTTTGGCGTATCAGGTTGCCGACTTTCTGAAAGGCTTTGAACTTAAGACACGTTCCAGCGACCAACGGGAGCGGGTTGCCGTCTCCGAGCGGCAGCTCGCATGGGGTCGAGGCACTGCCTCGTCAGGCGTCCTTGATTTCGAAGATGGCTTCGATCTCAACGGCGGCGCCGGTAGGAAGCGCGGCGAAGCCGAGGGCGCTGCGGGCGTGGTAGCCGTCACCTTCTTTTCCGAAGATTTCGTGCAACAGGTCGGAGGCCCCGTTGATGACCAGGTGCTGATCGGTGAAGTCGGGCGCGGAGTAAACGCAGCCGAGCAGCTTGAGCACGCGGAGCCCGTCAATGGTTCCGTGGGCATTGTGCACGGAGCGGAGAATCTTCACGGCACAATCCTTGGCGGCTGCATAGCCTTCTTCAACGGAGAGTCCGCCGCCGAGCACTCCTTTGGCGTCACTGGTGTGTCCCGACGTAATCAGGAGATTCCCGGTGCGGATGCAGAGATTGAGATAACCCGGCTTGATCGGGTCAAAGGAAAGGCCGAGTTCCTGGGCTTTTTGCGCGGGGGTCATCGTGGGCTCCTCAGTGGTTGATTGGGTCTGAGAGTGGGAAAACAAATAAAGTGGGATGCATGCTGGATCACCGACACGTTGCAAAGCTGTCTATTGCACGCAGCTTCTGTGGAATCGTTCTTTAGTCAGTTTGCTGTCCGAAAAACTCGAATAGAACACGGAGCAGCGCGGATGGAACGGGTTTTCACGGATCGTCTGCTGCGAGTTCACAAAGTTTACGGCTGTTTCGATGCCTGCTCTGCGCTCTCGCGAATTGAGACAGGTACTGCGAAGAAATTGCGCCGATCCGTTGCATTCACCAAGTTCGCGCACTCTTCCGGAACGCCTTTCGCGAACGACGCTGAAGGCGTCGCACAACAAAGCCGGGGGTCGCTCCGACAGGAGCGCACCCCCGGTCCATGGACCGCCGCCTTCCACGAACGCTGAAGGCGTTCGACAGGCTGCTATGTCATGGACAGGTTGGAAAACTGACCTACTTTCTCGCGGCTCTACTGAACCGGATTCGCGGTGTCAATCGGCAGAGTATTGGAAGCGGACGGTGAGGACAAGAAGCGCCAGCGTCACCACAGTTGCTGGCCGGCCGACTGCTCGATCGGGTTGCCGCTGAGCAGCGACTCGACGTCGGACCGCGCGACGTCGAGGGCGCGATCGAACAGTTCCCGCGAATCGAGCGACTTGTAGTTCTCGATCTTGCCGACGATGCCGTTGCATTGCGTATCGGCGACTTCCTGGAAAAAACGCGGCAGATCGGGCGTGAGTTCGACGGCCCGCTCGAAGGACATCTGTCCGGCGGCGATGTCGTCAATTCTGTGGGGCCACCAGTCGGCGTCGAGCAGTTCGGGCGAGACATATTCGACGAAGGCGGTCTCGACGCCTCCGGCGTGCTGGTCGCCGCGCTCGCTGGAGAACTCGGCCAGCGGTTCATGCAGCCAGCGGAAGGCCCAGCGGGACGCCCTGCTCTGCTGCAGCCCCTCCACGATTGCCTGCCGATGCACGATCGAACCGTGGACGTCGACGACATAGAGCGACTCGGGACGCAACCAATCGAGGACGGCATTGGTGAAGCGGGTGACATACCGGGTCAGCAGTTCGGCGGTGAGATCGATGCTGTACCCGAACGGCAGGCCCCAGGTGAGTTGTCCATATTCAACCGGCGGTCCGGGGACGACTCCTTTGTATTCGCGAGCGAGTTGCTGCAGGACGCCGTAGCTCTGGATGGTGTCCGTGCAGAGCGGCAGGTGCGGGCCATGCTCTTCAACGGCCGTGTCGACGCTGAAGGCCAGAACCTTCGGGGAATCACATTCCGCAGGCGTCACCGGAGAAAGTTCGACCACGCGCAGCCGCGGCAGCTTGCTGCTTCGCAGCGAAGAAAGCTCATGCTCCGGAAAGCAGCGATAAATCTGTTCCACGACCCGATGTTTCAGTTCGTCATCGAGCGCCTCATGAAAGAGCGGCGGAAGGTGGAGATCGCCAACCGTGCTTATGGTCGAATACGCCGCTCCCAGCGAGCAGATGGGGAGGACAATCTCCGTCGACGCGTCGAGTTGCCGCAGGCGGTTGAGGGTATACGACGTCAACCAGGGGCCGTGGTTGACGCGCCTCGGGAGGTACTCGTTGAGGTGCATGGGGAGACGGTGGGGTTGCCTAATTTTCGGGAGTCGTTCCAGTTGGATCAAGTTTGAGCGACCAAGGCGAGCGGCGCGGCGTAAGCCCGCCGATGCGTCCTTCTGAATGTAGTCGATTCGCTCCGCGAGTGGACATGCGACTTGCGGAGAGTCGCCTACGTTGGTTGCGGTCCTCAGGCCGCGTTAGCAGAGTTCTGCCTTCAGCCGTTCGGCGAGTCTGCTGATCGATTCATCGTGGATGCACGTGGGGTTGATGATCAGTGCGCCTGCGTGCAGCCTGCCGTGGCCGACGTAGACCGGAGGGGAGCCGGTGCGGAGACTGCGGCAGATCTCCAGAGCCGAGCGGCCGAGGGCGGAGCAATCGGGGCGGATTTCGAGCAGCGGCCACATTTCTTTGTGAGCCGGCGTGAGGATGCGGCAGTCTGCCTTCGCGTCGGCAAGGGCGTCCTGGATGGTGGTCAGATTCGAGTGATACCGGGGCAAATCGGCGTCGTAGGCGCCGGAGGCGAACAGTTCGAGCGCCGTCAGCAGAGCAACGATCGACTCCTTGGAGACCTTGCTGCCTCGGCCGATGCCGTGCCGGGGAATGCCCTTCAGTTGCGAGCGGTCAATCAGGTTGGCCGGCGGATCCCATAACTCGAAGTGGTCGTCCATGTCGAGCATCTGAATGGCGGCCGAGGAGATCAGCGCCTTCCGACCGCAGAGGATGCCGGTGGACTGCGGACCGCGGATCGACTTGCCGCCGCTGAAGGCGACGAGATCCGCACCGGTGGCGGCGATGTCCTTCAAGTTCGAGCGGGGCGGGAGTTCGCCGGCGGCGTCGACCAGGACGGGAAGATTGTGCCGGCGGGCGACTTCAACGACGGCCGCTAGGTCCGGTTTCGAATCGGGCGCAAAGACGTAAACGATGCCGGCGGTCTGCTCGGTGACGGCGGCTTCATACTCCCAGGGCTCCGTCCGGCGGCCCCCTGCGCCGGCGACGATTTCATTGAACCCCACCTCGACGAACCGCGCGCCGGCGGCGCGGATGGCATGGTCGTAACCGCTGCGCTGTTCACGGGCGATGAGAAACTGGTTGGGAAAGCCGTCACAATGCGGGAGTGATTCGATCCGCCGCAGATCGTGGCCGGCCAGGATCGCGGCCGTCCCGAGTGTCAGCGCGGCGGCAGCACCGGCGGCGACGAGCCCGGCTTCGGTTCCGGTGTGGTGGGCGATCTTGCGGGACGCGGCAGCCTGCATCTGTTCCAGGGGCACCCATTCGGCGGCGGCATCGCGAAACGCATCGAGAACTGCGGCCGGCATCGGAGAGCCGCCAAGGCGGGTCACGGCGCCGCTCGCGTTAATGATCGGTTCAAGCCCGAAGTCCTGGTAGATGCTCATGGTCTGATTTACGAATTTCACGGCAACGCCCACCAGTTGCAACTGGTGGGCCCTTGCGTATGTGTGTGTGTACGCGCTATTCCGGAATCGGTTCGCCAAGAACAAGGCTGCGCACAAACCTCACCGGCGGCGAACCGTGCGCAGTGACCGCGTCGTTATATCGCTTGAGCGAGAAGTCGTCGCCCCACTGCTCCCGGGCGGCTTCGCGGAGGTCGAAGTGTTGCTGGACGCCGACGAAGTAGGTGGAGAGTTGAGTCGAAGTAAGTTGGGCGCGGGTCCACTTGCCGGCGGCTTCTCGCTCCTCCTGGAAGGCGTCTTCCATCATCAGTTTCATCGCTTCGTCGCGGCGGATGCCGTCGAAGTGGATCGACTGGTCGAGAATCGCGTTGGAGATTGTCCGCAGATACCACTTGAGCGTGACGAGCCGCATCAGCGGGTCGCGATCGAGGAAGCCCTGTTCAGACATCATCTGCTCGGTGTAGCAGGCCCAGCCTTCGACGAAAACGCCCGAGGAGAGCAGCGCCCGCAAACGCGAGGGGCAGCGGTTCGAACGGGCGAGTTGCAGAAAGTGGCCCGGCATCGCCTCGTGCACGGTGAGATTGTGGATCGAGCGGATGTTGTACTCCCGCAGGAACGACGTGCACTGCTCGTCGGTCCAGTCTTCGGGAAGTGGGGCGACGGCATAATAGGTCTGCTGGCCGACTTCGAGCGGACCGGGCGAGTCGCAGTAGGCGACCGAGACGCCCCGCTGGAACTCCGGCATGATGATGATCGTCATCGGATCGTCCGGGATCGTGATCAGGTCGTGCTCGCGGACGAAGCGGGTGGCGATCTCCATCGAATGTTCAGCCGCCGCGACGATGCCATCGCGGGGCGGTCGGTCTGCGGCTGCCAGTTCGATGGCGGCGGCGATCGCCTGCTGCTGTTGTTCTCTGGTGGGTTCGTCGGGGAGAGCGAGTTCGGTTCGCCCGTCTTTGAGGACGTCACGGGCGATCTCATACATCTCAGCGCGGACGCGCCGCAGTTCGAATTCGGCCCGTTCGCGGACTTCCTGGCGCGAGAGGGACCCTTCGAGCGTAAATCGGAGTTTCTCGTCGTACAGTTCCGGGCCGAGGCGGAAGTCACCTTCGGCTGCGGGGACGAGTTCGTCATCGAGCCAGGTCTGATGCTGCTGGACGGCCTCTGTCGCCAACTCAATCGCCTGTTCCAGCCGTGCTTTCTCGTCCTCGTTCAGTTCATCCATCAGCGGACGGACGGCATTGTCGATGATGCTCAGGACCCCGTCGTTCTGTTTCGCGGCCGTCTCCGCGTGCACGCGCGGGACGCGGGCAGGGACGAGAGTCTGGCGGATCTGTTCGTACAGGCGGGGAAATTGTTCGAGGCGAGATGTGACGGCGGCGAGTCGTTCGCCGGCGGGTGCGAATTCGCGCGCGGTCAGGCCGTAGATGGCGCTGCCTGCGAGTTGCGTGTAGACCACCGGGTTCCACGCCCACTCTTCGAGGCGATCGAGTCGCCATAACTGTTTGTGCAGCTCGTGACGCAGAAACGCGTAGTCGACCTGGTTGTCACGCGTGAGTTGTGCACGATCGATCTGCTCGACATCGGCCAGGAAGTCGCTCAGAAAGGTCCGGCGACGTTCGCGGGCCTCCTTGCTGATCTCGTCGAGTTCATGGTCGAAGCGGTGGTCCCCCAGCGTGGTCGCGCTGACGGGAGAGAGGGCCGGAGACTCGTCGATAAATCGTTCTGCCAGCGCCTCGAATTGCTCGTTCATCGCGTCGTTGTCTCCAGCCAGAGTTGCCGGGGCGCAGGTGTGGATGATCGTCAACAGCAATGCGGCGACGATCACAACTCGTAATCGGAGGATGTGAGGAGAGAGGGTGTTCATGCTGGTGGGAAACGCCCGGATGGTTCGTCGGGATTGGCACCACTGAGACACGGAGTGGCCTGCGGCCACAACGAATGTCGCCGACTCGCTCCGCGAGTCGGTTGGAGGCAGCGATGACCGTCCATGCAGTTCACGAGTGCTCGACGACTCTCGCAGGTAAGCACTGTGCTTCTCGCTCGCGCCAAAATTTGCGCAGGCAACAAACAAATCACGAATTAGTAGTACAGAGTGTGCCGAGAACGAAGATTCCAACGAACTTGTTGTTGTGATTCTAAAACCACCATGTTGCGTCGCTCTCGAACAGACCGACAGCCGTCATCGAGCGTCCCCGTTTAACTCCTCCGTGTCTCCGTGACTCCGTGGTGCATTTTCGGATCTACGTTCCCTCCAGGCTGTATTCCCGGATGGCGTTTTCGGACCACAGCAGTCGCTGCTCCGCCTCCGGACGCTCGGCGATGATCTCGCTGAGAGCGCCGATCCAGTTCTTGAGCGGTGCCCCGAGCAGGCACACCGGCCAGTCGCCGCCGAAGACGACGCGCTTCGGTCCGAATGCGTCGAGACAGTGGTTGACGATGGGCGCCAGGTCGTCCGCCGTCCAGTCTTCCGGGGCGCGGGCGACGATCCCGGAGATCTTGCAGATGACGTTCGGCCGGTCGGCGAGGCTCTGCATGTCGCGTTTCCATTCGTCGGCGTCGTGCCAGGCTTCTTCCGCGCCGTCGCGAAGTCGCCCGAAGGCTTTGGGATCGGCGTTGCCGCAGTGGTCGACGATGAAGCGTGTGTCGGGGCAGAGTTCGGTCAGCTTCAGGCCGTCCCTGAGTTCGCCGGGCCGCATGCAGAGGTCGAAGCTGAGACCCTGCTCTCCCAGAAACTGCACGCCGTCGACGAATTCCTCTTTCAAGCAGGTTTGCGGCGGGATGTCGTCGTTGTGGAGAACCTGCCGGACCCCCTTGATGTAGGGACTGGGCATGAGCCCGTTGATGTACCTCTTGAAGCCGTGCGAATCGGGCCGTCCCCCAATGACGGCGGCGATGGTCGGGGCCTCGGAATTCTTGCAGAGACTGACGACGTGCTCAGCCTCGGCGACCTTGTCCTCGGCGGCAACGTCCACCTCCATGTAGACGCACTTCACGTTGTGCCCGCTGGTCGCATCAAGGTACTCAGCCGTGCCGTACTTGTGGTTGAGGATCTCCGGGGCCGATTCCAGCCACGGCGGCTGATACTTCTCCAGATCCCAGAGATGCTGATGCGTATCAATGATGAGCATATCCTCGCCCCGCTGTTCTGCCGCGTGTCCGATCGCACCCAGGACCGGCACCGCCGCCGCCCCTCCGGCCCACTGGACAAACTCTCGACGGGTCAGATTCATTGCGGTCTCCCGGATTAGCGCGAACGAGATTGATCCTGTTAACGTCAGAATATCGTGAGAGACGCGTTGATGCACGTATGTTGGAGTAGGGCCGGCTGTGCCGGCCGCTTCGCATGTTGACGCATATCGCAGCCGTCGGCCGGCACAGCCGGCCCTACACGTGGTGATTGGTCGCGCGCGGTTTGGTATATTGTCGTTATGCCGAACTGGCGACGCGCTTATGTTCCGGGTGGGACGTTTTTCTTCACGGTCGTCACAGACCGACGGGTGCCCATCTTTGGTCATCCGGCCGCCAGAGCGATCCTCGGCAGCTTGCTGCGCCGATGCCAGTTGAAGTGGCCGTTCGAGATCAACGCGATCGTGCTTCTGCCGGAACATCTCCACGCCATCTGGTCGCTGCCTGCCGGCGACACGGCTTATCCGAGACGCTGGGGCTGGATCAAGAAGGAGTTCACGAAGAACTGGCGGCTCATCGGCGGCGGTGAGCAGGCGGTGTCTCCCGGACGGGAACGGGACGGACGAAGCGGCGTTTGGCAGCCGAAGTACTGGGAGCATACGCTGGAAGACGAAGACGACTTCGAGCGGCATTTCGACTATGTGCACTACAATCCGGTCAAGCACAGTCTGGTGCGTTGCCCGCACGAGTGGCCCTGGTCGAGCTTCCACCGGTGGGTTGATGCAGGCGTGTACGACCGACACTGGGCGTGTTCGGAAGACGCGCGACGGACGATGAAGTTCGACGAGATTGAATCAACGGTCGGAGAGTAGGGCCGGCTGTGCCGGCCGGCCCTGTGGGAGCTAAGCGATGTCAGATCATTCAATCAAACTGTTTCCGCCCGGATGCCGCGACTTCGATTTCTTACGGCCGTCCGTCGAGGCGACCTTTGCAACCATCGACAGCTTCGTTGAAAAACAGACGCGTTCGACGGACATCGAATTGCCCTATTGGTCGAACGAGCGCGCGACATTGAGCCAACTAGCGGCTGGTATCTGTCGCTCGAATACGAACAACCTCGTTGTGGAAGAGTACCAGTGCACCAAGGGGACGGTCGACGAGCCTTGGAAAGGACGGCGCGACCTGTGGTTTCGAATTGAAGATCAGATTTGCCATGCCGAAGCGAAGCAATCCGGAATCTGTTGGCCGTGCGTGGGCCGATTCACGCAACGAGACGCAGAAAGTTGCGTGCGATTGGCCATCGAAGAGGCGCGAGCATCTGAACGAGATTCGATCTGGACAACATCACACCGAACTTACGCGACCTCAGGTGACGACGTCGAGACGGAGAGACGGAAGCCTCGTTGCTTCGGCATCGTCTTCATTACGCCCTACGTAACGTTAGAAAACCAGCCGCAATGGGAATCAGAATTTCGTCGTTTCAGCGACGTTATTCACTCAGCGTTGGCGTCCGTAACGAAGGCGGAAGAGCATCGCTTCATGTGGGCGCGTTACTTTCGCGCGGACCTGCTGAAGAAGTCGCTCTTCTTTGATTCACCGTATTACAAGACTTGGATTTCGATGCCGGAGCTTGACATCTTGATCTGCGAATCTGGATCAGGTCAGTGAGTCGGGCCGGCTGTAGCGGCGAGCGCCGGCCGGCACAGCCGGCCCTACGCGAGGAGGTCTTGAATGACTTGGCCGTGCACGTCGGTCAGCCGGAAATCCCGGCCGGCGTGGGGGAAGGTGAGGCGTTCGTGATCGAAACCGAGCATGTGCAGCAGCGTGGCCTGCAGGTCGTAGATGTGGACCGGGTCTTCGGCGACGTGGAAGCCGAGTTCGTCGGTGGCGCCGTGGGTGAGGCCGGGCTTGATGCCGCCGCCGGCGAGCCACATGCTGAAGGCCTGCGGGTGATGATCGCGACCGAGCGAGCGGCCGAGGGCCTGGCTCGATTCGACCATCGGCGTGCGGCCGAACTCGCCCCCCCAGATCACGAGTGTTTCGTCCAAGAGGCCGCGCTCCTTGAGATCGGCGATGAGTGCGGCGGAGCCCTGGTCGGTGGCTGCGCAGTTGCGTTTCACGTTGCCGGCCACGTCGCTGTGGGCGTCCCAGCCTTCGTGGTAGATGTTGATGAAGCGGACGCCCCGTTCAACCATCCGTCGCGCGAGCAGGCAGGCGCGGGCGAACGAGGGTTTCTCCGGCTCACAGCCGTAGAGATCGAGCGTGGCCTGCGTTTCGCTGCTGAGGTCGGTGAGTTCGGGGGCCGATGTCTGCAGGCGGAACGCCATCTCGTAGGCCGCGATACGGGTCTCGATCTCCGGGTCGCCGACGAGTTCGAGGCGATTGCGGTTGAACTTCTGAACCAGGTCGAGCGAGTCTCGCTGCAACTGCGTGTCGACGCCGGGGGGACTGGAGACGTTGAGAATGGGGTCGCCCTGGTTGCGGAAACGGACGCCGCTGTAGACGGTGGGGAGGAATCCGCTGGACCAGTTGGCGGATCCACCGCTGATGCCGCTGCCGGTCGACATGACGACGAAGGCGGGCAGGTTCTGTGTTTCGCAGCCGAGTCCGTAGAGAACCCACGATCCGAAGCTGGGCCGGCCAGGTTGGGCGAAGCCGGTGTTGAGGAAGATCTGTGCCGGCGCGTGGTTGAACTGGTCGGTGTGCATCGAGCGGATAATGCAAACGTCGTCAGCGACCTTGGCGAGGTGAGGCAGCATCTCGGAGAGTTCCGCTCCGCTTTCGCCGTGCCGGGCGAACTTGTAGCGCGGTCCGAGGACGGCGGCGTCGGGTTGGATGAACGCGTAGCGTTGGTCCCCGTAGACCGACGGCGGGATCGGTTTGCCTTCCATCCGCGTCAGCTCCGGCTTGCTGTCGAAGAGTTCGAGCTGACTCGGAGCCCCCGCCATGAACAAGTGGATGACGGCCTTCGCCTTGCCCGGAAAGTGGGGTTTTCGCGGCGCCAGCGGATCGGTTTCCGCCGCCGAACGGGCGAGGGACTGCAGCGAGCCGGTGAGCAGCCCGGCGAGCGCGACCTTGCCCAAGCCCAGACCGCAGTCGCTGAGGAAGTGCCGGCGAGCCACGTTCTTGTAGGACAGGTTTTCAACCTGTCCAGGATGCAGAGACGACATGATGCTCTCCATTGACGTGGAAGCTGAGGAGTGGGTCGAGTTGAAGTTTCGGGGGTGGTCGGTTTGAGTTTCGGTGGTTGAGCATTCGGTGAACGCTGCTCGGACAGGATGAAACCCCTGTCCTACTGGACGTTCCTCCGAGGATCCAGCGCAGGCGTCGCCGGCAGCCCAACAACGTAGCGCACGCAGCCTTGCGTGCGTCCCGCTGATCGCAAAGGCCGCTGACGCACGCTGGCAGCGTGCGCTACGGACAACCGCGACAATTTTCGCAGGACGACAAACTCTCGCCAGTGAGCAGCACGGAGTGTTGTGGTACAGTCCCGCACAGCGATGTGCAATCCCCAGCCGGGAGCGCCGTGAGCGTCGGACCCAAACGGAGACAAGGGGTATGTTTGATCTGGCGGCCGTTCAATCCGCACTGACCGACGCCAACCTCGATGGCTGGCTGCTTTATGACTTCCGTGGACTCAACGTCCTCGCCACCCGCGTGTTGCAGTTTCCGGAAGACAGCATGGGCTCGCGCCGCTGGTTTTACTGGATTCCCGCCACGGGACAGCCCCGAAAGCTCGTCCATCGCATTGAAGACTCCGCCCTCGACCATCTGCCGGGCGAAAAATCGGTCTATCTTCGCTGGCAGGAATTCGAAGCCGGCGTGGCTAACCTGGTCGATGGTGCTCAGCGGGTCGCGATGGAGTATTCGCCCCGCAATGCGAATCCCTACATCTCCCGTATCGATGCCGGGACGTTCGAACTGGTCCGCTCCTGTGGCGTGGAGCCGGTCTCGTCAGGCGATCTGATTCAGCTCTTCGAGGCGACTTGGGACGATGCGCAATGGGAGATGCATCTGCAGGCTGACCGCGTCACCGATTCATCGTTCGAGAAGGCCTGGGGCTTCATCGCTGAGCGCGTCCGAGCCGACGGCGGTGTGGAGGAAACCGCTGTCCGCGACCTGATCATGGACCACTTCGCCGCCCACGGCTGCGAGACCTATCATCCCCCCATCGTCGGCCGCGGATCCCACAGCGGGCTGCCGCATTATGAAACGGGGGACGGGGACGACACGCGGATTCGTGAGGGCGAATTCGTCCTTATCGACCAGTGGTGCAAACTCAGCCAGCCCCGCTCCGTCTACAGCGACGTCACACGCACCGGCTTCGTCGGCGAGAGCGTGCCGGAGGAATACACCAAGGTCTTCAACATCGTCGCCGCCGCACGGGATGCGGGGACTTCCTTCGTGCGCGACGCCTTCGCCGCCGGACGCGAAATTCAGGGGTGGGAAGTCGACGATGCGGTCCGCAAGGTCATCGACGACGCCGGGTACGGACAGTTCTTCAGCCATCGCACAGGCCACAACATCGGCCAGGAAGTGCACGGCAACGGCGCCCATATGGACAACCTGGAGACCCACGAAACCCGCCGCGTCATGCCGGGCACCTGCTTCTCGATCGAGCCGGGCATCTACCTCCCCGAATTCGGTATCCGCAGCGAAGTCGACGTCTTCGTGGGGCGCGATGGCACGGTGCACGTGACCGGCGGACCGCAGAGCGAGGTGCTGCCGATCCTGCGGCAGTATTGAGCGAACTCGGCAGGATTCACCACAAAGGCACAGAGACACGGAGGGGGCACGGAGAGGCTCTTCAGCAGTCAGCGCTCCACCTGCTTCAGCAATACAGCAGGGATCAAGGGTGCCGGTCGGGATTCAATCAGCCGAAGTCCCAATCCTCGAAACGCACTGAATTGCCTGCTGACGATTCAATCCCCCAGCGAACACTTCTGAACCGACCTTTGTTTTCTTCGCTCCCTTTTGTGATACATCTCTCTGTGCCCGCTCAGTGCCCCCTCTGTGTCTCAGTGTTGAACAACCCGCGCAGCCGCCTCCCGGGCTGTCTCCAGCACGCGCGTGTCGTCCCACTGTTCGAGCGGCGAGTAGCGCGGATGCCGCGACTCCTTGTACGGATCGTTGCGCTTTGTGTTGTAGCAGCAGATGAGAGCCCACCGCGGGTGCTCGCTGCGGTTCTGGTCGCTGCGGTGCAGCAGGTTGGCGTGGAAGAAGACGGCGTCGCCCGGTTCGAGTTCGACGTGCACCAGCTCGAATCGCTCCAGCGCGACATTCACCCGTTCCAGGTCGGCGCCGGTCTGGTCGCCTGTCTTGCCGTGGTCGATGCGGCCGATGTGGTGTGAGCCGCGGAGCACCTGCAGGCAGCCGTTCTCCTTGTTCGCCCGGTCGATCGCAACCAGACAGCTTCCCATGTCAGGCAGCAGGCAGCCGTTGTCGTACCAGTAACCGTAATCCTGATGCCACTCCCACGCCCCGCCGACGCGCGGCTCCTTCAAGATCAGCTTGTGGTGGTAGTGATAGACTTCCCCGCCGAGAAACGTCTCCATCCTCTCCACGACCCGCCGGCTGCGCGCGATCGCGGAGTAGACGTCGTCCCGCAGTTCATTCCGCAGCGCGAGCGTCACCGGCATCCCGGTCGCGTCTTCGCGGCCGTAGGCGGAGTCCGCCAACTCCTTGTCCGCCCGCGCGATCTGGCCGAGCAGGCGGGTCTCTTCGTCGTTCAGGAGGCCGCGAACGATCACGAATCCGTCGCGATGGAATACGTCAGTGAGTTCGGAAAACGCTTGATGCGTCGACATCAGTAACTCCGCGGGAGATGAAGTCGTAGGGCCGGCTGTGCCGGCCGGAATCGGTTTGCTCGCTGCCAGCGGCCGGCACAGCCGGCCCTACTCGCTGCCGGGATCGACATTACACGGCGCGGCTCACACCGAACAGGGACTTGCCATCTCCTTCCCCGATCGATCACAATACATCAGCGATCGTTGATTCACGAACCGCCCGCGTTGCGTGCGGCGTTGCAGACGGAGTCCTTGATGAACAGTGCGGTGGAATTCCGTGGAATCCTCCCCCGGCGCGACCTCCTGCGCGTCGGGTCGTTGAGCATTGCGGGGTCGCTGTTGCCGGGTTCGCTCGCCGCCGGCGCGATTGAACCACGCCGCCCCGCCGATTCTGTCATCTTCCTCTGGATGGGGGGCGGCGTCACGCACATCGACTCGCTCGATCCCAAACCGGAAGCGCCCGAAGAGATCCGCGGCACGCTGACGGCCATCGATACCGCACTACCCGGCGTGCAGTTCTGCGAGACCTGCCCCAATCTCGCGAAGATGGCCGATGACCTGTGCGTCGTCCGCAGTTTTTCGCACGACAGCAACGACCACCTGCTCAGTCAGGTTTACACGCTCTCCGGCCGCAAGGTGACGCAGGCGCAGCTCTTTACCGAACCGAACATCGGGGCCATCGTCTCACATCTGCTCGGCCCGCGCAACGGCCTGCCCGGTTACATCGCCGTGCCCGGCATCACACGCCCCGGCCCGCCTCCGCACGATCTGTTCGTCGGCGGCTGGCTTGGTCGCGAGTATGCACCGTTCTGTGTCGGTGGACGGCCGGAGCAGCCCGACTTCACGGTCGGCGAGAAGGAAGACAATCCAGCGGCGCTCCATGTCGAGGATCTCCGACCGAAGGAACTCGATTACCCAACGGAATTGACTGTCGGCCGCCTCTCCAGCCGCGCGTCGCTCAAGACCAGTCTGGAGCACGCGACGCGCGTGGCCGAAACCTCCGCCGTCCATGCCACGGCCGACGAGAACTTTGAATCGGCCATGCACCTGCTCACGTCGCCCGACGTCCGGCAGGCCTTTGATCTCGGCGCAGAAGACGAACCGCTGCGCGAACGCTACGGCCGGACGAAGATCGGCGGCCGCTGCCTGCTCGCCCGCAGACTGGTTGAAGCCGGCGCGCGGTTTGTGATGGTCGACTACGGCTACGACCCCGACTACGGCAACCTGTGGGACATCCACAACGCCAGTTCGCAGAATTTCCCGCACGTCTCGCAGATGTGCCAGCGGGGCTACAACGTGGCGGGTATCGACAAGGCGTTCGCCGCCCTCATCGGAGACCTCAAACAACGCGGCCTCCTGGAAACCACGCTGGTCGTCTTCCTCACCGAGTTCGGCCGCACGCCCAAGATCAACGCCAACGGCGGCCGCGACCACTGGGGCATGTGCGGGTCGATGTTCTTCACGGGAGCCGGCGTCAACTCAGGCCAGGTGATCGGCGAAAGCGATGCGCAGGCCGGTTACCCCGTCACCGAGGGATACGGCCCCGCCGACATCGCCGCCACGATGTATGCCGCCATGGGCATCGATCAAGACGCCCGCATCCGCGATCGGGAAAACCGCCCCCATCCGATCCTCGATCACGGCGGGCCCATCCCCGGCGTCCTGGCCTGAGAGACTTTCTGTGGTGCCGTCGTCCAAACCGTGTGGCTGGGGTCGCAGCGCAGCGAAGCCCCCAGCGGCGATGGTTCTCGAGAATTCTCTCCTCACTGAACACATCCAATGCAGAATCCTGTCTATCGCATAGCACTCGTCCTCCCATTGCTCGGCGTTGCACCGGTGTTCGCGGAAGACAGCTCCCCTTTGGTCCAACCACTCGTTCGCGTCGTCGATCTTGACGTCGGCGAGATCGCAACCGTCGAACTGTGCGACGGCACTGAGGCGTCGCTGCGATTGGTCGGCGTCGACGAACAGCGGGACGAAATCCGCGGCGCGATCCGTCGGTCTGTGGTCACAGTGGAAGTCAACGGCGAACAGGCGACAATCGAAACCGGCATGTACAACCTGCCGCGCGCGGTCGGAGGCGTACAGATCGACTGCACGGTCACAGCCGGTTACAACGAAAATGGTACACCCGCGTTCTGGGGGCTGGATAAAGACGCCCGACTCAGGCTGTGGCCTGCCGACTCGCCCTGGATCCGTCCGGGCTCGTTCCGATATCCGGTCAAGCAGAAGTGGTTCGCCACCATGACCTGGTACGACAACGAACCGGTCGACGGCGGCGCCACGATTCTCCCCAGGATTTACTACCACGCCGGTCTCGACATCGGCGGGTCTGAAGCGCTGACTGAAGTGATTGCCGCCACCGATGCGCTCGTCGTCTCGGTCGGAGAAGAAGTCCTCGATAGACATGCCGACGATACTCCCGTTTCGCCGCGGTATGACGTCGTCTATCTGCTCGACGAGCGGGGCTGGTACTACCGCTACAGTCACCTGCACACGATTGACGAAGCGATCAAACCGGGCCGCACGATCGACCAGGGCACATTGATCGGCCTCATCGGCAAGGAAGGCGCCAGCGGCGGCTGGACGCATCTGCATTTCGAGATCAAGGCGCGTCAGCCATCCGGCAAATGGGGCACGCAAGCGGGCTATGCGTTCATCTGGCAGGCGTATCTTGCCGAGCACAATCCGGACGTCATTGCCGTCGCACGGCCGCAACAGTTCGTGCGCGTGGGCGATGTCGTCACACTCGACGGTTCACGCTCCTGGTGCAGAAGCGGCGACGTCGCCAACTACGATTGGACATTCGGCGATGGAACGACCGCGAAAGGCCCGACCGTCGAACGCACCTACGACCGGCCGGGCACGTACAGCGAGATTCTCAAGGTCACCGATGCGAACGGAAACTTCGATTACGACTTCGCTATGGTCCAGGTGATCGCAAAGGACGAAACCCAGCGCTACGCACCCCGGCTCCACGCCGTCTATCACCCGACGATGAATATCCGGTCCGGTGACCCCGTCACGTTCAAAGTCCGCTCCTTCAACGTCGACGGCCCAGGCGAAGAAGTGTGGAACTTCGGCGACGGTTCCGAACCGGTGACCGTGCAATCAGACGGAAACAGCGAGCCGCGCGCGGCGAATGGTTATGCCGTGACGACGCACGCCTTCGAGAAACCGGGCGACTATCTCGTGAAGGTGGAACGCATGCGTGCTGACGGCGTCAAAGCGGTCGCCCACCTGCACGTGCGGGTCGATGAGTAGGGCTGGCTTTGCCGGCCGATGATCGGCGCAGAATGCGATTCCGGCCGGCACAGCCGGCTCTACGTGGACGGACCAGAGCCCGAATTCCTGTAAGATTCTCTCGTCGAGTGCGAATCACCATCAGGGGGGGGGCTGCCAGATCCTGCCACCCGCCAACCCTTTTCCGGGAGACAGCCTGTGTTCGATCTCGCAACCAGTGTCGAAGCATCGATGGGGGTGGTCGTCGGCATCGGGTTGGCGGCCGCGTGCGGGTTCCGTGTCTTCGTCCCGATGCTGGGGACGAGCGTCGCGTCCTTGTCAGGATATCTCGATCTGGCGCCTGAGTTCGACTGGATCGGCACACCGGTCGCCGCGGTCTGTTTCGGTGTGGCGGTCGTCCTGGAGATCGCCGCCTATTACATCCCCTGGCTCGACAACCTGCTGGACACGATCGCCACCCCGGCCGCCGCGATCGCCGGCACGATCATGACCGCATCGATGGTGGTGGAGATGTCGCCGTTCCTCAAATGGTCGCTGGCGTTGATCGCCGGGGGAGGCGTCGCCGGAACGATCCAGAGCGGAACATCGCTGATGCGCGGTCTCTCTTCAATGACCACGGCCGGGTCCGCCAACCCGGTCTTTGCGACAATCGAATGGATCTCCTCGCTCATCATGACCATTTTGGCCGTGGTGCTGCCGATCCTCGCCGGCATGATCGCGGTCGCACTGGTCATCGCCGCCTTCATCGTGTTCCTCAAGTTCTGGAGGATCTGGCGCAACCGGCGCACCGTCACAAGTGCGGCTGGCGAGCCGGTTCGTTAAGCAATGCGCGCCGGCTCGAAGCCGCAATCTTCCAAGGGCGGTCACTTCTCACTTCCCGAATCTCGTTCAGGATTCAGAGCAGCCTGCTATAATTGCCGATGGAGGTGACGCCATGGCGCAGGAATGGGACCGGATCACGCGCGACCCGCGAATGATGAACGGACAGCCGTGCATTCGTGGAATGCGACTAACCGTGCGACGAGTGCTGGAGGCGATGGCTGTGTTTCCCGATCGGGAGAAGCTGTATGCCGAGTACCCGGAACTGGATGACGAAGATCTGAGGCAAGCGTTGGAGTTCGCCGCTGCCAGTCTCGATGACCGGGTGGTGCAATTGGAATCCTCGTAGTCGGTCGTCTTGGCGGATGACTCAGGAGCATCGGCATCCGCAGACTCCCCCTTGTGTAGCAGACTCGACGTATCGCCTTCGTGCTCAGGATTAGCAAATCGCAGTTGAGCCTGTTTCGATTCGGGATGAGAGAGCTTGGCATGATCTGGGACCTGCACTGCCACCTCTCCGGCGTGGACGGCAACACGCCCGACGAGAGAATCGCCCAACTCATGACCTATGCCGACCGCATGGGCGTCGACCGGCTGGTCTTCTACATGGGTTATCCCTTCCTCGTTGATCCGACTCCCGAGCAACTCGCCCAACAGAACGATCAGGTTCTGCAGGCCCTCACCCACTGGCACGACCGCGCCTTCGGGTTCACGTACGTGAGCGCCAAGTACGCCGAAGAGAGTCTGGCCGAAATCGACCGCTGCATCGCCAACGGTCCGATGGTCGGCATCAAGCTGTGGGTCGCCGCCAAATGCAGCGACGAGCAGATCGATCCGATCATCAAACGCTGTGCGGAACTGAAAGCCGCGATCTTTCAGCACACCTGGTACAAGGTCGGCGGCAATCTCCCGGGCGAATCGACTCCGGCCGACGTTGCCCGCATGGCGGCCCGCCACCCCGAAACGCCGCTGATCTGCGGGCACACCGGCGGCGATTGGGAACTCGGCATCCGGGCCGTTCGCGGCAGCCCGAACGTCTCAATCGGGATCGCCGGCTCCGACCCGTGCGCCGGATTCGTTGAAATGGCGGTCCGCGAACTCGGGCCGGAGAGGGTCATCTACGGCAGCGATATCGGCGGGAGGAGCTTCGCCTCGCAACTGGCGAAGGTGACCGGCGCCGCCGTACCGGAACCAGCGAAGCGACTCATCCTCGGCCAGAACCTCCGCCGCATGTTACTGCCGATCTTGCGCGAGAAAGGTGTGCGCATCGATTAGCACGCCTTCATCGACCGCCGGGTCGCGACAGCCAGCTGCGACCTTCAAGTCCAGCATGCACACAATCATCGCCATGACCCTCACAAGCGCCTGTCTCTTACAGCTTCGTACGACCCTCCGCCAGATCGAGCGGATGCTCCGCGCTCTGGAAGACTTGCAGCAGACGACACTCTCCAAAGACCCCCGCTTGTTCGCCGTCATGGCGGAGGGACCACTCGAAGACCTGGCGAGACTCAAAGAGGAAGTCGATTCATTCCTGCAGGAACTGAAGCCGGCTGGATGAACCAATGATTGATACCAACGTCTATCTGTCACGCTGGCCCGGCAGGCGGCTCCCGCTTGACGAGCCCCTCGATCTGGTCGAGAAACTCACCGCGCTGGGCGTGACGCAGGCCTGGGCCGGCAGCTTTGACGGACTCCTGCACAAGGACATCACCGCCGTCAATCACCGGCTGGCCGAGGAGTGCATGACCCACGGGGAGGGGATGCTCGTCCCGTTCGGCAGCGTCAACCCGATGCTCCCCGACTGGCAGGAAGACCTGCAGCGATGCGACGAAGAGCACGGGATGCCGGGCGTGCGTCTGCACCCGAATTACCACGGCTATGCGCTCGATCAACCGGAATTTGCCGAACTACTCGACCTGGCGGGCGAGCGGGACCTCATCGTGCAGATCGCGCTGAAGATGGAAGACGACCGCACGCAGCACCCGCTGCTGGTCGTTCCGACTGTCGACGCCACTCCGCTGCCCGATCTGCTGCGCGCCCGCCCCGATCTGCAGGTCGAGCTGCTGAACGCAATGCGTACGCTCGTCGGTCAGCCGCTCGCGCCATTTGCGGCATTGCCGAATGCGTGGATCGAAATTTCGATGCTGGAAGGCGTCGGCGGCCTCGAACGGCTGATCCCCGACTTCCCCTACGAGCGCATCCTGTTCGGAACGTATGCGCCGTTCTTTATCCCCGAGTCGGCCGTCCTGAAGTTCAAGGAATCGGAACTGGGAGCGGAGATCGAGGGGAAGATTCAATCGAGGAACGCAGAGCGGCTCCTGGCGATCGGGGGACGACTGTAATCCATCAGATCCGCGGGATCCCGACGTGACGGAGGCAGCACGGTCCGGTTCGTTGCAACAACTATTCTTCGTCCGCTGAAACATCCGCAGACCATCCTGGTCCCCATTCAACCATTCTTGCTTCAAAGACCTCCATATCCGGGCGCAGTGCGCCGATCCGCTTGATGCCCTGATCCGTCAATCGCGTCTTCCAGACTCCCAGGTACCTCAGTTCCGTGATTGTGGCGATCTCATCGATGTCTTCATCTCCGAACTCGTCGCCACACAAATGGAGCCTGCGGATTCCGCGCCCGTCAAGCATGCTGAGGTTCTCGCCAGTCACACGCGTGTCGCACAACCATAGCCATACAATCGGGCGAAACTTTGGCAAGTGCTCAAGGCCTGCTTCGGTGATCCTCGTGTGCGAGAGATCGAAGTACACAACCTCCTCCGCGAATCGTCCAAGCGGTTCACGAGCGGCTGCAAGCGTTGCATCATCGAAATCGGCGTCGTCGACGATAACCGTCTGATAGACGCACATCCCCAGCTCGCGCGGCCCGCGTCCCGTACATTCGAGTTCGACGCCCAGCGCCTCCAGTTCACGAAATGCGCGTCTCTCAGGGGACAACAGCGCGGCACACAAGATCGCAGTTGCGATCGCGATGCTGCCCACACAAACGATCAACAGCAGCTTTCGCCCCTTGACGCCCATCTCTCGTCCACGCGAACGGACTCGACATCATCCGCCGTGAGCGACTGTCCTGCGTGATAATAAGACGTCGCCCGGCTTCCACACAACGTGGTTTACCGCTGCGATAAACCGCCGGCATCGCGGCATCCTATGCCGACAGTTGACCGCCGACAACTTTATCACCCCCCTCAAAGCCCGTCGGCGACGTCCGACCGCGGCCGAATGACCGTCTCCCATTCGCCGATCCCCCCACCAAGACGCGCACCGTCCGCCCGAGATTGTTTACAATACAGCCCGTGTGAAATCCCACGGAACCCCCCGAACGCTGAATCATGAAGCTCGGCCCACGTCTTCTCGTTGCATCGGTCTTGACGGCACTCTCCACCGCGGTCTGCCCCGCCCAGGACGCCGTCGACTTCAGTCGCGAAGTGCGGCCCATTCTCTCCGACAACTGCTTCAAATGCCACGGCCCCGACGACGACGCCCGTCAAGCCGATCTCCGGCTCGACACCCAGGAGGGATTGTTCGCCGACCGGGACGGTGCGAAAGTCGTCGCGGCCGAGAATCCCGGCGCGAGTGAACTCTTCCTCCGCATCTCCAGCAACGACCCCGACGTGCGGATGCCCCCGCCCGATTCGGGAAAGTCTCTCACCGAAGAGGAGATCGAACTTCTGCGGCGCTGGATCGAACAGGGAGCGGGCTGGGAAGAGCATTGGGCGTTTGTCCCCCCCGTTCGGCCGCCTGTCCCGGACGTCGCTGATCGCGAATGGACCGTCAATCCGATCGACTATTTCGTGCTGCACGTGCTGGAACAGCGCGATTTGACTCCTTCCTCCCAAGCCTCGCCGGAAACGCTCATCCGCCGCGTCACACTCGATCTGACCGGCTTGCCCCCCACTCCCGCGGAAGTTGACGCGTATCTGGCCGATCGATCCCCCGATCGTTACGAGCGCCTCGTCGACCGTTTGCTTGCTTCGCCCCGCTATGGCGAGCACATGGCGACCGGCTGGCTCGACGCCGCCCGTTACGCCGACACCAGCGGCTACCAGAACGACGGCCCCCGCGAAATGTGGCGGTGGCGCGACTGGGTGATCGACGCCTACAACGCCGGCATGAGTTTCGATCAGTTCACGATCGAACAACTCGCCGGCGACCTCCTGCCTGATCCCACTCTGGAACAGCGCATCGCCACCGGGTTCAACCGCAATCACCGCGGCAACGCCGAAGGGGGCATCATCCCGGAAGAGTACGCGGTGGAGTACGTTGTCGACCGCGTCGACACGACTGGCGCCGTCTGGCTCGGCATGACGATCGGCTGTGGTCGCTGCCACGAACACAAGTTCGACCCGGTCTCGCAGCAGGAGTACTACGGACTGTTCGCCTACTTCAACAACGTGCCCGAGCATGGACGGGCGATTAAGGAAGGCAATTCCCCGCCCTTCATCAAGGCGCCCACCCTCGCTCAAAGGGCACAACTCGCCGAACTCGACCAGCGGATCGACGCGGCACAACAGACGTGGGACGAACTCGCCGCAGAGACCGCAGCGGCCCGGCAGGCGTGGGAAGAGTCGCTGACCGCGGGAAACACGATCGACTGGTCGCCGAGCGACGGGTTGGCGGCACACTTCGCTCTCGACGGATCGACCGCCGACATCGTTGAACCGCAGCGGCGCGCGGGACCGGTCGGACGCAGCGTCGAATTCGTCGACGCACCGGCACGGCGGGGAATCCGGCTCGACGACGAAACGTTCCTCGACGCCGGGGACGTCGGCAACTTCGGCTACTTTGATGCCTTCAGCGTCTCGCTCTGGTTGCGGCCCGACGGACGACTCACGGGCGGAATCGTTTCGCGGATGTCGGACGACTCAGATTCCGACGGCTGGGCCGTCCACCTCAAGGACGGGCATGTGCAGGTCAACCTCGTCAAACGCTGGCTCGACGACTCGCTGCGCGTCGAAACGGAAACGCAACTCGCAGCAGGCGAATGGCGGCACATCACCGTCGTTTACGACGGCTCGCGTGTGTCCGAAGGCGTTTCGGTCTACTTCGACGGCGAACCGCAACCGCTCCGCGTGAACCTTGACGCCATCAACCAGTCGTTCGCCAACGATCAGCCGCTCCGCATCGGATCGACCGGGACGCTCGAGCGCCTGGGCGGTTCTTTCGCCGACCTGAGAATCTACGACCGCGCCCTCTCAGCGCGCGAGGCGGCGATTCTCTCCGTCCCCCAATCGGTCGACGCTCTCGCCGCCCTCCCTGAGGGCCAGCGGAGCAGTCAGCAGGCGGCCAAAATCCAGGACTACTTCCTGCACTATGCCGCGCCGGCGCACATTCGCACGGCGCATCAGCGGCTGACCGGATTGAAGGCGGAGCGTAAGCAACTCATGGATTCGTTTCCCACCGTGATGGTCATGGAGGAAATCGATCCCCCGCGGACCACCCACGTGTTGTTGCGCGGTGCGTACGATCGCCCCGGTGAGCCGGTGGAACCGGGCGTTCCGGCGGCGGTCTCCGGCGGAGAGCAAATTGGCGGCAACCGGCTCGATCTAGCGCGCTGGCTGGTGGACGGCGACAACCCATTAACGGCCCGAGTGGCGGTCAATCGTTACTGGCAGAGGATTTTCGGTGTCGGCCTGGTCAAGACCTCGGAGGATTTCGGCACGCAGGGTGAACCGCCCAGCCATCCCGAACTGCTCGACTGGCTGGCGATGGAGTTCGTCCGCACCGGATGGGACGTGAAAGGCATGCAGCGGCTGATTGTGACCAGCGCGACGTATCGGCAGTCCTCGCACGTCGCACCCGATCTGAAGGCTCTCGATCCCGAAAACAGATTGCTTGCGCGAGGACCGCGATTCCGTCTCACGGCCGAGATGGTCCGCGACCAGGCGCTGGCGGTTGCCGGACTCTTGACCGAAGAGATCGGCGGACCGTCGATCAAGCCGTACCAGCCGGCCGGACTCTGGGAAGAGATCGCCACCGTCACGCAGTACGACCAGAGCACCGGCGCCGATCTCTACCGCCGTAGCGTCTACTGTTACACGAAACGAACGGTCGCCAATCCCACGCTGGCGCTGTTCGACGCCGATACGCGGGAGGCCTGCGTGCTCAAACGCGGCCGCACGAACACCCCGCTCCAGGCGCTCACGCTCCTCAACGACGTCACTTTTGTTGAAGCAGCCCGCGTGCTGGCGACACAAGTGCTCCGTGAAGGGCATTCGAACGAGGAACAGCAGATCGACGAACTGTTCCGCCGCGCCGTCGGCCGCCCGGCTGAAGACGCCGAGCGAGAACTGCTGGCCGGTTCTCTCGCGGCGCACAGAACCCACTACCGAGACCATCCCGAGAGCGCAACTGAGTTGATTTCCACCGGCGAATACCCGGTCGATACCCGACTCGACCCCGCCGACCTGGCTGCTCTCACAGCCATCGCCGGCGTCGTAATGAACCTTGATGAGGTACTCACCAAAGAGTAGAGCCGGCTGCGCCGTTTAGCCGCGACCCACAGGGGAGCGCGCCCCTTTGCAACAGGAACACACCATGAACATCCAGCGGACTCCACACACCGACGACGCCACCCGCCGGCAGTGGCTCTGCGACATGTCCTCCTTCACAGGGACGGCCGCGCTCGCCACGCTGCTGAGCGCCGGCGGGAAGTCGAGCACATCGGCTGCGGACGGCCCCCCGCCGCGGGCCAAGCGCGTCATCTACCTCTTCCAATCGGGAGCGCCCTCGCAACTCGACCTGTTCGATTACAAGCCCGGCCTGGTCGACCGGCAGGGAACCGACCTCCCCGATTCGATCCGCATGGGCCAGCGCCTCACAGGCATGACGGCGACGCAGGAACGGTTCCCAATCGCCGCCTCGAAGTTCCCTTTCCGCCAGCGCGGCGAAAGCGGCGCCTGGGTCAGCGATCTCCTCCCACACACTGCGAAGATCACCGACGAGCTGTGCTTCATCAAGTCGATGCACACCGAGGCGATCAACCACGACCCGGCCGTCACTTTCTTTCAGACCGGCGCCCAACTGGCCGGCCGGCCCAGCATCGGCGCCTGGCTGACCTACGGCCTGGGCAGCATGAACGAAGACCTGCCCGCCTACGTCGCCATGATCTCCGGCAGCGGGGGACAGCCTCTCTACGACCGGCTCTGGGGCAGCGGATTTCTCCCCTCCCGCTACCAGGGCATTAAACTCCGCTCGCTCGGCGATCCCGTGCCGTTCCTCTCGAATCCCGAGGGCGTCGACGAAACGACCCGGCGGCGCATGCTCGACGATCTGGCCGAGTTGAACCGCCTCCGGCTGGGAACCGTCGGCGACCCGGAGATCGCCACCCGCATCTCACAATACGAGCTCGCATTCCGCATGCAGTCGTCCGTGCCGGAACTGGTCGACATCTCCCAGGAGCCGGAGAGCACGTTTCAACTCTACGGCGAGGACGCCCGCCGGCCGGGAACCTTCGCGTATAACTGCCTGTTGTCGCGCCGCCTCGCCGAGCGCGGCGTCCGGTTCGTGCAACTCTTCCACCGGGGTTGGGACCATCACAGAAAGCTCCCGTCGACGATCACCGAACTCTGCAACGACACCGATCAGGCGTCTGCCGCGCTCGTCACCGACCTCAAGCAACGCGGCATGCTCGACGACACGATCGTCGTCTGGGGAGGCGAATTCGGCCGCACGGTCTACTGTCAGGGAGCCCTCACCGCCACGGACTACGGACGCGACCATCACCCGCGGTGCTTTACCGTCTGGATGGCGGGCGGCGGAGTCCGGCCGGGGATGTCGTACGGCGAAACCGACGACTACGGTTACAACATCGTCGCCGATCCGCTGCACGTCCACGACTTCCACGCCACCATGCTACATCTGCTCGGGATCGATCACGAGCGGCTGACCTACCGCTTCCAGGGCCGCGACTACCGCCTCACCGACGTGCATGGAAACGTCATTGACCGGTTGCTTGCCTGACGGCTGCATCACTCACCCGCCGGCATCATCCGGATGCAGACCGGCGAGGGCACTTCGATCACGTCGCCCGTCGCGTCGAGTTCGCCCGTCTCCTCGTCGATCCGGAACACGACGACCGTGTCCGACGCCTGGTTTTCTGCAAACAGGAAATTCCCGGTCGGATCGAGCGCGAAGTTCCTCGGCGTGTTGCCCTGCGTCGATTCATTTTCGACCCGCTCCAGCATTCCGGATTCTTCATCGACCCGGAAGACGACAATCGTGTCGTGCCCCCGGTTGGACCCATACACGAACTTGCCGGACGGATGCGCCACGATCTCGGCCGTGCTGAAGCCTTCCTCGACGTCGCCGGGAATTGTGGAGATCGTCTGAATCGGGTCGAGGATGCCGTGCTCGTCGTCGTAACGGAAAGCGGTGGCTGTCAGCGTAATCTCGTTGATGACGTAGGCGAACTCTCCCGAAGGATGAAACGTGAAGTGCCTCGGCCCGGAGCCCGGTTCCACCGCAGCGAACGGGGGGTCATTCGGCTTCAACTCTCCGGTCTCGGAGTCGAACTGGTAAACCAGCAGCTTATCGAGTCCCAGGTCCGCCGCGACGGCGAAGCGATTGTTGTGATCGAGATTGATCGAATGGGCGTGCGGCGCCGCCTGCCGCTGCGGGTTCACACTCGAGCCCTCGTGTTGCACAAAGGAGACCGCCTCCCCGACGCCGCCATCCTCCTTGATCGGAATGGAACAGACGCTGCCGCCCCCGTAGTTGGCGACGAGGACGAACCGCCCTCCGGCGTCAACCACCAGATGGCACGGCCCGCCGCCGATTGTCGACGACTTGCTGAGCGGAGACAGGTTCCCGCTGCTGTCGTCAATCGAGAACGCCGCAACAGCGCCCCCGCCCTCGGGAAGTTCGCTCACCGCGTACAAGAACTTCCGGCTGGGATGGATCGCGAGAAACGACGGATTCTTCGTTTCCGCAACCAGCCGAACCGTCGAAGCTTTGCCCGTCTCAGCGTCAAAGTCGAACGCATAAATGCCTTCACTGTCTCCACCGGTGTAGGTGCCGACAAAAGCCAGGAACTTCGTCGGCTCATCAGCGCTCTGCGCGCTGCTGTTGAATGTGCACGCGGCCAGTAGAACGGCGGCGCACGATTGGATCGGCAGGGAATTCTTTATCGACATTCTCAGTTCTCCAGATGACGACCCGAACTCTGGGTGTGTCCGCATTGAACGTCTGCGGAATCCAGCGTCCGCGGCCTTTCAAGATGAGAAACCATCAGACACGATTGACGACGCACTCGCAAGCAGCCGGACGGCAATCCGACGTTGGCGAGACTCTTTTGCTGTGAGTAAACTGCACGCCTGAAGCGGATTCAGGCAGGCCAACGGAGTCGCGTTTCCAGACGAGAGGAACGAGGTTCCATTGCGCGGTCGCGCGGGCAACGCAACCGGAGCTGCCGCAAGGGCGCGCGGAACGGCGGCCGCCGTTCGAGCAATAAGCCCTGTCGAGCGCATCGATTGGAACGGAGTCGATTCGACAGTTCGACCGGAGCAGGGTCACAACGCATGGCAAGCCAGCATAGTTCAGACGAAAACGCCTGGAGAGATTTCCCTCTTCCACTCGCGCAGCTTTGCCGCCGGGCGGTCAACGCCAAGACGGCCATCGACGCCCACCTCACCGCCTTCTCGCTGGCCGAAGCCGGCTTGAAACTGCTCTCGATGACGGCGGTCGTGCATTACGCCGAACTTCCCGAACACGACCCCGCGCTGATCGAGTGCCTTCGCAAACTCGCCAGGCCTTCCCTCGGACACTGGTGGGAATTCGCCCGCCGTCTCACCCCCGTCCTCGCCGAGACGAACGATGAGTACGCGCTCATCAAGAAACTGCTGCTCGACCAGACGCACGAGGATTGCCCCCGCGCCGCAGGTCTCGACGAGGCAATGCGACGGGAACTGGGACGCAAGCGCCGTTCGGGAATCTCTGTCCGCTTCAACCGGCTGTTCGACCATCTCATCGAATACCGCAACAAGGTTCTCTACCACGCCGCCCCGGGAGGGCTTCCCCCCGAACTGCACGGGGAGATGTCCTCCGCACTCCTGCTAGGTATGACCGAAGTCTTCTCGAAGCTGGACGTCCTCGCCGGCAACCGGCTGATGTACGTCTCGGAAGTCCGGCCGCGCAAGGGGAACTGGGTCGTCTCACGGTTCGATCTGTCCGGAGAAAACCCCCGCCGCCAGCCGGTCCTCGAAATCTCCCGAACCGCAGGCGGCGTCGTGTTCGACGAGGAGCGGGTCTATCTGTTCGATGAGGATGACGTCCCCCGGCCCCTGCATCCGTTTACGGTCTTCGATCTGGAGAACGAGGAGTTCCTCATGCTCAACGCCCGCCGAGGCAGCGGGCGGACCGAATACCTCTGCTACACCAGCGGACGGACGGAAGAACTGGCGGAACTGGGCGCGGAACCGCGGGAACTGCTGGCAGACGTGCTCAAGCTCGAGGTCACGCAGCAGCAGGTCGACGATTGGGCGGCCGAAGCCGAGGAGGAAGACGATTCGTTCGACCCCGAAGAGAGCAGCTTCGGCCAGAGAATGCTGGGCGAGTTCGAACTCATCACCGAACTCGGCCGCGGCGGGATGGGCGTCGTCTACCGGGCGCGTCAGCCCTCCCTGGGACGCGAAGTCGCCCTCAAAAAGCTGCTCAAGACCGGCAGCGGCTCCGAGCAACGCTTCCTGCGCGAAATCCGCGCCCTGGGACGGGTCGAGCATCCCCATCTCGTCAAGATTCTTACGTCGGGTTCCGTCGGCGACGACTGGTACTACGCCATGGAACTGGTCGACGGCGTCCCGCTTTCCGCCGTCTGCAACAAGCTCCAGCAGCGCAAATCGGTCGTCGGCGACCTCGACCTGGAAACCTGGGAAAACGCCCTCACCACCGCTTGCAGCGAAGTCCGCAAGTCGGAGAAAAGCGTCGGCGATTCCACGGCGTCCGACACGCACCGTGTCGTCGCCGCCTCCGTTGCCGAGATTCCACAGAAACTGCGGACCGGCAAAGGATACGTCGAGCGCATCGTCGAACTCGTCCGGCAAGCGGCCGGCGCCGCCGATTCGCTGCACGAGGCCGGCATCCTGCACCGGGACGTCAAACCCGGCAACATCATGGTGACGGCCGACGGCCGACGCGCGCTGCTGATGGATCTCGGCCTCGCCCAGTTATCCGACGAGGAAGACGGACGACTGACCAAAACCCGGCAGTTCGTGGGCACCCTCAGGTACGCCAGTCCCGAGCAGGTGCTCGCCGCAGAAAAGGTCGACCGCCGCAGCGACATCTACGGACTCGGGGCGACGCTGTGGGAACTGCTCACCCTGCAGCCGCTCTTCGCCGCGGACGAAACGGTCCCGGAGGCGGAAGTCATGCGTCGCATCCAGCTCGACGAGCCGGAAGCGGTGCGGCGACACAATCCCCGCGTCGACCGCGACCTCGACGCAATCATCGGCAAATGTCTCGAAAAGCGGGCTGATCGCCGCTACGCGACCGCCCGCGAACTCGCTGAAGACCTGCGCCGCTGGCAGCGGAACGAACCGGTGCTGGCGCGGCGGGTGACGAACCTCGAAAAATCGATGCGGTGGTTCGCCCGCCGCCCTGCCCTCGCCGCCGCCTGCCTGCTCACCGTGCTCACTCTCATCTTCGGCGCCAGCGGCGGACTGGCGCTGTGGCAATGGAGGGAGGCCGAGTCTGCGCGTCACTTCGCCGATCAGGCCCGTGTCGCTGCGGAAACGGTCCGCGACGAGCTGAAGATCTCCGTTGAGAACGAACGCGTCGCCCGCGACACAGCCGAAGCCGCTCTGGCCCAGGCCCGCGAGTCGGAAGCAAAGGCCCGCGCGGCACAGACCGAACTGGGCCGCCAGAACGAAGAACTCAGAGCCACGCGCATCGACCTCGCGCAAGTGGGATACGCCGATCACATGATGCTCGCACAGCACGAGTGGGATCGAGGCAACGGATTGAGCGCGCAGGAGTTGCTGAACAATTGCGATCCGGAGTATCGCGGCTTCGAGTGGGCCCTCTTCCACTCGAAATTCTTCGAGTTCGAATCGGGCGTCATCCCCCGCAGCGGGGGCGACAGTTGGGGCGCCATCCGGCCGGACGGTCAACGCGCGGCAACGACCGACTCGGAAAAACGGCTCAGTCTGATTGACGTCGCCGGCGGCGAATCGATCAGGGACGGAGAATTTCAGGTCGACGGAGGACGATTCGTCATCTTCAGCCCCGATGGATCACGCCTCGCCGCAGTGGATGTCGACGGCGTCGCCCATATCTGGAATGCCGATTCGGGCGACGCCGTTCGCGAATTGCCGGCGGTTGAAGCGGCGATCTTCGATCTCAAGTTCGGTCCCGCCGGCCGTCAGTTCGCAATGGCCACGGATGACGGGCTGATTCGACTCTTCCGACCCGATGCGGGGAGCAACGCGATTTCGCTGACGGGACACGAAGACGCCGTCAATGCAGTGGATTTTTCACCAGAGGGAGATCAGCTTGCCTCAGCCGGCTACGACGGCACGATCCGCATCTGGACCACCAGCACCGGCGTGCTCGAGAAAACCCTGGCCGACCCGAGCGGCGAGTCGATCAGTCACGTTGTCTTCAGTCCCGATGGTCGGTGGGTCGCAACATCGGGATTCAATGGTCCGGTCCGACTCTGGGACGTCCAGTCGGGCGATCAACTCGCTACGTTTTCCTTCTCGGCCCCCGAACAGGAATACTCGTTCCGCTTTATCGATTTGGTCGAATTCAGTCCCGACGGCGCGTTCCTGGCGACCATGGCCTCCAAGGACGTCTCGCTGTGGCGAATCCCGTATTACTTGCGGCGCGGCGGCCCCCGGCAGCGGTCAGGCGTGTCTTCCGACGTCCCCGACTACTCGCAGGACGTCAATCTGGCCGGTCACACCGACTGGGTTTACGCCATGGCGTTCAGCCCGCATGGAGTGCGCATGGCCACCGGAGGCGACGGTCGCATCATCCGTCTGTGGGAGACCTCGACCGGAACGCTCCTCGCCACGCTGACGGGTCATCAGGCGGCCGTGACGAAACTCAGGTTCAGCGCCGACGGCCAACGGCTGACATCGCTCGATTCCGGCGGAGCCGTTCGCACCTGGGACGTTGTGTTCTCCCCGCAGCGGCGGCGATCGCAGGTTGCCTTTCTCGGCCACACCGACCGGATCAACAGTGTTCGCTTCAGTCCCGACGGCAGGCACGCCATCACCGCGGGAAACGACCAGTCGGTCCGAATCTGGGAGGCCGGGTCGGGCGCCGAGGTCGACACGATTCTGGTCACCGCCCCCGGAGCGGACGACTACTCCTACGAGTACGTGCAGCAGGCACTGCTCAGCCCCGACGGCCGCATTCTGGGACTGGCCACCGACGAAGGCCGCGTCGAACTACGCGATCCCGCCGATGCCGCCAAAGTCGTCGCTCTCCAGGAACCGATCAAGAAGAGCAGCGACTTCAATCTCAGCGGAATGCAGAAAACCATTGCCTTCAGTGCGGAGAAAATGCGGCTCGCGATGGCGTCCTCGGACGCGACGATCAAACTCTGGGATGCCGGCGGAAGTCCGGAACCGAGGATCTTCACCGGGCACTCGGGACAGATCAATTCTCTGACCTTCGGTCCGCACGGCACGCGCTTGGCTTCGGCCTCGAGCGACGGCAGCGTCCGATTGTGGGACTGCGAAAGCGGCGGCAGCGCCGGAATACTCCCGCGAGCCCCGGCCGCCGTCAACGCAGTCGCGTTCAGTCCGGATGGAAAGCAGATTGCAACCGGCGGGCAGGACGGCGAAGTGCGAGTCTACAGCGCGGCCGGCAAGGAAGAACTCTGGTCGGGCGATGAACACGGAGAATCGATCGGCGTCGATCAATTGGGAATCATTTCGGTTGTCTTTGATCCCGCAGGGAAGCGGGTCGCCTCGGCGGGCGACGACGGACGAATCCTGATCTGGAACGCCCAGTCCGGGGAACTGCTGGTGAAGCTCGAAAACGGGCACACCGACATGGTTCGGGACATCGCGTTCAGCCCCGATGGAGAACGACTCGCCTCCGCAAGCGGAGACAGGACGGCGGTTCTCTGGAACGTCGCCGACGGTTCGCAGATCGCTGTGCTCCGCGACCATACCGACTGGGTCAACATGGTCGCCTTCAATCCCGAGGGGAACTATCTCGCAACCGCAGGCGACGACAATTCGGTCAACGTCTGGGACGGGCGGACCGGCGAATTACTGCATTCCCTCGACGACCACGCCGATTGGGTCCGAGCGGTCGCCTTCAGTCGGGACGGCCGGTTTCTCGCCTCCGGTTGCGACGACAGGACCGTTCGCGTCTGGGAGACCGGCGCCTGGCAGCAGGTCAGCGCCCTGGTCGGACATACCGGAATCGTCCGCTTCGTCGACTTCGGCTCGGAGGGGGGGCAAGTCCTTTCGGCGACGATGGGATATCAGGCGACGTCGCGCCTGTGGGACCGCGAAAGCGGGGAACAACTGGCGGAGTTCAGCGCCGACTTTCAAGGCACCGACTCATCGACGACAGTCACCGCCCAACTCGCCTTCAGTCCCGACGGCGCCCGCGTCGCTTCACTGGCGCTCGACAAGCGGACGATCTACGTCTGGTCGACGGAGACCAACGAGAGGCTGTTCGAACTCAGAGGTCATCCGAGAGTCGTCCAATGCCTGACCTACAGCCCCGACGGTCGTTACATCGCGAGCGCCGGACTCGACGGCGTCGTCCGCCTGTGGGACATGGAAACCGGAACGGCGGCCGCCGCACTCGAGGGACACGAACCGCTTGAGAAGGAATTTGGAAACGGCGGCGTCGGTCATCTCGCCTTCAGCGCCGACGGCTCCTTGCTGGCCTCGGCCGGTGGGGATGAAGTCGTCCGGGTCTGGGACGTCGGCAAGAAAGCGTTGCGAAACGAGTTCCGCGGGCACGACGGGTCGGTGCAGCAGGTCGCGATCAGCGGCGATCGAAAATGGGTCGCGTCCGCGTCGAACGACGAAACGGTCCGGCTCTGGCCGCTCGGGGCGACCGGAGAACAATCCGTGCTGAAGGGACACAGCGATTGGGTCCGCACCATCGCGTTCAGTCCCGATGACACCCGGCTGGCGAGCAGCGGCGATGACGGCACTGTGAGAATATGGGGCGTCAACTCCGGTCGCGCGATCGCCGTGTTTCAGCAGTTTCCGGAGACCGACTCGATCGCGCCGGTCTTTGCCTTCCATCCGGATGGAAAAAGCCTCGCGATGACCTCCAGCGGTCATGCAGTGCAGTATCTGAGTCCTGACGAAACGGACGAACAGCGCTTGGCGAGGACCATGGAGTGGCATCGCTGGTCAATCGAGGCCGGAGAACGGGCCGGCAATCCCCACGCCATGCTGTTCCACCTCGAGCCTCTCTTCGACGGCGAGCACGTGGAGTCAAAAACGTACTACCAACGCGCCACCGCTCTCGCTCTGCTTCGAAGGTTCGACGAGGCGGTCGTCGACTTACAGGCCGCCCGGTCGCTTGCGGAAACCCCCGCCGACGTGGCGACAGTCTCTCTCAGGCTCGGACTGGCCGAACTCGAACGCGACAACATCGCAGCCTACCGGGAAATCTGCAGCGAGATGCTGGAAACGGAAGTCAGAACTTTCAATACCAGCGAAGCGATCTACAACAATCACATCCTCGTCGCCTGGCTCGCGACCGTTCGGCCGGACGCCGTCCCCCGGCCCGACTATCTGGTGACGCTGGCGAAAAGTGCCGTCGACTTCGCACCCGATGATCTCTTCTACCAGGAGGTCTACGCTGCCACGCTCTACCGGGCGGGCGAATACCTTGAGGCCGCCAGAACCCTTGATGAACTACAGAAGAAATCCGAAACCGGCCTCAACATCGAGAGCCAACTCCTGTTCGCGCTGGCCTGTTCCCGCGCTGGATTCGAGCAGGACGCGATGCGCTTCTACCTGGAGGCCCGGCGGCTGATGGGGGAGGGCGACCCCAAAGGAGATGACGATGAGACCGCCCCGCCGGCTCCCGGCAGCGAACCCGACCCTCCCGAACCGGACGACGCCGAAGCAGACTTCATCCCCAATCCGCTCGTCTCCTGGGAACTTCGCGCCCGCCGCAGGCATCTGCTCGCCGAGGCCGATGCGTTGATCGCCGATGAAATCGCCCCGGGAGCGCCCCCGCGATAGCCCGTTGCGCCCCCCGTCGTAGACAAGAAACAATACGACGCCCCACATTCTCCGTTGCCCCGTCAGGAACAAGATGCACATCACCGCCGTCAAGACCTATCCCGTTCAGATTCCGCTCAAGCCGATCCGGCGAATGATCTCCTCCCTCGGCCAGCACGTCGTCTCCACCTATGTGCTGGTGCGCGTTGAGACCGACGCCGGCATCGACGGCGTTGGCGAGGCGACCGTCATGCCCCGCTGGAGCGGTGAGACGGTCTGGAGCGCGCTGGCCGCCATCGACAACCTGTTCGCGCCCGCCGTGGAGGGCGTCGACCCCTCCGATCTCCAGGAGCTAAACGCCCGGATGGATGCGGCCGCACAGGACAACTGGTTCGCCAAAGCGGCCATCGAAATGGCCTGTTGGGACATCCAGGGCAAAGCGGCCGGGAAACCGGTCTACGACCTACTCGACGGACCGGTCCGAGATCGAAAGATCAAATGCCGCTTCTCCATGGGCGCTTACCCGCCCGAACGCGTACGCAACACGGTCCCCGACCTGATCGAACGTGGATTCTCAACCATCAAAGTCAAGGTCGGAACCGACATCGCGGCCGACGTCGAGCGCGTCCGCATCGTCCGCGAGATCATCGGCCCCGACCGGGAGATCGTGATCGACGCCAATTGCGGATACAACGTCCGCAGCGCGATTGAAGCGGCCGGCCGCATGGAACTATACAGGGTGTCGCTGTTTGAGCAGCCCACCCCGCGCCACGACTATGAAGGCCTCGCCGAGGTCCGCAAGAACGTCTCCATGCCGGTCATGGCCGACGACATCGTCTTCGACGTCGGACAGGCGGTGGAGTGCCTCCGGCACGAAGCATGCGACGTCATCAGCATCTATCCCGGCAAGTGCGCCGGTATTGCGCACTGCCGGGAGATCAGCCGGCTTGCGGAAGAGTATGGGGTCGCGTGCAGCATCGGCTCGAACCTCGAACTCGATCCCGCCAGCGCCGCCATGTGCCACCTGGTCGTCGGCACACGAAACATGCAGGTCGAAACCTATCCGGGCGACATCCTCGGACCGGACTACCACGAAACCTCGATCGCCTCCGAGCCGCTCAAGATCGAAGGCCCCGTCATCGAAACCCCCGACCGCCCGGGACTCGGCATCGACGTCGACTGGACCGCTGTAGAAAAAGTCCGCTTCACCCCCTGACCAACGCCCGCGGGCGTGCGTCCCCTGGGCCGCCCGAGTTCTCATCACCCCTCCGGCGTCTCCGCAACCGGCTCCCCTGCCAACCGCGCCGCGCGTCGCGCCTGCCACCAGTTCTTCCCAGTCCCGATTCCCAGCGGCAGCACGCTCAGGATCACAATGCCGACCACCACCCGTTCAAAGTTCGCTTCCACCCACGGAATCCGCCCCAGCCAGTAGCCCGCCAGCGACATCGAAACCACCCACGTGATCCCGCCGATCACGTTGTAGGCCGCGAACTTCTTGTATTCCATCCGCGCCACGCCGGCCACGAACGGCACGAACGTGCGCACGAACGGCGCGAATCGTGCCAGGATGATCGCCAGCGCGCCGTGCCGCTCGTAGAACTCTTTCGCGGCCAGCAGGTGTTCCCGCTTCACGAACCGGAACCGTCCCTGCTCAAACACATGCTCCGACGCCTGCCGGCCGATGTAGTAATTCACCGCATCGCCGACGATGGCCGCCGTGCACAGGCAACCGATCAACAGCCAGATGTCGAACACGTCCTGGCTGGCGAGAAATCCCGCAGCGAACAGCAACGAGTCGCCCGGCAGGAAGAACCCGACCAGCAGACCCGTCTCGCTGAAGATGATCGCCGTCAATACTGCGTAGCTGACCCACCACGCGCCTCCGAGATTCACGAGTTCTCGCAGATTCTCCGGCTCGGCCAGGCCGATCAGCCACAGAATCTGTTCGATAAACCACTCCAGAACGGCCACAGGCGATTCTCCCCTTTCGATCAGCCGCACGGAATGACGACCAAACGCGGGGCGCGGCGACCCCGCAGTCGCCGATTCTAGACCCCCCGCCGGACCCGCCGAAAGGCCTGGCCGATAATTCACCCGCCAAAGCCGACACCCCGTTCCGATCGAACCGATCCCATTGCTCCCGCCGACCGGTTGCAGAACCCCGCCGGCCCCTTCCAACCGGAGCAACCCCCATCACCGCCCCCCTCGGAGTTCGGCGACCAGTCGCCGCTTTCGGACTGCCGGACTTCCCGACAACCGGAAGCAATCAGCGAAAATCTGTCCGATCCGCGTTCCATTCGAGTCTCCAAACAATGAACTGAACGGAGACCGGGCGAACAGGAGTTGACAAGATACTGCGCACGGTCGGGCCTCCACGTTGGACGTTCCGCGCCGGTTCGCGCACAATGACCCCACCCAACTGCGTCCAACCAACCCCACGCATTCGTCAACACCCGGTAAGTCCCGGAACCTCGAGGAGACCACGATGACTCGCTGCCTCGCCTCCGCCGTCCTCACAATCTCACTGCTGGGAACCGCCTCGCCGGCGCCGGCCGAGGACGTCATCGACGTCGGCGCTCGCAGAGAACTCTTCGCCGACCGGTTCCTGGTCGACTCCCTCTCCGGCGACGCAACTCTCCGCCTGCATCAACCCCAGCCGCAGGAAGTCGTCCTCGTCACCGACGAGCCCTGGGAAGGCAACACCTGCGCGTATTACACCATCTTCCAGGACGGCGACCTCTACCGCATGTACTATCGCGGCTCCCACTGGGACGAAGTGGCAAAGAAGGCGACCCACAAAGAGGTTGTCTGCTATGCCGAAAGCACTGACGGCGTCAATTGGAAAAAGCCGAAGCTCGGCCTCATCGAGTTCGAAGGATCGAAGGAGAACAATATCGTCTGGAACGCGCAGGGTTCGCACAACTTCACCGCCTTCAAGGACGAAAACCCGAACTGCCCCGACGAATCTCGCTACAAGGCGCTCGCCGGCGGCCGCAGTGGGCTGTTCGCCATCCACTCTCCCGACGGCATCCACTGGTCCCTGATGACCGATGAACCGGTGATTACCAAGGGCGCGTTCGATTCGCAGAATCTCGCCTTCTGGGATCCGCATGCCGAAATCTACCGCGAATACCACCGCGAATTCCGCGGCGTCCGCGACATCATGACCGGCACCTCCAGCGACTTCCTGCACTGGACCGAACCGGAATTCCTTGACTACGGGGACCAGCCGCTCGAGCATCTCTACACGAATGCCATCCGCAACTACCCCCGCGCCCCCCACCTGCTGATCGGCTTCCCGACGCGCTACCTTCCCAAAGAACAGTCCGTGGAACCGACCTTCATGGTCAGCCGCGACGGACAGAACTTCCACCGCTGGACCGAACCGGTCATTCCCCAATCCGCCCCCGAAGACCGCGCCGGCAACCGCAGCAACTACATGACCTGGGGTCTGCTCTCGCTGCCGGGCGCTGACGACGAATACTCCGTCTACGCCACCGAAGCCTACTACACCGGCCCCGACAGCCGCGTCCGCAGGTTTACGTTTCGCGTCGACGGATTCACCTCCCTCTTCGCTCCCGAATCGGGCGGCGCGCTGGTGACAAAACCGCTCAGCTTCGACGGCAACAGCCTCGAAGTGAACTACCGCGCAACCGACGGCGGCAGCTTGAAGATCGAAATCCAGGACACAGACGGAAACCCGCTCGACGGTTACGCAGCCGACGACTGCACCCCCCTCACCGGTGATGAAACCGCCGCCATCGTGAAGTGGTCCGGCGGTTCGGACGTCACCGACCTCGCCGACGAACCGGTCCGCCTCCGCTTCGTCTGCAACAACACCGACGTCTACTCGTTCCGCTTCACAGAATAAATCAACAAAAGCCAGCCCCCGTTTAGCCGCGACTCGCAGGGGAGCGCTCCGCACTCAAAACAACGATGGGTGGCCGGGGCTGGACTGAGCGAAGCGAGGGAAGCCCCGGTTATCCGGCCGCGACCAGACGCCGCCACGATGAAGTGCCACTGGCACTAGAACAGCGAAACAATCGGCCGAGAATCGGCCAGCAGGTTGTACCGCCGGCCGTCAGAGTCGATCTCCTCGAGATCGTGTACACCCATCGCGTGGTACACGGTCCGTGTGACGTCCGCCGGCGAGACGACGTTGGCGTCGGGCCACTCCGCGAACTTGTCGCTGGCCCCGTACGTCTGTCCGCCGCGAATCCCGCCTCCGGCCAGCACGTCCGTCAGGCAATGCGTCCAGTGGTCCCGGCCGGCACCGCTCACCCCGCCCGAACGCGGGTCGCCGATCTTCGGCTTCCGGCCCATCTCGCTGGTCACCATCAGCAGCGTCTCATCGAGCAGACCACGCTCCGAGAGGTCTTCGATCAAAGCCGAGAATCCCCGGTCGAACTCCGGCAGCAGGTAATCCTTGAGGCAGCCGAAGTTGTTCCCGTGGGTGTCCCACCCGCCGGCGCTCTTGCATTTCGAATTGAGCTGTTCATTCTCTTTCCAGAAGACGGTGACAAACGGCACGCCCGCTTCCACGAGCCGACGGGCCAGGAGCAGGCTCATCCCGTTCACCGTTTCGCCGTACCGGGCTCGCAACTCGGCCGGTTCCGAAGCCACGTCGAACGCGGCCGTGGTCTTTGAAGACGACAGCAGCGACACAGCCCGCTCCTGCTGACGGCTCCATGTTCGCACCTGCGCATCGTGCTCAAAGTCACGCCGCGCCGCATCCACCGTGTCCAGCAGTTGCCTGCGATCCAGCAGTCGCCCGGCGTCCACGTCTGCTTCCAGCACCAGCGCCGGCGCATGAAACTCCAGCGGCTTCTCCACGCTCCCGTTCAGATAGAGCGGGTCATACTCCACGCCGAGCCTCGCGGCGAACTGGCCGGGACGGGTGTACGGCGCCTTGCTCGGCTTGTGTGGCAGCGTCATCGCATTGGGAAGATCGCCGCCTCCGGAACGGCGGGACGCGACGACCGATCCCATAAACGGCCAGTCGTCGGGAAACGGCGTCCGATTGTTCCCCAGCGTCACGAATGACGGATCAGGCGCATGCCCCGTCAGGTTGTGATAGTACCCCCCGTGATGATCGTTCGTGTTGACCGTCCCGGCCACCGAGTTCAACAACGCCAGATGATGCGCCTGCGTCGCCAACAGCGGCAGATGCTCACACAGCGTCACTCCCGGCGCTGTTGTCGAGATCGGGTTGAACGGACCCCGATACTCCTGCGGCGCCTTCGGCTTCAGATCCCACATGTCAATGTGCGACGCCCCGCCGCACAGAAAAAACAGAATCGTCGACTTCGCCGTCCCCCCGGCCTGTGCGTCCACCCGGCCCTCAGCCGCTGAACTGACGCCGCGACCAAACGACATCCCGGCCAAACCGGCCGTCGATGCCACCAGAAACGATCTGCGAGGAATACGGCGCATCTGATTCACTTATCTCTCCAAAGCCCGCCGGCTGCGACCGGCGGGTTCGCCACTGCTTCCCACCACCTTAACTGATTCGACCACCACTCAAGCCAGAATCCCTTCAATCGGCCTCCCCCCGTGATCAATCGGCGTGGGCCGGCCGGTCGGGTCCGGGACGCGTGTTTCGTAGTCGATTCCCAGGCAGTGGTAGATCGTCGCACAGATGTCCGACGTGCTCACAGGATTATCCGTCACGTAAGCCGCCTGGCTGTCCGACGCACCGTACACCGTCCCGCCGCGAATGCCCGCCCCGGCGAACAGCGCACCGTAGCATTGCGTCCAGTGGTCCCGCCCTGCGTTACCGTTCACGCGCGGCGTGCGGCCCATTTCGCTCATCACCACCACCAGCGTCTCATCCAGCAGGCCGCGATCCTGCAAGTCATTAATCAGCGCCGAATACGTCTGGTCGAGTCCCGGCAGCTTGTTGTCCCGCAGGATGCTGAAGTTATTCCGATGCGTGTCCCACGCGTCGTAGTCGATGTTGACCGGCCCCCAGAACAGGTCCCACGTGACGTTGACGAATCGCACGCCCCGCTCAACCAGCCGCCGCCCGATCAGCGAACACTCTCCGAACAGCGTGCGCCCGTAGCGGTCCCGCAGTTCGTCCGGTTCCGACTCCACGTCGAATCCTTCCTTCAGCGCGCTCGAAGTCAGCAGGTTGTACGCCAACTGGTAATTGCGGTTCAGCCCCTCAACGGCCTGTGTCTGCTCCAGCCGGCGAATTCGATCGTCGAACTGCGCCTGCAGCGTTCGCCGCGCATTCAGCCGATCAATCGACAGTCCTTCCAGCGGCTGCGATGACGGAATTCGTGGTGACCCATGAACCACCTGCGGAGTGCCGGGAGCAGGAGCGGGAGCATCCGGCGCCTTGAACGGATCGCACTCCGTCGTCAGCGCGTCGTACTTGTGCCCGAGAAACCCCCCGTAAGGACCGGGCCGCCGGATTCCCTGGCCCCAGCCGAGATAGCACGGCATGTACACGTAGTCCGGCAGACCGCCATTGCCGCGGCCTTCCTTCAGCCGCAGATACTCGCACACCGACCCCATGCTGGGCGGGTAGCTCTCCTTGGTCGTCGTGTTGTCGGTGAGCGGGATCTCATACCCGGTGTAGGTCGGCAACGTATTGTGGCAGCCCGCCTGATGCGTCACCGAGCGGACCACCGCCGCCGTTTGCATCGTTTGTGCCATCTGTGGCAGATGCTCACAGACCTGCAATCCAGGAACCGTCGTCGAGATCGGCTTGAACTCGCTCCGCACACCGTCCGGCGCTTCCGGCTTGAGATCAAACATGTCCTGTGTCGCCGCTCCCCCGAGCAGGAACAGCAGAATCACATTCTTCGCCGGGCCCTCCGCCTGTTGACCGGCTTCATTTGCTGAGAGCAACTGCGGCAGGCCGAAGCCCCCCAGCGCAGACAAGGCCCCCGCATGCAACGTTTCGCGCCGCGTCAAACCGTCGCAGCAACGCCTCGGGCTTCCCAGCACTGAAAACATGATCGTTCCCAAAACAGGTTCTCGTCGACGCCTATCATATCAGCGACAATTGATCGGTACAAAGGGATTCTGTAAATGGACAATGGTCGATGGAATTCGAATTCAGTTGGCGAGCCCCGAGGCGTCAGCCCGGGGATCCCCCGCACCTCAATCGGCCCGCGCTCCCACACCGTTGCACGTCGCGCCGCACAGAAGCTGTAATATCAGCAGACGATAACGACAACCGGATGTCCGGACTGACGCCACCGACAGACCATCATGTCTATCAATCGACGCTCCATTCTCATCGCTGCGATCGCCCTCACCGCGATCCAACCGCTTGCAGCCGACGACGCTCCAGACTTCGCCCGCGAAGTCCGGCCGATCCTCGCGAAGAACTGCTTCAAATGTCACGGACCCGACGACGAGACGCGAGAGGCCGGCTTTCGCATCGACCTCGCCGAGAGCGTCCGCACAGAGGCCGACTCGGGCGCCGTGCCGATCACTCCCGGCGACCCGGCAGCCAGCGAAGTCATCCGCCGCATCTTCGCGGACGATCCCGCCGAACGGATGCCTCCGGCCGACTCAAACCTTCAACTCACCGAAAATGAACAGCACACAATCCGCCGATGGGTCGCCGCCGGCGCCGAATACTCCCCGCATTGGGCCTTCGTGCGTCCCGTCAGACCCGAAATCCCCCCGGTCGCGGACGAGAACTGGCCGCGAAACCAGATCGACCACTTCATCCTCGCTCGACTGGAGCAGGAGGGTCTCGCCCCGTCACCTCCGGCCGATCGGTATACACTCATCCGCCGCGTCTCGCTCGACCTCATCGGCCTCCCGCCGACTCCCGAAGAGGTCGACGCGTTCGTCAACGATCAAACCGAGGGAGCATACCAGAGACTCGTCGACCGCCTCCTCAGATCGCCCCACTACGGTGAACGCTGGGCCCGCCGCTGGCTCGATCTCGCCCGCTACGCCGACACCAACGGCTACGAGAAAGACCGGCCCCGCTCGATCTGGCCCTACCGCGACTGGGTCATCGACGCGCTCAACGACGACATGCCGTTCGACCGGTTCACGATCGAACAACTCGCCGGCGACATGCTCCCCGGCGCCACCGTCGAGCAGCGGATCGCCACCGGTTTCCATCGCAACACGATGCTCAACGAAGAGGGCGGCATCGACCCGCTCGAGTTCCGTTTCCACGCCATGACCGACCGCGTCGCAACCACCGGAACCACCTGGCTGGGACTCACCCTGGGCTGCGCCCAATGCCATACGCACAAGTACGATCCAATCTCTCACCGCGAGTATTACCAGTTGATGGCGTTTCTCGATAACGCCGACGAACCGGAACTCGACCTCCCCGATCCGGCCCTCGAGGAACAGTATCAACAACAACTGGAACAGGCCGATCAACTCCTCGCCGGCCTCGGTTCAACGATCGATGATCCCCGACCGGAAAACGAACGCCGCCGGGAGGCTGTCGACCGCGAGTTCGCTGCCTGGCTGGAGCAGCAGCGCGAGCAAACGGTCGACTGGACTCCGCTTACGCCCGTCGCGATGTCCTCCAACCTGCCGCTGCTCACGCTCGAAGAGGACAACGCCGTGTTCGTCTCCGGCGACACCACCAAGCTCGACACCTACCAACTCAGGTATCGACCGGAGCTGGAAGGAATCACAGCCGTTCGCCTGGAAGCGCTGCCGGACGATCGGCTGCCCGCTCACGGCCCGGGAATGACCTATTACGAAGGCACGAAGGGAGACTTCTTCCTCGGCGAATTCGAACTCACCGCCGACGGCACTCCGGTCGTAATCGCCGATGCGAGCGAGAGCTACGCCGAAAACCGGTTCGGCGCCAACCCGGTCTCCGCCGCACTCTGCACCGACGGGAACGTGCAGACCGGCTGGTCGGTGCATGGCAGAATCGGAGAGCGCCACACCGCAGTCTTCCTGTTGCAAGAGCCGCTGGGAAAATGCGACGAACTGAAACTCAAGATGATCTTCGGCCGCCACTTCGCGAGTTCGCTCGGCAAGTTTCGGCTCTCCGCAACCACCGATCCCCGCAGGGCACAGGCGCGCGACTTGACCGAAGAGGTCGAATCGCTGCTCGCGCTGCCTGATGGCGATCTTGACGAAGCACAACTGCAGACCCTGCGAACGGCGTTCCTCCTGCAGGCCCCCGAACTTGCCGAGCAAACGCAGCAGATCCGTCACCTCCGCAAACGCCCAGCCGCCGTCACCACTCTCGTGATGCTTGAGCGGCCGCCGGAGAATCCACGTCCCACGCACATTCATCACCGCGGCGAATTCCTGCAGCCGACCGAGCCGGTCGTACCCGCCGTCCCCGGCTTTCTTGCCGATGACGACGCCGCCTCTGTGAAAACTCGGCTCGATTTCGCGCGCTGGATCGTCTCCTCGGACAATCCACTCACGGCGCGCGTCGCCGTCAACCGGCAGTGGGCCGCGTTCTTTGGAAGGGGCATTGTCGGCACGCAGGAGGACTTCGGCATCCAGGGCGATCCGCCGACGCACCCCCAACTGCTCGACTGGCTGGCCGTCGAACTCATGGAGGACGGCTGGTCCATGAAGCGGTTGCACAAGCTGATCGTCATGAGCGCCGCTTACCGTCAGTCATCGATCGTGTCTCCCGAACACCTGGAGGCAGACCCCGGCAATCGCCTGCTCGGCCGCGCGCCGCGCATCCGGCTGGAAGCCGAAGTTCTTCGCGACTCGATTCTCACCGCCAGCGGATTGCTCTCACCAAAGATCGGCGGACCGAGCGTCTACCCGCCGCAACCGGCAAGCGTCACCTCCGAAGGCACCTACGGCGCACTGCCGTGGACGGCCAGCGAAGGCGAGGACCGGTATCGCCGCAGTCTCTACACGTTCAGCAAGCGAACGGCCCCCTTCGCCATGTATGCCACCTTCGACGGGCCCAGCGGAGAGGCCTGCGTCGCACGTCGCGACAAATCGAACACTCCCCTTCAGGCGCTCACTCTCCTCAATGACCAAATGTTCATCGAAGCGTCACAGGCCCTCGGCCGCGAATTCGCAATGGCCGGCGGTCCGGTCGAGGATCGGATGACACGACTGTTCCGCCGCTGCCTCACGCGGCCGCCAGGCGCCGAAGAAGTCGCCGACCTCACGCAATTCTTTGAATCGCAACTCACCCGCTTCGAGTCCGGCGAACTCGACGCAGCAGTCGTTTCCGGCGAAGGCGAAGCCGACCCCACCACCCGCGCCGCCTGGACCGTCACCGCCCGAATCCTGCTCAACCTCGACGAAATGGTTATGCGCCCGTAGGACAGGCTTTCAGCCTGTCCTACAGTCAAAACGCGTTCTCCGTCTTTCCCCATCGGCAGCCCTGAAGGAAGTTCGATTAGAACGCGAATGTCGCGGATCCGGCGGATGGGCGCGAATCTGATACGATTCGTTACGGGATACGGAAATACTCGGACCGCATTCGATTCGTTGCCGGCGGCGTACAGACCATCGAAGACAATCAGCGAGAATCCGTCCAATCCGCGGCCTATTGAGCGGCCCCCGCCACCAGCGGAATCTCCCGGCTCTCCATGTCAGGCGTGCGCTCCAGCAGTTCGCTCAACTGGAACGCGTGATAAGGCTGCTCGGCAGCAGGCTGCTTGTCGGTGGTGGCGTTGGCGACCCAGAAGCGGGTGGTCTCCGGCTCGAACAGGACGTTGTGCAGATTGGACTTCATGGCCACCCCGCGGTCCATCAACCGCAGGGCCGACTCGGCCGTAAACGTCCCGTGACCCGCTTCGACGCGGCGGCAGAGTTCCGTGTACCGGTCGCCGGCCGAGAGCAGCGCGGCGTCCTCGACCGGGTTGGGCAGCAGCGGATGCGCTTCCCCAGGCTTGATGACGTCCATCACGTCCCACGAGGCTTCCATGCCGACCGCTTCATTCGTCTTGCCGTCGGCGACGACGTAGAAGTACTCGCAGGTGCGAGGAGTCTCGCGGTAGATCGTGAGGACTTCTTCCAGTGTGCGGCCTCGTTCGAGGGCGTCGCGGACGAGGAACGCCATCGGCATCCCCTGCCAGTGGCCGATGCCGCCGCCGCCCATCTCGCCGATCGAGACGTGCTCGGCGTTCATGCCGGTCACACTGCCGATGAACCCGGCGTAGGTGACGTTGACGAACGGGATCCCGCCTTCCGGCTCGGCCACGATCACGACGGCGTGATCCTGCAGGCCCCAGTCGATGGCGTAGTCAAGAACCCGTCCGTGGTAGAGGGTGCCGTCCTTGGTCGCGGAGTTCATGATCGCGAACCCGCTGCAGTGGAACAGTTCCGGAACGAAATTCGCGGTCTGCACGTCGCCCAGGTCCACTTCCGCGCCGGCGGCGAGGCCTTCCATCTCTTCGAAGAACCGGTCGGGGACGAACTTCCGCTGCATGGTGAGGATCGTCTGGATCGCATCGGACGGCTTCATCTCGATCGGACCGAGCTTGATCCGCTGGCCGTCGTTGACAGTGAGAATGCCTTCCAGGTTGCTGTGCACGCGTTCCTTAAGCAGCGCGCCGTGCTGGTAGCCCATCTCATAGGGCGTGCCCTTGAGGTGCAGCACGGGATAACCGTTGATCTCTTCCAGCCAGCCCTGACCGCAGCGGGCGATCGTCTCGCTCGCCGGCAATCGCGCCGAGGCGGCGACGAGAACCAGCAGAACGAGCAGATGGGAGATCCTGAACGCCCGAATCACTGAGTGACCTGAAAGGGCTGTGCTTGCGCGTTGGCCGGAGCGCGACTCCGCACGAAACCCTGCCGGACCGGTGCTTCCGCAGGAACCGCTTAACCTGCAAACGGGTCGTTGACGAACCATGAGTTCTCCTCGTTATGGCTTCTGCTGACGACCGGCCACGTCCGCGCCGGCGTCAGCAGCGATTATGCACGAGTGCCCGCAACTCCGCCAGTCGGAAAAAACAGTCCGCTCCCGAGATGATCGGGAGCGGACTTTCTTTCAGGCATCGACTGTGCGCCGGTCAACCGGCGAAAGAGACCTAACGGCGGCCGCGCCGATTGCCTCCGGGAGCCGCAGGCGCGGCCGGTCCCCCGGGCATTGCTCCCGCCGGTCCCCCGGGCATCGCTCCCGGCCCCATTGGGTCGTTGCCGCGCCGCAGCGAATTCCGATTGCGCCGTCCGCCGGGCATCCCCTGCATCATTTCTGCAGGCATCGCCGCCGCATCGCCGTAGATCGCGGAGTAATCGCCGATCTCGGACCCTGCGGTCGCCCTGTTCTCCTTCAGATAGGCGAAGTATTCGTTTTGCATCTCCAGGAAGTCCTCTTCCCGCTTCTTCGCCTCCGCCAGCGTGACGGGATCGATCAGCTTCAACTGCTGGTCGACAGTCGTCACCAGTGCGGCTTCGACCATCCCGGTCTCTCCTCTTGAGCCGGCGCCAGGAGGCAACCGCAACCCATCGTGCAACTTAGGATCGAACTTCAACTCCGGCAGGGCGTCGACCAGGACATCGTCGGACTCGAAAACGTATTCGGTCTCTTCAAAGCTCCCCTTTGTCGGATCAGGCATCTCGGTCTTGGTGGTCCCGCCGATCTTCTGCCCGACCGCAACATCGACCACGTCGCGAACCGTCGTCCCGGCGTTGCGATCGTACTGAAAGATCGTCATCCGCGCTTCCGGATAGAGCCTCAGACGATGCGGCTCAACCTCGGCCAGGAAATACTTGACCGTCTCTTCAACGTACACCGGAGTGGTGGGGTCGCTCCAAGGCGTAAACCGGGTTTCTCCCTGAACGACATGAGGGAGTCCGCCCGCGGCGGCGAGCGGTTTTCCGAAGTTCGGGTTGCGAATCTCGAGACGCACGCGGTAGCGGTAGGTGCGGCCGGGTTCCACGTCGAAATCGAGGTAACGGTAAAGCAGCAGTTCTCCTTCGGCCGTGGCCCGCTCTTTCACCCAGTCTTCAATCCTCTGCTTTGCCTTGGGATCGTCGATGTCCTCCAGATTCATCTCCTCCATCAGTTCTTCGGCGAATTTCTTGAGGGCGGCGTCCATCTGCGTTGCCCCGTTGCGGCCGGCGAACTGTCCGGCCGGTTGCGCCATGCCGGCGGGAGCGGCCGTCATTTCCATCATCGCCCGCATGTCGTACGCCGAATCCAGACCGATCAATCCCTGCTGCAGTTGCCGCGAATCGAACACCATGTCGCTGAAACCCTTCTTCTCGACGGGCGAATCGGGGAGTTGCTTCTGTTCCTCCAGAAACGCGGACAGCAGGGCCCGGTTATAGGCCATTTCCCGGTCAAGCATTTCGCCGGTCAGTTCGAAGTTCTTCAGCCGCTCATGCGTGGCCTGTTTCTGCCAGACTCCGGTGACCCGCATGGGCAACGGGCAGGTGATCGCGCTGTCGGTCACCGCGGCCGAGACGACGTCGGTTTCGATTCCATTGGCTCGACTGATGATGTCGCGCAGCACATCGATGTCCACGGCCTCCCAGTCAGTCCACTTGTCCGGGGCCTCGATGAGTCTCTGCCGCTCGAGTTCGAAATCGATGATCTCGAACGATTGCAACGCCTCCGCGTAGTTGACATTCATCGCTTCGGAGAACCGCCGCACCTGCTCCTTGAACTCGAACACGCCGCGGACGGACACGAACGGCCGCGCTTCGCCTTCGACGGTCTGCTGCTGCATGGTCTGCATCATCCCGGCCGGCGAGCCGTCCATCATTCCAGGCAGCGGGGGGACGTTGCCGGCGGGAGCGGCCCGCGTCGCCAGTTCGGGCGCCGCCATCGACCGGAAGTCGGGTTCGCCGCGCGGGGATCCGGGACTGTTGCCGCGATCGTTCCGGTCACGAAACTCGTCAGGCAGATCGCGTTGCTCCTCCTCGGCGTCCGTTTCGTCCTCCTCTTCTTCCTCCTCGTCCGCCGCAGCGACGGGATCGGGCCGCAATTCGATCAGAACGCGCGCGGATGTCGCGACCATGTCCTTCACTTTGATAAACTCCGGCTCTTCCAGCGGGTTGTCGCGATCGATGTTGTCCTTGTACATCGCTTCGGCGGTGTAGTAGTCGGGCGTGACCAGAATGCGGCTGAACAGCCTATTGTCGATCACCTGCTCGGGACGATTCGAGTCGTCCAGCACGAATTCCTGTTTCTTGTCCTCCGGCCAGGGCAGCTCTTCGAGTTTCTGGCTCGCTTCATTCACCTTCTTCGTGATGTCTTCGGGCGCGAGATCGATCGGCGTCCACTTGGTCATTCCGAGCGCCGTCAGAACAATCACCACGACCACGCCGAATGCAAACTTTTCGCCGTGTTGAATCATCGCCTGCTTGGCGTCGAATCCTTTGAGTTTCCCTGCCATGACTAGCCTCGTTTGGTTTTCATGCCGCACCGGCGAACGTGGGGCGTTCCGGTGCGGTTTGTCCGATTAAAGTTCGCGCCAATTCTCGCGGTTTGCTGATGGTCCTGTTCCTGTCGAGCCGGGAAGAGTTCACTCTTCGTTCGCGGCATCGGCTGGAGGAAGTTCGCCGTCGGGGGACGACTCGTCCGGACTCGTCTCCGTTTCGACACTGTCATCTTCAACGGCAGCCGCCTCGTTCGAGTCGCTTTCCGGCTGGACGGTTTCTCCATCACTCACGCCGCTTGAGTCTGCTTCCTCTGCCTCGAGGGAAGCCAGCAGTTCTTCCGAGGGAGGATGGTAGAAGGTAATGGCGCCCGCCACGGCGAGTTGCACAAGGTCGGGATGGGTCAACAGTCCGGCGAACTCGTCCTGGGACAACATCTGTCCCGGGCCGTAGTTGCGCCCGGGGGGGGCGAACGCGTCGCCGCTATCCAGCCCGGGGACTCCCGCGCCGGCCGGTCCGGGGGCGGCCAGATCCGGGAACGCCGCATTGAGATCTCCCCCCAGCAAACCGGATTGTCCCGTCCCGGTTTCAGGATTCGGCCCCACGTGAAACCGCACGATCCGAATGGGCCACTCCGCATTCGACAATTCCACGAGGAAGTCGGCGATCTTTGTCTGATCGATCAGCACTTCCAGATAGAAGCCGCGCTCCCGGAACGGTGCGGATTCATCCAGCTTGATGTACCGGAGTTGCTCCGCCTTCGCCGGACGCGAATTGCTGGTGGCCATGGCGGCGGGGTCGCCGGCCGGCGCCGCTGAACTCGACCCGGACCCGGCCTTCTTGTCGGACCCGAATTCCTCGGACGGATCGAAACCGACCGCGCCTCCTCCACTGAAGTCGCCGCCCGGTCCATCCCGCCGACCGCCCTGATTCAGCTCTTGCATCATCGCCGCGTCGGGTCCGCCCGGCATTCCTCCGGGGATCGCAGCGTCAGCGCCACCGCCTCCACCGCCCGACTTTTTCACCGTCGATTCTCCGTCCCCGCCGACCAGACGGACTTCATAGATCTTCCGCACCACGGCCTTGGCGGCGTTTGGAGCGTCTTCGTTCACGTTGCGCACCGCTTCGAGGAGGAGCGTCAGGAACCACACGTCCTCCTCGGCGTTCCAGATGTCCTCGGAACGCATCGCCTGCTGGTCGAATTCATGCTCCGGGATCACCGAGCGGTCCAGGAAGACTTTGCCGCGCACTTCGTTGGCGGCCAGGACGATCGGCTCGGCGACGGCATACAGATCCTCGATCTCGTCGGGGTAGACCGAGCGATAAACGAACCCCGCTTCCCGTGAAAACGGACCGCGATAACCTTCTTCCGGGAGATACTGCTGCATCTCCTGCGGCCAGACCATTCGCTCCTGCTGATGGTCCCAGAGCCTGACGATCTGGGCGTTCAGTTGGCGGCGGATGACCTCGTTCTGCGCCTCGAGTCCTCCGAATTCGGCTTTGGTCCACTTCGGATTGGGCTCATTGCCGGTGGGGACATTCAGTTTCCTCAATACGTCCTCACGCGCTTGCCGCGCCTCGTTGAGCGCGGCATTCGCCTTGTAATAGCCGAAAATCGAAAGGATCGGCACCAGGGCCAGCAGAATCCAGAACCGATGCTTGATGACTTTATCCATGGGGAAGTCTTACCGTTCTTCGGGGGTCATTCATTCTTCTCTGCGCTGATCCGACGGGTCATCGCGACTAGGCCGGCGGCTCCTCCGCAGCCGGTTCGGCGGCGTCGGGCTCGGGCGATCCGTCGGTAGGCGCCGTGGTCTCTTCCTCGACAACAACATCCACCCGTTCGCTCTCGGGGATCGGCTGAAAGACGAGTTCGACCACGAAATTGAGTTGCTTGATCATCCGTGTTTCGTCGTTATCGCTGGCGGCATTGTTGCGGCGGGGAGCCGGCCGATTGCGATTCTGGCCGAACGCGGGATTCGCCGGGTTGGCGCCAAAGAACGTCGCGGCGGGACGGTTGCCGGCCAGTGGATTCTGCGCCGGCGTTCCGACGCCGTACGGGCTGTATTCGATCGTCGTGTCCTGCCATCTCACGACGGTGGGATGCGTGAGTCCCATCCGACGCACGTCGCGCGTCTCCCCGCTGTCGGGGGCCACAATCGTCTGCTGCTGCAGTTTCGCCAGGAATCGATTTTCCAGGTAGCCGATTGAGCTGTTGACGGGATCCCCCTTGGTATAGTGCCAGTGCATGCCGGCGAGCGTGATGATGTACCCTTCGCCCGAAGGGGCGTTCTCCCTGTCCTCGGGCGTCATGTAGAACTTCTGGTTGTCGTCCAGGTCGTCGTACCACTCCTTGACGTCGGCCATGTGTTCGGCCGAGAAGTGCGTAATCGAGATCATCTCCCGTTTCTCGATCTCGGTTTCGTCCTGCTCGTTCCCTTCGTCGCGGGGCAGGCAATCGAGGATCGCGTTGTAAGCCTCGAGCCAGGTGAGATCCCGGCGGCCTTCGACCAGTCCGGCTAACTCGGTTTGCACGGCTTCAAATTCGCCTTCCGCGGAATTGTAGGCGTTGCCGTATGCGGAGACTTTCTCACTCAGTTCCTTCGCCTGTTGCTCTGCTTGCTCAAATGCTTCGCTATGCGGCTTGGCGTACGTGAGGGCGTTGCCGATGGTCGAGATCGCGAACCCGAACAGCAGCACGGCGGCGGCGGCGACGGCCCACGGCTTCTTCTTGCGAATCGTGCGGGCCGTGGCGATTTCGGGCGGGAGCAACGACGTTTTCGTCGTCGTCAGTCCCAACGCCTGGACGGCGAGACCGTACGCCACGGTGAAGCTCAGGATGTTGTCAGAGAACAGCGGCGCGTTCAGGACCGCATCGCCCGCCAGGGCGCGGTAGGTGTCGGGCCGCTCAACTTCGTACTGCAGGTTCTGCTGCAGAAACTTCTGGAGACCGGCCAGCTTGAACCCGTTGCCGACGCCGATCACCTTTTCGATCTTCGCCTGCCGGTTGACGCTGGAAAAGAAGCCGATCGAGCGCTGGATCTCGGCGGCGTAGTCGTTGAAGACCGGCCGCAGCGCCTGGAACACGGCTCGCGGATCGGGAGACTTGGTCGCGTTACACTTGAGGTGCTCGGCTTTGGCGAAGCTGAGCTTCATCTCCTTGGTCAGCGCCCGCGTGAAGTGGTTGCCGCCCAGCGGGACGTTGCGAATCCAGATCTTCTGCCCGTTGGAGACAAGCAGCGACGTGTTGTCGCAGCCCATGTCCAGCATGATGATGTATTCTTCGCGGTCGTCGGCCGGCTGATCCGGTCGGATTCCGAGTTCGTCGAAACCCAGCACGTTAAACAGCGCCAGCGGAGCGATCTGGATCAGCTCCACTTCCAGCTTGGCGTCCGTAAACGGTTTGAGCTGCTGTTCGACCTGGTCGCGCTTCATCGCGAACAGTCCGACCTCGGCGTCGAGCAGATAGCCGCTCTCCTCCGCCCCGGCCCCAAGAGGCTGGTAATCCCAGATCACCTCCTCGAGGGCGAACGGAATCTGCTGGCGGGCCTCGTACTTGATGATCTCGGCCAGCTTGCCGGTCTCGACCGGCGGAAGCTGGATAAAGCGAGCCAGCGCCGACTGGCCCGGCACGCTGATGGCGATCAGATCGCCGTCGACCTCATTGCGAGAGAGAAACGTCTCCATCGCCTGGTCGATGATTTCTTCGGGAATCGCGTCGGGCTGGCTGAGGATCTTGGGATAGGGGACGTAGTCGAAGGCGACTGCGACCGCCTGCCCGGCGTCCTCGAAGTATCGGATCTTCAGCGCCTTCAGCGCCGATTGCCCGATGTCAATGCCCCATGCTGCGCGAGTCTCAGCCATTACGAATCACTCTCCCTGAACGAACCACGTCGTGCCTGACAGCACACTGGACACTGAAATCCGGGAAATCTCTGGAATTGAACACTGCGTGTCGGAACGGGCGGCGATCGCGACCGCGCGTCCCCGGAGACGGAAACCGCCGCGCCGCCCGGAAAAGGCGCGCGAACAAGCTTTCTGGAAATGAATCATGCTCCCCCTGACCCGCCCCGCGCGGGGGTGGTCTCACCTGATGCCGCTTCGCGAATCAGTGTTGGCGATCTGTCGCGCGGATTCTCGGCCTCGACAGTCCAAACACCGCTCGACGCGGACACACGGTAGAGCAATTTGCTCTAAGCTACCTCGTAAGTTCCAGTTTCGTCAACCAAAATGCCGCATCCCGCCTGGAGGAAGAACGGTTTGCACCTGCCAATGCGAGGCTGCGGGCGGGACTGCGTTCGATCGTCAGCGATCGTGCCGGTCAGTCCACCTCGCCTCCGGTCTCAATCCCGCAGGCGAACACTCCGATCGCGGGATTGGATGCAACGACCTGCGCAATAGTTCCCGATTTTTTTATCGCACGGATTGCGCGTCGTACTCGGAAAAGGCCCGACAATCAATATGATGCGGCGACAGCCGCAAAGCATGCGACTCTCCGCCACGAATCATCCCGATCAATCGATGAACTACGACGAATTGCTCGTCCTCATTCCGTGCCACAGTCTGGAGGATTTTCCTTCAGAACTGGCGGAACAACCGGCCGAAGGGTTGCTGAACGCATTCGCGGTGTTGTGGCACCCCGTGCTCCTGGCCGCCGCGGAATCGCTGCCCCAATGGCGGCGGGCCGATGAATCCCAGGAGGTCCGGCCGAACTGCCTGATTCTCGTGCCGCCTCCCAGCGTCGACTGGGTTCCGCACGGATGGGGTGAACGGGCGCGGCGGGAGGGATCGCATGTCGTCACGGGCGTCACCGAGCGTCAGGAACTCCTGCAGGCCTGCCTGCAACCGCTCGAAGAGACTCCGGATGTCGACCCCGATCTCGCCGCCGATTTCATCGCGTTCGGACTGTGTTACCTCCACAGCGAACTCCTCACGCGGCACATGCGCAACTTCAGCCACGTGGATGAGGTGCACCTGCAGCGGGAGGCGGTGGCCGCTGCCAAAGCAGCCGTGCAGAACGACCGAGTGGCGGCTGAGACACACTTGCGATACTGCTACGAGATGCTGCTCGAAACGCGGGAACGATACTATCCCGTGGAGTGCTACCTCATCGATCTTTGCCTCGTGGCGCCGGACCTGGCGGACAAGCATCTCATTGATCTGCTCTCCCACCGGGCGCCCTGCAACCTGCTGGGGACGGCGGCCGACTGGGACGCAATTGCCAAACAGCAGCCCGCGGTCATCGAGGATGCTGCGCGGGCATGTCGCGACAAGCGAATCGACCTTGTCGGGGGCGAATGGTCGGAAACCTGCAGCACACTCCTTTCCATCCAGTCCCCGATCTGGCAGCTGCAGCGCGGGCACGAGACGTTTCGCCGCCTGTTTGACCGGGTGCCGACAATGTGGGGCCGGCGCAAGTATGGAGTCGACCCCTACCTCCCGCAGATTCTGGATCACTACGGGTACGCCGCTGCGCTGCACGTGGTGATGGATGACGGCATCTATCCCGACCAGGAACACAGCAAACTGAGGTGGTCGGGATGCGACGGAACGACGATCGACGCCCTGAGCCGCATCCCGCTCGCCGCCGACAGCGCCGCCAGTTTTCTGCGATTTCCGCTCCGGATGTCGGAGTCGATGGACCACGACCAGACTGCCGCCGTCGCGTTCGCGCGCTGGCCGGAACTTCGCACGCCCTGGCTGGACGATTTCCGCCGCATGACGAGATACGCCCCGGTTCTGGGAAGATTCGTCACCTTTCAGCAGTTCTTCGAAACGGGCGATCTCTCGGGGCCGCTCTGCGAATACAAAGCCGGCGAATACTTCTCGCCGACGCTGATCCAGTCGGTCGCCCGGCAGCAGGACGATCCAATCTCGCGACACATCGATTACTGGTCGAGGCGGTCGCGATTCGAGACGTTTGAGTGGTGCCGAAACGTCTCGCAGACGCTCCGGTCCGCCGCAGTCGACGAAGCGCAACACCGGATGACCGACGATCTCATTGAATCGGCCGACCCGGACGCCGATGCCGAAGTGAAGGCGTCCGCTGACGAGTGTCTCGCGGAACTGGAAAAGTCCGCCCTCCCGGCGTTGTCGGGACTGCTCGCACACGACGAATCGCGCGGACCGGGGGTACTGGTCGTGAACCCCCATTCGTTTCCACGCAACGTGCTCGCCGAATGGCCCGCAGGCGCTCCCGTTCCATCACTGTCGGATACGATTGCCGCGCGACAGTTCGACGATTCGCAGCGTGCCGTCGTCGTCAAGACTCCCCCGTGCGGCTTTGTGTGGGTCTCCGCGCAAGACAGCGCCGCCGAACCGCCCGGCGTCGGCAAGACGCCGATGGCGGAGGAACTCGTGCTGAGAAACGATCGCTGTCAGGTCAACCTGAGCGAAGTCACCGGAGGGATCGGACGGCTCAGCGGATACGGACGCGGAACCAATCGCATCAGCCAGCAGATCGCATTTCGATTCCGGCAGGAACGAAAGGTGACATCCGGAAGCGGCGACGATGTCGAGACCTACCGGACCTACTACTCCGACATGGTGCTTCGCGAGTCGCGGATCATCTCCCAGGGACCGGTTGTGGGAGAACTGGAGACGATCGGCGAGATTGTCGACCCTCAGGAACGCACGGTCCTCGCGGGATTCCGCCAGGTCACGCGCGTGGTGCGTTCGCGGCCGTTCGTGGAGATCGAGATTGAACTCGATCCGCAGACGCTCCCGGAAGGCGACCCCTGGACCAGTTACTACGCCGTCCGGTTCGCCTGGAAAGAACCGACCGCAGCGCTTTCACGGTCTCTGCATGGAGGCGCGCACGCCGCGACCGGAGAACGCATCGAGGCGCCGCAGTTTATCGAACTGGCCGACGACGAAACCCGGACCACGATTCTTTCCCGGGGATTGCCGTTCCATCGCAAAACCGGGTCGCGCATGCTCGATACGATCCTGCTGACGGCGGGTGAGACGCGGCGGCGCTTTCGGCTGGCCATTGCCCTTGATGAGCCCTACCCGATTCAGGCCGCGCTCGATGAAGCTGCCCCGGTCTTGTGCGTGCCGACCGAAGGCGGCCCACCGGGCGGCATGGACTCCGGCTGGTTGTTTCACCTTTCGAGCGGCAACGTGCAGTTGACGCGCATCCTCCCCCTCCGCACCGCGGAGTCGGAAGAGGATTCCACTCCCCCCGCCGCAGGAATGATCGTTCGCCTGTTGGAGACCGAGGGCTTGCGAACGACGACGTCGCTGCGGTGCTTCCGAACCCCCACCCTCGCGCGAGAAGTTGATTTTCAGGGCAAAGTGATGCGAACTTTGGATATCGATGACGACGCCGTTTCGATCGAAGTGGCGCCCTACGAGGTCTGCGACATCGAACTCCGGTTCGACCAGTAGGCGAGTGGCCGAATGGCGAGCGGCCGGCGTCAGCCGGCCGTTGCGTCTTTCGTCCGCCCCCCTCCCGAAATTCGAGACCACACCATGAGCAAGATCAAGTACGGCCAGATCGGCGTCGGCCATGCGCACGCCAGCAAGATCACCGCCTATCGAGACTCGGACGACTACGAGGTGATCGGCGTCGCGGAACCTGATGAGGAACTCCGCCGCCGGGCCGAGGAGTCGGACGCGTATCAGGGTCTCCCTTGGATGACCGCCGAGCAATTGCTCAATGAACCGGGACTGCAAGTCGTCGGCGTCGAAACGCGCGTCCGCGATCTGCTCGATACGGCGGAACAGTGCATCGATGCGGGCAAGCACATCCATCTCGACAAGCCGGCCGGCGAGTCCCTGCCCCATTTCGAACGAATTCTGGACAAAGCCGCGCGGCAGCACCTCGCGGTCCAGATGGGTTACATGTACCGCTACAACCCCGGAGTGGTCCGCATGCGGGAGTTCCTCGAGAACGGGTGGCTCGGCGAACCGTTCGAGGTCCACACAGTGATGAGCAAACTGGTCGGGGCCTCCACGCGGGAGAGCCTGGCCGAGTATCGCGGTGGGACGATGTTCGAACTCGGCTGCCACATCATCGATCTGGTCGTCGGCGCGCTCGGCGCTCCCGATGCGGTGCATGCGTTTCCGCGACACTCCGCGGACTCTGACGATGACCTGCTGGACAACATGCTGGCCGTCTTTGAATACCCGGCGGCGACCGCCACCGTGCGATCGAGCGTGAACGAGGTCGAGGGCTTCGCGCGACGCCACTTCACGATCTGCGGATCGGAAGGCACGATGCACATCCAGCCGCTCGATTCACCACGGGCCCGCGTCGCCTTCCGCACGGCACACGGGAAATACTCAGCGGGCTACCAGGAGATCGAATTCCCGCCGTACGTCCGGTACGTCGATGACGCGGCCGATCTCGCGAAGATCGTGCGCCAGGAAAAGGATCCGGACTTCTCCTACCAGCACGACCTGGCCGTTCAGGAGTGCGTGCTGAGAGCCAGTGGTCTGCCGATTGACGCATCGCCCGGATGATTCGTAGCGCACGCAGCCTTGCGTGCGTCCCGCTGATCGCAGACGCGCTTGACGCACGCTGGCAGCGTGCGCTGCGGGCCCGCGCAGGAATTTGCGCAGGACAACATGATTCGCACGTTAATAGTACGGGAGCGTTGCGCCGGGTGCGTCCGAAGCCTCACGACTTCGGCTACAAGCTGTTTTTTCGCCGCCGCAGGGCGTCCTCGTGCAGCAGGTCGATGCCGTAATCGCCGAGTCCCCGGGCGGACGACTTCCGCCGGTAGCATTCGCCCAGTTGCAGAGTCAGTTCCATCGCCAGAACGTCGGCGCGGATCATCACGTGCCGCGAACTGCGGGAGCCCAGGCCTTTGAGGAGCGCTTCCACCTGCTCCAGGTGAATCCGGAGCGCCGTCCTCGGGCCGACCCCGGCCACGACCAGCAGTTGCGCCAGCTTGCGGATCTCCTCCGACAGATTGCCCGATCCCATCATGACAGTCGTCCGCAACAGTTCCTGATAGAATTCGGCGACCTGACCGGGAAGACGCGAACGATCACTGTCGATCGATTCACTCTCGCCGAAGGCGCTCCAACGCGATTCCTCCGTCAGGATGCGTCTTTGTTCGTCCAGTAGAGTCTCGGTTTCGTCTCGTTCGCGACTGGATCGCCGGCGGTCGGCGGAGGTCAAACGAATGTTCTCCTGCCCGATCTCAGCCCGCCGGATCGCACGACCAATCCAGACCGGGAGCGCAGGGGACTGCCACGGTTCGCCGTGGACCAGGATCTCGCATTCAAATGGCCCCAGCGACTCCGCCAATTCGTCGTCGATCTCCTCTGTGGTAACGAGGACCGGCTCTGCGGCGCCCCCCGCTTCAACCGCAGTCAGAAAAGAAGCCGCCGAAGCCGCAGCGCCTCGGGAGCCGATGCGTGCGGGGGCGATGAGACAATCGAACGTCTCTTCTCGCAGGAGCGACAAGGCGGCCGCGTAGCTGCCGCACCAGCGAAACTGAGGCTCCCCGCAGCCCTGCTGATCCAGCAGGAGGGCGAGCACGCTCCAGGACGGCTCACAAGAACTCACGCACAGCAGACGCAGTTCGTTCGGCAGGCCGGGCCGGCCCCGGTGCGGGTCCCGCCGGCGCGTATGAGATTCGGGCATCAACTGCAGCGACTCCGTCCAACAGGCTCCGGTAGAAGACCTTCCGTGGCCCGTATCTTCCGGGCCGGGCGAAATCGCGTCAAGACGCGATCACGCGATGCAATCGCCTGCGGAATTGCAGACCGTTCCGGGAAGCTGCTCTCTCGACGGCAGTGCTGATGAACTGCAAATCGCCGCCGGACAATGCCTTTCTTCTATGAGAGATCGTCCATGAATCGCAGCCATTGCACCTCGATCCAGTCGACGTCGTCACCGAAGCACTTGCGGAAATCTTCCAGACGCTGCTCGCCTGTGTAGTCCTGCAGCGGATCCCGGTCGCGGATCGTCCTCAGGTACTTCGCGAAGTCGGCCGAGCGCCGTTCCGAAAGATAGAACGCCAGCGACCACGACTGAGCGTACGCATCGAGCGGATTCGTCGAGAACGACCGGTCGCTGGCCAGGAACTCTCGCAGAGGCGTGATTCCGTCCGGCCCGCGCTGCACGAACCGTGTGAACCGCTCCTCGTTGATTCGACTCTTCAGCGCGCCGCCGGTCTTGCCATCGAGGTTCCGCTCGAAGAGCAGCGCAATTCCCTCGACCACCCAGTGGGGATTGCTGCCGATTCTCGTGTGCAGTCCCATGTTGAACGCCAGTTGATGCGTCGCTTCGTGGACAATCGTGTCCCGCAGATCGCCGTCAATCGCCGTGGCTCGTGCGCTGACCGGCTGCAACTGCCAGTCGCGTTCCCGCGTTCGCGGCGTCAGCAATGTCTCGAGATCAAGACGGCCGGGAGAGGCGTTCGACTCGAACTGCACGAGCGATTCCCCGGGGTCGTACAGCGCGATCCGGTTGGTCACCGGGTTGTAGTAGCCCTGCAGCGTGGGCGAATACTGCATCCCGTCGTCGCGACAGTGCTCCGCGAACGCCCGTTCATCGGGATACACGACCGCCGTCAGTGGAAACTCAGGTTGCGAGAGTCCCAGATTGCGACGCGAGAAGAACGTCTGGAATGACCGCTGCACGCGGTCGAGCAACTGCGCCAGCGGTTCCGCTTTCCCGGGCGCCGCCGCCACGACGTACCGCCCCGCCGCAGTCACCTCGAAGTCGCGGCCCATCTCGCGGGCCAGCGAGTCGCGAACTTCCGCCACCGTCCGGCTGCGAAACACCGGGGCCACTCTGCGATACTCGGTCACCTCAGGCAGGGCGATTTCGACCAGTCCACCGTCCCGCTCCTGGAACAGACACTGCTGCGAGTTGTGCGCCAGCGAGCGACCGATGTAGGTCTTCTGCGTGGTCTTCATCTCAATCAGCGATCCGCCCGCATGGAGGTCGGTCGCGATCAACACCGTGAGGATCATTGAGGCGGCATGGGGACGAGACCCGAGCATTGGCAATCTCCCGGTTTGACAGCGGGGTTCCTGGCCGCGCTTGGTCAGAGGCGCGGCCGGGGCGTTCGCTCAACATGTGGCGTGATGCGCCGCGTTTGACGCAGAGTACCGCCTGAAAATCCGGCACTTCACAACAGTAGTTCAGCGCAACGGAGCGGACGGGTGAATCGAGGAGTTTTCCGTTGAAGAATGCCCCGTTCCCGTTCGCCGGGGCCGAGAGTACACTGCAAGAGGAGGGATTGACCGCAGTCATGTTGCGTTTTTGCAACACGTTTCATCGTTCGGCCGGCGTGCTCGGCGTCAGCCTGCTGCTGCTGGCGTGCGAGCTCACCTTATGCGCTGAGCCAGCCGACGAACCGGATTTGACGGATCAGATCGCCGGCTACGTCGAATCGCTCTCTTCAGACGCGCTCGCCGAACGGACGGCGGCGGAACGCGCTCTACTGGAGATCGGTCCCCCACTCCTCGACCTGCTCCCCCCGCCCGACCTGATCGACGACCCCGCCGCGCGGGACGCTCTCGGCAGAATCCGGCAGCAGATCGAAATCGAGGCGGCTGAGGAGTCGATCGGCGCTACGCACGTCACGCTAGCCGGAGAGTATTCGCTGGCTGAGATCGCCGCCGAAATCTCACGGCAGACCGGGAACACCGTCGTGGTCGATCGTCTGCCGCAGGATGTCCCGGCTCAAGTCGTCGACGTCCAGTTTGACGAGACGCCGTTCTGGGAATGCGTCGCCGAGTTAACCGCGACGACAGAACTGTCGTGGTCGATCGACGGTGACGCACACGCCTTGGTGTTGATCGATCCAGGCCCCGACGACTCCGCTCCGATCGCTGCGGCGACTCGCGGTGCGTTTCGAGTTGAACTGGAATCGGTTGCCCCGAAACGGTCCACGCTGCGAGCGCAGATGCGGATCGTCGCGGAACCACGTCTGCGGCCGCTGTTCCTGAGCGTGACCGACGCCGATTTCAGTGCCTCCGCGGGCCACCGGGAACTTTCGTTGTTTAACCCCAACGCCCACACGGAACTGCCGATGACGTCCCGCGAGCCGGTCGAATTCGCCGTCATTTTCTCCGCCGGGAACGAACAAAGCGGCGGTGCCACCATGTCGATCGACGGTCGTGTCACCATTCATACGGCCGCGCTGCCCCGCGAGGTCCGCTTTCGTGATCTGACGGCCGAAACGCGCGTGGCCCGCCGCCGGGGCGGCGTCACCGTGACCCTGACTCGCAGCCGTTTCGGGACAACTAACGCCGGCGACCGCACAGGGCGCTTCCGACTCACCGTCGCCTACGACACCGGCGGACCGGCGTTCGAGTCGCACCGCACGTGGATCTATCACAACGAGGTCTATCTCGAAGCGCTCGACGGCACACGGATCGCCGTCAACGACGGCTTCGACACCACCGCCCAGGCCGACGGCGGCGTCGGCCTCGAATACCGCTTCAAGGAACTGCCCGACGTTCCCCCCCAGGAGTGGGAACTCGTCTACATCGCGTCCACGCTCCTGATCGACGTGCCGGTCGAATTTCAATTCGAGTCCGAGGCCCCATCCGCAGAGAAAACCGAGTAGCTCGGACAGATGAGTCGTCTGTCGACGACGCGGCGCCTGCCGCCGACGACATTCGCGCATGGCACGAAGAAACCCAGCACGGGCGTTGCCCGCAACCCAACCACGTAGCGCACGCAGCCTTGCGTGCGTCCCGCTGATCGCAAAAACGCTGACGCACGCAGGCAGCGTGCGCTACGGACAAACGCGACAATTTCCGCACGACGACAAACTTTCGCTGGTGCGTAGCACAATATGTGTTGTGCAGAACGAGTTGACACGATGCTCGAAAGATGCGGGAATTTGCGGCTGCCGTGTGATTCTGGTTGAATGAGAAGCAAGCCTGGCGGTTGTTCGATCCTCAAGTGACGGGTTGGGTGCCACTGGCGTTCCGCCAGTGCATCGCGGAGTAGACGTCCTCTCTGGTTCGCACTGGCAGAGCCAGTGGCGCCCGTCAACCCAGCCTCGATGAGCGACTAGTGGTCCGTCAATCGAAGATTTTCGGATAGAGCGGTTCGCTCGGAAGCACGAATCCCGCAGGGTTTCGTGCGGATTGGCATTTCGGCCAACCCGAAAATAAGGCTCTGACAGGGCACCAGTCTCTCAACTCGCGGCGAACTGCAAGCCATGACAGCCGCCACCCAGGAGCGACAAAGACCATTGGGGTTGTTCCCGAACAAGCCCGCGCCCCGGCTGTACGACCGGATCGTGGAGGTGCTGCGAGTAATCGACGCACGCGTTTGGGCACTCATTCGCCACACACCTGCCGGAATCCGGTTCGGACTTCCGCACGGTGCAGGAGTTGCTCGGCCACAAGGATCTCCGCACGACAATGCCAACTCTCTTGCGACAGGGCACCCACGTCCTGAATGGCGGCGGACGCGGCGTCCGCAGTCCCGCGGAAGGGCTGCGCCACCGTCCCGATGAGCGCTAGCCCGGATTATTCGTAGCGCACGCTGCCAGCGTGCGTCACCGTTGACTTGGCGTCGGCGTGTAATGCGTTCGAAAAGCGCGGCGCTTTGGGCAACTTCTCGATAACCTGCTGTTTGGCGAACGCTTATAGTGAACCGGGCCCTCGTCATGAATAATCCGGGTTAGGCAGGGGCGGCCTATCACGCAGGGGTGCCGTGACAATGACGCAACTGACCGATACAATGCGACTTGCGGCGATCCACTGCCTGCGCGTTAGGCCGCACATCTGCGGCCTACAGGTGATAGGCAGAAACTTCGTATCACCGAGTTTGTTGGGACCTTGGCCCAACGAACGTTGCGGATGAGCTCCCGCAATGTTCGATTGAGCAGGGTTACCCTGTCTCGGAGGCCAATTTGCGATCTCACGTCGTGGCCCAACGAACCACGCGGGTCGAGCGGTTCGGACCCTTCGTCATCCCAAGTGGCGGCGAATCTTCCGGCCACTCACCCGCAACGTTCGCAGCCGAAAATCGGCCCTCGATCACGGCGAATCACTTATCGCAATCCTTAAACTTGGAATTCACGTGTGAAGAATCGATGCAGCTTTCGTTTGGCAGAAATGCCATCTCAGTGATTGACGCATCGTTACTTTCCTCAGACAGTTAAACACAACAGGAGACACATCCACATGCAAGTCAGTATCAAGAGCTTTGACGTCAACATGCAGGTCAAGTCGAACGGGATTGAGTTTGAAGTTCGATCGCCTGATGGTTCGACCCGACATGGCGACTGTTACCTTACAATGACCGGCTTGGTGTGGTGCCCCGGAAAGACATCAAAGAAGAACGGCACAAAAGTTAACTGGAACGACCTGATTGCTATTCTGCAATCTGACGAGACAAGGAAGGCTGCCGTCAAAGCTGCAAAGCAAGCGTAAACGCAGCCTGCGAACCATTCCGTGAACGGCAGCGGCCGGCCACGTGTGTATTGAATTCAATGTCTTCTGCGGCCGCCCCGTTACGGCCGTCGTTCTGCAAGAGTCGACGCGTAAGCTGAAATGAAACCGAAGGCTTACATTGAAACAACCGTCGTCAGCTATTCGACCGCGTGGGCTTCGCGCGACGTTGTGATCGCTGGTTATCAACAAACGACGCGCGAATGGTGGCGAGATGCTGCCGACCGGTTCGATTTGGTCGCCTCAGAGCTCGTCATCAACGAAGCCAGCGCAGGTGATCCCGATGCCGCTCAGGATCGTCTCTCCGCACTGGAAGCCGTAACGTTGCTGGACGCCACCGAAGAAGCCGCGGAATTGGCACAACAGTTGATTGACGCCGGGGCGATTCCCAAAAACGCGGCCGAAGATGCTGCTCATATTGCCATCGCGGTGACGAACGGCATCGATTATCTGGTAACATGGAATTGTCGGCATATCGCGAATGCAACCACGCGATCGCAGATTGAACTGGTCTGCCGTCACGCAGGTTACGAACCGACGATTATCTGCACACCGGCCGAACTCATGGACCCTGACGATGAAGACACCGACAAATGATCCAATCGTTGCCGAAGTTCGGGCCGTCCGCGACAAACATGCGGCCCAGTTCGGCTACGACATCAAGGAAATCTTCAAGAACATCAGGGCCCGGCAGAAATCTTCCGGCCGCAAATACGTGCGCTATCCTGCTCGTCCTGTGGCCGCCACAACCACTTCAGCATCAACCAAAAAAGCGCGATAACGATCCGATGCACGCAAGTGGGATGGACCCTGTACGAAGTGGAACGGTTTCCGCCCGCCGTGTGATCTTGGTCGTTATGTGCCAAAGGCAGCCATGACCGCGCAAGTCGAGTTCTTCTGTAGCCCCAGCGAAGAACGCGACGTCTTGCGATACCTTACCAAACATCCCGGCACGCTGGTCTACGACGTCACCGACGGTCGCATGCAACTTTGCGATCACTTCTCCGTTGACGATATCCCAGAACCTCCGGCTTCGTTGCTGCTTTACTTCCATCAACCGGCCCACGGCGACATCATCTGGCATACGACACGGCCAACTGTTGCTGGCCCAACGCATGGCAGCCTCGTCCAGAACCTATTCGCCGCCGAAGAATGGGATAAACGCGGTCTGACCAACAACGACAAAATGGTCGATTCTGATTTGTCACCTGTGCTCTGCTACAAGCGCGGTGTCGAACGCGACGACCGAATCGGTCAAAACACAGTGTTGGCTCCTTCCAGCAGCCTTAATCGCGTTAACCCCGAATACGAAAAATGGGTCAAGCGGTCACTGGCATGGGTTCGCCGCCGTGGGACGATCATTCACGATTACCGCAAACAATCAGACACAATCCCAAACCCTTACTCAATCGTGAACACCATCTACGCATTGCCTGACGTTCTCGCAGATGTAGAATCCAACACTCACTCCTTCGCCATCTTGATCGACGGTGGCACATAACAAAGCCGTGAACCGGAGCACACATTCACGCGGCAACTGAAATCAAAGCCTTCCGTTCGTTCCCGGCTACGGCAGTCATTCGGCCCCGCGCCGTCCGCTCCACTTCAAGAACGCGGCATCTCCGAGCCCAACCGCTCGTCGACGAATCCGATCGCACGCGGCGCCATGGCGTTAAAGTACCTCCAGTCGTGACCGCCGGCGGTGGTTTCCAGATCCGACTCGAACGGAATCCCCATCGAGTACAGCTTGCTCGCCAACCGTTCGCACCCTTCGAACCAGTCCGCATCGGCCGGATCGCAGACGATAAGCTGATGCCGCGGCCAGTTGAGCGGGTGCAGGTTCAGCGTGGCGGTCTCCTGCCGGGCCGCCTCAGCGGAAGTGAACATCTCATCCAGCGGCAGTCCCAGGCCGTGCAGGTCATGAAAGTCGACCGCCGGTGAGATCGCCGCGACCACCGGGAACAGCCGCGCGTGCCGGTAGGCCAGTTGCAGCGCCCCCTGCCCTCCCATGCCGATCCCGATCAGTCCGATTGCGGGAGGCTGAACATTCCACCGCTCGCTGATCCACGGCACCACACCGTTCAACAGGTGCGCCATCGGCGTGATGGACCCGTCGAACTCCGGGCAGATGCGGTCGAGCCACCAGGACCGCCCTCCGTGCGGACAGACAGCCGGCAGACCGTGGTTCTGCAGTTCGGCGGTGAAGGCCGTATTGTCTTTCAGCGTCGCCAGATCGTGGTCGTGCAGATAGAGCACCGCCCGGCCGAAACTCTTTCCGCCGCTCGGCTCAAACACGTCCGCCGGCTTGCCGCCCATTTCGATCGTCGTCCAGCCAGACATGACGCGCCGCCTCATTCTTGGAATCGATCGACTGGTGGTCAGTCAATTCAGATTTTCGGGGCTGAGGGGCTGTCAGCGACACGCATCTCGATCTCACACCGGTGGCGTCAATGGCGCTTATGCCCGTCCAGTCCGTACGCTGAAAGCGTACCACAACTTAGCCCAGGGTCAGCGGCGCAGGGTTGTCGTGCGCGACGTTTCCGCATGAACTCTGAAAGAGTTCCACATCCGCTCGAATGGAACGCGGATGACCACGGATCGAACCGATTTTCGCTGCTTGCTTTTCTTGTGTGTCGACGCCATCCGCGCCTGTATCGATGCGGTCTCGGCGCTGCCGCCTCTTGAGGAATACGCCGCGAAATCCGTGCTGATCCGCCAAATCCGCGGAAATCTGTGTCCTGTTCGAGAATCCCCTGGGCCCGGTTCTTCGTCGCCGCGCCTCACACGAGTTACCTGTAAACGGCAGGGTTGAGGGGTTTTCGCGGGAGCACGAATCCCGCAGGGTTTCGTGCGAATCTGCAGTCCAGGCAACCCCCGAAAACAGCCCTGACAGGGCACTCGGTTGCATTCGGCGATTCAGTGTCAATTCCCAGTTTTTCCCGAGCAGGCGGCCCCGGCCGGTGGAGTCTTGCCGGGTCTGCTTTCTACAATTCCCGCCACGATGGCAGCATAGATTTCGACGCACGATTGCCGTGCGCATGATGAACACCAGAATTCAGGAGTCAACCGCATGCAGGGGAGCCAGCGCGTCATCGATGCACTCAACGACGGTCTTACGATCGAGTTGACTGCGATCAACCAGTATTTCTGCCAGGCCAAGATGTGCAAAAACTGGGGGCTGAACAAGCTCGCGGCGCATCATTACGAAGAGTCGATCGACGAGATGAAGCACGCCGAACTGCTGATCGACCGCATCCTGTTCCTCGACGGAGTGCCGGAAATCGCCCGCTACGACGTGATCCGCGTAGGCACCGACGTCAAGGAGCAACTGGAGAATGACCTCGCCATCGAAAAGAATGCCAGCGAGACGTACAACAACGGCGTCGTCATCTGCATGGAGGACAAGGATTCCGCCAGCCGCGAGGTCATGGAGCAGATCATCCGCGAATCTGAGGACAGCATCGACTGGCTCGAAGCCCAACTCGACCTGATCGAGAAGATCGGAATCGAGAACTACATGCTGTCCCAGATGGGCGAAGACGGCGGAGACTGAATCAGCCAGCCGGCCCCGGCAAGGTGCGGATGCCGCTCGACTGACACATCGGGGATGCGCGCGATGGACCGTCGCGATTATTGCGGCGTAAGAGGACGCAATCAAACGAAGAAATGCGTCCAGACGAAGCCACGATCAAGTGCCACTCACTGGCATTAGCCGGCGGGGACGACCGCCACGTTCCTGCCCGCGCGGCAGCCGATCAATTCGCGAATCCGGCAGTGGCAGGCGGTGCAGCCTGAGCCGGCCCCGGTCTGTTCCATCACGTCGCGAATGGTCGCCGCGCCGGTGATGGCGATGCTGTCAATGATCTCCGCCTCTTCAACCTTGAGGCAGTGACAGAGCGCTCGAGAAGGAGAGTGCGTCTTCATCGGGCTTCGCAACAGTCCGTAAGAGCCGGTTCGTTTCCGCACCGGGAGAGCAATCCCGGCGGTGACCAGATGCACTTGAGACTCAGTCTCAGTTCGAGAAATACTACTCTCTCCCCGAACCGCTGTCAATCACTCTCCGCAAGATTCGATCCGCCGCCGCCGGCGTTCCTGCCCTCCATCAGGATTGTCACGTAAGTTGTTTCTATAAAAGCGCTTGCGTTCATATTCTACTGTCGAGAATGCAGCGGCAACCGGGATTGCGGGAGCTTGACCAATGCGTTACCGTCCCGCTCCTTCCCGCAGGGGGTGATCGGGAGATTGGCGCGCTGACTCCGCTCGAACGCCCGCTGCGACACAACCTACGGGTTCGTCAATCCAACATTTTTTTCGGGTTGAGCGGTTCGCTCGGAAGCACGAATCCCGCAGGGTTTCGTGCGGACTCGCGGTCCGGCCGACCCGAAAACAAAGCCCTGACAGGGCACTACCGACCGAGGCGACGGATCGCTTTCCCACCTTTTCGGCAGCCCAACTGCTGCACGGCGCATGGAGGCCCACGGTATGTCCGCCGACATCACACGATTTCTGCACGCTTCCGATTTTGATCTGAGCACGCCGATGTTCGGCGTTGCCGGTCTTCCCACCGATCTCCGCCAGACGATGGCGACCGCACGCTACCGGGCCGCCCAGCGGGTCTTCGACGTTGCGGTCTCAGAGGACGTCGATTTCGTTGTGCTCTCCGGCGGAATTCTCGGCGACATCGCCGCCGACTCGCGGAGCGCATGGTTCTTCGCGAATCAATGCGAGCGTCTCTCCGCCCGTCAGACCCCTGTTTACTGGATCGAAGAAGCCGGCGCGATCGCGCAGTGGGCCGACTACGTCCCCTTGCCGTCCAATGTGTATCAAGGCGACCCGGCACTCGGCCAGCAGTTTCTGTTCGAAACCGGGCGTCGCGCGCGAGTTCGCATCATCGCTGGCAGCGATCGACGCAGGGAATCAGACGACGACGAAGCCACAATCTGCGTGCTCCCGGGTGGACTGGAGGATCAACCCCTCTCGGCCGCGGGAGTCGACTACTGGGCGCTCGGCAGTCGCGGCGCGCCCGGCGCCGTTCCGGCCGCATGCGGACTGGCTCAGTTCGCGGGGTCTCCCCAGGGGCGAACACCCTCCGATCCGGGCCCCAGAGGCTGCCAACTGGTCACGATCGACGGCGAGAAGATCGTGCGATCGAATCTGAAGACAACGGATGTCGTCCGTTGGCACGAGGAGCGCGTGCAGGTGTCGGAAGACGCCGACTGGGATCGGCTTTGCCAACTGCTGCTCACAAGAAAACAGCACCTCGCGCGGCTGGCGGATGCCGAAGTCGTCATGGTCCGCTGGTCGCTCTACGGCCACGGCCCGCTCTGGGAACAACTTCTGCGTGAGGAATTGTGCGAACGGCTGGTGAACACCCTCCGCGACCGGACAAACTCGCCCGGAGCGCAGATCTGGAGCCTGGTCGTCGAGCCCGTTCCCGACCAGGAAGAGATGGACTTCTGGAAACAGTTCGAGGCGCCGTTTTCCGACGCGGGTGCCGAACGTCAGGCACACGAACCGCTGGCGGGGCCCCACTTCCCCACAAGCATTCGGCCGAGAGTCGTTCGCGAAGCCGCCCGTGTTCTGGCGGACCAGAAGTGATCGCGGGGCGAGCGGCAGAGTTCGCTGCAGACCAGGCTCTTGCTTACCCCATTTTCGTCAGTTGAGAGATTCCCAGGTTGACTCATGACGTCACTAAGACTCGTTGACCTCCGGGTCGATCACTTCGGACCGCTCGAAAACCTGTCAGTGACCGGCCTGACCGGCGGGCTCAACGTGATTTACGGACCGAACGGGTCGGGAAAGACCACCCTGCTCGAGTTTCTGGCGGGCGTCTGGTGCGGTTTCGGCGACCGCGCCTGGCGGTTCCTCCAGAGCGGAGAGGGGAAAGCTGCCGGCGCCGTCACGGTGCACGTCGACGGCGGAGAGTGCGTGATTCGCCGCCGCCGCCGCGCCGGGCACGGGGACAGCCTCGCAATCCAGGGAACCGGGGACGACCTGCTGCTCCTCTCCGGCGTTCGACGGTCCCTCTCGCGTCTGGATTCTGAGCGGCTCAGACTGGTTCACAACGTCGATTCTGCAGCTCTCCACCGGGCGCACGAACTGGCCGCACTGATCGCCGACTCGCAGCACTCGCGCATCGGTGACAGCGAAGTTCCGGGCCACGAAGCAAATACGGCTGACGCTCTGGTAGCAGCCGCTCTTCAAGAACAGCAGCAACGGCTGACCGCCCGGATCGCAGCACGCCGCCGGATGCTTCAGATCTGCGAGAGGCGCGTCGCTGAAACACACGATCGACTGGAATCTGACATTTGCCGCCTCGAAGCCGAGTGGAGGCGTCTTGACGGCGACCTGCAGGCTGCGGTGACCGACCTGCGCGAGGCGGAGCAGCAGGCGCGACCGACCGAGATTTCGAGCGATTCCGGCGACCCGACCTGGGCGGCGGCTCGAACCTCGCGTACCGATCACTCGCGCCGCATCGAGGCGCTGCGAACCGTGCTGGCCGATCTGGCGGAGGACCGGTTGCGGCTCTCGCTGGAAATCTCACGCAGCCCGCTCATTCAAAGGCCCGCACTCGACGCGAAACGGGCGCGGCTCGATGCCTGCGAGCGTGAGAACCTGCATCAGTTGGGAATTCTGCTCGATCAACAGCACCAAACGCCGCGACGGCCGCACTTCTCCCCGGCAGGCCGGCCGTCAATGCAGGCTGCCGCACCGTCCTGCCACACCGGTCGACTGGAAGCACAGGTCGACTACCTTCGACACCGGCTGGATCATATTCGCGCAACGCTGACCGATCGGTGGCGGCAACGGGAGACCGTTCTCGCACGGCAGCGACACACCGCCGCAACCGATACGCTGGACCGGTTGAAATACTCCCTCGCAGTGGTCGAGCAACAACTGTCCGATCTCACGGAAAATCGCAAGATCAGACTCGGCGCCGATGTGCTGGTTCGCCAGTACCGGAGCAGCCGAACGGAGAAACGTCTCGCTGCGGCGTCGCGCTTCTTTGCGACTCTGACGGCGGACCGTTATCAGCGCTTTCGATATGACCGCGAGCATGAGGCGCTGATGTGCCGCGACCGGCTCGGCAGCGAAATTCCGGTCGAACTCTTCAGCCGGGGTACGCAGGAGCAGGCCGCGCTGGCGTTCCGGCTCGCTCTCCTGACCGTTCCCTCACGGCACGGCGTCAGCCTGCCGGCTGTCTGGGATGAACCGCTCGCCGACAGTGACGAAGCGCGATTGGAATCGGCGGCCGCCCTCCTGGCCGACGTTGCGTCACACGGATCGCAGATCATCCTCTTCACCTGCCGCGAGAATGTCGCCGCGATTCTCGAGCGGCACGGCGCTGCCGTGCACCGCTTGGACGGCCCGGCTGACTCGCGCATCCCGGGCGACGATGACGGCACCGATTCCAAAAGATCCGGTGCAGCCGTTGCAACGAACGCAAACGCACCGGAGTCCGCGTCAGCGGAGACCGACGTGGATGACGGCGGAGCCGCCGCAACCACGGAAACCAGCGAGCCTCGGTTCCGAGTGCATCCCGCGCCCCGCCACTGGCTGGACTCCGTCGCTCCGATCTCGGAACTGCCATCCATCGGTCCGCAGACCGCCCGCCGTCTCCAACTGGCCGGCGTGGAACGGATTATCGACCTGATCGAGTTCGACCAGCAGGTCGCTCTTGAAACATTGACTGAGCAGCAGCTTGAACTGGACCAGGTCCGACTCTGGCAGGCCGAGGCGAGACTTGTCTGCTCGGTCGCAGGACTCACCGGCCGCGACGCGCAATTGCTCGTCTCCTGTGGAGTGCTTTCCCCGAAAGAACTGGCCCAGACGTCTGCCGACGATCTGATTCGCAGGATCGACCGCCTCAGCGGCGACGCCTTCTCCAGCTCACAGCCGATTTCCAGCAGCCGGTTGCGTCGCGCCACTGTGGAGAACTGGATCGCCGCAGCCCGGCAACCGCGCCCTCTTGAAAGACCTGCACGGCAGGACGACTCCCGCTCACTCTCCCTGGAGGCAAATCAAAAAACCGCTCCGGCGACCCGGGATGAGCTACGGGCGTTCCGATTGCAACCGCAGAGTCCCGTGGTTGACGCTCCGTCCATCGGAGAAAAGACCGCCAGACTGCTCGGGCAGATCGGCATCGTCACCGTGGCCGACCTGCTGGCGTGCGACGTCGATCAAACCGCAGCCAGGCTGCGACTCCGCCGAGTCACTCCGAAGACGCTGACCGCCTGGCAGCAACAGGCACGGCTGATGTGCTCGGTGCCGGGACTGCGCTGCGGCGACGCGCAGATTCTCGTGGCCTGCGGCATCGCGAATCCCAGCGACCTGCAACGCATCTCTGCCTCGTCCTTGATCGCCATCGTCGACCCGTTCGTCCGCTCGCCGGCCGGGCGGCGTCTGCTGCGATCGGCCAAACCGCCGACGGCCGAAGACGTCCAACGCTGGATCGAAACCGTCGAGGTGAAACGCACGCTGCGGGCCGCGTGAGATCCGACTGAGCCAGCCGATCTGAAATCGGTGGCAGCGGACCTCGGTCACAACGCCAACGCGCAGGGTCATGTGCGGGTCTGTTCATCGAGCCACCCGCGAAAACAGCCCCGACTGCGGCTCACTGCCGGTCCTGGCTGCGGTAGCGTCCGCTCGCTTTCTCCAGGAAGCGGCGTTCCTCATCGGAGAGCGAACCCATCCCTTCGCGATGAACTTTGTCCAGCAGGGCGTCAACTCGCTGCTCGGTTTCAACTCGCTCCTGTTCGGCGCGCAGCCGCCGCTTCTCCTCCCGCCGTTCTTTCCAGCGGCGAATCGGTCCGGGTCGGTGTCCCGACGCCCCCCCCTCTTCGGTTCGCTCCAGGCTGGTGTAACCCTGGGAGAAGTCGTACCCGAGGAAGGAGTCGTCGTACTGGTCCGACAACTGGACCATGAAGAACTCGTACATGTCCATCGAAAAGACGAGAAAGCCCAGAAAGACGAGCCAGACGGCGTCGAACACGAGCCCGAGCACGGCCCCCACGATTCCGACCGCCATGCCGATTCGCAATGCCGTAAACCGCGCCGTCTCACGGTCGCCGCGTCGCGCGAGAACCGCGAGCAGCATCTGCCCGCCATCAAGCGGATAGACCGGCAGCAAATTGACCAGCAGCAGCAACCAGTTCAGGTCGAACGCCAGCACCGCCAGATCGCTCACCACGGTCTCTTCGACCGAAACCGCCGCGAGTTCAAATGGATGGAACACTCCGGGCGGCCAACCGGCCGCCGAAACGGCAGGAGTCAAAGCCAGACAGAACAGCAGGTTGGAGAAGGGGCCCGCCGCCGCCGTCAGAAACTCGGAACGAAACGTATCCGCCGGACGGGTTCGCGCCAGTCCGCCGGCCGGCCACATCAGAATCTCGTCGGCCGATCCCCCGGTCCAACGTGCGGCGAACACGTGGAAGAACTCGTGGATGATGACAATCGCGAACAGCAGCAGCGTCACGATCAGGCCGAGACGCAGATCCTTCAGGTTCACGCACAGGATCAGCGCGACGATCGGAAACCACAGGCTGATGCGCACCCGTGTCCCGAACCAGGTTCCAAGCGAAATCGAAGCGTGGAAGGGGCTGGGATGCCCGTCCATAACGCACTCTTTTTGCAGACCAGTCGCGCTTCAAGCCGGACGAACGACGACGATGATCGCCGAGCACTTTATGCTACCAGCCGGGTCATCCGTCCGCAATTCGTGAATCGAGCACCCTGCCCGCCTGCCCGCCGCCGCGTGCGACACGCCTGGCTTTCCCAGCCTCTACCTGCTTCGCGCCCCCGTACCGCGCTCGCGCGGTGGGCAAAAATCAGCAACAACCGGACGGTCCGCAGCAGTCACCGCCCGGAATCTGCGTCCCCGCTTGCGCTCCCCGTTTGGTCTCGGACGGGTCGCGAATGTCGGAGCGAAGACAGTCCATCTCAACGGCGTCTTCCAGCGGAACCGGCTCCACCGGCGGAACCGGAGTCATCTGATCCCGGTAGGGAGGACGTGAATAGATCTGGAACGTCTTGTCGCACACAGCGGTGCGTATCCCTCGATTGAGTCTGTGGCCGTCGTCGTCGATCACCGCTTTCCAGGGACCGTTGTAAATCACCGCCTGACGACGGTCGAGACACGGACCGTCCTTCCCTTTGTAGGCTCTCACCGTCACGCTGCGGAATTCAATGCCTTCAACGACCGCCCAGGGCGCCTCCTGTCGGGTCACCAGTTCGATGCCGTAAAATCCCGCCTCTTCAAACGCGGCGAGGAATTGATCCTCGCGAAACGCCCCGCTGATGCATCCGCTCCACAACCGGGGATCGTTTCTCATCGATTCCGGGACGACCTCGTCCGAGACGATGTCGCTGATCACGGCGCGTCCTCCTCTTTTGAGCACGCGGTGCAGTTCGTTGAACAGGTCCCGCCGATCGTCGGGACGCACCAGATTGAGCACGCAGTTTGAGACGACCACGTCGATGCTGGCCTCTTCAATCAGCGGCCGCGTCTGCCGGAAATGCTCCAGTGTTTCGTGGAGTCGCAACCAGTCTCCACTGGTTTTCGCAGGTTGCGCCGACAGGTACTCGTCGACCAGGTCGAGATTCAGCCGCAGATCCTGAATCCGGCCTCTGCGAAACTCCACGTTGCCGTACCCGAGTCGCTCCGCGACCGTTGGCTGATGCGTCCGCGCGAGAGCCAGCATTTCGTCATTGCAATCGACGCCGATCACCCGCCCTGCAGGTCCGACGACCTGCGCCGCAATCATGCAGATCTTTCCGCCCCCGGAACCGAGATCGAGCACCGTCTCCCCCGGTTCCACGTAGCGCGACGGATCACCGCAACCGTAATCCCGTTCGAGAATCTCGTCCGGGATCACTTCCAGGTAGCGCGCGTCATAATCGACCGGACAGCACAGCGCCTGTTCCGACTCGCGGGCGGCGGCGGAATATCGCTCCCGAACCGCCGATTCCACATCGAGCGGGCCGCCATTCGTCTCGATGATCGTCAATGCCCCGTCCAGATCCTGCGACATCACTGTTCTTTCGTTTCACGGGCGTCCGTGACTGAGCGTCGTTTGCTCTCCGACGCCGACCACCGGAACGCAATCGTCAGCGATTCAGTGTAGGCCATCGCTGATCGCGGCGTCGATTCTGTCAAGCGCGGCGCCGTTTGTTTGTAAACTGCACCACAATCTGTCGTGGAAAGTGAAAGTTGCTCGGATGTTGCCGTATCCTTCTAGAAAGGGCAATCGACGCATGAGCCTTCGGGATCCGCCCGGGGGGGGGTGAACCACACTGGGCGCAGCCGGTTTCCACCGGAGTGTTGCGCCGCATACAATGCATGCGCGGTTTCGCCCGATCAGAAGCGACGGGTCAACACCGCAAAACCCGTCTTGACCACTCACGATCATCCGGAAGACCAGTATGGATTTTCGAACGTGTCCCGCCTGCCAGGCGTCCGTTCTGGAAGACGACGTCGACGACTGCCCATTCTGCGGCGCGTCCATGACCGGCAAGCCCTCTGCAAGGCCGGCGGCAGCGGCTCCGGCTCAGAAGAAAGAAGCCGCGGCGCCGGCCGAACCGAAAGCGGCTCCCAAGTCGAAACCCGCTGCGGCGTCCAAGCGGGCCGCCTCGGCCCCGTCAGAGCCGGCTTTCGACGAGGGCGATCCGTTCGAGGTCGATACGCGGGCTATGGTGAAAGCTTCGCCCGTGAGTCGGAAGCCGGCCAAGGGACGCATGATGCGCGTCGTCTGTCCAATGTGCGAGACGCCCGGGTTCATCTCGCCGAGACAGGCGGGCCAGGAGGTAAAGTGCGTCAATCCGAAATGTCTCGTCCCGGTCTTCACCGCGCCCGAACCCAAGGCCGCTCCCGAACCGGATCCGGAACCGTCGCGCGGTCTGACCGGAACAGTGTTCACCATCGCCGCGCTGGTCCTGATCGCCGCCGTCGGCGCCGGGCTCTACTTCGTGTTCCTAGGGGGAGAAGAGTCGGGAAATTCCGGCATTGAGTCGCCAGACGTCGTTGACTCGCCGGTCACCACGCCGGGAGATGGGGACGACTCCCAACCGGAGGAGGGTGAAAAACCGCCTCCGCCTCCCCCGCCCGTCGACCTGGAGGTCGTGAAGAAAACCTCGTTGACGGAAATCGTCAAGGCGGCCCAGCAGCGCGATCGTAACCGCAGTAAGCCGTATGGCCGCCGCCTCGCCGCAGAGTCGTTCGTTGACGTCGGCGACCTTCAGAAAGCGGACGTCCAACTCAACGACATGCGCAACGTGCCGGGCTATGTCCCGTTCTATGAGATTGAACCGCTCGTCATGATCGCGATCGCGCGGTATCAGAACGGGAACCTGGAGGGCGCGCGGGCGGCGATCGACGACGCGTTGTCGAAAGCCGATCTGCCGCAAGTCGGGCGGACTCCGCTGGACGCGGCCGGAGTTCTCGCTGCGGCGCTGTACTTCCTGGGACGCACGGACGACGCCGTCCAGCTCGCGTCGACGCCCGCCGCCGACGTGCAGGAACCGCGTGCACGGCTCTCCACTCTCTGGCGCGGTGCAATCGACGCGGAAACTTATTCCATAGAACACGATGTTTCGACGCCGGCGCTCACGAACATGCCGCGGCCGCAATGGGTCACCGTGACGCGGACCCTGCTCGCCTGGGACAAGCCGGACCTTGCATTGCAATGGGTTCGTGCAGCGCCCGATCGGGCGACCCTGGAAAACTGTGCCGCCGTCTGGGCGGCTGCTGAGCACGCCCGAAATCCTGCTGCCACGTCAGAGTCGATCGGAGCGCTCGCAGGAGAACTCGAGGCGTCGGGGCAGGCGCGACTCTGGGCGGCGGTTGCGTATTCTCACATCCGGCAAGGCGATGATTCGGGCGCCGCTGAGTACTTGCAGCGCGCCGTTGCGGCGCTTCAGGCCGCTCCGTCACCCTCCGATCCGATGCCGACGCCCAGTATGAAAGACATCAGCGAAGGCGAGGACAAGCCCCGCCTCGGATTGCCCGATCCAATGCCGTTGATCGCGACGTCTTACGCGGCTCTCGACGTCGCCGAAGTGCAGGTTGCAATGGGGGATGCGGAAGCCGGTTGGAGCAGTGTCGAACAGGCCCTGCATTGCCTGCGAGCGACTGCGCCCAGTCCGGAGGCGACCGAGGCGCTCGTTGAGGAATGCCAGCGATCCCGTCAGGCGGTCGAGTCCCGCCTGGCCAGCCAGCTTGGCGTCGACCAGTCGCGCCTCTTTCTGGCCTTCAACCGCTACCGGAAGCAGTGCGGGCGGTTGCACGAACTGGCGCTGGAACGCATGGAACGGGAGGTGCGCCTGATCAAACGCGCCATTGATTTGTCCTTCGTCCAGCCGGTTTGGGAAGAGATCCTGGCGAAACAACAGGCGACGGACCTCGAACAGGCGGAACCCTGGTTTGCCACGACCGTTCCGGCCATGGTGCTCGCCTACGCGCGATTCCGGGAACAGTCAGACCTGGTCGCAGCGATCGCTGAAGGGCTGGCCGGAGCGAACCCGCCCGCCGACCCGGTCGACGAGGTCAAGTTGCAGTTGCCCGTGGCCGTTGAGGAAAACGACTTCTCCCAGGCCAGGTCGGTGTTGCAGAAATACCAGCAGCGAACTTCGGGAGACCGCTCAGAGGCGCACTTGCTCGTCCTCGCGGCTGTCTCACGATTGATTTCTCAGGACGACTACAAGTCGGCGATCGCCTTGGCGCTGGCCGCGCCGGATCCGCTGGCGCAAGAGGATGCGCTGTGGTGGATCGCCGCGTCGTCCGTCCGCGACGGTCGGCACTCGCTGCTCTGGCGCGAATATGAAAAGTGGAACCTGCCCGCCACGTCGAGAGCGGCTCTGTATCGAGGATTAATCGCCGGCCTGGACCACGCGCCCCAACCCGCCGAGCCTTCAGAAACCGACGAGCCGGCCGCTGAAGTCTCCGTGACGGACTAAGTGGTCCGTTTCAAAAACGTCACATGGTCTCAAGCATCCTGTTTAGCCGCGACCCGCAGGGGAGCGCTTCGATTCGAACGTTCATCGAGCGAGTGAACGCGCGAACGCCCCCTCCCAACAATAGACTGACCGTCCCGCCGTCGAATCCCGATGACGACATACTTCGCCTACGGTTCCAATATGCTCACCGCGCGCGTCACGCGGCGCACCCCCAGCGCCGTGCCGGTCGGGCGTGCGCGTCTCGAAGGGTTCCAACTCTGTTTTCACAAGCGCGGCATGGACGGGTCCGGCAAATGTTCCATTGCACCGGCTGCCGACCGCCAGGCGTGCGTGTGGGGCGTCCTGTTCGAGATCCCCAGGAATGAGCATGCGTTGCTCGATCTCGCGGAAAGTCTGGGCGCGGGCTACATCCGGAAGAGCGTGGTTGTCCAACGCGCCGGGTCGACTCTCCCCGCCTGGACCTACCAGGCGCAGGCAGGATTTATCGACGGCGATCTGTCGCCGTTCGACTGGTATCACGCGCTTGTACTCGCCGGCGCGGTCGAGCATGGTCTGCCGCCTGGCTATGTGGAGCAGATCGAAATGATCGCCTCAGTGGTCGACCCTTCGCCCGGCCGGACCGAACAGATGAAAGCGCTGCTTTCCGCGCCCGCCGGATGACACAGGCGAATGTGGCCCGCGGCGAATTCGAGGAGAACCGATTCTTGCTCGAGACGTGGCAACAACATGGCTGGATCGAGCACACGCAGAGGCTTCTCGACTCGTATCGCCAGTGGCTCGGCCGTGAACTGACCGACCGCTCCGGCTCGGTCGAAAAACAGGCCGAGCGACTCTTTCAGTCCCCGTTCATCGTCGTCTCTCACACAGCCGACGACGATCCGATCCTCAGCTACGCGAATGAAGCCGCCTTGCGGCTTTGGGAAACCGACGTTTCCACGCTGCTGCGGACCCCCTCGCGACTGACAGCCGAACCGGTCCACCGGGACGAAAGAGCCAGGCTGCTCGAACAGACCGCAACTCATGGATACGTCGACGACTACTCGGGAGTTCGCATCTCCTTTTCCGGCCGGAGGTTTCGCATCTTTCGCGCGACAGTGTGGAATCTGGTTGATGACGCCGGAAAACTCGCCGGCCAGGCCGCAACCTTCCAGCACTGGCAGTACCTCGATGCGTAATCTCCGTCCAATCACGCTCGCCCGATCCCGCCCGCACCGTTTCAACTCCCCGCCGCGTCCCTCGCCGAGTATGATACGTTCGATTCGATGTCGCCCGGTCCTCTGTCGAATTCGGCTGCGGCACGCACCCTCGGAGCCATCCCCATGCAACGTGTTCTTGCAATTTCGATCGCATTTCTCGTCCTGAGCCTCGCCGCGCGATTGCCCGCGCAGGATCAGAATGCAGACGAGCCGACCGTCGAGGAGTTGCTCCAGAAACTTGAGAGGCTGCGCAACCACTTAAGCGGAGTCCCTCCCCAGCGGGGAGAGGCGTCCGAGAGCCTCGCGTTGATGCTCGAAGACTCGAACCTGCTCAACACGAACAACTACGGACCGGAGGGCGTTCGTTACTTCAGCACTCGACTGGTTGTCATCAATCTTTCCGAAGAGCCCGTCACGATCGATCCCGAGACGATCGAATTGATCGCCGACGGCGATCGCAAGCCGTTGCTCACCGATAAAGAGCGAATCCAGGGAATGGTCTTCCGCCTCGGCGACCAGACCCGCCGCTATTCGGATGTCCGCCCCACGGAACCTGTCGAAATCGCCCCGGGAGCGACGGCGTCCGTCTGGCTCCTGTTCGTCGACTTGGAACCCGGCGCCGACGTGCCGCCCTTGGAATTGCGGATCCCTCTGGCAGACGAACTGATGACCTTGGACGTCAACGCCTACCACCGGGGATTGCTCGGGCTGGGTGTGGAACGGATCGGCCCCAAGAACTGCCTGGCGAAGCTGACGATCGCCGGCGAACTCAACAGCATCAATGCAGGGTCGCTGATCGCGGAACTCGACAGGCTCGCGGAGGCCGACGTTTCGCGCGTCGTAATCTCCTGGACCGACTCGGCAGCCGCTGTCGCCGAATCCTTGACCACCTGGCTCACGTCCGCGCACGTGCCGAACCAGCAGCGACGCTACATCCCCTTTCCGAGCCTGCCGGTAACCATCACCGAACTGCACCTCGCCGGCGTCGTGGACGCCGCCAATTCGCAGCCGCTCGCTGCCGGCAACCACGACGGCGTCGTCGTTCACGAGTCGCTCGACGCCGCTGCGATCGCCGCCTTGGAAACAGCGTACGCGGTTCTCCCGCGGGCCGCGGTTCGCCGCGAGATCGTGCTCGGGCACCGCCTGTCGCGCGCAGCCGCTTTGACCCACGGCGCATCCCGGCTCACCATTGACGACCTGCCGATGATTCTCAGCGCGGTTGACGACCCCGATCCCGTGATTCGAAAAAGCGCGCTCATCGCGGCTCGGTATTTCGGGCAGCCCGAGGCGATCACCGCCCTCATGCACGCCGTGCGGGGCGACAATCCCGAACTGGCGGAAGTCGCCCTGGCCAGCCTCGCGGGGTCAAGATACCCGGCAGCCCATGCCGCCTTGCTCTCTTATCTCGGCGAATTGCCCCCCGAGCGGCAATTGCCGGCCGTTGAGATTCTGGCGCAGTTCCCGCGTCCGATCTGGTCCGACCTGCTGTATCAGTATTTTCATTCAGGCGACCATCAACTGCAACTCGCGGCCCTGCGGGCCCTCTCCCGCATCGGTCATCCCAGGCTCTTCGAAGTCCTCGCCGACGGTATGGAGTCTGAACACGAAGACTTGCGACAGGAAGCCTTCATCCGGCTGTCTCAGCGGACCGACGCCCCCAGTGACAAGCTGGCCACAGAATACGCCCTGCAGTTGCTCGAGGAGAAACCGCCGACCGGTCACGTGGAGTCGCTGCTGACCCGCACGCGGGAGCCGCGCGCGGTGCCGCTGCTTCTCAAACACCTCGATTCCGCGGACACCAACCATTCCGCTCTGATTCGACTCCTCGTGGTCGTCGGCGGTGCGGACGTAATCGACGAATTGACAGACCGCTATCCAGACTTCGAAGACCAGCAGAAACAGGAGGTTCTGCGCGAGTTGATCAAGGTGCGGTCGCCGGCCGCCCGGCCGCTCGCGTTGCAGGCGTTCAAAGCCAACGAAACGGCGCTCCTCCCCGCCGCCGCGCAGGTGCTCTCCGTAGAGGCGGACAGCGAAGCGGTCGCGCTGATTGCGAAGACGCTCCACGAATCGGAAGACGCCTCGATCTGGAACTCCATGGCCAACGTTCTCGGCAGCATCGGAACTTCGGAGGCCCGCGAAGAACTCCTGATCGCGCGCGGCTCCGACGAAGAGGGAAAACGCACCGCCGCCGCACACGCGCTGCAGCGGATCAAACAGTCCTCCCCCGCCTGGCACTACACCGACCGCGAGGCCGTGCAGGCGATCCGCGACCGGGAATTCGAGAAGGCGATCGAACTTCTCGACCTCGCGATCCAGTTTGATCCGCAGTTGGCCGAAGCCTACTCCCATCGGGGCCACGTCCGCCTGCTCCAGGAGCAACCCGCCGAGGCCCGCCCGGACTTTGCACGCGCCGCCGAACTCGACCCCTACGAACCGCTCGGAGTCACCGGACTCGCCATCGTCACAGCGCTCGAAGGCAAACACGAGGAAGCCGTCCGGCAGATCACCGAGGCCGCAGAAAGGTTTCCCGACGATCCCACCTTCGAATACAACACCGCCTGCGTGTACGGGCGGGCCATTGAGCAGGTTGCCGCCGAAGAGGAATCGCAGCAGCGCGACGAAACGCTCTCAGAGTATCAGGCCGCCGCCATGCAGCACCTGAGCCGGTCGGTCGAACTCGGTTTCGCGGACTTCGAACACATTCGGAACGACCCCGACCTGGAAACGCTGAGAGAACTTCCCGAATTCGAGGAACTCCTGAGCAAAGCCCCCGAGCCCGACGAGTCTTCGGAGGAAGAAGAAGAGGAAAAGCTCCGCGCCAGACCCGCCCCCGCAGGCGTCCGGCAGAAAATCCAGATTCAGTTCTGAATCGCAACTTCGCTCGGCCTGGACGGATTCGAATTGACAACCGACTCGTCATGGAAGCGCTTCTCCACGAGACGATCGCAGCCGCCGCGTCCGCAACCGGATCCGGTCTGCGTGCCGTAATTCGCGTTTCCGGCCCCGAAACAAAGGCCCTCCTCGACGACGCCTTCGAACCCGATCGCCCTGAGGAGTGGCGCGCCTGCCGCTCCGCATTAAGGCATTCCGGCAGCATTCGGCTGCCCGAAACGCCCACCCCCCTCCCGGTGCACGTCCTGCTGTGGCCGAACGCCCGCAGCTACACAGGTCAGCCCGCCGCCGAGGTGCACATGGTCGGGTCTCCGCCGCTCGTGGAAGCAGTCCTCGAGCGACTCTACCTGGCCGGCGCGCGACCGGCCCAGGCCGGTGAATTCACGCTCCGCGCCTTTCTGGCCGGGCGAATCGACCTCTTGCAGGCGGAAGCGGTCCTCGGCGTGATCGACGCGCCCGACGACGCCTGGCTGCGCACGGCGCTCGCGCAACTGGCGGGAGGCGTCTCGGGCAAACTGGCCGAGATTCACGAGCAACTGCTGATCGACCTGGCCGACCTCGAAGCCGGTCTCGACTTCGTGGACGAGGACATCGACTTCGTCTCGCGGACCGAATTCGCCGCGCGGCTCGCTGCAGCGGCCGATTTCCTCGCCCGTCTGCTCGAACAGGCTTCAGGCCGCTGGCACGCGCACGCTGCGCCCAGCGTCGTCATCGCCGGCCTGCCCAACGCCGGCAAAAGCACGCTCTTCAACCTCCTGATCGAAGACCATGCAGCGATTGTCACCGAATACGCCGGGACGACGCGAGACTACCTCCGCGCCCCGTGCAAGGTCGGCCGGCTCGCGATCGAACTGGTCGATACCGCCGGCCGCGAACCGATCAGAAACGAACTGCATCAAGCCGCCCAGGGAGCCAGCGAAAACGCCCTGCTCTCCGCCGACCTGATTCTGTGGTGCACCCCCTCCGACGCATCGCAATCGTCCCGCGCCGAGGACGAACGGTTCTTCGCCATGCTGCGCGAGAAACGTGCGAACTGCCTCCGCGTCGCGACGAAAGCCGACCTCGCGCAGGATCCTGATCAATCGTCGTTCATTGCAGTCAGCGCGCGGAACGGGACCGGAATCGACGCGCTGCGAACTGCCATCGCAGACCGCCTCCTCGCGGCGCCGGCCGCCGGTCAGGAACTGCTTGGCTCGACGGCCGCCCGCTGCCGCGATAGCCTGCGCAAGGCGCTGGAGGCCGTGGAACGCGCGCGGGCCTTGGCGTCCCAGGGCGCGGGGGACGAGTTGATCGCACTTGAAATCCGCGAAGCGCTCGAACAGACCGGCCGCATCGCCGGCCGCGTCTATACCGACGATCTCCTCGACCGAATCTTCAGCCGCTTCTGCATCGGCAAATGAGCGCGATGAAACTCACTGAGGCCAAAGTTGCCGACTCTCCGACGAGTCGGTTGTCGACGATGTAGAACCTTCGGTCGGCGATATTTGCGCACGGCTCGAAGATTATCGACATTGCCTGTAAAGTTGGCGTATGGATTCCACGTACGACAACCAGACTTGGATCGTTGAAGTTGGCGGAGACGTGGTCGAGAAGCGCGCCGATGTTGGATTGGACGAACTCTCCACTATTGAACGCCTGATCTATTGGCTCTGGTGGGCGGATTACATGATGAGAAATGCTGGAGACTTCGCGGACGCGCAGTCCCTTGAGCATGATTTTCAACGAGAAGTCACCGTCAATGCCAAGCAGCTTGGCCTGTCGTTCACACAGGAGTCGTTTTCGCTTTCACGTGCTGACTTTCAAGCTGAGTATTTCGACCGGTTCGACCGAATCTGTGACGAAGTCCGCCACGCATAACAAGTCATTGCACTTGATCGAACACTCCGGCGGCGGACATGTTTCCGTCAAGCATCACGTCAAATTCCTCCGTGTCTCCGTGTCTCCGTGGTGCATAATGTGGGTTAGACGTTTGCAATACAGAAAGGGCTCCGACGAATGGGACTCGTAATCGGGATGGACGAAGCCGGTTACGGTCCCAATCTCGGTCCGCTCGTCATCTCCGTCACGGCATGGGAGATCCCCGGCGATCCCCAGCAGTTCGACTTCTGGTCGCGACTGGAGAACTGCGTCAGTCGCGAAGCCGCCTCCCCCTCCAGCAACCGCGAACCTGCCAGGCTCCACTTCGCAGACTCCAAGCAGGTCTACTCTCCCTCGCGAGGACTTGCCTCGCTGGAGACCTCGGTGCTGGCGCTCCTTTCACTGACCAACCCTGCAAGCGATTCCCTGCACAGTGTCTGGAAACACCTTGCAGGCGGAGTGCCGGCGGGTCCGCATGTGGAACCGTGGTTCGACCGCGCGGCGCTCGATCTGCCCCTCCCCCTCTCGGCCTCGTCGGAGCGAGTCAGTGCAGCCGCCGAGGGGTTGCGGGGGGCGCTCAATGCCTGCGGAGTTCGACTGCGGACCGCGCGCAGCGACATCATGCTGACCGATCGCTTCAACAGGGAATCAAAGGCCGCCGGGAGCAAGGGGGCCGTCCTGTCGCGCGCCAGTCTCGAATTGCTCCGGACCGTCTGGAACCCCGACACCGACGGTCCCGCCCTGATCCTGGCCGACAAACACGGCGGCCGGAACCGCTACCGCGCACTCCTCGCGAACGTCCTCGCCGGCCGTCTGCCGCTCTGCCTGGGTGAGCAGAGGGCCCAGAGCCGTTATCGCATCTGCGAGGCGGAGATTCGTTTCGAGACCGGCGCCGAGCGGCATTTTCCGGTCGCTGCGGCCTCGATGGTCTCGAAGTATGTCCGTGAGGTCGCCATGGAAGTCTTCAACCGCTTCTGGGCTCGCCGCATCCCCGCCCTCAAGCCGACCAAAGGCTACCCGACCGACGCCCGCCGCTTTCGATCGGACATCGCCACCGTGCAGCAGCAACTCGGAATCCCCGACCAACTCCTCTGGCGCGAACGTTGATTGCCCACTTCCCGTGCCCGCCGGCGGCGCACCTCTTTGCGATCGGACGACACCATGACTTCCACGCACCGCGTTGCAATTGTCACGGGCGCCGGCAGCGGCATCGGCCGCGCGGCATCGCTGGCCCTGCTCAAGGAGGGTGTTCACGTCGTCCTCGCAGGCCGCCGGGAAGACAAACTGCGCGAAACGGCAGAGCAAGCCGGTGCGGGAGGCGGAACGGCGCTCCCCTGCCCCGCCGACGTCTCCTGTGAGGCAGACGTCCGGCGTCTCTTCAAACAGACGATCGATCGGTTCGGCCGTGTCGACGTCCTCTTCAACAACGCCGGGATCGGCGCACCCGCCGTTCCGCTGGAAGACCATTCGCTGGACGACTGGAAGCAGGTCGTCGACGTCAACCTGACCGGGCTGTTCCTCTGCACGCGCGAAGCATTCCGTGCGATGAAAAATCAATCCCCGCAGGGCGGCCGCATCATCAACAACGGGTCAATCTCCGCTCACGTCCCGCGCCCGAATTCAATCGCCTATACCGCCACCAAGCACGCCGTCACCGGACTGACCCGGTCCACCTCGCTCGACGGGCGGCAGTACAACATCGCCTGCAGTCAGATCGACATCGGCAATGCGGCCACCGAAATGACCGCCCGCATGCAGCAGGGAGTTCCCCAGGCCGACGGATCCCGCAAGGTCGAACCGACCATGGACACCCGGCACGTCGCCCGGGCAGTCCTCTACATCGCATCCCTCCCGCTCGAGGCGAACGTCCAGTTCATGACCGTCATGGCCACAAACATGCCCTACATCGGCCGAGGCTGAGCGGGATTCACCACGAAGTCGCGGAGACACCGAGTGCCCTGAAGCCACAACCAAAGTGGCCGACTCACTCCGCTGAGTCGGCTGTCAACCCGCGCAAGTCAACCAGAAGGTTCTCGAGAGCACTCACAGGTCGTCCGGAATGCCTTATCCCGGATTATTCGTAGCGCACGCTGCCAGCGTGCGTCACCGTTGACTTGGCGTCGGCGTGCAATACGTTCGAAAAGCGCGGCGCTTTGGGCAACTTCTTGATAACCTGCTGTTTGGCAAACACTTATAGTGAACCGGGCCCTCGCCATGAATAATCCGGGTTATGCGCGTCGCAAAAACTTGCGCAGGAAACGAACGAATCAGGAATTAGTAGTACGGAGGCTTCGCGGAGGCGGATACCCCAGATAGGGCGGGGCGAAGCCCCAACGCGCTTTCGTGAAAGGCAGCGACATCGCGTGCAAGCGCGGCGGGACGCGGTCCCCTGCCCTTCACAGCGGCAGGGCGACCCCCCAATAGTTGAAACCCAGCAGACGCGGTGTGCGCCGCAGGTACCCGGTTTCGATTCGGTCGATCTCAAAGCCGGCGTCCAGGATCAGTCCGGCGATGTCGCGATTCAGATGGCATCCGCCCGCCAGTCGGCCCCACATCCGGTCGAGGCGGTCCTGCCAGCGCGCCACACCCTCATCCGGCGCGCGGCCGTGTTCACAGAACAGCATCCGCCCGCCCGGCTTCAGCACGCGCCGGATTCCCTCCAGCGCGCTCGCCGCATCCGGGATCGTGCACATCGTGTACGTGATCACGACGGTGTCTGCGCTGTCATCGTCGAGCGGGATCTCCTCGCCCGGCAGGTCGAGCAACTCGATCGGAAATGGCGCGGCCGCCATCCGCTTCGCCGCGAGCGAACGCATCGTCTCCGAAGGCTCCAGCGCCCAGAGATGGTCGATCTTCTCCGCATCGTAATGCGGCAGGTTGAGTCCGCTGCCGAACCCGACTTCCAGCACGCGCCCGCCGGCCAGCGGTGTCACGTTCCGACGCTGCTCCGAAATCACGTTCATTCCGCACAGGCAACTCACCAGCCGCGGCTCAATATGTCTCGCGTAAAATCCCATCTCGCATCAACCCGTTTCTGGCAATTCTGCTCGACTCATCCGACAAGCTACTCACGGCGAGCCGGAGGCGTCAGCCTCCGGTTGCCAACGACCGCACCCCACGCCCATACTGAAGCCCCACTCCCACGGCGAAAGTCCCCGCCGGTTGTTACAGGAGATCGTCATGATCCAGCGAATCGCGCTACTGTCAATTGCTTGCCTCGCTTCCATCTCCGCCGGCGTCGCCGATGACGCCCATCGACCCAACTTCCTGATCATTCTCGCAGACGACGTCGGCCGCGACGCCGTCGGCTGTTACGGAGGACAGTCCTACCCCACCCCACACATCGACGCCCTCGCCGAAACCGGCCTCAGGTTCGATCACGGCTACGTCATGCCCTCCTGCCACCCGACGCGCATCACGCTGCTTTCCGGCAAATACCCGTTTCGCACCGGCCACGCCAGGTGGGGCAGCTATCCGTCCGACGAGGAAAACCGCACGTTCGCCGCGCGGTTGCGCGAGGCGGGATACGCCACGGCGGTCGCCGGGAAATGGCAACTCTCGTTGCTCACGAAAAATCCGGACCAGCCGCATCGGATGGGGTTCGACGAGTATTGCCTGTTCGGCTGGCATGAAGGCCCCCGCTACTGGCAGCCGATGCTGATTCAGAACGGAACGATCCGCGACGACGTCGCCGACCGCTACGGACCCGACGTCTACGTCGAGTTCCTTACGGAGTTCATCGAGAATCACCGCGAGGTCCCGTTTCTTGCGTATTATCCAATGGCCCTGTGCCATGATGTGACCGACGATCTCGACGAGCCAGTCCCCTACGGTCCTGGCAAGGATCGGTATGAGGATTACGCCGAGATGATGCGCGAGATGGACGAGCGCGTCGGACAAATCGTGGCCGTCCTCGACCGTTTGGATCTCCGCGAAGACACGATGATTCTCTTCCTCGGCGACAACGGCACGCCGGCCCGCTCGATCATCCGGGCCGAAGACGGCAAGTACATTCGCGAACCGGTCTATTCGGAGACCACCTGGGGCCGCGTTCAGGGAGGCAAGACCCAACTGACCGACTCCGGCACCCGTGTGCCGTGGATCGTCAATTGGCCGGGACACGTGGAAGCCGGCGGCGTCACCGACGCGCTCGTCGACGCCAGCGATCTGCTCCCCACACTGCTCGAATTAGCCGGTGTTGACCTGGAAGACTCGGGCGCGATCGACGGCCAGAGTTTTGCACGGACGCTCACGGACCCGACCCACTCCGCCCGCGACTGGGTCTTCGCAGAGGCCCGCGGCAAATCCTGGGTCGCCGACCAACGCTGGAAACTCTACACCGACGGCCGCCTCTTCGACCGCAACGCCGACCCGCTGGAAAAAGCTCCTGTCAAGAACCCGTCCAGTCCCGAAGCGCAAGACGCCATCGCCCGCCTTCGCTCGATCCACAAATCGCTGGATCGCAAGTAGCGAAGTAGGGCCGGCTATGCCGGCCGCCTCCTTCAAATATTCCGCTGCACTTCCACGGCCGGCATAGCCGGCCCTACTTGCTAGTTGCTTATAACCCAAGCTCACTCGGCAGTTCTCTTGTGCCGTCTCGCATCCTGGCGATCCAGTCATCATATTCTTCTGGCGAAAACTCGCCGAAGACAACTCGCCCATCTGACAGTAAAAACATCGCCAGCATTGTCAGGCCACTGGAATCAACAGCCGAATCATGCAATGATTCTGCACTATCGCATGCTATGACAACCACCCGACGCCCTTCTTCGCCCGCTGCTATGTCATCATGAGTCATTGAGCTATTCACCACATACTCCCCGTGCTCTGGGTTCGATGAGGCTGGGCAACGAAGAACCACTTCAGGTACGCAATGCGGCGACTTCCAATGGTCACAGTCCAACCCGTGAAGAGTAAACTCGCCATCCGTGTTCCGGGGAAGGTCGTGATTTGCGGATCCGTAGCTACGCAACGCACTGTGAATCTGGTTCAGGTGTTCTCTGCATTGTGTGCGCAGTCTTGCGTTCCTCACGTCAGCGCATGATGTAAGTGCAACCACGATCACGGCAGTTGCACAGAACCAAGTTACTGCACGACACCATCGGTCCCGCATATTGGCCCCATTGCCACCCGATTTGCGTTTTCCACTCAGAAGTTGGAAGTCCACCCGAATCCATCCTTTCCCGGTGCCCAATACCATTGTCCCCCACACCAGAAGTCGATGGCTGCAACAGTCTTTCCCGTCCGTTTACAGTTGATAATTCCCCACATGTGATCGCCGACAGGCCATGACGTATCGTATCCAGTGCCTGTATAATCGAAGTAATCATCGACTGCGCCGATTACCTTGTCTATCTCGTCTTCAACATGTTGCTGGCACGCGGTGCACACTTGTCCAAAATACGAGAATCGTGCAGGTCCGCCACCTTCACTGATCCTATCGCGAGCCTTTCCGAGCGCGCCGATGATCTCCGTAACCTCCGTTTCACACTTGCCTTTCTGAACTGGTGTTGGTAGCCCAGCGCAACATTCAGCAATAAGATGCGATGTGAGACCCTCATCTGCGGCGCGGTCCAGCGCGGCGATATACCTGATTCCGCAGTCGTTGTAGCACCTGGAGCGAGGGAGAATCCAAAAGTGTTTGGACAAGCAGTTCTCCATACAGGCGACTAGCGCATCTTCGCATTCCGTGTTTGTAGAACAGTCGTCAAGCGTAATGAGGCCTGAAGCATCGGTCAGGTTCAACGGATTGTTGAGGACAAACGTGTAGCAGTTTGCGACCGCATCGAGCAAGACTGAAGTGACGTCGCAGAGTGGATCAATACTCAACCATTGTCCTTGGCCTGGATGGTAGGCCCGAGCGCGGACGTACATCTGCCCATACACTTTGTTGGTGAAGTAGCCATGCGCACCGCTGAAGCCAAATGAAGACTCCGTTGTCCCCAAAGTGACGAGGCGCCTGCCCCAAGCGTCGTATAGTCGCTGGGCCGTGGTGGTTTCATTGGAGTCAGTCAGTTCCCTAGTCGATCCGATTGCGTCGAAGTGAAAATAGTGAGCCTCGGTGTCCCGCCTCTGGCTGACCAGGTTCCCGTACAGCCGGGGCTCATTCGTGTACACCACCTGCGTGTCGTCGTTCTCATCCGTCTCCGCCAGATAGTTCTGTCCGTCCCACACGAACTTCTTCGTGCCGGTCGACTCCTCCAGCTTCACCCGCAGACCGTCCGGTTCGTAGGCCATCGTGTTGCGGACGCCTGACGGGAGTTGAGCCGAAGTCATCCGGTTCTCGTAATCCCACACGTACGTCGTCCGCTCGCCGGAGGGCTGCTCGACGACCTCCTGGTTGCCGTCCGCATCGAACGTGTACGTCGTCCGGCCGGAGGCGTCCTCGCTGTAGATGATCTGATTCGCCGCATCGTAGCTATAGCTGGTCCGGGCGCCGTCGTGGATCTTCAACAGCCGGTTTCCGGCCGGGTCGTAGGTGTAGGTGTCCCGGTAGGCATTACTGCCGGTGCGGTGTTCTCCGGTGAGCTGGTAGGTGGCGTCGTAGCTCCAGGTGACGCGGCTGCCGTCCGCCTCCAGGACAGCCGTGCGGTTGCCGACCTTGTCGTAATCGTAATCGAAACTGGAGATCGTTGTGCCGTCGCTCTTGAGGTTGGCCAGCCGGGTGAGATTCCCAGCAGCGTCGTACGAGAACGACGCCCGCGTGCCGTTCGCCAGTTTCTTGACGGTCCGCCGTCCGGCCGGATCGTAGCCGTACGTCGCCCGCTCCCTCTGCGGGTTGACGACTTCCTTGATGCGGTTCACCGAATCATACGCGTAGGTGAACCGTCCCCCGTCCGGATCGGTCATCCCCACACGGTTGCGGACCGAAACATAACGAGCAGGTGACGGACTACTTCGGACTTTCCATGATCCTGCACTCCAATACTTGAATCCATCCGTTGTTCGCGTTCGACCTGACGCGCTACGGTGAATTGAGATCGCGCAAGGCACTTGAAGACCCACTTTCCCTGAGCCTCATTTGCAACAGAGTGTAGTCCAGCGCATATAACTGCCCCTTTGTGGGCACGTAAAGCACCCCATCGGATACTTCGGGCGATCCGATCAGTAGTTCGTCAAATTCGAGAACGGCAATCTTTTCCATGTTCTCATCAGCCGTCACGCCCAGCAAACCATCCAATGTCGGAATCCACAACACGCCATCCGGTGTAACACACGGAGATGGGAATCCATTCAATCGTGGACCATTGATCACGTCCAGCAGTGATTTTCGGCATTCACCTGTCACCCGGTCGACGGCGAAAATGGACCCTGTGTCCTCGCTGACGGTGAACACGTGCGGGCCATGGACGATCGCACGACTGTACGTGCAGTCAAAGTCACGATCGTGGAACTTCCACGCAGCCGACGCCGTCAATCCGTCTCCATGCCGAAGAGACACCGCGACCAGCGGCGAATCAAGTGTTTTCCCATACAGATCAGTTGCCAAGCCGACATAGATGACGTTCTCGTCGATCACCAACGGGGCTACAAAGAAGCACCGAGTTCCCCTCTCTCTCGTCCAGTAGGTGGCACTTGGTTTGTTCAGATCAAGTTGGGTCTTCAGTTCGCCTGTCCGAGCTGCAAAGCAGTACAGAATTCCGTCTCCTCCAGGAAATACGACAATCGGTTCGGGCCCGCCAGTCCACACAACCGGAGATGACCAGGAGTACACCAGATTCAGCCCTGGCGCCTTGCTCGACCAGACGACATCGCCAGACGAACGCCGTACCGCGATAAAGGACGGGGCGTTTGGCGCTCGAATACGATCCACGCCAGTAGGACCGCTTTCCTCGAATGCTCGCCCATTTCCCGTCACACAGAAGACCATGTCTTCCCACACGCACGGACTGCATGCTGGATTGCCGCCACTCGAGTCAACTCGGTAAACACCAAGTTGCGAGATCATATCAAGCTTCCAAACGACATCGGCCGCCGGTAGATTTGCCCCCGCTAGCGCGCTCCCCATGGGATATTTGGCAACGCCGTCATCCTCACCATCGGCGAATCCGTGAATGTCGAGACACACCAGTTCGCCACGATTGCTTACGTAGAAGACTTGCTCGGAGTCAATTGTTGGGCGTGACATCACGCCCAAGAATGATTGGCAAAAAGAGTCATCGTTGTCTCGGTGGCTGTGAGTGATGTGCCAGAGCAATTCTCCTTGTTCTGCATCTATGTAGACTACTGCTCCTCGGGCACTTCTCGCACCGCCGCCCGTTTCTCGACCATTTCGAAGCGCACTAGTTGCAACGACAACCCCATCGTCCGCGATGGAGATCTGCGCTGCCGCATGTCCGATTGGATGCCTCCATAAAACACACTCATTACCGTCCTCTCCCAGTGTGATATGAGTGACTGCGGTTGCATCTTGTCCCGACGCAGTTCGGAGAGACTGAATGCTGGAAGCCAGAACAATGGCAACCCAAACAACAGAACCGACCATATGTGATGCTGGCATGCTGAACACCGTTGTCTTCCACGATTCAGTTGGATGGCGGGAGTGTTTTCCCAGCGGAGGGAAGTCCGTCTGGACATGGCCCCTTGTTGGGGTCACCGGGATGCAACTGTGCGATAAGATCACACAGTTCAGAAGCAACGTGGTCCACATCGTACCAATTCGTCGGAACAAAGTGAGTGCTCCCGCCATCAATACACCCCCCCAGCGTATGTTCGTGGATGCCGACGACGAGCGGACAGAATTGAAAGTACGATTGATCTTCTCCACAAGTGCTGTTACGAATCTGCACGTTGACAAGCGTGGTCAAGGCATTGTTCCACGGATCGGCCTTTACGCCCACCTTGCCATGACAACCCACGTATCCCACACCGCCGTCACCTTTGAACGGACCGTCGCGTCTGTCGCACCGGAAGAAGCTAAGTACGATTTCGAGATCGAACGTGCAGCAGGTATTCGGGTCGGTTACGCCAGTTTGCCTAAACGTCTGGGGGAGATGGTATTGCTTTATCCAACGATAGTCCTGCTGTCTATCAGGATCATATGGCACCTTCTCCGGAAACGGCACAATTGGTAAGTCCACAATGCCGTTACGCGAGCAAGGAAGGAAGACTGCTTTCGACAGATCACACCCGGGACACCATGGAGGGCATGGGTCGACAGCTTCGGGGAGCACAATCTTTACACTTGGCCCCCCATTGGCAATTTGTGAAGGGGGCGGTGGCGGGACATCCGGAGGGAGTGGTTGCCAACCGGATGGGTCAAGCGCCATAGTCGGGGCGTTCTTGACGTAAGCATACGCATTGAGGACACGCATGCGCCCTGCTGCATCCACTGCCATCCATGAACCACGAGCCGGAATATAACTACGAGCGCGTACATACATTCCACTCCAGTCCACCTGACTATAATAGCCAACTTGGCCGAAGCTCAGAAAAACGAATGACGTCGATCCAGTGGAATGCAAGACAGCACCCCAGGCATCATAGAATCGAGTGTCTGTGACGATCTCACTGGAATCGGTGAGCTCCCTCGTCGACCCGATCGCGTCGAAGTGATACCAGTGCGTGTCACTCCTCCGCCTCTGGCTGACCAGGTTCCCGTACAGCCGCGGCTCATTTGTGTACACCACCTGCGTGTCGTCGTTGCCGTCCGTCTCGGCCAGGTAGTTCTGCTCGTCCCACACGAACTTCTTTATGCCGGTCGATTCCTCCAGCTTCACCCGCAGGCCGTCCGGCTCGTAGGCCATTGTGTTGCGGACGCCTGAGGGAAGCTCTACGAGCGTGGTGCGGTTCTCGTAGTCCCAGCTTGTCGTCGTGCGGTCAACACTCGGCTCGACCACCAGTTCCTGGTTGCCGTCCGCGTCAAACATGTACGTCGTCCTCCCGGAGGCGTCTTCACTCCACTCAAGCTGATTGGCCGCATCGTAGCTGTAGCTCGTCCGGGCGCCGTCGTGGATCTTCAGCAGCCGGTTTCCGGCCGGGTCGTAGGTGTATGTGTCCCGGTAGGCGTTGCTGCCGGTGCGGTGTTCGCCGGTAAGCTGATAGGTATCGTCGTAACTCCAGGTGACCCGGCTACCGTCCGCCTCCAGCACGGCCGTGCGATTGCCGACCTTGTCGTAGTCGTAGTTGAAGCTCGAAATCGTCGTGCCGTCGCTCTTGAGATTGGCCAGCCGGGTGAGATTCCCAGCAGCGTCGTACGAGAACGACGCCCGCGTGCCGTTGGCCAGTTTCTTGACCGTCCGTCGACCGGCCGGATCGTAGGCGTACGTCGTCCGCTCGCCCTGCGGGTTGACCATATGAGTCATCCGGTTGACCGAATCGTAGGCGTACGTAAATCGTCCGCCGTCGGAATCAGTCATGCCCACGCGATTGCGGACGGAGTCGTAGCGGTAAGAGATGGTTTTCCTGGTGCCGGCCATGAGGGGCCTCCTTGAAGCGTGCGGCAGGGGAGTGCGAAGTCTCCAGACGAGAAAGGAAGACGGCGGCGGGTGGCGTGTCCAGAGCCCACCGCCGGGAACGGTCAGCAGTCAGCATACGCGCAGGCAACCGCCCATCAAGGAGATTCGGAGGAAATCCCGAACATATGCAGCAGCCCGGATGCGTCCAAAAAAAGTAGGCCGGAACCAGGAGCGCAGCGACGCCGCTCCGGCAACGCAACTCCAAAACAAAGCCCTGACAGTGCCCTACTCCCCCTTCGCCGCCAGCCGCGTCACACGCACGTTCCGGTCGTAGTGCGCCGTCGCAACGTGAATCCCGTCCGCGTGCAGGTCCATGTCCCGCAGCAGATTCGGCAACTGAAAGCGGTGTACGTCCTTTTCCCCCTCGGCATTCCAGAACAGCAGAAAGCCGCCATCCGCGCCGCCGCATGCCCCCATCAACGTCGTCCCGTCCGGGAGATAACGCAGCCGCCAGATCACCCCCCGTGCGATCCCTTCCGCGATCTGCGATTTCACAACCTCCTGCGTCTCCCAGTCGAAGAGTTGCACCAACGGCTCATGCACCGATCCCAGTGGATTCGACGCCTTGTGCAATCCCCCGGCAGCGACGTACTTGCTGTCGGGACTCACGGCGATGCCCCGCACTCCGCCGAAGTCAACCTGTTGCCCGCCGTTGTAATTGTGCAGCGCGGAGGCGTCGAATTCCCGCACCACTTCGCCGGTCGCGACGTTCCACTGCTTCAGCGTCCCCATCAAATCGCCCGACATCAGGAACTGACCATTGGGATGAAACGCCGTACAGTAAATGTGCCGCTCATGCCCCGCCAGTTCCCGCACCAGCGTCCCGTCGGCCGCGTTCCACAGCCGCACAATCAAATCGTTCCCCGCCGTCGCCAGCAGCGTCCCGTCCGGGCTCAGGTCCATCGAGCGGATCCAACCTTTGTGCCCGTCGATCGACCGCGCCGGCTGTGGCGCCTCCGCCGCCGCTTCCCACCACACCAGCCGTCCCTCCGCACCGCCCGTCATCACGTAGTTCCCGTCCTTCGAGAACGCCAGCGCCATCACCCAGGAATCGTGGCCGCCCGTAAAGCTCGTCTTCGCACCGTCCGCCATCGCAAACCGGTGCACCCCCTTGTCCTCGGCCCCGCACACGACATACCGGCCCAATGGATCAAACCGGCAACAAACCAGCGGCCGGTCGTGCGCCCATTCCGAAACAACATGCGCCTGCGTAAAGTCCAGCTCCATAATGTCCCCCCGGCGAGCCGCGCGGCGTCAGCCCGCGGATCCCCTCGCAGTCAATCGACCCCTCAATGCTCCGTTTGAAGAACGAAAATTCACACGTCCTTGTTTAGCCGCGACCCCCAGGGGAGCGCTCCGTTCTATGCCAGCACCCCCGCAATCCCATGGCTGGCCGGATCAGCCAGCGGCACGTCCCGCCCGTCAATGACGAACGAGCCGGTCGAATCAAGCCCCACCGCCTGCAGATAGGTGTGGAACAGATTCGCATGGTCGACCTGTCCCTCCTCAACGGCAGTCCCCTCGGAGTTCGTCTTCCCGTAGGCGACGCCCCGCTGCACGCGCCCTCCCGCCAGCGCCACCGACCACGCCCCCGACCAGTGATCCCGTCCGTAATACTGGTTGATGTTCGGCGTGCGTCCAAACTCCGAGAGAACGACAATCAACGTACTGTCGAGCATTCCCCGGTCGGCGATGTCCGCGACGAAGTTCGAGAACGCCCTGTCGAACTCCGCCACCTGTTCCAGGTGGAAATTGAAGTTCTCGTTGTGGGTGTCGTAATTCGAATGCGACACCTGCACGAACGTAATCCCGTTCTCGAGCAGCCTCCGCGCCAACAGCGTCATCCGCCCCAGGTCATGAGCTCCGTATCGCTCGGCGTCCGCAGCCGGCTCCTGCGTCACGTCGAAGATCGCCCGCTGCTGCATGAGTCCGATTGCCTGTTCGTAACTGTACGTGTAAGCATCCGTGATGGCCGTCCGCCGCCGCGAAAGAAACCGCTCGTTCGCCCGCCGGCGGAAATCGTGGCGCGCATCGTCCACCTCCGCCGTCATGTTGGCCGGCAGACTCGTGTGCGGAGGCGGATTCCCGTTCCCCACAGTGATGCTGGAGTAGCGCGGCCCCAGGTAAGACGCATCATTGCCCCGTCCCCCTCCTCCGCCCGGCGTCACCACGATATGCCCCGGCAGTTCGCTCTCTGCCGGCGTCAGCGCCTTCGCGGCCACCGCCCCCAGCACCGGGAAATCGCCGCCCGGCATCTGCCGCCGGCCGTGAGTCATCATGTACGCGCCCTTGCCGTGGTCGTTCTCCGCCGTATTCACTCCCCGCACAAGACACAGGTGCTGCATCTGTTGCGCCGTCAGCGGCAGCAGTTCGCTGATCTGGATCCCGGGCACTGAGGTCGGAATCGCCAGGAACGGACCTCCCGTCGTCGCCCCCGGCTTCGGATCCCAACTCTCCAGTTGCGACAACCCCCCGTGCATGTTGAACACGACGATCCGCTTCTGGTCCTTCGCAAGTTGTGCGGATGCGGCGGGTCGCGCGAAGCCCCCCAGCCCACCGACGACAGCCCCTCCCGCGAGCGCGGTTCCCTGCAGAAACCGCCGTCGCGCCATCGCATGGTCCGCCGTCCCGCAGGCATATGTGCACTTCATCGGATCGCCCCTGATTCAGTTCTTCGTATCCGCGAAAACCCGTCAGATCCGCGTCCTCCGCGGCCCATTCAGTGATTAAACCGGAACTCAACCGACGTCAGCAGTCCCCACACCAGTTCCTGCGCCGCCGCCGGTTTGTCGTCCGGACGGGACGCCAGATAGTTCGTCGCATCGCTCACCTCGTCCGCCGTTGGCATTCGCGACAGCACCGCCAGATAAAGCTCTTGGATGCCCTGCTGCGGATCGGCTGCGTTCGCCACTCGCGCTGTCACGTTGTCTCCCGCTGCCGCCGCCCAACTCAAGATGGACCCGCCGTTCGCTGCATACAGCGCCTGGTCGGCCGTGGCGAAAAAGTCCGTCTGAGGCTGACCGGCCCCCGCGCCATACACACTCACAAACGCGGCGACGTTCCCTTTCAGCTTGTCGTATGTCCGTTGTTCGACGGCCCGTTCCCGTGCAGCCAGCGCCGCCGGATCCTGGCTCGCTTCCTCGCTCAGTGGACTCTCGGTCTCAAGCGCCGCCGCCTCCGCCGCCCACGTGCGATCATACACGCCGGTCGCCTTCAACATACTCCAGCACATCTGCTCCGGGCTGAGCGGTTGCAGCGCAGCCAGTGAAAACTCCTCACTCCACGATTTCGTCAGCGAATCGACCGCTTCCGCGACCGCCGCGCGATCCGTCTCGGCTTGCGCACGTGCGCCGCTCAAGGCAGTCTCCGCAGTCGCCACCGTCTGATTCCGCCGCGACATCTCCACCCCTGCCGCATCCAGCGCCGCTTTTGCCGCCGCTGTTTTCTCGACCGCAGCCTGATTCGCCGCCGCTGCGGCATCCACCAGTTTCTGGTGCTCGGACAGTGCCGCGGCCAACTCCTCGGAGCGGGTTTTCAGCTTCGCCGCCGCATCAACCAGCACGGCGTCTTCAGGCAACTTCTGACGCGCCGCCTCGGCGCTCTGATACGCCACCGCCACCGACTTGGCGGTCTCCGATTGAACGCTGTGTTCCTGCTGAATGGCCGCCAATGCCTCCGCTGCCGCACTCTGCGCCTGACCGGCCGCAGCCAGATCAGCCTCATGCTGTGTCACGACGGCCCCGTATTCAGCAACCGCCGCCTGTGCAGCGTCCAACTCCCCCTGCCGCGCGTTGATCGCCTGCGCCGATGCAACCGCCGCATCCTCCAGAACTTTGATGCTCGCCAGCAGCCGCATTGTGCTCAGTCGCTCATCGTGCTGATTAAGCGCCTCGGCGTCCGCCGTCATCTCCTTCCGATTTGTCACGACCGCTTGCTCTGCCTGCCGCATCGCGTCCCGCAGAGGAGCTGCCTTCTGCTGCGCCGCTTCCACCGCGCCGCGATTGGCGTCCAACTCCCCTTGCGGACCCGCCAGCGCGGCAGTCCTCTCTTCAACAACCTTCTGCAGCGCGGCGACCTCCGCGTTGAGTTGGCCGGTTCGTTCGGTGAACTTGTCTGCGGCCCCCTTCAGTTCCGCGTCGTCCGGCAGTTTCGCGGCCGCCTCCTGGGCTTTGGCCGCCGCCTCCGAAACAGCCGTGGCAACGGCCTGCTTCGCATCGACCTGCGCCTGCGCGTCGGACAAGGCTTTCTGTGCCTCGGCGACCTTACCCAGCGACTCCGTATACTTCGCCCGAGCCGCTTCCACTTCCGCCACCACCGGCAGCAACGCCGCTTCCGCCGCGCGCCACGCTTCAATCGTCTGGTTGAAGGCCACCGCCGATGCTTCCGATTTCGCCGCGATCGCCTCGCGCTCCGACTCGAGCTGAGCCACGACCGCGCCGGCCGCCGCTGATCGCGCCAGTACGTCCGCCGGGACGTCCAGCGGCCTCTGATACGTCTGCGTCAGCGCCAGTTCGCGCAGAAATCCCTTCACGTCGAAATTCATCGCCGCAAATCGCTCACCCAGAAGTCGCATCAGCGCCGGGTTCGACGGCGGATTGCTCGAATGATGCAGATCCACCGGATGCACCAGCCCGCGGCCCATCATCAGCGCCCACAGCCGGTTGGCGATGTTCTCATTGAACGCGCGGTTCGTCCCGCCCGTCGCGGCGTCGACCAGCATCGACCGCCGGCTGTGCTTCGGAACCGGGCGCACGTTCTCAGCCTGAGCAACCGTGTATTCCTCCCCCGGCAGGAACACCGGTTCAACCATCTCCGGCCCGCCCGGTGCGCGCGGCCCGGTATAGTGTTTCACACCCTCTTCAAACACCGACTCGTAATGCAGGTCGCCCCCCGCGCGCTCGGCGTAATAAGCGGTCTCCTTGTCCCCCTCCGTGATCTTCATCTCGAAACCCGGCGTAAAGAACGCCAGCAAACCGTGATAATCCGCCTGCAGATAATCGTCGATCAACGGGTGGTTGTGGCATTGGGCGCACTGCAAGTCCCGGCCGAAGAAGATCCGTCCCACGTCCCGCGTCAGCAGATTCGGCTCCGAACCGCGGTCAAGATAGAACCGCACGGCCGCGCGCGGAGCGGCGTCACCGCCGTCAGCAATCAGAATCTCCCGCGCCAGTTGATTCCAGGGCTTGTTGTACCGCACCGATTGCAGCAGATAAGCCGCCCACTCCTCCTGCGGAACGTGAGTGTTGCCGCGCCGTTCCATCAGCATCACGTCGAAGAATTCCGCCATCCGCCGCTCGTACAGCGGGCTGCCGAGCAACCGCTCGACCAGCAGCTCGCGCTTGTTGGGCGTCTCATCCGCCAGGAATGCCCGCACCTCCTCCGCCGAGGGCGGAACGCCGGCCAGGTCCAGCGACACGCGCCGCACGAACTCAGCATCCGATGCCGTGATCCCCGCCACAGCGCCGGGCTGTTGTCCCAGCAGTTGATCGATCTGCTCATGCAGCGGGGCGTCCTGCCCGGTCGCCAGATTCCCCCACCACAACAGCAGCGCGACCCCGGAAGCCGCGAACAGTGAATGATTTCGAGTCATGCCCCGCATTTCTCTGAGTGCCCCCCGCCGGTCGGGAATCGCGTCGCCCAAGCGTCATGCTTCCCCAACGCCGCTGTCCCGAGACAACTCGCAGCGATTCGTCTCCTGACCCGGAACGCATCACTGTTCGCTTATGTGAGGATTCTACGACCGATTACGCAAACTGGTCAATCCCGGCTGACGCTATCGACCGCAGGCTCCGGCCCGCGTGACAATCTCGCCGCCTCGCCGGCCGCTTTTCCCGTCGGTTGCGAACACTGGTGCGGCTTGTTCAACTGATGACGCCAACCAGATCTATAAATCCCTCTCACGTGGAAGACAGGAAACGATCCACATGATCCGAACGATCCGCGTCCTCGGCTGTTTCATCGCTGCTGCGCACCTGTCAACCGGCGTCGGCCCGCTCCACGCGGACGAATGGCCGCAGTTTCGGGGACACACCGGCAGCGGCGTTTCTGACGAAAAAAACCTGCCCGTTGAATGGGCTGCCGGGAAACGAATCGTCTGGTCGGTCGAACTGCCCGGCCGGGCAAATTCCTCCCCCGCAGTGACGCGCGACCGGATCGACCTCACAACGCGCACCAACGACAGAGGATTGTGGGTCCTCTCCTACTCGCGCGATGACGGCGAACTCATTCACAAGATCAAGGTCGGCGCCGGAACACTCGCGGCCCCCGGACCGGAGAACCTCTGGGCGTTCCGGCACAACGCCGCCACCCCAACTCCCTGCAGCGACGACGACCACATCTGGGCGTTTTTCGGCTCCGGTCTACTCGTCTGCGTCGACGCCGCCTCGGGCCACGTCGTCTGGCGAAAGGACATGAACGACGAATACGGACCCTACGACATCACCTTCGGCATGGGCTCATCACCCCGGCTGTGGGGCGATCACGTCTACGTCGCCTGCATGACCAAAGGCCCCTCCTACGTCGTCGCCTTCGACAAGCTGACCGGCGAAGAAGCCTGGAAGTCAGATCGCACGTATGACGTCGCGGACGACCACCCTGACGCCTACTCCTCGCCCGTTGTCCGCCAGCACGGCGACGCAGCCGAACTCATCGTCTCCGGCGCCGGCTTCGTGGATGCCTGGGATCTCAGCTCCGGAAAGCGAAACTGGTCGCTGGGCGGGCTCACTATCGACAGCCCCTACGGCCGCATCATCGCCTCCGCCGTCCCCTCGCCGGACGGCCAGTCGGTCGTTGCGACCACCGGCAATCCGGGCGGCGGCGGTTTGGGACACCTCCAGACCGTCCATCTCGGCCGGGACGACGCCGAAATCGCCTGGAAATACGCCCGCCAAACCCCCGACTCGTCCACTCCCGTCATCGTGGACGATCTCCTCTACACCATGACCGACAACGGCATCGCCACCTGCTTCGAAGTCGACTCCGGCGAGATCGTCTGGCAGGAGCGGCTCGGAGACGGCGCAGGACCATTCCATGCGGCGCTCGTCGCCGGCGACGACAAAGTGTACTTCCTCGGCATCGACGGCCTCTGCATCGTCGTCGAACACGGCCGCGAGGGAAAAGTCCTCGCCCGCAACACGCTCCCCGGCACGTTTTACGCCACCCCCGCGATCAGCGACGGCATCCTCTACCTCCGCGCCTACGAACGCCTCTACGCGATTGGCGACGAAAGCTGAGTACCGCCCACCCCGGCGAGCCGCGCGGCGTCAGCCCGCGGATTCCCACGATCCCCAGCCAGATCGCATGATCCACCATCCGCGGCCCCTCCGGCCCTGCCAACGGTTGGCTCGTGTCCCGTCATCGCGCAAAATAGAAATCGAACCTCCCGGTCAGCCGCCAGGTCGTTGGCTGATCCAGAACCTGCCTGATTGACCCTCAATTCATCGAGTCGAACCACCCATGCACTCACTCGCCCGCTTCACCGTCGCATCGCTCGCATGCCTGTTGCTGCTTAACGTGCCTCACATAGCCGCCGCCGATGAGATCTTCCCCGATGAAAATCTCCGGGCCGTCATCAAGGAAATCCTCGTCAAAAAGCAGATCAACAAGGAACAGATCGAAGAGGAAGACCTCAAGACGATCTTTTTCCTCAATGCGCCCGAGCGCGGCATCAAGGATCTCACCGGTCTCGAGAAATGCACCAACCTCGCATCGATCAAACTTCCCGGCAACGAAATCGAGGACGCCGCACCTCTCGCGGCCCTCAAGAACGTTCAGGAACTCCATCTCCAGAACAACAGGATTTCCGACGTCTCTCCCATCGGCGAGATGCCCAAACTCCAGTACATCCAACTTGAGAACAACCAGGTGACCGCCCTGGACGGCCTCGAAAAACTCGAAAACCTCCGCTCCCTGTATCTCTCGGGCAACCAGGTCGAGTCGCTCGCCCCCCTCGCGGCCCTCTCAAAGCTCACGTCCCTCTATCTCAATGACAACAAGGTCTCCGATCTCTCGCCTCTCAAGGATCTCAAGTGGATCGAACTCCTCGGCCTGAAGAACAACCAGATCAGCGATCTCTCGCCTCTGGCCGGCTTCACCGAACTCCGCTTCACGTTCCTCGAAGGCAATCCGCTGGAAGACCTTTCACCCCTCCTCGAAATGGCAAAAAAAGACATCGAAGGCGATCAGCGCTTCGCCCCCTACTGGCGGCTCTACATCGATGCGGAGTCCCTCCCCGATCCCGCCAAGGCGCAACTCGCCGAACTCGAAGCCCTCGGCGTCCGCGTCAACCAGAAGTGAAGCAATGTAGCCGACTCGCTCCGCCGAGTCGGTCGGCAGTTCGCTCCCGATGAGCGTGCCGCATCGAAGCGAGACGGCGTCGGAACGTACACTCAAACCGTATTCGTACGGTTTGGATGGATTGAATGCCCATGCGACTCGCAGCGCGAGTCGCCTGCATCGGCTCTCACTCAGTGTGTGAAGGCGGCGGATGCGAGCTGCGCCGCTCTCACCGCCGCGCGTAAACCAGCACCAGCGCGCCAACGATCAACAGCGTCACCAGCGCGGCGTCCGGCTCGATGAACCAGAACCGCTTCTCGGCGCGATACAGCAGTCCCAGGGTTGCCACGGCCGTAACAAGGATCACCGCCGCCGCCGTAATCGCGTGCGTTGGTGCAGCCAGCGAAAGTATCGATTCCGGACTCGCCAGGTCCGCCACCGCCGGCACGATCATGTTGAACGCATTGCTCCCGAACACGTTCCCCACAGCCATGTCCCGCGCCCCCAGCCGCAGAGCTTCAATCGTGGTGACGACTTCCGGCAACGATGTGATGCCGGCCACGAACACGGTTCCGAAGAACGTCCGACCCAGACCGGTGGCCACCGCCAGTTGATCCGCCGTGTGAGCCAGCCGCGGACCCGCGAACAGAATCACGCCCGCTCCTCCCACAAAGCCCAGCAGGTACTTCCCCCACTTTCCGGTCTCAGCCTCTTCCGGCTTCGGTTCCTGCTGCATTGCGAACTGCTGGTCAAAGTACACCAGCCGCAACGTCAACACATACGCCGCCAGCACCCCCAGCGTCCCCGGCCCGAATCGCCACAGGGTCAGCTTCGTCTCGAGTAACAGCGAAATCAGGACGATCGTCGTCAGCAATATCGCGGTCGTCGCCGACAGCGCATGCGCAGCCGCCATCTTCGAGAGCATCTGGCCCCGTTGACGCGAAACAAGATCCAGCACGGAAAGTATCAACAGGTTGATCAGCGAACTTCCCAGCACGTCCCCCACCGTCAGGTCGATCGCTCCAATCCGCACGGCGTTCCAGCCGACCGTGAACTCCGGCAGACTCGTCGCCGACGCCAGCAGCACCAGCCCCACCAGCGAACGTCCCAGTCCGCTCAGTTCCGCGATCCTGTCGCAGCACCTCGCCAGCACCACGCCCGCCGCAATCACAACGGCCGCCAGCACCACAAACTCAATCACCAGTCCCGTCATGAAATCCCACCCATCCCCGTCTGTTCGCTGTGCACCGTTTAACGTTCACCGCTCACCGCTCTCTCAACCCCGCAGCCCCGCCTCCTCCAGCAGCCGATCGGTCGCTGAATACGCCTCCGCCACCCACGCTTCGATCTGATCCGGCTCCGGCGAATACTCCAGTTCGATCGAAATCGCGCCGTCAATTCCCAGCGCCTTGATCTCCTTGAGATACGGTGCGAAATCGACCACACCCCGACCCGGCGGAAGATCCCCGTGCTTCTTACCGTCGCAGTCTGAAATGTGAACATGCAGCGCCTTCCCCTGCAGTCGACGCAACTCCTCCGGGGCGACACCCGCCAGATGCAGATGCGACACATCGATATTCGCCCCCAGCGCCGGATGCCCCACGTCATCCACGAACCGCACCATCGTCTCCACGCTGTTCACCAGCGACAGCGGAAACGGCTCGAGTTCCAGGGCAATTTCGACGCCCAGTGACTCGGCATGCTCGGCCAGCCGCCGGCAGTTTTCCACCCCGGTCCGCCATTGCTCCTCCGGCGGAATCACCTCCTGATTCCAGATGTACTCCCCCAGCACCAGCAGCAGGTTCTTCGCTTCGCATTCGTACACCAGGTCAAGAAACGCCCGGCAGCGTTTCACGTGAAACGATTGAACGCTCGGATTGAAATCAATCAGCCCCACCGCCACACAGCAGATCGAAACAATCGGCAGCCCGTTCCGGTCGCATTCCCGCTTGATCAACCTCCGCTCCCGAATATCGATCTCCAGGGGGTCGGTGAAGATATCGATCGTGTCAAAGCCGATCTCTTTCGTCTTCGCAATCCCCCACGCCGTATCCCGCCCCGCCTGCGCCCACGCCGAGTTGATCAGTCCCAATCTCACGACATCCCCCCCGGACAGAACCGCACCGGTCGAACAATAACAACACCAACCGAAAGGTAACGACGACGCCTGAGAATTCCCAATCACGCCACTCACAGTCATTTCCAATTCGCGGCGATTCAGCGGACTCCCCCTCACCGCCAAACCGGCAACGCATCAATCGACGATGCTTCACAACACCCAGCCTTTGCGCCTTCGCGACTTTGCGTGAGTTCCGATTCAGACGGAGACACGTAGCAACCGGTTTCCCGCCCGTCCTTGGCACACTCTCTCACCTTCCATACGATTCCCGGCAGTCCAGCTCAACCACCAGCGACTTCATTTCCCGTTGCACGACAGGGTGACAAGGTGAACAAACGCAACATTCAGGACGTCGACGTCGATGGAAAAACCGTCCTCATGCGGGTCGATTTCAACGTTCCCCAGGACTCCGACGGGACAATCACAGACCCCCGCCGCATCGAGGCCGCCCTCCCCTCCATCCGCTCCGTCGTCGACCGCGGCGGCAAGTTGATCCTGATGAGTCACCTCGGCCGGCCTGAAGGCGCGCCCCATCCGAAATTCTCGCTCCGCCCCTGTGCGGAAAAACTCCAGGAACTGCTCGGCCGGCCCGTCGCCTTCGCCGGCGACACCGTCGGCGATGAGGCGCAACAGGCCGCCGCCCGACTCACACCCGGAGACGTTCTGCTCCTCGAAAACGTCCGCTTCCATCCGGAGGAGGAGATCAAGGACAAGAAGGCGACGCCCGAAGAAAAAAACGCGAAGGAGAGCTTCGCCCGCAAGCTGGCCGATCTGGCCGACGTTTACTGCAACGACGCTTTCGGCACCTGCCACCGCGACAACGCCTCGATGCTCACCGTCCCGCAGCAGATGGGAGACAAACCAAAGGTCGTCGGTTTCCTGGTCGAAAAGGAGATTCAATACCTCTCCGGCGTCATCTCGAAACCGGAGCGCCCCTTCGTCGCGATCATCGGCGGGGCCAAAGTCTCCAGCAAGATCGACGTCATCCGCAAGCTGCTCGGCCTGTGCGACCACGTCCTGATCGGTGGAGCAATGGCTTACACGTTCTCGCTCGCAAAGGGAGGCAGCGTCGGAAAAAGCCTGGTCGAGTCAGACAAGGTCGATCTCGCCAATGAACTGATGCAAACCGGGAAAGACAAACTCGTCCTGCCGGTCGATACTCACTGCGCCGACGTCGACTGGGACGAAGGCTTCAAACGCATCGTCAATACACGCCAAGCGCAAACCGTTCCCGCCGGAGAAATCCCCGAAGGCTTCGAAGGTCTCGACATCGGCCCCCGGACTGCCGAGCGCTATTCAGAGATCGTCGGCGCGGCGAAAACAGTCGTCTGGAACGGACCGATGGGTGTCTTCGAATGCTCCCCCTTCGATGAAGGCACCAAGGCCGTCGCTCAGGCCATCGCCGATTCCGACGCCACCAGCATCATCGGGGGAGGCGACAGCGCGGCTGCAATCGAGCAGCTCGGATTCGCAGACCGCGTCACCCACGTCAGCACCGGCGGCGGCGCCAGCCTCGAAATGCTCGAAGGAAAACAGTTCGCCGCCGTCGACATCCTCGACGACGCATAACAACCGGCGAGCCGGAAGGCGTCAGCCTCCGGATAAGTCCGAATCGTGCGCAGGCCACAACCGCGACGAATAGAACGCGGAAGGGCATGGATGCAGTTCACCGCGAAGCCGCGGTGATCGGCCTGACCCGCTGAAATCCGCGGTCCATTCGAACCGGGATACGCAAAATCGAGCGAACTCGTGCGGGTCGCGACAGGCTGCCTGTCAGGCGGACTCGTGCGCGGGCACCGGCGGCGAGGCCGTTGTGTCTGTCTGCGTGGTCTCGCTGCTCTGCTTCTCCCGCAGCACCGCTCGCTCGATCAGCGCCCCCATCGGCCCCGCCAGCAGCGCCGGCGTGATGACGACGTCGGCGATCAACGCCGCTCCCACCGCGGCCGACATCACCCACCCGAAACGGCCGATCAGCAACAGATCGCAGAACATCAGCATCAGCATCGCCAGCCCGATGGCGCAACTCGTCTGAAACAGCGCCGGTCCGCAATGCGCCAGCGCCTTGCCGATCGCCTCCCGCCGCGAGAGTCCGTCCGCAACTCCTTCACGGAACCATGTCAGCAGGTGCACCGTCCCGTCGATCGCGATTCCCAAAGCCACCGACGCCGTAATCATCGTCCCGATGTCCACCGGAACCCCCGCCAACGAGATCGCGCCGAACACTACCACGCTCGGCCAGGTGTTCGGGATCATCGACAGCAACCCCGACGGCACGCTTCGCAGCAACACGATCATCGTGATCGCAATCACGATAAACGCCAGACCGAAACTCATCACCAGGCTCTCGATCACCGCCTGCTGCGTCCGCAAGAAAAGCGGCACCATCCCGGTCACAACGTGCTCCACACCGGCCTCCTCCTCCAGCACGCCCTGTACACGGCTCTGCAACTCGGAGACGACGTCCCCGTAGTTCAGGTCCGACATCATTTCGGTCTGCGCCCGAATCCGCCAGATTTCGTTCCCCTCCGAAATCTGAACCGGCCGGCCGTTCCGCACAAACTCCAGCGGACTCCCTTCCCGCACATGCGTGATCAGATGACTCGCCGACTCCTCTTCGTCGCCGAACACCGCTCCCTCCATCCGCTGGGCGTTCTTTCCATATCGGACTCTTGCGAACGTTGAAGCTCCTTCGCCCGGCGGCTCCGAAACCGGACGCAAATCAGCCAGCGACAACGTCCCGCTGACTCCGCGTGCGCCCCGGATCTCCTCTTCAACCGCCCGCACCAGTTCCATCCGCTCCAGGATGTTTCGCTCGTCTCGCGCCGCATCGTCGAACGAGACGACCGTGTCGATCGTCACGACGCCCGCCAGCGACTCCTCGATCGCGTTGTAATCCTGCACGATCCGCTTGTCTTCCGGAAAATACCGGATGACTTTCGTCTCCGTCCGAAACCACTGCAATCCGTAGATTCCCAGCCCGAACACTGCCAGAGAAAGCACGCTGCAAACCACATGACGTCCCGCCACCCAACGCCCGAACCGTTCCCAGCCGCTTGTATCCATTGCCTCGAACCGTTTCGGCAAACCGCCCATCACGGCCAGAATCGACGGAAAGCCGTACAAGATCATCCCCAGCGACAGCACCACGCCCAGCGCGGAGTACAACCCGAAATCCCGCACCGGGATCAGCCCGCTCACCGTCAGCGACGCCATCCCCACCGCCGTCGTGAAACTCGCCATCGCGCATGGCTTCCAGGCCACGTTGACGGCTCTTGCAATCGGATTCTTTGCATCCGTCTCCGATGCATGCCGCCAGTAGTTCGCAACGTGAATCGCTCCCGAGGCCGTCAGCACGAGCAACAGGTTCGGCATGACCGAGAGCACGATGTTCAGTTCCGGCCCCGACCCGATCACCGGACCCAGTATCGGCACGAGCACCACGCACAACATCGCCGAGTAAATTGAAACCAGCAGCACCAGGCTCGCCAGCCGCAGACTCTTCAGCAGCACGAATGCCACCGCCATCCCCACCAGCCCCGACATCAGGAACGGCGACCGTTTCCAGATCATCCAGGCGGGAACGTCTCGATTCCAGATCGACTTCGTCGACTCCTCGTCGAGCTGCCACTGCCCGACCGGCGTCCCCGCCATGTGGAACGCCTCCTCGTCGATCCCCACCTCGACAGCCGCGTCCCTCACCGCCGGCAGAATCTCTTCCAGAGCCTCCGAGTCACCCACGTCCAACCGAACAAATAGCGCCACCGGGGCGCCCGGTGCGAAAAAGCAGGCCTCCACCAACCGCTCGCCCTCGAATTCCAGATCGAGCGCGAACTGCCGCAGTTCGTCCACGCCCGGTGCGCGGGGATGAATCCCGGTCCAGTGCACTTGAAAATCGTGTTCCGGAACGGGCGCCGCCGGATGTTCTGAGCCCGTCTGCGGCGCCGGCGTCTCGACGGGCGGCAGAATTTCGGCGTCGACCTTCAGTTCCCGTGCAGCGAACGAACGAAGCTCGCCGGCAACCGCATCCTGCCGCAACCGCCCGGCCTCCGTCAGCCTTACTTTGAGGTCGCCCGAACCGATCAGCACGCCCTGCAACCGCGACACCGCTTCCGCGCGCGGCACTCCGGCGTCCTCCATCCGTTCGATCAGATCGAGCGGCGAACTGACGCCTTCAATCCCTTCCAGACCGCCGACGCGGTTTCCTTCCTCGTCGGTCGACCCCTCCAGGCGTTCGATGAGACGCCCGATGCGCGGATCGTCGAGCGAACTGTCATCCCACGAAATCAGGAAGGTCGGTTGCCGCTGAAAGTGTTCGTCATGCCACGTCAGGATCTGAGCGTCCTGATCCCCGTGCGGCAGCCAGTCCTTGACGTTATTATTGAAATGGACGCCCCTGAGTTGATAGCCGATCAGCGGCAGCAGAAACACAAGCGCGCCAAGGACGTACACGGCCATGCCGTTGCCCCAGCGGTCCCGCTTTTCGAAAAAACTCGGCATGACTGTTCCCGCCTCAGTGCATCAGAATAAGCAATCACCGTCACACCGCATAGTGGCTCACAGACCGCGTCGCGCTATGATGCACTGAGAGACCTCTTCCGTCACGCAAGAACCTTTTACTCGTCGCAGATTGCCGTACTTACCAGATTGAGAGTCCTGCCGGCGCCACAACTGCGCATACGCTACGCCGCTGACGGGCGGCGACCCGGCAACGACCCACTGGTTGACCGCCCCGCGCGGCCGCACACATAATGGGCCAAACGACAATGCCCACCGACTCACGGGGACTCCCCGAACCCGGTGGTCAACGAAAGCCATCCCTTGATGAATACTGCACTTGCAACAACCAGCGTTCCCGACAGCCAGGGACGTTTCGGCGAATTCGGCCGCCGATTCGTCCCTGAGACGCTCATGCAGGCTCTCGAAGAGCTGACCGCAGAATACACCAAGGCCCGGCAGAACCCCGATTTCCAGGCCCGCTTCGACCATCTGTTGAGAACGTTCGTCGGGCGGCCGAACCCTCTCTATTTTGCGGAACGGCTGACCGAACACTGCGGGGGCGCCCGCATTTATCTCAAGCGTGAGGATCTCAATCACACCGGCGCGCACAAGATCAACAACACCATCGGCCAGGCGCTCCTCACCCTGCAGATGGGCAAACAGCGGGTCATCGCCGAAACCGGCGCGGGACAGCACGGCGTCGCCACCGCGACCGCCTGCGCGCGGTTCGGCCTCAAATGCGTCGTCTACATGGGAGAGGAGGACATTCGACGGCAGGCGCTCAACGTCTTCAACATGAAAACGATGGGAGCCGAAGTCCGCCCGGTCACCTCCGGTTCCCGCACGCTCCGGGACGCCATCAACGAAGCGATGCGCGACTGGATGGCCAGTGTCGCAACGACGCACTACATCATCGGCTCGGTCGTCGGACCGCACCCCTTTCCGATGATCGTCCGCGACTTCCAGTCCGTCATCGGCCGCGAAACACGACAGCAGTGCCTCGACGAACTCGGCAGGCTTCCCGATGAAGTCATCGCCTGTGTCGGCGGCGGATCGAATTCCGCCGGTATGTTTCACCCCTTCGTCGAGGATGAATCAGTCGCTCTCACCGGTGTCGAAGCCGGCGGTCGCGGACCTCAGCCCGGCGACCACGCCAGCACGCTCAGCTACGGCAACAAGGGCGTGTTGCACGGCAGCTACAGCTACGTCCTGCAGGATGACGACGGGCAGACGCTCGACGTCCATTCCATCTCCGCCGGTCTCGATTACCCCGGCGTCGGACCTGAACACAGCTTCTGGAAAGACGCCGGACGCGTCACCTACACCAGCATCCGCGACGATGAGGCGCTGGAGACGTTCAAACTCGTTGCCCGCTGCGAAGGAATCCTCCCCGCCATCGAAAGCTCCCACGCCCTCGCCCAAGCCCTTAAAGTCGCGCGACAGCGAAGCAGCGAAGACGCGATTGTCGTCTGCCTCTCCGGCCGGGGCGACAAAGACGTCAACGAAGTCGCCCGCCTCACGGGCGAGAAGATATAATGCTTGTGGCGGCGCAGTCGACGACGGCCACCCGCTAGACGTTCAGTCAAGTGTTTAGCGGCGACCCCATGAGAAGCGCGAACAGGCCAGAAAACCTCACATTCGGAACGACGACCATGACACTCGCCGAAGCATTGGAACAGGTCGATCTGGAACCGGGGCGCACGTATCAATGTCGCGTGCGGGGCATGACGGTGGAGCTGCGCGTGGCCCCCGCGCAAGAGAAGACGCTGCTGTCCAAGCCGCTCTGCGAAGAAGACATCATGCTCGACCCCTGGTGCGAACTGCCGCAGCCGAAATGGGGCACGACATTCAAAGCGAAGCCGGGCCCGCGCCTGATGCCGGATATCCCGGAGATCCCGCGCGACGATGAGGTGGCGGAATGATCTTCGATCGTCCGGACTCGGGAGACTCGATCGATCAGGGAGACATTATACGCGATTGTACCGTCGTCCACGTTGTCTCACTCGATCCTCAGACGCCAGACGTTCCGGATGTTCAAAGCAGTCTGGAAAGGGTCGTCGTTCTGACGCAAACATGTGACCTGGCGCAGCGCAAAGTCACTCAGGTTGTTGTCGCCGTCGCGGTCGAAGCCGAAGAGATCGTGGCTCGCGGACAACTCAAGGCCTCCGACATCCGCGGTCCGGTGCGTGCCGGGCGCGTCTTCGGCTGGTACTTTCTGCCGGCGGATGACGCACTGGAAATCCCCGAGTTGATCGTCGACCTGCGGCAGCTTCACACCGTTCCGCTCGAACTCTTGGAGAACCTGTGCGGAACGGGGAAGCGCGACGGCCGGATTCGACCGCTGTTTCGCGAACATCTCGCCAAGCATTTCGCCGACACCTACAGCCGCATCGGGTTGCCGGAGCCGTACGCGACTGAGTAAACGCCGTCAGTATGTCCATGCCGAGCCAGATTGAAAACTGTTTCCGCGCGTTGGGGGAGTCGCAACGCACCGCCTTCATGCCGTTCATCACGGCCGGCGATCCCGACATGGGGATGACGCGGGCTCTCATCCGTGAACTCAGTGCAAGCGGCGTCGACCTGATCGAGGTCGGATTCCCCTACAGCGATCCCATCGCCGACGGACCGGTCATTCAGGCGTCCTACACCCGCGCGCTGGAAAAACAACTGCACGTGCGGGACATTTTCGCCGGCATCTCGGAACTGGACACCCAATCGCTCCCTCCTCTGGTCGCGATGGTCTCCTACGCCATCATTTTTCGCATCGGCGCTGAAGCGTTTCTCTCCCAGGCGGCCCAGGCCGGCTTCTCCGGGATGATCGTTCCCGATCTCCCCGGCGACGAAGCGGCCGACTTCTTCCAGTTGGTCCGTGCCGAGAATCTCGACCTGGTCCAACTCGTCGCCCCCACGACGCCTCGCGAGCGCGTGCGCGAAATCCTCAAGTCCTGCTCCGGCTTCGTCTACTGCATCGCCGTCTCCGGCACCACCGGCGTTCGCGAAGAGATTGCCGAAGAACTCCTCGCCCAACTCCGCTGGCTGCGTGAGGAGACAGACCTGCCGCTCTGCGTCGGCTTCGGCATCTCCCGGCCCGAGCACATCGATCCCCTTCGCGGCCTCGCCGACGGCGCAATCGTCGGTTCCGGCATCGTCCGCCACCTCGAGTCACTCGCCGACGGCGACGCCGACCGCGAGACCGTCGTCAAACTCATCGGCAATTTCGCCGCCCGGATGTCCGCCGCCTGTCACAGAGAATAGCGTCTGCCAGGCCTGCTGATTGCAATCGGCGGGACCTCCAGCCCTCATTCATCCCCCGCCAGCGTGACCCCGAATCCCAACTCCTCCGGCACCTCGATCAGCCCCTCCCTGATCGCCGGTTGCCCCCGCACCCACGACATCCACGGACGCCCCGACTCCGCCAGCGGCCGTGAATCGAGCGCCGCAATCGCATGCAACCCCCACACTTCCGAGCCCCGGTGCGGAACCACCCGCAACCCGGCCTCCGCCGCCATTTGATAGATCTTCACCAGTTCCGTCAGCCCGCCGCACCAGCAGACGTCCGGCTGCAGCACCTGATGCAATCGCTCCTCGATTAACGGCGCGAAACCGATCGCCGTGAATTCATGCTCGCCCCCCGCGATTGGAATCGGACATTCATCCCGCAGCCTTCGATACCCCTCCAGATCGTCCGCTGAGATCGGCTCCTCGATCCAGCCGATCCGCAGACCCTCGATCTGCCGCGCGATCTCCAGCGTCGTGTCGACGTCCCACTCCATCCAGGCGTCGATCATCAGTTCGCGATCCGGGCCAAGCGCTTCACGCGCCGCCGCCACGCGCGTCACCACCTGGTCCACCGGTTGCGACCGATCCTCCAGACGAACATGCAGCTTTACGGCCTGCCCCCCGGTCAGAGTCTCCGCGTCGACGACGTTCCACAACGTCGTGTAGGTCGGCAGAGTCCGCCCCGTGCCGCCTCCCAGCAACTCCGCCACACTCTGGTTTGCCCGCTTCGCTCTCAAATCCCACAGCGCCAGGTCCACACCGCTCAGCGCCATCACCGCGATCCCCTTCCGCCCGAACGGCAGCGTCGCCCCGTACATTTCCTCCCACATGGATTCCAGCGGCTCCGCATCCCGGCCGATCAGCATCGGCCCCAGAACCGCATCGATCACATGCATCCCCGCCGCACCGCCCCCACCGACGCCGTAACCGACCACCCCCTCCGCCGTCTCCACCGCAACCGCAATCTGCCCGAGACTCGTCCGCCAGTCCGGCGGCGAGTTCGCATCCACCGGCTGCCACGTTCGCACGTTGGTGATGACCAATTCTTTCCCCCTTCTCGCGCTGGAAACACGTCAAGCGACGCGCCGGCCCCAAGTGTCGGCCCGCATCCTTGCCGATTCAAGCCGATGATTCAGTCCCTTGTCGCCGCTGCCGGCGTTCGCTAGAGCAAATTGCTCTACCATGTGTCCGCGTCTAGCGGTGTTTGGACTGTCGAGGACGAGAATCCGCGAGACAGATCGCCGACACTGACTTGCAAAGCGCTATCACTATCGGGTTTTACCGAACCGCCACAGCGCATGTTCGATCGCCTCGCCAACCTCTTGACCCGCCGCGCTCCGTTCGTCGCGCTCCTGCTGCTGTCGCTGACAGCCCTCGCAGCCGTCCAGGCGACGCAGATTCAATTCGAGTTCTCGCCCCAGGCGCTGATGCGCGGCGAAGACGAGTCGTATCAGCAATTGCAGGACTTCAAACAGACCTTCGCCTACGAAGACTCCGTCCTGATGATCATCGTCGAGGCGACGGGCGACGCCAATGTCCTCGACCACCGCCTGCTCAACTGGCAGGCGCACGTTGCCGAGCAATTGCGCGCCGTCCCGCACGTCGACGAAGTGGCGACGCTGGCAACGATCGAAATTCCGCGGCGCACCCTGGAGTTCCCCCCTTCCGTCACGGCGCGGCCGTTTATCGCCGAATTTCCTGCCGACGAAACCGACAGCCGCCGGCTCCGCCGGCTCGTTGATGAGTCGCCGCTTCTCGCCGGCACGCTCGTCAGTTCCGACCTGCAGGTCGCTGCCCTGCTCGCGTTCATCGACCCGGAGTTGCAGCGCGTCCGCGAATTATCAGTCGTCATCGACGACGTCCAACAGTTGCTCCAGTCTTCCCCCCCACCCACCGGGTACCGCACGTCACTCAGCGGACTGCCCTTCATCCGCACAGACACCATCAAGAACCTGCAGCAGGACCAGCAGCGGCTGCTGCCGATCGCAGCGATCCTCTACCTCCTCACGCTGGCCATCATCTTTCGCCGCGTCTCCGGCAGCCTGTTGCCCCTGCTGGCTGTCGGCATGGGGCTGGCGTGGACCATCGGCGCCGTCGTTGCGGTCGGTGCAACATTCAACCTTGTCAGCAACGTGCTGCCCATCCTGCTCATCGTCGTAGGCGTCTCAAACTGCGTCCACGTGCTGGACGAGTATGCAGAACAGTTGCCTTTGGCCCGCGGCGACCGCATCGCAGCCGCCAGAAACACCGTGCGGCACATGAGCCGCTCCTGCCTGCTCACGCTCTTCACCACCGCCGTCGGCTTCGCCTGCCTCGGGACCGCTCAATCGGATGTGCTCCGGGAATTCGGCTGGCAGGCCGCGCTCGGCATGGGATTCATGTACGTCACCATCATCGGCGGGCTCGGCAGCCTCATGCAGTACTTCCGCCCGCCCCGCCGCAGCACCCGCGGCGCGCCCCTCGGCCACGTCACGGCCGCCGCCGGACGCGTCATCGATCGTCACCCCCGCATCACGCTGACCTTCAGTGGACTCCTGATCGCCGCCTCCGTCTGGCTCGGCCTCCATGTCCCGGTCGATTCGTTCATGATTGAGACCTACGACGACGACCATCCCACCCTCCAGACCTTGCGTCTCGTCGACAACAAGCTCTCCGGACTCCTTCCCATTGAGGTGCGGCTGCACGCCGATGACCCCGAACGACTGCTCGACCCGGACGTCTTCCGCAAGGTTCGGCAATTCGAAGAACATGCGCTGCAGGAGGACGGCGTCCTGTTCGCCCGCTCCTACGCCGATGTGCTGCAGTCCATCTCGACCGGCACGCCTTCGCCGACTGCCGCAGACGACGAATTGCCCGTCTCCGACGAGGAGCTCACGCGAGACATCCGGCTCGGCGTGTGGGTCGTCAACCGCGTCGGTGCGACGCTCGGCTATCCCAACTTCATGACCGAAGACGGCCGCGACGGCCGCATCCTCATCAAAGTGCAGGACATCGGCACACTCCGCCTCAAAAAGCTCATCAACCAACTCGAAGCAGAACTGCTCCAGGCCTTTCCCCCGGGCAGCGGCGTCACGCCCACTCTCACCGGCGACGCCTACCTCAACACCATCGCCATGAACGCCGTCATTCACGACCTCTTCTATTCGCTGCTGACCGCTTCGCTCATCATCTTCGCCACCATCGCCCTCATCTTCCGCTCGCTCAGGACGGGACTGATCGCCGCCATCCCCAATCTCACACCCCTCGCGCTCACGCTCGGTTACATGCGGCTCAGAGGCTACGACATGAACGTCGGCAACGTGATCGTGTTCACCATCAGTCTGGGGATTGCGGTCGACGATTCGATTCACTTCCTGTTTCGCTTCCGCGAAGAGATGAAACGGACCGGCTGCGTCGAGGAGGCGGTGGTGCGCACGTTCGAGGGGACCGGGCGGGCGATCGTGATCACCAGCATCCTGATCGTGGCGGGGCTGGCGGTGCTGCTCTTTTCAGACTTCGTGCCGACGCGGCGGTTCGCCGAACTCACCTGCGTGACGATGGTGGGCGCCCTGATCGGCGTCCTGCTCCTGCTGCCGGCGTGCCTGGTGCTCTTCTGGAAACGGCCGCCAACCTCGTAGGGCCGGCTGTGCCGGCCGACGTTTCTCACCGAGAATGACGACGACCAGCGGCCGGCACAGCCGGCCCTACTTGACTATTCGAGAATCCCTCCGCCGCAGGTCCTCCACCGCGAACAGTGACCTATTCCGGCTTCACGCCGTCGCCCGGCGGCCGCGTAAAACGCAGCGTTGTCAGACACAGCACACACACCATCACGCCTGTCGCGAGGTTCAGCCCGAACAGCGACATCATGTGTTCTTCGATTTCGTTGCCCAGTCGCGCCGGAGCATCAATCATCGACCGGTCCACAAACTGGATCGTCACCTCCTGCGTTGCGATCGACGCCTCTGTTCCCACCGGAGTCACGACCGCACGAAACGCCGGATCACGGGACTTGCGCGCAGGCCGAATGTGATCGTTGTAAGCCACCTGCTGCTGAATCAGAAACGCCGCCGACGCTCCCACCACAACAAGGAGATAACCGGCGATTGCAACCTTCAGGATTTGTCTCATCTCTGCTTCCCCTTTGCTGTCCTTTCTGGCGCTGTCCGCATTGGCACAGCCATCGACCAATCGACCATCGTACATCGTTGACACAGCCCAGCCCCAAGCCAAAAATCGTGCTCTTCCGGCCCCCATCGTCTAGTGGCCCAGGATGCAGGATTCTCAGAGCCAGTAGGGCCGGCTGTGCCGGCCGGGAATAGGAAGTACGCGGATTCGGCCGGCACAGCCGGCCCTACTCTGCTTCCATTCTACACGCACGTCCGCGAATCGTGAGACCGAAATCTCTCGACACCGCCGTACGCGCGTTGCCTCACTCGGCCGCGCGTACCGAGTGCGCAAACTTCAGATCCCCAGTCCGACCGTCGTAATAGCGGAAGATCACCTGCGGACGCGGAAACGCCACCCACCTTGGCTCTCCCGGCTGATCGGGTTGGTTCGTCACCAGCGGGTTGTCGAACACGTTGTTCACCTGCACCACGCAGTAGTTGGGGTGCATCAACTGCGGGCGCGGCACGTCAGACCGGTAGAACGTCGACCACAGAATGTCGCATTCGCGCGGTCCGTACCGGAACTTGCCGTTCGCCGGCCGGTCTCCTTCGTCGCTCGCCCAGTGGTTGTTTGAGTTATGCGGACCGGAGGCGAACTCGTACACGTTGTCGGTGATCGAAATCGCGAAGCTGTTGTGCAGGTCGCCCGTCAGCACAAACACCGGCTGCTTGAGCTGGTCAAACGTGTCGATCAGCATCTCCCGCTCGTGGAAGAACACCGTCCACGCATCGTCCTTGTTGTCCGCCCGCACCGCTCCGCCGCCGACGTGCGGCACCATGAAGTTCACGCTCGACACAACGAAAATGAAATCGGCGTCCGAGTTCTGCACACCGTCAATCAGCCACTCCCGCTGCACCCGCCCCAGCATCGAGATGTCCTTGTGCGGCTCGGACGTGTCGTGCATCTCCCGCTGGCCGCGCGTGTCGAGCACGAAGAAATCGCAGTTGCTGAACCGCATGTGATAGTACGACCGCCGCCCGATCGAGTAGCTCACCGCGCCGTTCGCCTTCGCCGCCGGACTGACTCGGACCTCGTGCGGTCCCAGTATTTCCTCGATCGCATAGACGGCCGCATTCGGGTCGCCGTCGTCGAGGTCGTCCAGTGCGTTGTCATTCACGCCCGCCGTCGGCGTGCCCCAGTGCACGTGCAGGTTGTTGTGATCGGCCAGCTTGAGCTTCGTGAAGTCCGCCTCTTCGTCGACCAGTACGTCGCTTCCCTGTTCCATCGTTCCTTTGCCGAAGTGAACCCGCGAGGCGAACTCGGTCGGATTGCTCCAGGCGAGGTAGTCGTACCAGGCCCGCACGCCGATATCGCGGAACACAGCCCGCCGGTCCCGCAGCCCGGGCGTCCCCGCGCCCCAGATGTCGTTCAGACACTCGTGATCGTCATACGTGAAGAACGACGGCACTTCCCGGTGCCAGTGCGTCAGGTTCTCTCCCTGCTCCAGGAAGAACTTGTAGTTTTCCCACACGCCCGTCAGCGTCGGCGCGATCCGCAGCACGTCCGGAATCTCGTCTGTTGAGATGTCGACCTGCCCCGCCCATTGCTCCGGCGTGTACTCCCGGCGGACTTCATACAGCCAGTCTCCGTTCAGGATGGCAAAGTGAATCTCGTCTTCGATCTCGCGCAGCATGGTCCCAAACGTCGGCAGCGCCGGCCCGGAACTGTGTCGCGGATTCTGATTGTTTCCGCAGGCGAACTCGAAGCTAAAGTTGTACAGCCCCCCGGGATTGAGTTCCGGGTCGCGCACGGAGTCTGCATCGGGCATCGTCCGGAAATCGCCGCTCCGCCCCGTCCGCCCCGACGACTCCGGAATCTTCACCTCGTAGTAGTACTTCGTATTCGGCTCCAGACCGCTGACATGAATCCAACCGGTGTTGTCGTGCTCTAGCGTCGTCGTCACCGGCCCGGCCGTCTGATCGAGCCGCTCCGGGTCGGTGCCGTATAAAACGGTGAACTCACCCGGCCTGAGCGTCCGCGCCCACACCCCCACCCCGTCGCTCGACAGCCGCCCCAGAATCGGCCCGTGCGTCACCATATTCTCGTCGACAAAATCGGGCGGAGCATCCGCCGCCGTGACGAAGGCCGAAAGGAACAGCGTGATGAACAGAGCGAGGCATCCCGTCAGCAAGCGCAACATCGAACAGGCTCCCAACTGAGGCAAATCAATAGCATCATTCAATCGTTCGCCGAGACTACCACCCCCCACAAACCGAAACAACTCGCCCCCCCAGGTCAAGTATTCCATGAGCTTACGCTCACGGCTAAACGCTTGCGCGGCTTCGCCGCTCAGTTTCGATTCGCCTCCGGTTGGATTGCGGCCGGAGGCCTGCGCTGGGTTCTCCGTGCCTTTGCGTTGAAAAGGGCGCGACAACTTGCGCTACTCACAGCAGAAAGCACCCGCCATGCCCCCCACCCGCCAACTCGGCAACACCGACATCCACGTTACTCCCGTGGCCATGGGCTGCTGGCCCATCACCGGCATTACCAGCATCGATGTCAACGAAGCCGACAGCCTCGCCACGCTCCAGGCCGCCGTGGACGCCGGCATCAACTTCTTTGACACCGCTTACATCTATGGCTACGACGGCGAGAGCGAACGGATGATCGCCCGCGCACTCGGCCCGCAGCGCGACCGCATTGTCATCGCCACCAAATGTGGGCTGCACTGGGACGAGAACAAGACCCAAGCGCGCGACGCCCGCCCCGAAACGATCCAGCGCGAATGCGAAGAGAGCCTCCGCCGGCTCAACACCGACCGCATCGACCTCTACTACCTCCACGCCCCCGACCCGAACGTCCCGCTGGCCGAGTCCGCCGGGGCATTTCGCGAACTGCTCGACGCCGGCAAGATCCGCTCCGTCGGCGTCTCGAATCTCTCCACCACCGCCCAGTTCGAGGAGTTCCACGGCGTCTGCCCGATCACGGCATCACAGCCGCACTACAACATGCTGCAGCGCGAGATCGAAGCCGATCAGGTTCCCTGGTGCGTCGAGCACGATGTCTCGCTCTGCGTCTACTGGCCCCTGATGAAAGGCTTTCTCGCCGGGAAGCTTCCGCGTGACCATGTCTGGGATCCGAAAGACGGCCGGCAGAAATATCCCGTCTTTCAGGGGGAGCAGTGGGACCGTACCCACGACTTCCTCGACAAACTCCGCCCCTTGGCTGAGGAGTCCGGTCTCACGCTGCCCCAACTCGTCATCGCCTGGACGATCCGCAGGCCCGGCATCACCGCCGCGCTGTGCGGCGCGAAACGCCCCGACCAGATCCGCGACACCGCCGCCGCCATGACCGCCGACCTCTCCCCCGACACCCTCTCCGCCATCGACCAGGCCATTCAGGAGCGAGGAGAAGTCGCCTCCCGCCCCGCCGTCAAGTGACACCCCCCGCAGGCGAGCCGGAAGGCGTCAGCCTCCGGATGCGTCCGATGAAGATTCGACGCAATCACCCCCGGGCCGGTACGTCGCACACGACCGGGCCGTCTCCCACAGCGAGACTTCCACCACGGGAAACCCGAGTTCCTGTGCCCGGTCATAGATCAGGCGGGCGATGTTCTCCGCCGTGGGATTCACCGGGATCACATGCACCGGCTCATCGAGTTCCCTCAGCATCGGCAGCGCCGGATCGGACTCGCACAGAATCATCCGGTGATCCAGCGTCTCCTCGATCCAGTCCCGCAGCGCCGTCTTGATGTCGGAGAAATCGACCAGCATCCCACGCCCGTCCAGCCGCTCCCCCTCCAGCACAATCACCGCCCGCCCGTTATGCCCATGCAGATGCCGGCACTTCCCCTCATAGTCGAGCAACCGGTGCCCGTAACAGAAATCGATCTCCTTGCTGACGCGGTACATCGTGTGACTCATTCCAGAAGCCTCAGAAACCGGGCTTCTCCCGGAAAACCGGTTTCTCGCGATCTCCAATCCACTCAACCCCGATTCTAAAGCCGCCCCCAGAGCCCGTCGATAGCATCGTCGGAACCCTCCACTCCAAGCACACTCACCCTCGTCTTGCGTTTTGTGACTTGGTGGTGAACCACGAAGGCACGAAGGGCACCAAGGTCTGCGTAACCCCCGTCACATTCTGCGGTCAGCGCTGCGACAGCAAGCCGCGAACACGGCGACAGCACTCAGAAAACCGCGAAAGCAGACGTAGGCCGGATCAGGCGCAGCGCCGTTCCGGCAGGTTTCTGCCGAGCGGTCCTGCCACTCATTCAATTGCCGGAGCGGCGTCGCTGCGCTGGTTGATCCGGCCTACTCAACACTTCGTGCCCGTCGTGTCTTTGTGGTTCACGACCCAGACGCCTACCGCCCTACTCCTCCACGGACGCCGACGCGCGATACGCCGACAGGGTGCGGACGCTGGATGCGAACCAGATCGGCATCAGCACGGCTGCCACGACAAACAGCGATTCCGTCCGGTTGGCCAGGAAGCCGATCGCGAAGATCCCGAAAACGACGGCCGCTTCCATCACCGGCTTCAGCAATCCGTTCACCATGCCGATCACCTGCCTGCGCCGCACGGCCTGAATCGGCCCGTAGATGATCATCAGCGTCGGGTCGTGCAGCCCCCGCCGCAGCACATCCGCCCCCTTGGCGCACGTCATCCAGAACAGCAGGGCGGCCGAGGAGACAGACAGCAATCCGCCGAGCAGGCACAGCCCGAGCGCGACCGGCAGGGCCGCCAGCCCGACCGCGATCCCGTATCGTCGCAGCAGTCCGCCGGCCGCGAAGAACTGGATCAACAGCGTCACGACGTCACAGACGGCATAGAACAGGGCGAAGTAGCGCGACAGGTCTTCGTCCCGGTGGCTGAATACGGTCGCTGCCGCGACCTTCCATTCAAAGCTTGCGATTGTCAGCACGGCGACTTTGACCGAGATCAGGATCACCAGCGAGCGGACGATCGCGCTCTCGAACGGCGCGACTGGCTCGGCCTCGCCGGTCTCGATCGCCGTCCCGTCTTCGCGCGCCTCGGTGGAATCACCCGTGCGCAGAATCAGCGGAATGATCGACGCGAGGTCAAGGATTGCAGCGCCGATCAGCAGTTGCGCATAGCTGACCGTGCCGAGTTCCAGACCGATCACCAGCCCCGTCGCGATGCCCGCGAGCGGCGCCCCGGCGGCAACGGACGGCGCCAGATGATGAGCGCTGCGCGGCAGCGTCTCGTTCAGCAGCGTGGTGAGTTGAATCGTATTCAGGCAGCCGCGCAGTTCCGCGATCAGATAGAGCACCCACAGCAGCGCAACGGATTCCATCCTCGCGGGCAACAGCCATGCCACCGCCGAAGTCGCGACTGCGAGCGCGATACGGGTCACAATGACGACGCGGATCATCGAAATGCGGCGCGACGCCCACGTCCAGAAGACCGAACAGGGCGTCACGACGCAGGCCGCCATGAGCATCGCGAGCGGCAGCGCGCCCGGCCCCAGCGACCCCAGAAACAGCCCGTCCGCCAGCGTGCGGGCGATGAGGTAACTGCCGGAGGTGAGAAACGCATAGGAGAAGAGTCGCAGGGCCGCCTTCCGGCCGCCGTCCCCCGGTGCAAACGAGTCGTCGACGGGATTCGTCATGGCGGCCGCATGTTAGAGCGCTGTGCAGAATTGTGCTCGTGCTGAGAGGGGAGGTTGGCTGGAGTTCGTCATCTCCGGCGAAGTGGCGGATTGAGAGCCGAGAGTCAAGGGGCCCGAATCGTTGACGCCTCGTTGGTCAGGTCGCTGGACTCCTGACTCTCAGCCCTCAGCTCATTCTCGGTGATGCATCTGTGAATCGAGAACAGATCGTTCCCGGAACCACATACCGAACTGCAAAGCGCTCCAGGCACCTCGGATCGCGCCCGCGGCGCCACAGCGTAGAAACTCCCGCCTCAATCAACCACAGCACCTCCCATTCTCCCCTTGCCCGCCAACCACCGATCAAGGAAACTTACCTCTTGACTGCGCCGCAACAACGCCAAACCGGGAGCCTCGCCGTGCTTGCCCCAAGCGAACTCGCTCGCAAACTATTCGCCTGTCTCATGGCAGTCTCGCTCAGCCTGGCCGCCGCCGGCCTCTCGGCCGAAGACGCGGCACCCGCGTCCGGGGCGCAGATTAATCGGTGGATCCTGCAACTCTCCGACGCCGACTTCACCACCCGCCGGGCCGCCGAAGCGGAACTCCTCGCCCAGGGCGCCACCGCCGTCGACGCTCTCACCGAAGCGGCCGAGTCGGGGAACCGCGAAACGGCCCTCCGCTGCATCGATGTGCTCGCCCGACTGAAGGAGTCTGACAATGAGGAAACGGTCAAGCAGGCGACCGCCGCCATCGAAGCCCTTGCTGTATCGGACAACGCCCCGATCGCTCAGCGTGCCCAGAGACTTCTGGCCGATCCGCCCGACATCAAGCAGCTCCAGCAGAACGGGCTGAACCGCATCCAGGCGATTGGGCCGATCCAGATCCAGGTTCAGGGCCGCCCGCTGCCCTTCGACGCCAACGGCCAACGTCGCGCAGAAGTCGAAGAAGACGGCAAGCAGATTGTCATCGAAGAGACTCGCGGCGAGGAGATCGTCGTCACCATCACAGAGACGATCGACGGAGAAGAGAAGACGACGGAGATCAAAGCGAAGAACGTCCAGGATCTGCGGAACAAGGACAAAGAGGCGTTTCAGCTTTACCGCCGCCACATCCGGCAGGGAGGTGTTCAAAACCAGGCGCAGATTCAGGCCCAGGCGATCGTCATCGGCGGCGTGGCCAACCGGCAGGTCAAAGTCTCAATCGTCAACGGCCGGCGGACCATCGAAGTCGAGGAGGACGGCAAGAAAATCGAAATCCACGACAAGGACGGCAAGGACATCTCCCTCAAAGTGACCGAAAAAGAGGGGGACAAGCAGGAAACCCGCGAATACGAGGCGGCCGATCTGGACGAACTCAAGGAGAAGCACCCCGAAGCCGCCGAACTCTATGAGAAGTACACGAAGCAGCCGGGGGCCGCGATCCAGATCCAGATCAACGGCGCGAGACTCAACCTCAAGCAGTTGCAGCGGCGGGCCCTCCCCCCGCAACGCGTTCGGCCGCAGGGCGAGAACGACGCCGACGAAGAGGCTCCGGCTGACGAATAACCGTCGGCGCTACTCCCCCGGCCCGGACTTCTCGCCTGGGACGCCGACCTGTACGCAGAGCCGGTCTTTTCCGGAGTGCTTCGCCTCATACATGGCGGCGTCGGCGCAACTGAGCATTTCCTGAGCGTCTCCCGGCGTTCCGAAGACGGCGACGCCGATGCTGAAGGTCACCGGCCAGCCCCTCTCGTGCATTGCCGTTCGGAGCGAATCCAGCAGGCGCGCTCCGGCGGCGCGAGCGTCGGCCTCGCTGCACTCCGGGAAGACCACCACGAACTCATCGCCTCCAAGCCGACCCGCCGCGTCATAATTGCGGATGCCCGACGACAACCGCTCCGCGGCAACGCACAGCAACCGGTCCCCTGCCGCATGACCGCGTGAGTCGTTGAACGCCTTGAAGTGATCGCAGTCGACAAACGCGACGGCCAGCGAGCGTCCCCCCCGCCGGCAACGGTTGCTCTCCATCTCCAGCCGCGCAACGATTCCGCGACGGTTGAGCAGTCCGGTCAGCGGGTCGACTTCCGCAGCGACCGTGGCGGCGTGCAGCGTGTCGCTCCACCGCGCCGTGAGCAGGGCGAACGCAATCTGAATGCCCGTTCCGAGCAGCATCGAACTGTGATCGACGTCCGACAGGCCGATGCCTGACAGAAAGAAAACCGGCAGATACCAGCCGCAGGCCGAGGCGGCGGCAACGCCCATTCCGGCCCAGCGGCCCGCCACCCAGGCGACCGCGCAGGTCAAGGGGGCGGCCACCGCGACCGCTGCCAGCGGCGCGCCTGCAACGGTGCCGACCAGCCCCGAACAGGCGGGCGCAAGCACGATTCCAAACGCCGGCAATATCAGCCGCGTCGCGGTCATCCAACTCGTGCCCTGATAGGCCTAGAGCAAATTGCTCTACCATGTCTCCGCGTTGAGCGGTGTTCGGACTGTCGGAAACGAGAATCCGCGAGACAGATCGCCAACATTGATTTGCAAATCGCTCTAACGAGGCAGTGCCTCGGACCATGCAAGCTGCCGGTTCCTGGACGCATCGGCGGGCTGACGCCGCGCCGCTCGCCTGGACCGCTCCCGTTGGTCGCTGAAACTTGACTCAACTGCAACGACTTCCGGGAACAAAGTGACCTATGCCTTCGGGTTGGTCGGACTGTGACTTCGCACGAAACCCTGCGGAATTCGTGCTTCGTTGAAAACCGTTCCACCCGATGAGTTTGAATTGACAAGCGATTACGCGGAACCGAGTTCCCAGCCCTCGCGATATTCCCTCCGCAACAGGGCGTCCGCCTCCGAATTGTTGGGAACCCGGAGACCGGCGGCGTCCCACTCCAGTTCGCGGCCGCGGACCAGGGCCGCCACGTTGCCGAGTTGCACGGCTTCGGTCAGCGGGCCGGCGTAGTGGAATCCGTCGCTCGTTCGTTCTCCCGCCAGCACGGCGTCCACCCAGACGTGCCAGTGGTTCAGGTTCGATTCCTCCGGCGGGGTGAAATCGGCGAACTTCTCGACCGGATAGAGCTTCGGCATGTCGACGTGCGGCAGCACCAGGTTGCCCTCCTCGCCGATGAACAACGACCCGCCTCCGGGAAGTTCCTCGCCGTCCGGGAGTTGGGCCAGATCGCGGGGCGGCTTCAAACCTCCGTCCCGCCAGATGACGGTGATCTGATCGCCGGCCGTGTACTCGGTTCCGGGGAACACGTACGTCACGGTTTCCGGACCGGGCCAGACTTCGTCGTTCGTGCCGTCGTGCTCGGCCTTGACGGTCACCGGGGCTGTCAGTTCGAGCGCGGTGAAGACCGGGTCGAAGATATGGCAGCCAAAGTCGCCCAAAGCGCCCGATCCGAAGTCCTGCCAGTCCCGCCAGGTGAAGGGGTGATAGACCTTCGGAGCGTACGGCCTCATCGGCGCCCCGCCGATCCAGAGATCCCAGTCCAGGTTCGAGGGGACTTCGGCCGGGTCGGGTCGCTCGGTGGCTCCGCTGTGCTGCCGCCCGGAAACGCCGACCCAGGAGTGCACCTCCTTCACCTTTCCGATGACTCCCTCGCGAATCAGCCGTGTTCCCAAGCGGTAGGCGACATGCGAATGGATCTGATTGCCCATCTGCGTCGTCACGCCCGCCTCTTCCGCCGCCACCTGCAGCCGCCGCGCTTCCTCGACCGTGCGGGTGAGCGGCTTCTGGCAGTAAACGTGGTTTCCCTGCTCCAGAGCCGCCAGAGCGGCATGGGCGTGCATGTGATCGGGTGTCGATACCGAGACCGCGTCGACCGTATCACCGAGTTCCGCCAGCATTTCCCGGTAATCGGCGAAATGCGGCACTCCCGGAAACGCTTCATCGGCGCGGTCGAAGCGGTCGCTGTCGACGTCGCAGAATCCGACGAACTTGACGGCCGGATGCGACCCAATGTTCGACAGGTCGGCAAAGCCCATGCCATTGACGCCGACGCAGGCCACGTGCAATTGCTGCTTTTTCGTCTCGCTGCGAAGCAGCGCCGGGGCGAGCAGCGCTCCACCTGCGACAGCGGTTCCGCGGGAAAGAAACTGGCGTCGGGACAGTCGGGTCGTCATGGGATCGCTCCTGTTTGCGGTGTGACACAGCAAGTGGCTCGGGTGAGAGTGAAGATACGCAAAACACCGCCGGGACACCATCCTTGCAGAGTCTGCTTCGAGTTTCGGAGTTTCGGCCCAGCACTTGCCTGTCGTTGAGCGCGCTGATCCGGCGGCGTATCATCAATGGCAGGCGCCCACGATCCATGTCCTGGTGCGCCATCAGGCGGAGGCCGGCCGTATGACGAGCCGGCATCGTTCGTCGTACGAGTCGAGACACCTGGAGACGAGTTTGCTGGCCGGTCCCATCTTCGCCCGCGAATGGCTCATCACGCCGCGGCAGTTGAAGCATTACGTCACCCGCGCGGGCTACGCCGCCGCTTTGCTGGTGCTGATGTACACGGCTGGCGTCGCCACGTTCGGGTTCCAGCGCCCGCAGAATCCCGGTGAAGTGGCCGCGTTCGGGAAGTTCGTCTTCTCCGTGTTCGCGGTCGTGCATCTCTTGATTGTGTCGGCGGCGGCGTTGCTTCTGGGGTCGGCCAACGTCGCCCATGAGAAGGACCGCCGCACGTTGATCCTGTTGCTGATGACCGACCTGCGCAACCGCGAGTTGGTGCTGGGCAAGCTCTTCGCCGGGCTGCTCACCGTTTTTGTGATCATCCTGGTTTCTCTGCCGGTCTTCTCGGTGTTGCGGATCCTCGGCGGCGTCAGCCTCGGGCAAGTGTTGTGGCTCGAGATGCTGTGCCTCGCGTCGGCGCTGGTGGCGGGAAGCTGGGGTTCGCTCGTCGCCTTCTGGCGCGACAAGACGTTTCAAACGCTGGCGATCAGCGTGCTGGGGCTGGTGCTGTTCCTGGGACTGGTGGAGGGGGTCGCGGCGATCTTCGCCGGTTCGTCGATCGGCGCCGCAGCGGAGTTATTGAATCCCTTGCGGGCGCTGGGGAAGCTCCTCGATCCCCTGTCCCGTCCGGACTCGGCTGTTCCGAACGTTTCCGTCTGGCCGTCGGTGTGCACGCTGCTGGCTTTGTCCGCGGTTCTGACGTCGGTCACGATTGCCCGGCTGCGCGTCTGGAATCCGTCGAAGTCGGTCCACGAGTCCGCCAGGTCGGGCGTAGACGGCGAGGCCAAACCGGTGCGGAAAGTGCACCGGCAGGTGTCCGATGAACCGGTCGCCTGGCGGGAGATCTGTACGCGGGCTTACGGCCGCAAGACCGTCGTCATCAAGGCGGCCTACATTCTGTTCGCGATCCTGGTGGGCGCGTATCTGTGGACTGTTCCCGGAGACGGCGGACTCGTGCTCGGGATGATCTCGCGAGAGGGGTTTGCGTTCGTCGCGCTCTCGATCATCGCGCTGCTGCTGATTAACGCGCAAGCGGTGACCGCGCTCACGACGGAGCGAGACGGACTGACTCTCGAATTGCTGCTGGCGACGGAAATCACGCCTCGCGAGTTCGTCACCGGAAAGCTGGAAGGCGTGCTGTACAACACCTGGCAGGTGACCGCCGTTCCGCTGGCTTTTCTGATCGTCAGCACGGCCCAGGGGAATCTGTCGCTGGAGAATGCGATCTATGTGCTGATCAGCTTTCTGACGCTGGTCGTCTTTTCGGCAATGCTGGGGCTGCATTCGGGACTGGGACACGCCAATTCCCGGGCCGCAATCGCGAACAGTCTGGGCACGATGTTTTTCCTGTTCGTCGGTATTTTCATCTGCCTGATGCTGGTCGTCGAAGCCCGCGCCTCACTGCTCGTCCAGCTTCCCGCGTTCCTGGTGTTCATTTTGGGAGGGAGCATCGGGCTGATGGTCTCGCTGCGGCGCACCACGCCGTCGCCGGCGCTGTTGTTTTCGGCGCTGCTGCTGCCGTTCATGACGTTCTATGCCCTGACCGGCTTTCTCATCGGAAACACGCTCGGCATCTGTTGCGTGCTCGTCGGCATGTACGGCTTCACGACCATTGCGATGCTGGTCCCCGCTGTGAGCGAATTTGATCTGGCATTGGGGCGTTCCAGCGGTCCACGTGAGTAGATTGGCGCCCCATGACGGCAAGACCGGTACGAACCCCGGAACAAAAGGAGCGACGGCAGACTTTTTTTGAAGCGGCTGCGCGTCGTGTCGCGGGAGACCCCGGACGACTCTTGAACGGTCGAAATCAGGGATGAACGAGTTTCTCGCCGCCGCACCGCTCTGGCTTCCCGGCGTGACGACCATGGCCTGTCTGATTCTCGCTTCCGCATTCTTTTCGGGAAGCGAGACGGCGCTCTTCTACCTGTCGCGCGACGAGGTCCAGGCGCTGCACCGCGGCGGCGCCCGCGAACGCCTGGTCGCCGGACTGCTGGCCGATTCGGATCGCCTGCTGACCGCCATTCTGTTCTGGAACCTGTTGATCAACCTGACGTACTTCGCAGTGAGCGTGGTGACGGCCCGTCACCTGATCAGCCGGGACTACTCGACCGTCGCCGGCGCTTTGAGCGTGCTGTCCGTCGCGGCGATTATTGTGTTCGGCGAGGTGATTCCCAAAGCGACGGCGGTCACGTTTCGCCGGTCGATCGCGGTGATCGTCAGCATCCCGTTGGCGATGGCGGTGAGACTCGTCGACCCGTTCCTGCCGCTGCTGGTCGGCAGCGCGCGCACGATCCGGAGAATCCTTTGGCCGAACCTGAAGCAGGAGCCGTTTCTCGACGTCGGAGATCTGGAACGGGCGATCGAAACGTCGAATCTCGGGGCCGACCTGATCCGCCACGAGCGGCAGGCGCTGCAGAACATCATTGAACTGTCTGACATCACCTGTGAAGAAGTGATGCGGCCGCGCGGGACGTACACCGTCTGGCCCCCGCCGGTCCACCTGGCCGACATTCGCGGCCGGTTGCTGCAGACCGATCGGCTCTACATCGGCAGCGCGGATCAGGACGACATTTCCGCGTCGGTGGCGCTCGATGCCTTCAACGCATTTCCCGATCTCGATCTGCAGGCGTCCGCCACGCCGGTCGTGCATGTTCCCTGGTGCGCGACGCTCTCGGGCGCGCTGGAGCAGATGCAGGAGCGGGGCGCCGGCGTGGCCGTCGTCATCAACGAATACGGTGAAACGATCGGCGTGGTGAACGACGAGGACATCGTCGACACGATGCTCTCCCCGCAACCGAGCCGGGCGCGGCGCGTGCTGCGGCGCGAACCGGTCCTGGAAGTCGCTCCGGGACTGTTTCACGTCGACGGCATCACGACGCTGCGCTACCTCGCGCACCGCCTGCAACTGCCGGACGAACCGGCCCCGGATGGAGTGTTGACCGTCGCCGGCCTGCTGCACGAAACCCTCGAACGCCTGCCCGCCGTGGGTGACGAGTTCTCCTGGCAGGGCTGGGTCGTGCGCGTGATCGACGCCGAGTCCCGCGGCGCGGTGCGCGTCATGTTCTCGCGCGAGCAGACTCCCGATCCGCAGCCCGAAGTCGAGGCCGACAATGCCCGGCTGGATTGAATTCCTGTCGATCGTGATCCTGTTCCTGCTCGGAGTGCGCCTGTCGGCGTTCTTCAGCGGCACGGAAACGGGATACTACCGGTTGAGTCTGCCGCGGCTGATGATCGACGCGCGGGCGGGGGACCGCAGAGCCGCCCGGCTCCTGTGGTTCGCCGAGCGGCCGGCGCGTTTCATGGCGACGACCCTGATCGGCAACAATCTGGCGAACTATCTCATCACGTGCGCGGTCAGTTGGGGCGTGGTTTTCGTCGCGACGACTCCTTCGGACTGGGTCGAAATCGTCATCACTGTTGCGATCTCGCCGGCGATTTTCCTGCTTGGGGAACTGCTGCCCAAGAGCGTCTATTACCGGGCGCCGCTGCGGTTTCTCCGCAGGGACGTGAAGTGGATGCGGCTTGCGGCGGTGTTCTTTCTGCCGGCGAGCCTGCCGCTCGTGGCGGTCGCCAAACTGGTCGAGATGATACGACCCGGTCCCGATTCGCTCGAGACCGTGCTGGGCCGGAGCCGTCTGGCGCAGATCATGAGCCACGGCCACCGGGAAGGCGTCTTGAGCGAAATCCAGACGCGGCTGAGCGCGAACCTGCTCCAGATCGGGCCGCAGCCGATCCACGGTTCGATGACGCCGGCCGATCGCGTGCTCGGCGTCGATGCCGAATCGGATCGTGCGGCGATCCTGGATTACGCCCGCCGGTATGGAATCTCGCTCGTAGCCCTGCATACGCCCGGTTCCCCGGACGACTGGTTCGCCTACGTGCGAGTGGCCGATCTCACTCTGATCAATCGTCCCGTCGCGTCGCTCGTGCGAACGCTGCCCAGGATTCCCGGCACGGCGCACAAGATCGAAGTGATCCACACGCTCCGCGAGACGAGCGCCGAACTGGGCGCGGTCGTCGACGGAGATCGCGTGCTGGGGATCGTCAGCCAGCGGGGACTCTCCGAACAACTTTTCCGCAAGTCGCGGGTGGGGGCGGTCGTCTCGTGAGGCGATGCGAGACGTCAGTCGAGTTCGTCGTCGGAAGCGCTGAATCGCCTGGCCAACCGTTTGTGGATGACCCAGCAGATATGGGCCCACGCCAGGCCGAGGCACCACCCCGCGATGACGTCGCTCGGGTAATGCACGCCCAGCAGCACGCGGCTGAAACCGACGAGCACCGAGACCAGCAGCGCCACTGTGAGCAGGTAGACTTTCAGCCGGTCGCGCTCCACCAGATTCGACAGCAGGCTGCCCAGGGTGAGATAGACGACCGCCGACATCAGGGAATGGCCGCTCGGAAAACTGCTGGACTTCACATCGTACAGATGGGGGACGACATCGGGCCGAGGCCTGTCGAACGCGAACTTGAGCCCGTAGGCGAGCACCCAGCCCCCGACCACGGCGGTGAGCACGAACCGCGCCTCGCGGGGCCGTCCGCTGAGCGCCAGAAACCCGGTGACCGCAAGAGTCGTGAGCGCCAGCACCGAATAACCGCCCAGCGCGGTGATGTCCCGCACCACGCCGCCGAACCAGGCCGGACCGCGCAGCCGGGACAGGTCCTCTTCATCGCGGAAACTCTTCAGCAACTTCAGGTCGATTCCGTGGGGAGGCCCGTCGGTGGCATAGTCAGCCAATTCGATGAACGTCCAGCAGAAGACCGTCAGCACGAGCAGCGAAGCGATCACCCGCGGCTGCCAGGAATCAAAGATCCGCATGAAGTCAGGTCTCCGTAAATGACGCCAGTCGCGATCCTAACGCATCGAGTCGCCCGCTCCCATTCTTCGCGAGGGGGGCAGGCGTTCAGACGTGCAGCCGTCCAAGTGCTGTCCGTTACACACAGGTCATTCCGAAACCCTCCTGCGGTGGGGATGGGGCACGCCCACGGGAGACGACGCTGAAGGCGTCGCACAGCAGAGCCGGGGGTCGCGACGACAGGAGCGCACCCCCGGTTTGCGGTCCACGCCTGGCGAGAACGCTGAAGGCGTTCGACAGGCGCTGTGGAACTCTTTCAGAGTTCATGCGACAGCGCCGTCCACGGGAACCCAGGGTGGCGCGGCTGCGCCGCTGACCCTGGGCTAAGTTGTCGTACGCCTTCAGCGTACTGACTGCACCCGCGGGGACCGCGTAGACGCCGCCAGTGGGGGATCGAGTTGTGTGCAACTGACAGGTGTCCAAGGTGCTCAACAATTTCGCCCGGCTTTCTGGACTGTACCGGGAGGCGGATCGACCGTACGATTCCTGTGAAAACTGAAGGCCGCCGGGAGGCGGCAGTTCCCTTGAGGCAGAGGATATCATGTTCTTTTTTGACCCGTGGTACTTCGTGATCCTTGCCCCGGCGCTGTTGCTGGGGGCGTGGGCCCAGGCGCGGGTCCGCTCGACCTACCAGAAGGCGAATCAGATCCCGGCACCGCTCTCCGGGGCGGCGGCCGCGCAGCACATTCTTGATTCCGCCGGCCTGCAGCACGTCGGCATCGAAGAGACGCACGGCATGCTCTCCGACCACTTCGACCCGCGGGAGAACGTGCTCCGGCTGAGTTCCGAGGTGTATCACAATCGATCGGCGGCCGCCGTGGGAATCGCGGCCCACGAAGCGGGCCACGCGATCCAGTTCGCAGAGCGGTATGCTCCGCTGGTCGTTCGCAACGCCGCCGTGCCGGCCGCCCGCGTCGGTCCGTGGCTCGGAATCGGACTGATGCTGCTGGGGGTCTTCATCAATTCGCCGACCTACTCCGCCCCGGTGTTTCTGACCGGCGTGGCCGTCTTCGGTACGGTCGTGTTCTTCCAACTGGTGAACCTCCCCGTCGAGTTCGACGCCAGCAATCGCGCCAAACGACTGCTCGTCGACTACGGGATCACCTCGGGCGAAAGCGAAGCGGCCGTCCGATCGGTGCTGAACGCGGCCGCCTGGACGTACGTAGCCGCCACGCTGCAGACAATTCTCACGCTGCTGTACTACATCCTGCGTCTCAGCGGGGGGGTGAGCCGGGATTGACCGGCGTTTCGTTCCGGTCGACGTGTTGAAGTTATATTTCGGCGAATTTCGAAGCAGTAGGGCCGGCTCTGCCGGCCGGAGCCGCACGAAAGACGATTCGGCCGGCAGAGCCGGCCCTACGGCGACTCGGCGGAGCGAGTCGCCCACAATGCTTGCGGAGGCGACGGGACGGATCCTGTGAGGTGACATGAAGTACGTGCTCGTCATTCCCGACGGATGCGCCGATGAGCCTCAGCCTGCGCTGGGGGGGCGCACGCCTCTGGAGGCGGCCCGCGTGCCGCACATGGACGAGGTCGCCCGGCGGGGTGTGTGCGGACTGACCGATCATGTCCCAGCTTCGATGCCCTCCGGCAGCGACGTCGGCACGATGAGCCTGTTCGGCTACGACCCGCTGGTCGACCACACCGGCCGTGCGCCGCTGGAGGCGGCCGCGCAGGGAATCGAACTGGGGCCCCACGACTGGGCGATCCGCTGCAACCTGGTGACGGTTGAAGACGGCCGGATGAAGAGCTTCACCGCCGGCCAGGTTCCCAGCGAAGTCGGCCGGGAGTTGATTGGGTTAATGCAACGCTCCTGCTGCGGCGACCCGCACTGGAGGTTCCAGCCGGGCGTGAGCTACCGCAACCTGCTGCTCTACCGGGCCCGCGACCGCAAGGCCCCGTTTGCGGACGACACGTACACCGTCCCGCCGCACGACATCACCGGTCAGCCCATCGACGAGCATCTCCCGATGGGCTCGGGGGCCTGCGATCTGCGGGCGCTGATGGAGCGGAGTCGCGAACTGTTCGCCGAGTCGCCCGCGAACTGCAGGCGCGTCGAGCGAGGCGAGCCGCCGGTATCCCAGATCTGGCTGTGGGGGCAGGGACGCGCCCCGGCGTTGGAGCCGTTTCGAGATCGGTTCGGAGTGCGGGGTGCCGTGATAACGGCGGTCGATCTGCTGCGCGGCATCGGGCGGCTGGTGGGGTTTGACATCATCGAAGTCCCCGGCGCGACGGGCTACACCGACACCGACTACGCCGCCAAGGGCCGCTACGCGATCGAAACTCTCCGGCAAACCGACTTCGTCGTGGTGCACGTGGAGGCAACGGACGAGGCGTCGCATGAGGGGGACGCGGAGGCCAAAGTGCAGGCGCTGGAACGGATCGACGCCGACATCGTCCGGCCGGTGCTGGCGCACCTCGACACGCTTGAAGCGGCCCGGCTGCTCATCTGCCCCGATCACCCGACGTTCCTGCGGACGCGAACCCACAGCCACGGGATGGTGCCATTCGCGATGTGCGGAGCGGGGATCGAGCCGGATTCCGCGAGCGCGTACGACGAGCACTCGGCCGGGGCAACCGGCGACGTCATCCCGGCCGGTCACAATCTGATGCCGCGGCTTATCGGATCAATCCCGTAGCGCACGCAGCCTTGCGTGGGTCCCGCTGATAACAGAGCCGGGGTGCGCACGCTGGCAGCGTGCGCTACGGGATGCATCGCTCCTGATCGAACAGCCCGGCGGCAGGCAGCCGTTCATCAAGCGGTGTATCGAAATCCTCCGTGCCGCCGTGGTGAACCATCCGGTTCAGCGGTCTCCGCGCCAGGTGACTTTCGTCCCCGCCAGCATGTCGTGCAGGCCGCGCTTTTCGGGCGTGAACGCCACGAGCAGGTAGCCGAGACCGAGTGTGAGCCCGCAGGCGACCCTTCCGAAAACGCGCATGCTCGCTTTCCCGAGCGTGAGTTGCTTCCCGTTGACGTCGGAGACGATGAGGCCGAAGGCGTCCTTGCCGATCGTCGTGCGCGTGGTTTGCGACTCGTTGACGGCGAAGTACATCCAGTACATGTAGAACTGCCATAGCAGGGCCACAAAAGGCAGCATGGCTTCGAGAAACAGCGCACACACGAGCGTGATTGCGTTGAGAACCCAGGCCCCGATGAGCGCCTTGGGTTCCTTGACGGTGAGCAGGCTCGCCAGCGGCCACAGGCAACCGTCGATTAAATGGGCCAGGACGCGGGGCCAGAAGTTGGCAGGGGTGTCCGGTTTGATGAAGTTGACCAGACCGAGTCGCTCGCGGTTGTAGTGACCCAGCAGGCCGTTGACGCGCATGATGAATGTAATCGGGAACGCGGCCGCCATCCAGAACGGCGCCAGCAGAATGAGGGCCGCAATGAGATTCAGGGGAATGATGATCAGCCGGTAGAGCCAACCTCCCGCCTCCGCATGACTTCCACTCTCCCCGGCAAGTTCGAGAATCCAACTTGTGATTCCGCCGGTGACGTAGTCGATAGGCGCGGCGCTGAATGGGTTCAGAGTTGGCAGTAGAGCAAAGATGACCGGGATCGCGAGGATGAGGGCCGGGAGGGCCACGACCAGGGCGACCACAAAGAAATAGCAGGCCGGGCCGAAGTTCTTGAGAATAATCTTCAGCAGTTCCCACAGGATCCAGGCCTTGTAGGTGTACTTCTGCGTCAGGTGGACGGTCGCCAGCGGATACGCCAGCAGACAGAACAACAGGCCGGAGCCGTAGACTACGAGCATCAAGATGAAAGAGACGCCGAGAGACGCGAAGAACCCTTCCACGCTGCCGGCCTCCGCCGCGATCATGCCGGTCAACAGCATCAGTATGAAAACGGCGCCGACCACGAAGTGACTCGGAATCAACACGACCCACGGCCAGAGGACGAACCGCAAGCCGAGTGAGATGACCGCGAACAAATCGAAATGCACGCGGTCGAGCAGTTTCTCGTCGCGGGTCATCGTCGACTCGATGACCTTGTACGTCATATGCCAGACCCAGCCGAGCATTCCGAAGAAGGACAACGCTGTCAGGCAGAACCAGAAGAACTTCGTGGGACCGCCTTCGCAGAACGCAACCATGAACGAGCAGATGCTGACGAGAATCGACATCGACGCCAGATACCATCCCGTGCGGACCGCCAGTCGCCAGTGCTCCAGCATGAAGGCCCACGAGTCGGACCAGGCCTTGGAATAAAACAGCGCCGGGTCGGGGCCTTTCCGCGCCCGCTTCTTGGCTTCGCGGGCGTCCATGCGGCCGGTTTCGGTGTTCATCCCGCAGGCGCGGCAGATCGTCTCTTCCTCATCCATTTCCGCCGCGCAGAACGGGCAGATGCGCTCCTCTTCGTGCTCGAGGTCGGTGAGGTCGACGCCGGCGAGAAAATCGTCCGGGTCTTTCGGGGCGGCCGGGGCTTTCGCGCGGGCCTTCGTTTTCGACTTCGCCGGCCCGCCGGGGACTTTCAGCTTCGTGCCGCATTTCGGGCATTGAATCACTCTGCCCTTCGCCTTGTCGGGCGCGGCGAGCACTTTTTCGCAACCACGGCAGCGAATCTTGACTGGCATCTTCGGAAGCTCCCGCCGCGACGGGTCGATCGGCCGGACGGCCGGGATCACGGGAAAGTCAGCCGCCCGAGGCGGCACGAAGTTTCAGCCACTGTACCATGTTTGCGACCCAATGCACCCCTCTCCGTCGAGCCCGGCAACTACAAGTTGAGGCCTGGGAGTGGTATCGTGGTGCGCTGCCATGCACTGGCGAGACGCCAGTGGCACCCTACGCCGTCGATTCGGAATTGAAGAACCGTCAGGAATCTCGCGGTTGGGTGGCACGCTCAGAACGCAGTGATGGGCGTGGCCCGTTACAGCATGAACGCAGATTGCGATCAGATGATACATTGACAAACCGAACCCGGCGAACCACGCCCACCGTTCCGCTGCGCTCCACTCTGGGCGTGCCACCCTGCCCTGACATCGTTTCGTTTCACTCTTGCTGCTGAACCGCATGATGACTCGACGACTATTCCGCGCGGTGTTCGCCGCGATCTTTGTCTCCCTCGGGGCCGTGGCTCCGGCTCAGGACGAACCGCCGATCGACACGACTCGCGGGGACGAACTGGTTGCCGCGTACTTCCGGCGGGAGACGGCCCGGCTGAGCGACGCAGTCTTCGATGGGATCGAGACGCTTGAAGACTGGGAGGCGAAACGGGAAGAGCACCGCCGGCAGCTTCTCGAAATGCTCGGTCTCGATCCGATGCCGGAAAAGACGCCGCTCGACAGCGTGGTCACGGGGACCGTCGAGCACGACGAATTCACCGTCGAGAATCTGCACTTTCAGTCGCGACCGGGGCTGTATGTCACGGGGAACCTGTACGTGCCGAAAGACCGCGCGGGGCCGCTGCCGGCCGTGCTGTACGTCTGCGGGCATGCTCGAGTGAAAGAAGACGGCGTCAGCTTCGGAAACAAGACGCACTACCAGCATCACGGCGGCTGGTTCGCCCGGCACGGCTACGTCTGCCTCACCATCGACACGCTCCAGCTCGGCGAGATCGAAGGCATCCATCACGGGACGTACAACCACGACATGTGGTGGTGGAACGCGCGGGGCTATACGCCGGCCGGCGTCGAGGCCTTCAACTGCATCCGGGCGATCGACCTGCTGCAGTCGCGTCCGGAGGTCGACGGCGGCCGCATCGGCGTCACGGGCCGTTCGGGCGGCGGCGCCTATAGCTGGTGGATAGCGGCGATCGACGAGCGGATCACCTGCGCCGTCCCTGTGGCCGGGATCACCAGCCTGCACAATCACGTCGTGGACGGATGCGTGGAGGGCCACTGCGACTGCATGTACATGGTCAACACCTATGGCTGGGATTTCCCGATGGTGGCGGCTCTCGTCGCGCCGCGGCCGCTGCTGATTTCCAATACGGACAAGGACGGCATCTTTCCGCTCGACGGGGTGGTCGACGTCTACACGAAGGCCCGCAGGATTTACGAGCTTTACGGTGCGACCGACAAACTCGGCCTCCAGATCACCGAAGGTCCGCACAAGGACACGCAGGAACTTCGCGTGCACGCCTTCGTGTGGATGAACCGCTTTCTCAAGCAGGACGACTCATTGATCGAATCGCCGGCAATCAAGTTATTCGAACCTGCCGAACTCAAGGTCTTCGAGCATCTTCCCGAAGACGAACGCAATACAGAGATTCACGAGGAGTTCGTCGCAGCCGCGCAGTTCGAGGGGCCGCCGGCCTCTTCGGCGGAGTGGGAAACGCTCCGGAACGAGTGGCGGACGGAACTGCGCGAGAAGTGTTTCCGGTCATGGCCGGCGGATGTCGAATCGTCCGCAGCGATTGCCGACCTCGGCATGACGGAGACATTGCAGGTGACGCGCGACGGCGTCGAGTTGACGGCGTGGCGGTTTACCAGCCAGACGCCGTATCAACTGGACCTGTATGTGGCACACAAGGCAGGCGCCGACGCACGGCAACTCGACCTCATCGTGCTGAACGTGCTCGACCAAAAGGGCTGGGAGAGTTTCGTCCAAACCGCCGGCGCCGCCCTGCCCGATCGCTTTGGGGCCGATGAGGCGGCGCACGATTCCGAAGCGTGGACCGGACTGGCTCAGATGCTCACCGGCAACAACTGGGGGATGGCCTGGGTGGCGCCGCGGGGCGTCGGTCCGACCGAATGGTCGCGCGACGAACGGGAGCGAACTCACATCCGGCGGCGGTTCATGCTGCTGGGACAAACGGCCGACAGCATGCGGGTCTACGACACCCGCCGCGCGATGCAGGCCCTGCGCGCGATCCACGGCCTGGGCGAGGTTCCGCTCTGGCTGCAGGGGGAGCGCGAGGCGGCGGCGTGGGCGCTGTATGCGTCGCTGTTCGAGCCGGAGGTCGCGCGGCTCGATCTGTGGTCGTTGCCCGCCACGCACCGGGACGGTCCGACGTTCTTGAACGTGATGCGTTTTCTCGACATTCCGCAGGCCGTCGCACTGGCGGGAGAGCGGTCAAGAATCCGGATCTACGACGCCGACGCCTCCGCGTGGCGGTATCCGCTGGACACGGCCGCACAACTGGGCTGGCCGGAAAAGCAGGTCGTTGTGCGCGCGCTGCCCGCCGACATGCCGGAGTAACCAGCGCGGTGCGCCTGTTCGTCTCCGAATACGTCTGCAGCGGCGCATGGCCCGACGCCGTGCTGCCTGAGTCGCTGGCCCGGGAGGGAAGAGCGATGCTGCTCGCTTTTCTCGAAGATGCGGCCCGAGTTCCCGACTGCGAAGTCTGGACGACCTGGGACGAACGACGTTGCGGACGGTTTCCCCTTCCGCAGGTGACCTGCCAAACGCCCTGCTCTCCTGAAGCGGAATGGAACCTGTTTCAGTCCCTGGCTCGGCAGTCGGACGCGACTTACATCATCGCGCCCGAGATCGGCAACGAACTGACCCGGCGATGCCGAATGGTCGTCGAGCGCGGGAGGCGATCGCTCAACACGGCACCCGACGCGATCGAACTCTGCAGCGACAAGCTGCGACTCGCCGAACGGCTCATCGAGGCCGGGATTCCGACGATCGACACGGCGCTGCACGATCCGCAGGCCGCGTCGCCGTATCAGTTTCCCGTTGTGCTGAAACCCCGTTTCGGGGCCGGTTCGGAGTCGGTCTGTCTCTGCGAGGACGATGAGACGTTGCGACGATCAGCCGAGCGATTGGAATCATCCGGCCTGGGAGATGCGGTGATTCAACTGTTCGTCGACGGCGACGCGTGTTCGGTCGCCGCGCTGTTTGACGAGGACGGCGGCTGTCGTTCGATATTTCCCGTTGCCCGGCAGAGGCTTTCCGCCGACGGCCGCTTTCTCTATCTCGGTGGAGAGATCGACGCCCGACGAGAGGTTCCGCGCGGCGTTGAACGGATGATCTTCCGGATCGGGAAACTGATCCCGGGATTTCGCGGGTACATCGGTTTCGATTTTGTCCGGCCGCAGTGCCATTCTCAGGATGCGATCCTTGTCGAAATCAACCCGCGGCTGACGACGAGCTACCTGGGATATCGAAGCCTCGCGCGAAGTAATCTTGCCGAGTCGATCCTGCGACGGAAAGACGGCGGGAATCCGATTCGATGGAAACCTGAAGCAATCGAGTTCTCGCCGGACGGTCTGCTCACAGGCCTGGGATCGACTGAAGACATCGGCTTGACACGAGTCGCCGTGCCCATCCGTCAGGACAACGATTGAGCAAGCCATGCGCGTCATCGGGCTCGACATCGGCGGCGCGAACCTCAAGGCGTCTGACGGCGAGACGGTTTCGATGTCTCGTCCGTTCCCTCTGTGGCGGGAACCGGACAGGTTGGCGGCCGCGCTGGGGGATCTGCTGCGCAGCTTCAATGGCTTTGACGGAATCGCCGTCACGATGACGGGCGAACTGGCCGATTGCTTTACCACAAAACGGGAGGGAGTGGCGCACATTCTGGACGCGGTCCGGGAGGCGGCGGGCGGCGGCGCAATCGTGCAGGTGTGGCAGTCCGGAGGCGAATTCGTCGACGTCGAGACGGCGCGGGAACTCACGCCGCTGGTGGCCGCGGCCAACTGGCATGCTCTGGCCGCATGGGCCGGGCGGATGGCGCCGGATGGGGCGTCGCTGCTGATCGATATCGGATCGACGACGTGCGACGTCATCCCGATCGAGAACGGAATCCCGATGCCGGCCGGACGCACCGATCCGGAACGATTGCAGACGGGCGAACTGGTCTACAGCGGCATCTGGCGGACGCCGGTCTGTGTCGTTGTTGATTCTCTCCCGTTTCGCGGGAGCGACGTGCCGGCGGCGGCGGAACTGTTTGCGACGATGCTCGACGTCTACCTGCTCCTCGGCCACATCGCTGAAGACCCCGGCAACCGGGAAACCGCGAACGGCCGGTCGGCGACCGTTGAGGCGGCCCGGGACCGAATGGCGCGGATGATCTGCGCCGACCGCGATGCGGTCTCGCTCGAGGATGCGCAGTCGATGGCCGCTGCGGTCGCTCAGGAACAGTTGCATCAAATCGGCTCGGCACTCGAGCGGGTGCTCGTCAACCTGACCGGTCCCTGCCAAGCCGTGCTGACGAGCGGCGAGGGAGAATTTCTTGCCCGGCGATTGATCAGCAGCAGTGCTTCCCTGGCCGACGTCACGTCGATCTCACTGGCGGAGGCGCTCGGGCGCGAACATTCCAGCGCCGCCTGCGCGTTCGCACTGGCGCGGCTGGGGCGGGAGAGAGTCTTCAGTGAACAGTGAATGGCGGGCAGTGGCACCCTATGAGTCAAACAGGGTTTGACGGGCGACTCGGAATCAGACAATGAAAACTCTGCTCGTGATGCGGCATGCCAAGTCGAGTTGGGACAATCCTGATCTGCTGGACCATCAGCGCCCGCTCAAGAAACGGGGTCTCCGCGACGCACCCCGGATGGGCCGCTGGCTGGTCGAACACGAACTCATGCCCGATCTGATCGTCAGCTCGCCCGCTGTCCGCGCGCGGACGACGGCGGAACTCGTCGCCGAAGCCTGCCACTGCGACGAGGCAATCCGTATCGTCGACGATCTCTATCCCGGTTCTCCCCGGGACTGGATTGCCGCCGCCGCCGCCATTCGCGAGGGCGTGAACCGGCTGCTGATGGTCGGCCACAATCCCGGCATCGAGGATTTTCTGGAGACCCTGACCGGCGAGTTCGTCCGCATGCCGACCGCTGCGATCGCGCGGCTGGACGTCACAATCGACGACTGGTCGACATTCAATGTCGACGGAAACGTGACGCTGGTCGATGCGTACCGGCCAAAAGAAATCGACGCGGAGTAACCTTCTGTTGGCGGGCTCAGTGAGGCCGCAGCACTTCAAAGAAACCGGGCTCAGTGAGCCCGGCTACAGGTTGTTATTAACCCTGCGCTGCGGCGAGATCGTCGGCGGCCATCTGGGCGATGACGCGGTACTGCTCCTGCATGGGGCCTTCGACTTCGGCCAGTTCCTGGTGGGCGGTGACGACGTTGTGCTTGAAATCGTACCCGCACGTTTCCGGGTCGAGTTCACCGAGGGGGGACCAGTCGGTCGTCTGATCCTCGTCGAGGTCCGAAGTGATGTTGAACAGCCTCTTCACGCCCATCCGCTTCAGGATTTCCAGTGATTCTTGCGAGGGGTTCACGAGCGTCAGAATCGCGCCGCCGGTCGCGCAGCGGGTTCTCCGCAGATGGAGCAGCGTGCCGAGAAAGGTGCTGTCGAAGTGCTCGCAGCCGCTCAGGTCGATGCGCAATTCGGTTGCATCACCGGCGAGACAGTCTTCGACGAACCGTCTGAGGGCGGGACACTGGAAGGCTTGCGCCCGGCCGCAGACGCGAAGCCGGACCACGCCGTGCTGGCAACAGGCGTCGATCGTTCCGGAGTCGGTCGGCATGAGAAGTCTCCGCTCGGGAGTCGCGATCGGATGATATGGATTCTACCAATCGTGCGCACCTGGCGGCAGTGTGGATTTCGGTCGGGCACTTTCATCCGAAACTCTCCGGCCGATTTGGTGTTTAAGCGAGTGTGAAGAGTAAGCAACCTATCAGACAACTGCACGACGGCTGTAGGCGAGCAACGGCCGCAACAAGGGGAGAAACAACGATGCGACTCAGCGTTCCCGCCGCCCTGATTACGTTGGTTCTGATTTTTCAGTCGACGCCCGCCGAGGCGCAGATTCGCAGGCCGCGAGTGATCGCGACCGACGCCGAGAACCTGCCGCGGCTGGCCAACGATCAGGTCGAGGGCACTATCTTCGAATACACCGCTACGCGGTCGCGGTCGTCCGACGAACTGACCGGCCGGTTCCGGATCGAAGAGACCGGCATCTTCTCGGTCCGGGAGGAGATCGACAGTCAGGATCTGCGGCGCGCGGTGCGCGAACGCGTGTTGAGCGGCGGCGACGTTGCGGCGCTGCCCGATCCTTCGCAAGAGGACAGGATCGGCGACGTCATTCCCATGAAGGACGGCAAGTACAAGCTCGACTTCGTCGACTCCGAGGATCTCGCCGGCTTCGCCATCGTCTGGCCCAAGCAGGACCGTCCGGGCGTGTGGATGGGCTACTTCCAGGAACTTGAAGACGGGAAGCAGGGACAGCGCTGGACGATTGAAATCCGCGAGTCGCAGGACTGAGTATGCAGACGGACATCAGAATGGTTGATACGTCTCCGGAAACCGGATCAGCATCCAGTGGTGTTCGTAGTCCCGCCAGTCGTCCCAGCCCATTTCGCCGTACATGTCGCGGCGCTTCTTGTTTTGCAGCCGCTCGGGATGAGGATGATCCATGTGGTCGTTCAGCAGTTTGAGCGCCAGTCCCCAGCGCTCGCGGCGGCGATGCCGGCGAACCGCTAACAGATAATGCTCCTCGCCGGACGGGTCGACCCACCGCGCCAGTTCTCTGAAGTTGTCCTCGAAGGCCTGGTGCTGCGCCTCGGGATCGTCGATCGGATGTTCAGCGATGACGTCCGGCAATTCCCGGTAGCCGATCGCCCGGCCCTTGCGGTAGAGGGCGTCGACGAGCCGGTCTCGCTGCTTTTCGAATTCTTTCCGCAGTTGCACCTGTTCGGGATCTTCCGTGTCGATTCGCGTACCGAAGTGGGCGGCAAGCGCCTTGCGGTCGATGGCGTTGATCACGACGTCGGCCGCGGCGACGACTTCATCAAGCCGCTGTTTGCGGTTCTCGTCGTCCAGCAGATGCAGGCGGATTTGCCCGACGCGCGGCTCGTCGGGATGAGCCGCCAGGATTTCAGCCGCAAGCTCATCGAAGAGGGCCTCGTCGTCGGGCCATTTCAGCTTCGCGAGTTCCGAGAGTTGCCATTCAAGCCGGCTTTGTTGCAGACGGTCCCGCGTCGTCTGCGGCGGATCATCGTTCGACTTCTCGTTCTCCGGCCTTGTCGTCGTCGCCGGCGGCATAAAGTAGGTGACCGGGAATCCGGTCGGATGCTGTCTCGCTCCCGGATGTCCCGCCGGTCCGTCCACGAAGTAGATGCTGCCGATCAACAGGTCGCCCGGTTTCGCGCCGCTGCTCTGCGCAGCGGCTCCCGGATCCTTGAACCACACTCGTTCGGTCTCGCCGTGCTGCAGCAGCTTGGGGGAGAGGGGCGGCCGGTTGTGAGCGATGTCGGCCGGCGAGCGGTAACCGCTGATTGATACGCTGCTCTTGAGCGGCCGATCCAGCGCCATTAACGCGTCCTTCGAGCGCTCGAGCACGCCCGGATCGACGTGTCGGAGGGAGGCCCGTAACACGTACTCGCCTGCGTCCAGATGAACCGCGGCGGGGTAGATGTCGCCGGCGGCGGCGAATCGCTTGTCGTCGTCGAAGATCATCCAGCGATAGGATTCGATCAGCCCGTCGTAGAGGAGTTCGTCGAGAGCCGGAATGCGCGGCGTCACGTTGCCGGCGGCGGACTGTGAGAAGCGATACGTCAGCAGGAGTTCGTGAGTCGGCCCCAGGCCGGGGAGTTGGTCGCGAGCACCGGAAAGGGGCCTGATCTGGGCATCGGTCGGCCGCAGCAGCTCCCGACGTGTCGTCAACGATCCGTGGGGCCGGAGGACTTCGTGCGCGAGCCGGGCCGTCACGTCGATGCCGACCGTGCCGCCGTCGTTGGGCAGCGCGAGCGATGCGCCCGAGGGGCTGAGCCCCCGAAAGGTCGCTTCGTAGTTGAGCTGCGAGTCGCCGAGACTCAGCCAGTACTGGGCCAGACAGAGCTCGAGCGTTCGCCCGTTTGTGACGGGGATGCTCCTCACGATCGTCTGTCCGGGTCGGAGGACGATGCGATGCTCCGCTGTGCCTGTTTCGAAGACCCGGCCCGGTTCGAGTTGAACCGTGTGCAGCACGTAGCTGCGCTCGGCGTCTGCCGCATCGGACGTTTTCGATTCCGGCGCGTCGCGTGACAGGCGGACGTCGAGCCACGTTGCGCCGTGCGGGACGATAATGAACTGCCGGTCAATCGAACCGGGGGTCATTTCGAGTGTGCCGCGAATCGAGCCCGAGGCCGGCAGATCGACAGGGACGGTCACCGCGACAGGAACCCGCGCGATCGTTCCCCGCTCCGGATGCTCCGGATCGGTCGCCTGCACCTCGCCCGTATGCAGTCCCGGCTGGAGCCCGGTCGGATCGACGCGCACCTCGAACGACGCGCCGGACGACGTGAGATGCAGAAACTCGCCGGTTTCGATCCAGTCCTCCGTCGATTGCAGCTTCAATGTGAGTTCGTACCGTTGGCGGTCTGCTTTCGAGGCGCGTTTCGGAAAATGGGGCGTCAGGCGGACGCGGAACGTGCCGACCCGATCGATCTCGCCCGGTTCCCGGAGATAGATGCCCCGCGCCGATCCGAGTTCAAAGATGGTGACGTCGATCCGTTCCGGTTCTCCGGGCGACTTTTGATCACGCAGCAGTTTCTCGTAGGCGCGGTCGACCTGCAGCAGACCGGGGCCTTCGGCGGTCGGGTCGAGTGCGGCCACGGGTGCGGCGGTGTTCTGTAAGGCGCGGCGCACGCTGTACGGCGTATAGGAAACCTGCTCTGCCTTCAAAGCCGACAGCAGCAGGGCGATCCCGCCGCAGGCCGTGGGGGAAGACATCGACGTCCCGTTCATGCGCTGGTGAGGCCTGAGCGTGTACTCGGGAACGGGCGCGATCGCTCCGCCGGGGGCGAGCAGATCGACGCCCCAGTCGCCGTCGAGCGCCGGGCCGCGTGAACTCCAGGTGAAGGGAAGTCCCGGATAGACCTCGCGCAGCGCGTACTCGGCCGCCATCATTTCCGGCGACACGTAGGCGGCGACGCCGAGCACGGCGGACGTCGAACCGCCCGGCGCGCCGACCGTGGAGAGCGCCGGGCCCGAATTTCCCGCGCTGGCGACGAAGATGACGTTGTGCTCGTCGACGAGTTCGCTCAGCAGTTCGACCAGACGGCCGCGATTCGGCGTTGAGGTCGGCTCGCCGTAGCTCATGTTGACCAGATCGCAGCCGTTTTGAATGACCGCCGCGATGCCCCGCGTGAGCCCCACGCCGGTCTCCATGCCGTCAAGCCTCGTGTCGCCGATTTTAACGGAGACGATCTGCGCGCCGGGCGCTTGACCGTTGCGGTCCGGGTCGTCGGGGAAATTCGCGGCGACAATGCCGGCCACGTGCGTCCCGTGCGATCCGGAGACGGTCACGATTGACAGCCTGTGGCCGTCGTCGTGGATGTTGACCGAGTAGTTGAGCCGGATCTCCTCCCCGAACGAGGCGTGCTGCCGCTCGTCGCGGTAGTTGGTCAGGAGCGCTTCGTCGGCCAGATCGCCGTCTTCGTCGGTGTCGATCGCGGCCCGCCATACCCGCCCATCGTGGAAGACGATGCAGTCGTAGATCGGTCCGGGATCGTCGTACGCATTCTGCGCCGCTTCGAGGACTTCCAGCCGCGCCTGCAGTTCGTCGCGTGGCAGCGATTCCTGCTCGCCGGGTTGCGGATGTTCCTCGTCCCAGGCGGCGATCCGTCGCCGCAGTTCGGCCGCGCGGTGCTCTTGCTTCAGGTTCCACTCCCGTGTGCGGTCCGCCTTGAGACGCGCGACCAGATCGGAGGGGAACAGTTCATAGGCGCGCTTGAGTCCCAGACGGTATTCGCCGCTCGAGTTGGTCCACGCCTCGGGAATGATGAGCGTGCGGCCCGTGAGTCCTTCGATGCGCCTCTCTGCGGGTTGCCTTACGACGTCCAGCAGCACATCGCCGCTGCCGGTGCCGTCGATCAGATCGACGATTTTCGGCTGACCGTCCGTCGTCTGCTGCAGGCCCGGGGCGCCGGGGTCGACGCCCGAGTCGAAGATCGCCACCACCACGCCGCGCCCGTCATACTCCGGATGCGCTTCGAGAAATCTCGCCGCGCCGGTTTCCTCTTTGGGAAGCAGGCTGCGGTAGGGAAACTCCCGATCGTGCTGGCCGTATGAATGAGACGCAGCGGTAAGGAGAATCAGAAGAGCGGTAAGCAACGGATGTCGAGACATGAAGCCGGTTGGATCGTAATGAACTCTGGCAGGCGACCTTCAAGTCTACGTTCCCACCGGACCGTGTGCGACGTCCAATTCGATCATGCGAGACGGTCGCCACGACAGTTCAGTGGAGCAATGCGGGACACAAATCGGCAGTGTTTGCAGCAAGGCTGTCAGGGGCCGTTGGCATCCCGCCGGTGTCTTTGCGTTGGCAGTCTTCTCTGAATCGCACTGGCGAAACGCCAGTGGCACCCTGCATCGCGTGTACCGGTTGTCGGCGTCACAAGGGCGCACGCTGCCAGCGTGTGCGACGAAGGATCGAACTCGCCGGCGGGAATCCCCACGATTGCGGCGCATGAAAAACCCGGCGCTCGCCAGCGCCGGGTTTTCACGATCGATTCCAGACAGCAACTACTTGTTGCCGATCGCGATCAATTCGTTCTTGTTCGTGATGTACAAGACGTTGTTGGCGACGATCGGCGTGCTGAAGACCGAGTTGCCCATGTCGTTCTCGGCCAGCATGTTCATCTCAGTCGAATGCTCAAACACGAGGATCGCGCCGACTTCGTTGCCGATGTAGACCTTGCCGTCGACGATCAGCGGCGAGCCCCACGCCTGGGCGAACATGTCGTAGCTCCAGTAGCCTTCGCCGGTACGGGCGTTCAGGCAATGAAATACACCGCTGAAGTCGGCGATGTAGAGGATGTCGTCCTTGATCGCCACGGTTCCGCAGGAGCGGTGCATCTCTTCCTCATAGTCGAGCTTGCCGTTCCCGTTAATGTCAGAGCCGGTAAAGTGCCAGACGACGGCCGAGTTGGGGTTGGGAATCGCTTTTTCCCCGGCGCTCTCGTCGACCGCCTGCAGGCGCCGCGGCGGAAGTTCGTTGCCCTCGGCGTCGACCGCCAGTTCCGCACTCACGTCGCCTGATTTGGTCGGGTCGATGCACCACAGGTGGCCGTTGCCTTCGCCGTGTTCCGGATCTTCGCCGACGGCGACATAGACGAGACCGTCGTAGATCACCGGTGTGGCGATGATGTGGTTCCGCGTCGACCGGCCGCGAACCGAGTAGAGCGACGTCTTGGGGTTGGCGTCGAACTTCCAGAGCAGTTTGGAATTGCCTGCGCCGTCGCCCTGGGGATCGAAACTGTAGATCCAACCGTCTCCGCCGCCGAAGATGACCTGGGCCTGACCGCCGACCTCCGTATAGGCGGGCGACGACCACTGGCCGTGCAGGATGTTCGTTCCGGGGGACTTGTCGGTCCACAGCACCTCGGCGGTGTCGCGGTTGATGGCGAAGAAGCTGGGTGCGTCTGGGGCGGGAATATTGACGTGCGATTCGTCAACGCCGTTGGAGGTGCAGACGAACAGCAGGTCGCCGACCCCGGTGATCGAGCAACTGCACATGTTGTGCTGCGAGACGCCCATCTCGCCCATCATGTCGTAGATCCAGACGACGTCGGCTTCGTTCTTCGCGGTCGAATCCTCCGCATCGAACGGGCCGTCGTTCTCGTCGTCATGGAAGCCTTCCAGGTCGAGACAGCAGACCTCGCCCCGGTTGTTGACGTACCACAGGCGGTCCCCGTCGACGAACGGCGCAGCGCAGACGCCCATGTCGGGCCAGTCGTTGACGAGTCCCTGCGGGAGCTTCGTATTCGAATGCTGCCACAGGAATTCGCCTGTCTCTTCGTCGAAGCAGATGAGGCATCCCAGGTCAGGGCCGCCTTCCGAGCGGGCCGGAAAACGGGGCACCCAGCCGTGGCCGTTGTTCGTGCCGACGATGACTTTCCCGTTGGCGACGACCGCGTTGCCGTAGGTCTGCGTGCCGAGCGGCTGCGACCAGAGGATGTTCTCCCCGCTGTCGACGTCCCACTCGGCGGGAATGTTCTCGCCGGGCGGCGTGTTGTTGCGGTGGCTCCAGCCGAAGAACTGAGGCCAGTCGCCCGCACCGACGTCCAGCGCGGAGATTTCTTCCACCGCCGCCGCTGTCGGATCGTGCGCGGCCGTTTCGTCGTCCGCGATAATCAACATCCGGGCGGCCGGCGCGGCCCCGATCAGAACGGCGAGCGCTGTCAGTGAAGTCCTGATTCTCATCAACATCGTCCTCTCAAATCGAAATGCGAGCCAACCGGCATCAGCCGTTGCGGAAGGACTATTCCGCAGCGGCGGTTTCGGCCGGCGCGGCGTTACTGGTGACGGTCAGATTGTCATAAAACAGTTCGGCGTCCTTGGCGTTTCCAAACACGCCGGGGCTGCCCTTCACGTTGGGAACTTCGTCCTCTCCGACGATCATCCAGTCCGCCGGTTCTTCCTCATCCCGCTGCCAGACTTTTCCGCGAAGCACGGCTTTGCCGTCTTCCACAGACGCCTGGAACTTCATTGTGTACCACGTTTTTTCCTGCCACTCGAACGGCACATCGACGGAAAACCGGTCGAGTTGCGTGGTCCAGGTGCGGAACTGCAACTGCTGGCTGGCGCCCATCAGGTCCATCGTGTACCGCTGTGCGACGAGGCCGATGTCGGGCAGTTTGCCGTTCTTGCGCAGTCCGTAAACGTCCGCCTGCACGGTGTAGTCGTGCAGGTCGTCGTGGCCCATCCAGCCCTGGCTCCGCATCCCCTTGGGGATCGTCGTGATCTTGCACATCACCCCGTTCCCCTCGAACGGGCGATCGGCAAGAGTGATCGCCAGCCGCACGTCCTGTTCGGTCACGCCTTCCACGCCCGTGGGGCGATCCCAGGTCGACCATTCGTACGAGGCGATGACGTTCTCGCTTTTCAGGATTTCAAGGACCGGGTCGAGTTTCGCCTGCGCTTCTTCGAGATTCTTCGGCTTCGCCTCACCCTGGTCAAGTTGCAGGTAGCGCAGGAAATCGGTCCAGCCCTGGGCGGGCGTGGAATTGTCGTACACCTGCTCGGTGCGGTTGAAGTTGACCAGACCGGTGCGGAGGTAGATGTACAACTGCCCCGCCATCGGATCCTGTTCGGTGAGCCTGGAGAACAGGTCGTAGTCGATCACGATGTGCCGGTAGCTGCAGCCGACCCATGTCTCCGGCACTTCGCCGTCGTCGAAGTCAAACGCCCAGCCGAGTTCGGGGACGACGCGAATCCGCGCTTCGCCGGTGAGTTCGCCGACCGTGGCCGTCACGATGACGGCGGCGTGTTCTGCAAAGTCGTCCGGAATCGAATAGGTCCAGCGATCCGTCCCGTCCGAGAGTTTCTCGATCGCCACGGACCCAGGTCCGTCGATGGTCAGAGTCGCCTCTTCCACATCCGCGACGCCGACGAACTGACCCAACTCGTTGTAGAGCCGGATGTCGAATTGTTGAGCCGTGCCCGGCCGCAACAGCACTTCGACCGGTGCGATCTGGACCTGCGCGGGTTCCGGATTGTCGGCCTTGGGCAACTCAACCAGCAGTTGCGGAACCGGGTCCGCTTGCGGACTCGCATCCGGTTTGGCGAAACAATACATCGCGTCGGTCGACGGGAAGTAGATGCGGCCCTGCGCTGCGATGATCGAACCGTGGCATTCTTCCCCGCCGGCGAGACGGCCGCGCTCGAGAATCTCAACGCCCTCTTCCTCCGAGGGCTTCATGATGTACCAGCGTCCGCCGGCGGTGCAGTTGTAGATCTTGCCGTCGGCGTAGAGCGGACTGCTGCGCTGCATCGTGCCGAGCGGCTTGCGGGCGATCTCCTCGCCCGTTTCGGCGTCGAGCACGGCCAGCTTGGCGCCGTCTTCGATGACGTACAGCCGCCCGTCGATGTGCAGCGGCGTGCTGCGCGAGACGGCCATCTCGTCGATCTTCCACACCGGTTCCGCAATTTCCCCTTGCTGTGTCGCGTCGATGCAGAAGAACGCGCCCATCGTGTTTGCATCGAGGTTCTCTTCCGAGTGCCCGCAGTAGACGCGGTTGCCGACGACCAGCGGCGTGCAGTTCAGCCCGTGGCTGGAGACGTAATAACTCCAGATGAGCCGGCCGGTGCGCGGTTCCATCGCATGCACCGCGCCGTCGCCCGAGCCGAACACCATGGCGAGCTGTCCATTAAAGGTCGCCAGAATCGGCGCGCTGTAGGTGGTGTCTTCCGGGAGCAGCCGCGTCCCGTTGAACCAGACCGGAAGCCCCCCCTTGCTGGAATCAGCCGGATCGTGGGAGCGGTAGTCGAACGCGATGAAGCGGTGCGCCGGCTTGGCCATTTCACCCCAGCCGATGACGATCGCGCTGCAGATAACGTTGGCTTCGTGCACCAGCGGGAAGTTGGTCCGCCCGCCGTACGTGCTGAGCGCCCCGTACTGCTCATGCAGCGACTTATCCCATTTGACTTCGCCGGTATTGGCGTTGAGGCAGCAGAAGTAGCCGCACACGCCCTGGGCGAACACCAGATCGTCTTCCGGGTTCTGATGCGGCGCGCCGACGACGCACGACCAGCCGACCCGCTCCCGCGGCACGTCGGACAGGTAGACGTTGAACCGGTACTCCCACAATGTTTCTCCGGTCGCCGCGTCGAGGCAAACGACCTTCTCGCCTTCGCGTTCCGGCACGTCGCGCTCGGCGTTGCAGATCATGTACAGCTTGTCGCGCATCACAATCGGCGTCGACCGGCTGCCGAGGTCGTCCCGCTTCCAGACCAGATTGCTCCCCTCGGCCCCCGGTTCGGCCTGCGGGTCCCATGTGTCGGGCAGGTTCGTTTCGGTCGAGACGCCGTTACGTTGCGGACCGCGCCAGTTGGTCCAGTCAGTCCCCTGGGCTTGTGGCTCGGCCTCCTGAGCCCACAGACCCGATGGCGAGAAAGTGCACAGCAGGCCAAGCAATCCCAAGCAGGCAAGCCAACGTGTCCGCATCATGTGAACGCCTTCGCTGGTTCCAGAAGTCAATCGTGATTTGTTGTCGATGCGCCGAGTGCGGGAAGCGCCCGCGCTCTCGAAGCGGCATCGCGGCAGGTCGGATTCTCCGTGGTCTTCACGAAGAACAGTGAGGCGGGAGCGACTGCAAGGAGGGCAACGCCGTCAGGCTCCGTCACGTTTAACAATAGTCAACGCGATTCCCGCCGACAAGCGGCCCTGCGGCGTCGGGCTTCAGTGGTCAGTCTTCAGTTGCCAGTTTATCAGTCACCGGCCGGCCCAGGCGAGCGGCGCGGCGTCAGCCCGCCGATACGAACTGCGTTGATGCACGCGCTCCTGACCATCGGCGGGCTGACGCCCTGCCGCTCGGCGTGTCTCACTCCACCGGATGGTGCTGGCCCCATGGGATTGGCATGGTCGGGTCCTGGGCCTGATGGCGTTCTCGCGTGTCGCGGGGCCGGTTGCGGAAGAACTCGACGAGTCCCTGGAGTTGTCGGACCGCTTCGTGATACACGCGTTCCCCCTTCTCGCGCGTCGCCAGATCGGGTTGTCCCATCACGCCTCGCGGGGAATACGTGCTCGTCCAAGACGTCAGCGCCCCCGGCCCTTTCCCGAGCAGGTCGACCCAGATATACGGGTTGCCGTCGTTGAGTGTGCTGATGTGGTTTTTGATGCGGTCCTTCCGCACGCCGTCTTCGTCGAGATACAGGTACAGCGACGTTTCCAGTTCACACGCGTGCGAAAAGCCCCCCGGGAATTCACTCTCCCGCCAGCCGGGCAGAAACTCCGGGTCGATCGTCAGCAGATGCCACCAGGCGACCAGGATGCACTCGGCGTCGGTTTCCAGATTGGTGCGCCGCGCCGCCAGATCGAGGTTCGGCATGTTCGATCCGTGGCCGTTCAGCAGGATGATCTTCTTGAAACCGTGGTAGGCCAGCGATTTGGTGACGTCGAGCGCCTGCCGGATGAACGTCTCGTAGTGCGTGTTGATCGTGCCGGGAAAGTCCATCACGTGCCCGGTGTAGCCGTAGCAGATCGTCGGCAACACCAGCACCTGATCGGGAATGCTCTCCCCCACTCCTTTCGCAATTCCCCCCGGACAGACCAGATCGACGTCCAGCGGCAGATGATCGCCATGCTGCTCGACCGCCCCGCAGGGAACGATACAGACCTGCTGCTGTTCGATCGCCTCATTGATCTCCGGCCATGTCAGTTTCTCATAGCGATACTCGGTTTCCGCACGGCTGGGCATGATGATCGGTTCCTGTTCTCGGCCGGGTGAATTCTCAATGTCTCGGCATCCGCCGTTCAATCGACGAACAAAGCGTCCGCTAGATTGTGTCGGCAAGCGACCCTGCTCACAATCGACCGGCTTCCTGTGTCCGAAACTGACAACTGAAAACTGACGACTGACCACCAACTGCTCCGTGAAACAGTTCCCCTTCCCCGCGCACCGTCACCTCCGCACGCCGGCTGAGTTCGCCCGCGTCTACGACCTGCGGCAGCGCGCCGGCGACGGGAACGTCCTGATCTTTGCCGCAGCGAACGATCTCGGCCACACGCGCATCGGCCTCAGTGTGTCGAAAAAGCACGGCAACGCCGTCGTAAGGCACCGCATCCGCCGCCTGCTCCGCGAGGCCTACCGACTCGAGCAACACAACGTTCCCGAGGGACTCGACCTCATCCTGATTCCACGGCACGATTCGGGAGCGGGGCTGCGAGACTATCAGGAGTCGATCGTGCGCCTGACGCAACGACTGGCGAAGAGAATCTCCCCGAACGCGAACGAATCTTAGTGAAACTCCTGCGGTACCTCTGGAATCTGCCAGCGTACGCCCTGATCGGCCTGGTGCGTGGATACCAGTACGTCATCAGCCCAATGCTGCAGAGTCTGGCCGGTGCACAATGCCGGTTTTCGCCCTCGTGCAGCGAATACTTCATTCTGGCCGTCAGGAAGTACGGCGCCGTCTCCGGCAGCATCCGGGGTGTGTGGCGCGTCTGCCGCTGCAACCCTTGGTGCAAGGGGGGTTACGATCCTCCGTAAGGATCTGCAAGTGCTCGATGGGTCGACCACAACGACACAAAGAGCACCAGGAAAAGCCAGAGAAGAGGAAGACCACGCGCTCAAGTTCACGAAATCACTGAGACAATCGGCTTCGTGTCCATTGTGTCTTCGTGGTTCACTACCAACGGCGGTCTGTCCCGGACCGAGAGGACTCCCCGAGTCGCCGTTCGACAAGAGCGTTGGGGCTTCCCTCACTGCGTTCGGTCCAGCCCTTAGCATGACCCACGATTTCAGATCAGTGAACAACCACGGAATGCACGGAAGCCACGGAAAATGGCCACGAAAAACACAAAGAGACCCAGCGCGGGCCTCGCCCGCAACCCAACCGGAGGCGAATAGAAACGGAGCGGCGAAGCCGCGCCACCATGTAGCCGTGAGCGTAAGCTCATGGCTTCTGAGCCCCCCGTGAATCTCCGAGCCGCAAATGCGGCGGCAGCAACCTTCCGACCGGAACAGTCCCGCCGAACGGCGACTCATTGAGTCTTCATCGTCCGAGACACGCCGCCCAGCGGTAGTGAACCACGACGACACAAAGGACACCAAGCCAACGGTCCGGGTCAGTCCTCGAACCTGTCGGCCATTGGAATTCCCGTCGCTGACTCTTCTTGGTGCTCTTTGTGCCTTTGTGGTCGACCAATCGACCACTCGAATACTAAACGGGCTGGTGGAATCTGCGCACCACGCGAAGAATCTTACCGTTAGTAGCACGAAAAAGAGACGTTCTCACGGCTTTACCTTTTGTGGCTTTTTGTGTTTCTCGTGGCAATCCCGTCGCATCGTTCCAAGACCACGGGTGACAGGTTCACTTCATTGCGGCGATAAGCCGCCGGGATTTCCGAATGATCCGGTGGTTCGCTGCTCTCAAGTGCCGGGCAAATTGTGGGTAACGACAAGCGGTCCAGCCCCGGCCACCCACCGCAGTTCATTCGTGACCGGCCAGATATCGGGCCAGCGCGTCCTTCCAGTCCGGCAGCGCGTGACCGGTCGCCTGTTGATACTTGGTTGTATCGAGCACGCTGTAGGCAGGCCGCCGCGCCGGCGCGCCGTATTCGGCCGTCGTGATCGCCCGGACGGCCGTGTCGAGACCGGCGATTCGAAAGATCTCCACGGCCATCTCATGCCACGTCGTGCCGCCGCTGTTTGTGACGTGGAACAAACCGCGACAATCGGCGTGAATCAGCCTGATGATCGCCGCAGCGAGATCCTGGGCCGACGTCGGCGTGCAGTGCTGATCGCTGACCACGCGGACTTCCTCCCGCTCCCGGCCGAGCCGGAGCATCGTATCGACAAAGTTGCCCTTCCCGCTTTCCGTCCGGCCGTAGAGTCCGCAGGTGCGGACGATGCAACTCTCCGCACACGCGGCGGCAACCAGATGTTCGCCCGCCAGTTTGCTCGCCGCGTAAACACTCACCGGTCCTGGCAGGTCGCTCTCCCGGTACGGCGCGACCCGTGCATCGTCGAGGCCGAAAACATAGTCGCTGCTGACGTGGACCAGCCGGGCGTCGTTCGCACAGCACCAGGCCGCCAGATTTCGCGGGCCGATCGCATTGACGGCGAACGCCTGCCCCGGTTCGTCTTCGGCGCGATCGACGAAGTTCCAGGCGGCCGTGTTGATCACAACGTCCGCTTCGGCCGAAACGAGCGCCGCCGCGACGGACTCGGCGTTTGTGATGTCAACGTCGGCGCGCGTCAATGGGACAGCGGCATCGCCAAGCTGTGAGACCAGCGCTGTTCCCAGTTGCCCGTGTGCGCCAACGATCGCGATTCGCATGCCGTGTTCGTTCGTCCCCTTTCGTAGGACAGGTTTCCAACCTGTCAGTTACACACACGTCGACTGGGGCCCGGCGCCGAGGAACCGGGCCCAAAGGATTCTCGAACAGGACACAGATTTTCGCGGGTTTGGCGGATCAGCACGGATTTTACGGGGAATTCTGAAAAAGGCGGCAGCGACGAGACCGCATCGATCCAGTTGTGAATACTCTGCACTCCACAGAAAGCAATCAGCGAAAATCGGTCCCATCCGTGGTCATCCGCGTTCCATTCGAATCTCTCGGCGAGTCACTCAATCGGGGATCGAAAGATGTGTGTAAACGACAGGTTTCCAACCTGTCCCGACAGGATGAAATCCTGCCGTACGTTATAACTCCATCGCGAAATGAATCTGCCGGGCCACTTCCCGAAATCCGACCGACTCGTACAGGCCCCGCCCCACTTCGTTTTGAACGAGCGTCTCGATCCGCGCATGAGTCAGGCCCTCCGCGCGAAACCGGTCGAGTGCATGCTGAATCAACGCCCGGCCGATGCCTTGGCCGCGGTGGCCGCTCGCGATCACCAGATTCGGAATGTGCCCCGTGCCCGCCTCGCGGTCGCACCAGGTGCTGATCGCCCCGATGACTTCTCCGTCTTCGCTTTCCGCGACGAAGATTCCCTCCGGTTCACGTTCGACGTCGACGTCCACGTGCCGCTTCTTCCGCCACTGCCACGAACGATCGTTGATGCGGCCGAACTCATTTTCGATCCCCTGGTCGATCGAGACCCCGTCGAACGCTTCCGCGGTGATTTCGCGAATCCGCTCGTGATCGTCGGGCCTGAACTGGCGAATCGTGAACATGCGTTCTGAGTCAAGAGTTCGTCGGTTGAGTCAACATCGTAGCCGACAGACATCGCTTCATGCCACGTCTGATTTGTGCAGCACCTGGTACCAATCCGAGCCGATTTCACGCAAAGTCGCAAAGGCGCAATGGTTGGTTGAGTTCAGGATGCGCAGGGACGGAGGGGGTGGTGCGGAGTCTGCGAAGCCGCACACCATGTGATGGGACGGCGGTGTGGAAAACGCCGCGTCGTCCCACTACAACGGCGTTCGACCGCCACAGGTCGCCGGCGTCCCCGGTTTTCGATTCGTTCTCTCGAAGCTCAGCAAACAATCGATGTCGTCCAATCGCGAATTGATCGAACAACTGCGATGGGAGAAGTTTCCCGTCCTCAACGACGGATTCGTCTGCCTCGTCGATTGCATGGGGGATGACGGTTCGGTGGTGCAGGCGGCGCGGGTCAGCTACGGCGCCGGCACCAAAAAGGTCTCCGACGACCGCACGCTCATTCGCTACCTCATGCGGCACCGGCACTCCACTCCGTTCGAGATGGCCGAACTCAAACTGCTCGTCCGCGTGCCGATGGACTGCTGGCGGCAGTGGATTCGTCATCGAACCGCCAACGTCAACGAGTACAGCACACGTTACTCGGTCGCGATCGATTCGATGCAGACCACACCGCCCGGTGAATGGCGAAGCCAGTCGGCCCTCAACCGGCAGGGAAGCGGCGAAACGCTCCCCGGAGATGTCGGCGAAGAACTCACGCAGAACGAGCTGGAATTCCAGGCGGCCGCGGAGAAGCTCTACAACGACCGGCTCGAAGCTGGCGTCGCCCGCGAGCAGGCCCGTAAAGACCTTCCCCTCTGCACCTATACGGAGGCCTACTGGAAGATCGACCTGCACAACCTGCTGCATTTCCTGTCGCTTCGTATGGACTCGCATGCGCAGGCGGAGATCCGTCACTACGCCACGACAATCGGCGAGAAGATCGTCCAGCCGCTGTTTCCCATCGTCTGGGAAGCCTTTCAAGACTACCGGCAGGGTGCGCTGTTCCTCTCCCGGCTGGATCACGAGTTGATCGCCCGTCTGACGTCTCACGGTGCGGAGACGGGAACCGCGCCACCGTACGACGAAGAGGCGTTTCTTTCGGTCCAGGATCCGTCGTGGCGCGACCTGAAACGGAGCCGTGAGCGGGACGAATGCCGGGACAAACTGACGCGCCTGGGACTGCTGAGGCCGGCATGATCTGGAACCGCCTCCGCGGCCACGCCGCCCAGATCGACATGTTCCGCCGCGCCGTGCAGCGGAACCGGACGGCTCACGCCTATTCGTTCATCGGCCCCAGCGGTATTGGAAAACGCCAAGTGGCGGCCATGATCGCGCAGTGCCTGTTCTGCACAAAGTTCGACGATACGGAACTCGATGCCTGCGGCACGTGTGCGGCGTGCCGGCAGGTCGCGGCCGGAACGCATCCCGACCTGCTGACGATCGGTTGTCCCACAGGCAAGCGCGAATTGCCGCTTGAACTCGTCGCCGGTCCACCGGAGCGGCGCGGCCGGGAGGGGCTTTGCCACGACCTGTCTCTCAAGCCGATGTCGGCCGACCGCCGCATCGCGATCATCGATGATGCCCAGACTCTCAACGAAGAAAGCGCCAACGCCCTCCTCAAAACATTGGAGGAGCCCCCACCGGGATCGATTCTGTTTCTCATCAGTTCAGGAGCCGACGCGCTCTTGCCGACGATCCGCTCCCGCTGCCAACCCGTGCACTTCTCGCCTCTGGCCGAGGACGACGTCGCCGAACTGATTCTGGAACTCGGCTGGGAGTCCGATCGCGACCAGGCCCGCGCGGCGGCGCAACTGAGTGAAGGCAGCCTCGAAACCGCACGCGAACTCCTCGATCCCGGACTGCGAAAACTCCGAGAGGAGTTGCATCAACGGCTCGGCGCGATTGCCAAAGACCCGGTCGGGACGGCCGACGCGCTGGTGGAACTGGTCGAAAGCCAGGCCTCGGACACCCCCGGTCAGCGTCAGACAGCCGGTTGGATGCTGGCCTTCGCCGTGCGCCAGTTCCGCGACCTGCTCGAGCGCATGGGGCGGGGCGAAGCGGGCAACGATGCCCAGGTCGAACAACTCCTGCTGCGCTGTGACGGAGACCCGAAGGTCGCGGCCGATCGGCTGGTCGCCTCGATTGATCGCGTCGTGCAGGCCGATTTCCACCTGCAACAGATGATGCCCGTTCCGCTCTGTCTCGCCGGCCTCTGCGACGACCTCTCCCGCATCCAGCGCGGCCTGCTGCCGCTTGCCGGCTGACGTCACCCCCGAAAGCCCGCCGGCTGCGTCCGGCGGGTCTCACGTCGCTCCTCAACTCTGCGAATCCCTGCCACGCGACGTCTGCACGTACTTGGAACCTGCGAACACTTCGCACACCCGCCGAACCGGTGATAAAATGTGGTTCTCCGGAAATTGCGTGGGAAGCCGGCAATGGCCATCTACTTTCGCAGACGAAGCCCCCTGCATCTGCCGATCACGTTGAGCGTCTCGCTGATGGCGCTGAACGTCACGCTGATGGTCTGCTGGATCATTCTCCTCGCCGAACAGGCGGAGTGGACGGCCCTCACCATTGGTGTCGTGACCTTTACAATGATCCTGATCGGCCTCTCCTTCTGGCTGGCGCTCACCATCAAGGAAATCCGGCTCAATCATCGGCAGGCGAATTTCGTCGACAGCGTGACGCACGAATTGAAATCTCCCATCGCGGCGCTGCAACTGTCGCTGGAAACGCTCAGGATGCGCGACCTCGACGAGGACAAGCGGGCCGAGTTCCACGCCATGATGGCCGAGGAACTGACCCGGCTTGACCAGCTCATCGAGCAACTCCTCGAAGTCGGCCGCCTGGACGCCATCGGGGCCCACGAACGTCCGGAAACCGTCCCCCTGCAGACGCTGCTCTACCGGTGCGCCGAGTCGGCCTGCATTCAGCACCACGTCGACATTGAACGCGTGCTGACGTTCGACGTGCCGCGGATCAGCATCCACGCCCGTCGCATGATGCTGCAGCTTGTCTTTTCGAACCTGATCGACAACGCCGTCAAGTACGCCGACGATCCGCCCGCTGTTCGCATCGAGGCCTTTCCCACGGGCGCCGATCGCGTCACCGTCCGCATCACGGACAACGGCTCCGGCGTCTCCTACGACGAGCGCAAGAAGGTCTTCAGGATTTTCTATCGCGGCGGCAGCGAACTTGAACGTCGCCGCAAGGGAACAGGCCTCGGCCTGTACATCGTCTATACCATCGTCCGCCGTCTGAAAGGCAAAGTGACAGTGCTTGATCGCGTCGACGGCGAACAGGGCTGCACTTTCCAGGTGGAGCTCCCCGGGCGTGTCAACCAGCCGGAGTCGACCGACGATTCCTCCGGAGGGAGTGACGCCGCTTCTGAACTCTCGACGCGGGAGGAGGACGCCGCGTGAGTCGCCGCATTCTGATCGTCGAAGACGAAGACGTCATCGCCCGCGGACTGCAGTTCAATTTCGAGCAGGAAGGGTACGAAGTGATTCTCTGCGGCGACGGTCCGTCTGCGCTGGAGTCGTTCGCCCTCCACGCCGGACGAATCGACTGCGTCGTCCTCGATCTGATGTTGCCGGGGATGAGCGGCTACGAAATCTGCCGCGCGATTCGCGAAAAAGACGCCACGGTCCCGATTCTCGTCCTTAGCGCCCGCGCGCTCGCCGAGGACAAAGCCTACGCGTTCGACTGCGGCACCGACCAGTACATGACGAAACCGTTCGCCCTGCCGGAGTTGCTCAGCCGCGTTCGCAATCTGCTCGACCGCCACAACCGCCTCGCCGCCCCGCACACGGACAGCCGCGAAAACCATCTGGACGAGTTCCGTTTCGGCGACGTGCACATCGATTTCCGGGCGTTCCAGCTCACCAAAGGCGAGAAAGTGCACGAACTGACGACGATGGAAGTCCAGCTCTTGAAGTACTTCGTCCGCCACGAGGGAGACGTCCTTCCCCGCAATCAGATCCTCCGGGACGTCTGGGATCAGACCGCCGACGTCACGTCGCGCTCCATTGACAACTTCGTGATGCGGTTGAGGAGGTACATCGAAGACGATCCCGCCAACCCGGACCATCTGCTCTCCGTGCGGGGCACCGGATACCGGTTCGTTTCCCGCCGATCAGCCGCAACTTCTGATTCTGAAATGCTTTAATGCGTTGACAGAACTTTGACAGAAGTTTGAACCCCGCCAGACACACTGCACCCGATGCTTCTGATATAACTCCGCACCCGCCCGGCGTTTATAGCGCGTTGCAAATGGGTGTTGGCGATCTGTCTCGCGGACTCTCGTCCTCGACAGTCCAAACACCGCTCGACGCGGACACATGGTAGAGCAAGTTGCTCTAACGCTCGTGGAACAACGCCGATTGCGGATGAAATCAGAGATTGGCCCTCGGGAGCAGCATTCGATGTCAACGCAAGTCCTTGAATCTCCGGTCCGCCGCCCTTCACGACGGCGTCCGCAGCCGTCCGGCAAGACAGTTTCACAGCGTTCCGGCGAAGCGGCCGATCTCCAGGCGGAGATCATTCACGCCTACAGCCCCGGCGCATTGACCTGGAAGAATGTCGACTGGGCCGTGGTGGTCTGGATGACGGCGATGCACGTGGGTGCGGTCGCCGCATTGTTCTTCGTGACCTGGCAGGCCGTCGCCGTCGCCGTCGCACTCCACTGGCTGACGTGCAGCCTGGGGATCTGCCTCGGGTATCACCGGTTCCTCTCGCACCGTTCCCTGAAACTCGCCGCTCCGGCGCGGTTCTTCATCTCGCTCTGCGGCGTTCTGTCCGGGGAGGGCGGCCCGCTGACCTGGTCGGCGAACCACCGCATCCACCACGCCCGCTCGGACCGCGAAGGCGACCCGCACTCGCCCAACGACGGCAGTTGGTGGTCTCACATCACCTGGCTGTTCCTGCTCAGGGACAAGGAGATGACGGCCAGGACGCACCAGCGCTACACGCCCGACCTGCTCAAGGATCCGATCCTGGTCTTCTTTGAAAAGACATACGGTCTGTGGCTGGTTGCATCCGGAGTCGCGCTCTTCGCAATCGGCGGTTGGCCGTGGCTGCTGTGGGGCCTGTGCGCCCGGATGGTCGTCGCCTACCACTCCACGTGGTTCGTCAACTCGGCCACGCATATCTGGGGTTACCGCAATTACGAAACGACCGACCGCTCCCGCAACCTCTGGTGGGTCGCGCTGCTTTCCTACGGCGAAGGCTGGCACAACAATCACCATGCCCATCCGCGGCTGGCCCGCGCCGGGCACAAGTGGTGGGAGATCGACATGACCTTCTACGCCATCCGCGCCCTGCAGTTCGTCGGCCTGGCCTACGAAGTCGACGATCGCATCCCGACCGGCGAGAAAGCCGACCCCGAGCACACCGCCCGCCCCTGCTGACAAGAGCCCGCAGGCATCCGGGCAGGTCGCCGAAGTCGCTGAGAATTCGGACCAGCCTGTAGCCGAAGTCGTGAGACTTCGCACGAAACGGGGAACACCGCTCGAACGCTGTCCATTACACACATCTTATCTGGCTGGCCGGGGCTGGACTGCTTAGCGTTACCCACGATTTCAGATCAGTGAACAACCACGGAATGCACGGAAGCCACGGAAAATGGCCACGAAAAACACAAAGAGACCCAGCGCGGGCCTCGCCCGCAACCCAACCGGAGGCGAATAGAAACGGAGCGGCGAAGCCGCGCCACCATGTAGCCGTGAGCGTAAGCTCATGGCTTCTGAGCCCCCCGTGAATCTCCGAGCCGCGAATGCGGCGGCAGCAACCTTCCGACCGGAACAGTCCCGCCGAACGGCGACTCATTGAGTCTTCATCGTCCGAGACACGCCGCCCAGCGGTAGTGAACCACGACGACACAAAGGACACCAAGCCAACGGTCCGGGTCAGTCCTCGAACCTGTCGGCCATCGGAATTCCCGTCGCTGACTCTTCTTTGTGCCTTTGTGGTTGTCCAATTGAGCACTCGAATGCTAAACGGGCTCGCAGAATGTCCGCACCACGCGAAGATTCTCACCGTTCGTAGCACGAAAAAGAGACGATCTCACGGCTTTACTTCTTGTGGCATTTTGTGTTTCTCGTGGCAATCCTGTCGCATGGCTTCAAGACCACGGGTGACAGGTTCACTTCATTGCGGCGATAAGCCGCCGGGATTTCCGAATGATCCGGTGGTTCGCTGCTCTCAAGTGCCAGGCAAATTGTGGGTAACGACAAGGGCTGGACTGAGCGAAGCGAGGGAAGCCCCGGTCGTGAGACTTCGGACGAAACGGTGGGCAACGCTCGAAAGCCTCACGGCTTCCGTGACGTGGCTGCGCACCCTGTGAGACTCACTGGCGAGAGTTTGTCGTCCTGCGCAAATTGTGGCGTTTTTCCGTAGCGCACGCTGCCAGCGTGTGCCAGCGGTTTTTGCGATCAGCGGGACGCACGCAAGGCTGCGTGCGCTACGTGATTGGGTGGCGGGCGACGTCCGCGCTGTGAGACATCCGGACTAACTGAAGTCCCTGCTCAATTCCACCAGCGGGCCTTGGGGCGCCGCCGGGTCCGGCCGTTCACTCGGCTCGTCAGCGGCGGGCAACGGCCTCTCCGGCAGACCGCCGAACAGCGTCACCCGGGCAGCCGCCAGCAGTCCCTTGAGCGAACCGAACGTCCGGTCCACCGCCGTCGCTTCGTAGCCGGAATGGACCATGCAGTCGCGGCAGCGGGGATTGCCGCTGGCCCGCCCGTAGCGATCCCACTCCGTGGCGTCCATCAATTCCCGGTACGTCTCCGCGTGTCCCTCCTGCAGCAGATAGCACGGCTTCTGCCAGCCGAAGACGTTATACGTCGGGTTGCCCCACGGCGTGCATTCCAGATCCCAGTTGCCGCGCAGGAACTCCAGAAACAGCGGCGACTGGTTGAAGACCCACTGCCGTTTCGCGCCGCGGAGCATACGGCGAAACAGCGTCGCCGTTTCGTTGCGGTGCAGAAAGTGATCCTGGTCGGGCGCTTTCTCGTACTGGTAGCCGGGTGAGAGCATCATCCCCTCGACGCCCAGTTCCGTCATCGCGTCGAACATCTCGCGCATCGCGTCCGGATCGGCCGTGTTGAACAGCGTGGTGTTCGTAGTGACGCGAAACCCCTGTTTGACCGCCGCCCGAATCGCGTCGACCGCGACGTCGTACACGCCCTCCCGGCAGACCGCCTCGTCATGCTCTTCGCGCGGTCCGTCGACGTGGACGGAGAAGGACAGATACTTCGACGGCGTAAACCGGTGGAGATTCTTCTCCAGCAGAATCGCGTTCGTGCACAGGTAAACGTACTTCCGTCGCTCAACCAGCCCCGCAACAATCTGGTCGATCTCGGGGTGGAGCAGCGGTTCCCCGCCCGGAATCGAGACGATCGGCGCGCCGCATTCCTCGACGGCGCGAAAGCATTCCTCGGGAGAGAGGTTCTTTCGCAGAATCTCGGCCGGGTACTGGATCTTCCCGCAGCCCGCACACGCCAGATTGCAACGGAACAGCGGTTCGAGCATCAGCACCAGCGGGTAGCGGCGACGGCGCTTCAGCTTCTGCGTCACCACGTACCGCGCGACCGTCCACATCTGCGAAACGGGAACTCCCATCAACGTCTCCGTGTAGTCTGCTACGCTCGGCCGCCGTCTCCGGTCGTCGACCTCGATCGTTCAGACCGGTTGATAGCAGTTTGCCGCCGGCCTGTCAGCACCGCCACCCGCGAAAGGCGAATCGCGTCCGCGCCCGTCACGGGGCGACGCCGTCTGCCTCGCAGAGGACGAACGCGCGCTCCGCAGCCAGCTCCGCATAGCGCTTGGCTTTGTGCCGGGGCCCCGCTTCTGATTCAATGACCGGCCGGTGAGAGCACTCCATGAGCGATGATCGACTGGGCAACGCGCTCCACGAATACTGGGGCTACGATTCGTTCCGTCCGCTGCAGGAAGCGGCGATGCGCGCGGTCCTCGCCGGCCGCGATTCGCTCGTCGTGCTGCCGACCGGAGGCGGAAAGTCGCTCTGCTACCAGGCGCCGGCGGTCTGTCTCGACGGAACGGCGATCGTCGTCTCGCCGCTCATCTCGCTCATGAAGGATCAGGTCGACGCGCTCCAGGCCTGCGGCATCCCGGCGGCCTTTCTCAACAGCACGCTCACGGCCGATGAAAAGTGGCAGGTCAAGTCCGACCTCGTGGAGGGCCGGCTTAAACTCCTGTACGTCGCCCCGGAAGGACTCTCGCTCGCCGGGCTCGTCGACGTCCTGGAAGACGTCAACGTCTCGTTTTTCGCCATCGACGAAGCCCACTGCGTCAGCATGTGGGGGCACGATTTCCGTCCGCATTACCGCGAACTGAGCGTGCTCCGTGATCGATTCCCCAACCTGGGCGTCCACGCCTACACCGCGACCGCCACCCAGCGCGTCCGCGACGACATCGTCACGCAACTCAAACTCAACCGGCCCGAAACACTCGTCGGCAGCTTTGACCGCCCCAATCTCACCTACCGCGTCGCGCCGCGCAGTGACCTCACGCGCCAGGTCACAGAGGTGCTCGACCGGCATCCGAACGAATCAGGCATCGTCTACTGCATCACCCGCAAGGACGTCGACGCCCTGCATGCCGAACTCAGCGCTCTCGGCTACAAGTCGGCCCCCTATCACGCCGGCATGTCCGATCAGCAGCGGCAGGCCAACCAGGACGCCTTCATCGAGGATCGGGTGCACACGATCGTCGCCACCATCGCCTTCGGGATGGGAATCAACAAGCCGAACGTCCGCTGCGTCGTGCATGCCGGCATGCCGAAGTCGCTCGAGAATTACCAGCAGGAGAGCGGCCGCGCCGGACGCGACGGCCTCGAAGCGGAATGCTGCCTCATCCACAGCGGACAGGATCTCCGCACCTGGGAATTTCTCATCAGCAAGCAGCCCGAGGAAGGACAGCAGGTGGCGCTCCGTTCTCTGCAGCGGATGGCCGACTACTGCGCCGGCGTCACCTGCCGGCACCGACAGCTCGTCCGGCATTTCGGCCAGGATCTCGACGCCGATTGTCAAACCGCGTGCGACGTCTGCCTCTCCGATCTCGACCTCGTTGACGACGCCCTTGTCGTTGCCCAGAAAATCCTCTCCTCCGTCTACCGGCAGGGCGAGCGATTCGGAGCGGGTTACACCGCCAGGGTCGTCACAGGTTCGACGGAAGCGCGGATCGTCGAGAACCGGCATGACGAACTCTCCACCCACGGCATCCTCGAACACGAACCGCGCTCCGCCGTGATGGCCTGGATCTCGCAACTCGTCAGCCAGGGGTTTATGGAAAAGAGCGGAGAGTACTCGGTGCTCAAAATCACGCCGAGAGGCTGGCGGCTGCTGAAAGGGGAATGCCAACCGAAGCTGCTCCGCGCGGAAAGAAGATCGAAGTCGTCGCGCAGCACCGGCAAGGCCGCCAAGGGAGAAGCCGCATCCTGGAAAGGAGTCGACCGCGACCTGTTCGAGATCCTCCGGGAACTGCGAATGGAATACGCCTCCCAGCGCGGCGTCCCGCCCTACATCGTCTTCGGCGACGCCAGCCTCAGAGACATGGCCCGATTGAAGCCGACCACCATCGAAGAGTTCCAGACCGTCTACGGAGTCGGCACGAAGAAATGCGCCGAGTTCGGAGACGAATTCGTCCGCGCGATCGTCAGGTATCTGTCGTCAGCGCCCGAAGTCACCGGCGAGTGATTGAGACTCAATACGACAGGCCCTCAACGGTATCAGTTACAGACAAGTCGGCGGGGGCCCGGCGCCGAGGAACCGGCCCCAAGGGATTCTCGAACAGGACACAGATTTTCACCGATTTGGCGGATCAGCACGGATTTTGCGGGGAATGCCTGTAGAGCGAATTGCTCTACCATGTGTCTGCGTCGAGCGGTGTTTGGACTGTCGAGGACCAGAACCCGCGAGTACGATCGCCAACACTGATTCGCAAAGCGCTATAAGGGGCGGCAGCGACGAGACCGCATCGATTCAGGCGCGAATACTCTGCACCCCACAGAAAGTAATCACCGAAAATCGGTCCAATCCGTGGTCATCCGCGTTCCATTCGAATCTCTCGAAGAGTCACTCAATCGGGGATCGAGAGATGTGCGTAAACGACAGGCCCGCAACGCCCGCAGGCTGTGACCTGCCGGATCCCCCGTCCGCTCTAAACCACCGGCTCGTCCGTGATCGTATCGTACTCGGCCGAGTCGGCGCGAATCCGCTCCTCGGTCAGCAGCGGCCAACTCAGGCAGAACGTCGTCCCTTCGCCCGGCTGGCTTTCCACGGTGATCTCCCCTCCATGTTCCCGCAGGATCTTCCGGCTCACCGCCAGTCCCAGCCCGGTGCCCCGCGCCCCCTTGGTCGACTCGAACAGGCTGAACAACCGGGGCAACTCGTCGGCCGGGATTCCCGGTCCATTGTCCCTCACGTCGATCGAGAGTTGCTCCTCGTCGGAATCGTAGTGCGTCTCCACGACGATCCGTCCGTCCCGCGCCTCTTCCAGAACGTCGATCGCGTTCGTCACGATGTTGAGCACCGCGCGATGCATCCCGTCGGCGTCAAACAGCGACTCCGGAATGTCGGAGGACAATTGTCGTTCCAGAGTGACGCCGTGTTCCTCAGCCCGCACCTGCATCAGATCGCACACGTCACCCACGACCTGGTTCACGTCGGCCGGCTGCAGATCAGGCTGCCGTTCCTTGCTGAAGGAGAGCATGTCGGTCACCAGATTGAAAATGCGATCCTGGTTCCGCTCGACGATGCCCCACCCTTTCCGGACCAGTTCCGTGTCGCCTGTCTCCAGCCCCTGCTCGACGTAATAGCTGCCCCCGCGCACGCCCTGCAGGATGTTCTTGATGTGATGGCTCAACGTGGCAATCGTCTGTCCCACGGCCGCCAACCGCTCGGCCGTTAACAGCGCTTCCTGATAGCGGTTGTTCTCGACCGCCATCGCCGACTGCCGCCCGATCGCGAGCAACAGCGACAACAGTTCATCGTTGAACCGGCTCGGAGGCGGCCCGGCCTCCAGAAACTGCTCCGAGGGAATCGTAGTGTCGACGTAGATCACGCCCAGCATCTCGTATCGGCCGTGCATCGGCACGCACATCGCTTCTCGAATTCCCGCCTGCAGAATGCTCTGCCCCGGGTCGAACCGCTCGTCATGCCGCGCATCGCTGGTCCGGACGGCGTTCCCCTGGTTGATCACATACTCCACGATGCTCGACGAAATCGGCATCCGCTCACCGACATTGACCCCTTTCCGATGGCTGACGATCCGCGGTTCAATCTGATCGGTCCGGCTGTCGGCCACGAGCATGCAACCGCGATCCGCCGCCACCGCGTCCAAAGTCAGGTCGAGGATCCGTTTGAGCGAATTGTCGATCGACACCGACGGATGCACCGCCTCCTCGCTGATCTTGTACAGCGTATGCAGCCACGAGTCGGCCAGATCGGGCGGGACGCGGCTGGTGGCCTGCCGCGCAAGATCGACGCCGGCTTGGCTGTCGAGTGATCCGACGATCTGTGACCGATCTTCCCCCGTCTGGTCGTCCAGCAGGCTGATCTTGTCGGCGGCCGGGCTCGCCTCCCGGGAGTCGCGGGAATACAGCAGAATCGTGCGGCCGACCTGGATCTGATCGCCGTTGCGCAGCAGGTGCAGCCGCGTCGGCTTCCCGTTGACGAACGTTCCGTTCGAACTGTTCTCATCCTTGAGGGAGTACCCCTCTTCCCCCAGCACCAGCGTCGCGTGCCGCCGCGAGACCTCCGTGTCGAGGATGCGCACGTCGTTCTGCGCCCCCCGCCCGATGCGGACCTGCGGCTGATCGATCGCACAACGCGTCCCCCGATCAGCGCCTTGAATCACAAGCAGACTGGCCGATGGCAAGATTTCCGACCCTTCCCTGAAAGTAGTGGCAGTCAAATCATAGCGGCTCCGGGGACCGCGTCCCATCCGTCGCACGCCGACCGAATTCGCCCCAGACAGCGCGAAGGAGTTGTCAGTGACACACAACTCGGCTGGGGCCCGGCCCCGAGAAACCGAACCCGGGGGATTCTCGAATAGGACACAGATTCTCACGGATTTGGCGGATCAGCACGGATTTTGGAGGAATTCCTCGCCAGGCGGCAGGGCCGAGACCGCATCGATTCAGCGCGCATGGCGTCGACACGCAAGAAAGCAATCAGCGAAAATCGGGCCAATCCGTGGTCATCCGCGTTCCATTCGAATCTCTCGGAGAGTCACTCGAACGGGGATCCTGAGATGTGTGTAAACGATGATGCTAAGGAGTCATGCTGTCAATCGTTATCCTTGCAGAGCCGATTGCATGAATTCGCCCGATCGACGGAACTTTCTCGCAAAGGCATTCGTCTGTTCCAAAGGGCCCAATTCGCATCACGCCCCAAACGGCAACCGCTCGGTCAGTTTTTGAAATTCCGGGCGCCGCGCGCTATCGGACCGGGAGTCTTGCAGGCTTGTCTCACAATCAAAGCCCGGACAGGGCACGACCGAATCTGCACAGGAGACCACCATGAAACTTCGGCTGTTCGCGATATTGGGCATTCTGGCGGGGCTCTGTCAATCAGCGGCGTTTGCACAAGGCGTGCTCATCGTCACCGACGCGGACCGAATCATTCCACTCCCCCGCCCCACCCCGCAGCCGCCCGAAGCCTCGTACTGCATCAAGGAAATCGGCGTCAACGCGAACATCACCAGCCAGGTCGCCCGCGTCCAGGTCTCGCAGTCCTTCGTCAACACCGGCAGCAGCCAGTTGGAAGTGCAGTTCGTCTTCCCGCTGCCGTACGACGGCGCCATCGATCAACTCACGCTGATGGTCGACGGCAAGGAGTACCCTGCCGAACTCATGCCGGCCGACAAGGCCCGAGGCATCTACGAGGCGATCGTCCGTAAAAACCGCGACCCCGCCCTGCTTGAGTGGGTCGGAACCGGAATGTTCCAGACCAGCGTCTTCCCGGTCCCCCCCGGCGCGGAACGCAAGGTCACGCTCAACTACACGCAACTCCTGCGGCAAAGCCAGCGGCTCACAGACTTCCTCTTCCCGCTCAGCACAGCCAAGTACACCTCGAAACCGATTGAGCGGCTGTCCTTCCGCGTGGCGATCGAATCCGCCGCGCCGATGAAGAGCATCTACAGCCCCACGCACGCGGTGAACGTCGAACGACCCGACGACCGCCACGCCGTCGTCACCTACGAAGCCACACAGCAGATCCCCGGCTCCGACTTCCGCCTGTTCTACGACATCGCCGAAGGACCGGTTGGCGCGAGCGTCGTCTCATTCCGGCCCACCACCGAAGACGACGGCTACTTCCTCCTGCTCGCCAGTCCGCAGATCAAGGCCGAGGCGGAAGACCGCACCGCCAAGAATGTCGTCTTCGTACTCGACCGCTCCGGCAGCATGGAAGGCAAGAAGATCGAACAGGCCCGCGAAGCGCTCATCTTCGTCCTCAACAATCTGCGCGAAGGCGACAGGTTCAACATCGTCGCCTACGACAGCAGCGTCGAGTCGTTCCGGCCGGAACTCCAGCCCTGGAACGAAGAGACACGCGCCGCGGCCGTCGGCTTCGTCAACGGCATCTACGCCGGCGGCGGAACGAACATCGATCAGGCGCTCGGCACCGCCCTGCCGCAGTTCAAGGACGCCGAGGGGCCGGGCTATATGCTGTTCCTCACCGACGGCCTTCCCACCGTCGGCGAAACCAACGAAGCGAAGATTGTCGCCGCCAGCAAGCAGGCCAACCCCGGTAAAGTGCGGATGATCAATTTCGGCGTCGGGTTTGACGTCAACAGCCGCCTCCTCGATCGGCTGGCCCGCGAGCACTTCGGCCAGTCGGAATATGTGCGGCCGGATGAAAACCTGGAGGTCCACGTCAGCCGCCTGTACAAGAAGATCAGCGCCCCGGCCATGACCGACGTCACCGTCGCCTTCGATTTCGACCTGCCGCGAAACGCCGAGGACGGGCCGGTCGTCCATCGCATCTATCCCAAACAGACGCCCGACCTCTTCGAGGGTGAACAACTCGTCCTCGTCGGCCGCTACCGGGCGTCGGGAAATGCCAAAGTCACGATCTCGGGCACGCTCAACGGCCAGCCGCATTCCTTCGACTTCCCGGCCCAGTTCACCCCCCACAGCCCCGAAACCACGCACGGCTTCGTCGAGAAGCTCTGGGCGATGCGGCGCATCGGCGAAATCATCGACGAACTCGATTTGAGCGGGCAGAACGAAGAACTCGTCAAGGAACTGGTCGCTCTCTCCACCAGGCACGGCATTCTCACACCCTACACCTCCTTCCTGGCCGACGACACCGCGCGGCCGCTCGCCGCAGGCGAACGCTTCGATCGGGCCAACGAGTCTCTATCGAATCTTTCCGCCGCGGAAGGACGCCGCGGATTCAGCCAGCGCGAATTCAAGAACCGTCTGCAGCAATCCGAGCAGGCTGCGGGTGACGCCTTCTTTACCAGTCCTGCCGCTCCAGCAGGGGTTGGCGGGCGCGCCATTGCCCGCGACTTCGAAACCGACGAGGCCATCGACTCAGGCGGCATCAAGGCCATCGGCAACCAGTCCCTCTACCGCCGAGGCGTCCTCTGGGTCACGCCCGAGACCGAGCAGATCGACCTGGAGAAGGATCAGGCGTTGATCACCGTCATCGAACGCTTCACGCCGGAATACTTCGAACTCGTCGCCGCCAACACAGCCGAGGAAAACCGCCTCCTCAGCAGCCAGCAGGAGAGCGAAGAACTGCTGGTCAACCTGCGCGGGCAGGTGTACCACATCAAGTAGACGCAACCGATTCCCAGACCCCCGATCGGCCCGGTTGGCAACTCACCAGTCGGGCCGCGTCATGCGCGGAATCTCACGAACGGCATGCCCCAGCGCTCGGGCGGCGCAGCCGCAGGATGCATCCCGTTTACTGCACGAGCTTCAATTGTGTGAACTGATTGAGTCCGCGAGGGAGCGGTCGACGGGAAAACGAGCTGCTTCAGTCCAACCCCGTCTCCTTCTTCGCGAGGAGCAGTCGATTCCGGCGATCCTGTAGAGCGTCCAGCCGAGACGGGCTGATCCAGTTGGTCATCCTGAACACGCTGGCCCAGAGTCGTGAAATTCGAAAAAAGAAACTGGGTTTGGGGAATAGAAGCACCAAGCACGAAGAAACGAGGATTGCCAGGCACATGACAAGAAAAGTGCCTCCCAAGAGTAGAAGATACTTCATTCTTTCGGACATCTCGACCAGGAGTGGCGCCGTCAAGGCAAGCACGATCCAAGCGACTGTGCAGAGTGCCGGAAAAGATTTCCGAAACCAGAACCCGGCCTCAAATTCGATGTCCTCCAGGGATAGAGTTTCCACAGGATAGTCCGGGTCCATTGGGTGGGCGGTGGAGTCACTCACATTTGGTGACTTATCAACAGAGCCTTCTGGACCTTCGGATTCGGACATGTCTTTGCCTGTCTACGGGATGACGACACAACTCAACTGCACCGGCCCCGCAGCGAGAGACAAGACTGGCGAAGCCTACAATCCGCCGGTATCAGGTGCTGCCCCTGGTTCGGCGCTGGATGCTTCCGGCGACGCCGGTCTGCCCGACGCCTGGCAGCTCTGCTTGTATTCGTTCAACAGCGCAGCCAGTTCACCGGCGGAACGCGGCAGCGCGCTTCCGACGACAGCCGCATCGTAGCCGGAGTACAAAGCGGATGACTTCTTCCCGAGCCGCGCTTTGGACTCGGGCGTTAACTTGTAGGCCACGGCGTCGTTCCAGCCGATCTTGATGACGACGAAACTGCCGTCGATCTCGTCCCACTGATGCGACTCGCGGCCGAACAGCTTCTCGAACGTAAGTCCTTCGGCTGTAAGGACCACTCGCGGCCTTTGCCGAAGCGCCGCGAGAAGGTACAGAAGGATCCAGAGCGCGACAACGACGACACAGGCCACGGCGGTCCAGTTGCCCACCCCCACCACGCCGACAGCGATGCCGAGGATGCCGCCCACCATCAGAATCGCGTTGACCAGCAGCGTCTTCAACAAGTGAAAGTGACTTGGCGCGACCGTCTCCACGCTTGGCTGCGTCATACACCTCGCCCCGGCCGCCGAACTTGATTATCTCTCAACCATCTGCACCGAGAATTCCCCGGACAGGGATGGCACTCACGGTGTAACCTCCACAACCTCTTCGGTAATCGAAGGCGGCACTGGTTCATCGTGGGTTTGGAGGCTGTCCAAGTATCCGGCAATCGCTTCTTTGATGTTGTCGAGCACTTCGCTGCGGGTTCTTCCTTGCGAAAGACAACCAGGAAGCGCAGGGACTTCGGCGACATAGACGCCGTCTTCATCCTGCTCGATAAGGACGCGATATCGCACTCGACACTCCTCCAAGAATCAGATTGGTGCACCCTTCGCCTGCGGCGACGATGTCCAGGATACCACAACGATCAACGGCGGGCGATTTCAAGACGACAGATTCATCGAAGCTGAAATGACACCCGGACGCACTTCCTGCCGTCGTGCTTCACAACCAGGCGCCGCGGTCGGCCTCACCCGGTAGCTCGTCACCTACAGTCGGGACGGAACCGGATTATCGAAATTCGTCGTTCGCGAATGACGTCTTCGCCTCATCAGGCGTCAGCAACAGAAGCACGCTAATCTCCGCCTGTTGTTCTTCAGGAAGATTCTCGAGATAGCCCCTCCCGCCTCCGCGTCCCTTCGCCTCTTCGCGCCTTTGCGTTGAAACCCGAGTCTCAAACGGCGCCCCGAACAAAGTTGACTGCCCAACACCGGTTGACGCTCCGCTCAACCGTCCGCTAGAAACCGCGCTATGCGCCGCTGCGCAACAGTCGCCCCTCGTACCGGCGGCCGCAGCGAACTCTTCGGCGACGTTCCGTGTCGTCACTGAGCGCGAAGCCCACGGGTTGCAACCCGTGGGCTTGGATTGCACCTTTCGACCACCCACCATGCCCAACGTCCAACTCCCCGACGGCGCCGTCAAGGAATATCCCGCCGGCGCCACCGCCATCGACGTCGCCCGCGATATCTCCGAACGGCTCGCCCAGTCGACCGTCGCGGTCGACATCAACGGCTTCATCGCCGACGCCACCCGGCCGCTCGATGAACTCTCCGACGCCGATCCGATCCCGGTCAAGCTGCTCACCAATCGCGACTCCGAAGCGCTCGGCGTCCTGCGGCATTCCTGCGCCCACGTGATGGCCCGCGCCGTCATGCGGCTGTATGAAGGGGTCGGACTCGCCTTCGGCCCCACCACCGGCAATGGCTTCTATTACGACTTCGATCTCGAACAGCCGATCAGCGAGGAAGACTTCCCCCGCATCGAAGCCGAGATGCAGGCGATCATTAAGGACGCCGAACCCTTCGAGCGGTTCGTCCTCCCCCGCGATGAAGCAGTCCAGCTCGTCAGCGACCTCGATCAGGAACTCAAGACCGAACACATCGCCAACGGCCTCGCTGACCACCCAACCCTCAGCTTTTACCGGCAGGGCGAGTTCGTCGACCTCTGCCGCGGCCCGCACATCCCCGACGCCGGCCGCATCAAGGCGTTCAAGCTCATCAGCGTCGCCGGTTCCTATTGGAAGGGGGACGCGAAGAACAAGCAGTTGCAGCGGCTGTACGGCACCGCGTTCTTCGACAAGAAAGACCTCAAGCGCTATCTCGAACAGGTCGAAGAGGCCAAGCGCCGTGACCACCGCGTGCTCGGCAAGCAGCACCACCTGTTCAGCATCGCCAACGAAGTCGGCCAGGGCCTCTGCCTCTGGCTCCCCAAAGGGGCCACCGTCCGCGTTCTGCTGGAGGACTTCATCAAAAAGGAACTCCTCCGTCGCGGTTACGATCCGGTCTACTCGCCGCACATCGGCCGCGCCGAACTCTACGAAACCAGCGGCCACTTCCCCTACTACCGCGACTCCCAGTTTCCGCCGCTGTTCGGTCATCCCGCCGGTCAACTGGTCGACTACTGGAAGCAGCGACTCGACGCTGACGATCTCAACGAAGACACCGAGCGCGACTTTCTCGCCGCGGCGGCCGACATGGGGGTCGAGTTCGAGGGCTACTCCGCCGCCGGCTCGCGCGAGGAGAAACTGGCCGCCCTCCGCAAATGGGAACGGCAGCAGGAACGCTACCTGCTCAAGCCGATGAACTGTCCGCACCACGTCGAGATCTACCAGTCGCAGCCGCGCAGCTACCGGGAACTCCCGGTCCGGCTGGCCGAGTTCGGCACCGTGTACCGGCACGAACAGTCGGGCGAACTCAACGGCATGCTCCGCGTGCGGGGCCTCACCCAGGACGACGCTCACCTGTTCTGCACCTCCGAGCAGGTTGAACAGGAATTCTCCGACACCCTCGACCTCGTCAAATTCGTCCTGCAGAGCGTGGGGCTCGACGACTACCGCATTCAGCTCTCACTCCGCGAACCCGATTCGGACAAGTACGTCGGCGACCCCGGCCTCTGGGACCGGGCGGAGGGCACCCTCCGCAACGTGCTGAGCGGCTCGGGACTGGAATTCAACGAGTGCGAAGGCGAAGCCGCGTTCTACGGACCCAAGGCCGACTTCATGGTCCGCGACTGCCTCGGCCGCGAATGGCAGCTTGGCACCGTCCAGCTCGACTACAACCTGCCCGAGCGGTTCAACCTGGAATACGTCGGGGCCGACAACGCCCCGCACCGCCCGGTGATGATCCACCGCGCCCCGTTCGGCTCGATGGAACGCTTCGTCGGCATGCTCATCGAACACTTCGCCGCCGCGTTCCCGCTCTGGCTCGCCCCCGAGCAGGTCCGCCTGCTCGGCCTGAACGACGACATGCTCTCCTACGCCCAGGAAATCGAGTCGAAGTTCAAGCAGGCCGGCTTCCGTACCTCAATCGACACCCGCTCGGCCAACATCAAGAAGAAGATCCGCGACGCCCAACTCGACCTCATCCCCTACATGCTGGTCGTCGGCCCCAAAGACCGCGACCAGGGCGGCGTCTCAGTCCGCGACCGCATCGAAGGCGACCTCGGCTTCATGACTACCGAAGCCGCCCTGAAAAAACTCACCGAAGAACGCGACCACCGCACCATCCGGCAGGTTGTGAAGAGCAACTTCGAAGGCCTCGGCAGCGACACCGAAGAAGGCCACGAGTATTGAGCCTTGAGGGTGGATGGGGACATGGGGGGCACAGAAGGGAACGAAGGTAAGGAAGAGGTTTGCCGCGAACCGATATGCAGCACAATTGTCCTTCTCAAGAGTGCACCACAGTCGATTCGTCAAGGATCTAAAACTTTGCTGCATATCTGCCATGCCATCATCGATCACTTGCCCAAACGAGTTGACATACCACGGAGCCTTTAGTGGGACTGTCGGTCAGACTGATGCGCGCGTTTGCGGAGACGCGAGAGTCACGTTCGAAGAGGACGGGCTGGAGATCACCGTTTCGATTCGAGCGAGCTCGGCATCGGATCGAACACCCGGCGAAGCATACGGAGCGTATGGGATGTTGAGGCCGTCAAACCGCATCAAGTGGAATCTCGCTTCCGTCGAAACAGCGGACGGATTTTTTCGCATCACCGATCGCCCATTTCTGCGCAATCGCCAATTGCACTTTGGTGGAGGTGATCAAACAGAAGTCGTCAAATTGGGCGGTTTACGCGCCGTCTTCGATGTAAAGGATTCGAAAGCACCGAAGTACTGGTTACTCCCAATTTACAACTTGCTTTGGGATTCCAGGCTGGCCCGATTCGACGAGTTGAACGATCATCCGATGTGGATTGGGCACAATCGGGACGACGGCGAGTGGCGCGTATTTCCGCCACCGGTCATTCGCTTTGAATTCGACGGTGCACCAGCTTTCATTCAACGGGTTTCCGAATACGATGTCTTGAAGAAGAAACTCCAGAATGGAGGACTTCGTCGCGCAATAACGGCCGTTATGGTCGGCGAGATTGGGGTTCGGAGCTTCGGGTTTCCTCAAAGTGATCCGGCGTCATGGTTCCCGATGCACATTCTGTCATGGCTTACCTTGGCCTCGGGACGACGTTTGGGATCACCTTGGATTGAATTGTACGACGCTGATGGACAGCTCGTCCGGCGAGTTCACGTCCCGTTCGGGCGGCCGGACTTTCGCGGCGGAATGAGCCGCATCGACAATGTGTGGCATCCGCATTCTGTAGGGCACTTGTTGACGCGCGCACTCGAATGTGAGGAGTTCGGCCAGGCAACGACAGCGCTACCGCTCCTCCTGGTCAATGAATCCGTGGCGACTGGAGGCAGTCTCGAGTACCGAAAAGTGCAGTTGTCGCGGGCATTCGAATTGTTGGCACAACATCTTGATCTTCATGTTGCGGATCGTTTGATCGACGAGATTAGTGATCCGAACAAATCTGATGTCAACAAGGCAATCTCCGATGTATCGTCGACGCTGCACTCGATCGCAGTCCGATCGAGCGCCGCGGAGAGGCGGGCTCTAGAACGCATGGCACAACGCATAAAGGCAAACGCCGCGGGTAAAGAAAACGATTTCGGATCAAAGGTCTCGCAAGTCGCTCAGCACTTTGGCTTCGCGGATGCAAATGTGCTCGATGAGTACTTCAAATCACATCCGATGCACGGGAATTCAACGTGGGCTGGCGTGCTCTCGATGTTTCGTGGTGCTGTCATGCATGAAGGTTACTTTGCACTCGATGTGGCTGGGGGACGATACTCTCTCAAGGATGCCGCAGCGGTAATCGACCACCTCGAAGACCTGCTGATTCGCATCTTGCTCAAGACAGTGAAATACGAGGGCAGATATGTCTCGATGATCCGAGGAAGCTCAACACCAGTTGAACTCGGTTGGGTAACTGAAGACTCAACTCCAGAGGAATTGGGATTCGGTGTTGATCGAAGCCCGTGATTGGTGTGCAGAGTGAAGGAAGCTCCAAGCCCCACGGAAGGGACCGGTAGCGAACCCCTTCCTTACCTTCGTTCCCTTCTGTGCCCCCCCGTTCAGGTTCCAACCATGCACCCACTCTTCAACAAGGCCGACGAACTCAGCCACCCCGTCATCGGCGCCGCCATCGAGGTGCACCGCACGTTGGGACCCGGTCTCATGGAAGGCATCTACGAGAAGTGCCTCGCGCACGAACTCACGCTGCGCGGCCTGGGCGTCGTTTCCCAGCAGCAGGTCGACATCCACTACAAAAACATCAGCTTCAGTGAAATCCTGAGATGTGATCTCCTGGTGGAGAACTGCCTGCTGGTCGAACTCAAGTGTGTGCAGCAGATCGTGCCGGTGCACAAGGCGCAGGTTCTCACATACATGAAACTGCTCAACGCACCCCTCGGCCTCTTGCTCAACTTCTACACCGAAAAGCTGACCGACGGCCTCCAGCGGCTGTTGCTCCCCGGCGCAAACCGCTCGGAGTAACACCGCTTGCATCGTTCGCACGTCGCTCCACCCACTGAAGTGTGACCGGGCTACGGCAGGACACAGAAGGGAACGAAGGTCAGAACGAACGAACCAGCCACATCCCTGGGATCGCCGCCGCAGCCTCAATCCGCCGGTTTATCGGCCACTGGCGGCGGCGGTCGAAGCCATTCTCAGCAAGCTGCCTGACGAGGATCAACGTCAACAGCTCATCCGTCCACGCCTACCACTCCGTTTCATTCCGTTCTGCGGCGTCCCACCCGCCTCGTATTCCCCTTCCTGACCTTCGTTCCCTTTTGTGCCCCCCCATCAGGTCCCAACCATGCACCCTCTCTTCAACAAGGCCGACGAACTCAGCCACCCCGTCATCGGCACGGCCAGCGAGGTGCATCGTGTGTTCGGGCGTGCTCATCTCAGCAGGCGGCCGGCCGGCATTTGAACACGCCGTCGCTCCCCAGCACGGCGTGGTAAACGACGCTCGTGCACATCGCTCCCCCTCTCATTCCGTGCGTTCGGTCTCTTCCGTGGTTCCCCCCGACCCACCCACGGCCCGCGTCACCGGAATCGCCGCGTACAATCGCCGCAGGATCAAGAGCACCGTCAGCCCGACCAGTATCGCCCCTCCGATCACCAGCAGCGCCTGCCAGTCGCCGAACAGCCGCCGCACCGAGAACGTCGTCAACCGGTCGTTGTTCCTCCCCCCCCGGCCGAACGACACCTCGAACATCCACAACCACCGCCAGCTTGCCATCACCAGGTAAGCCGCCAGACACAGAAACGGACCGAACGGCACGTACGGCCGCGGAGACGCATCCTTCCCCTCTTCCGCCGCGCGACTCGACAGCCGCACCATCGCCCGACTCAGCAGCGGACCCGTCAGCAAACCGACCAGCGGGGCCAGCAGCAGCACAAACACCACCGGCTGCCATCCCAGAAAGCTGCCGATCATCCCCATCAGGGTGACGTCGCCCAGCCCCATCGCCTCCCGCCCCAACACGGCCGAGGCGACCCCTCGCACAATCCACACGCCCCCCGCTCCCGCCGCCGCTCCGGTCAGCGACCACGCCAGCCCGTGCCAATGCGGATGAACCCGAATCCACTCGGGAAAATACGCGCCCCGTAGTCCCGTCACCTCCGCGTTCCAGTCGATCCACAGATGCTGCACCTGCAGGTCTCCTGAGACAGTCGCCAGCAGCACGCCCGCCAGCAGGCCCGTCAGCGTGATGTTGTCCGGAATCAGATAATCCCGCAGGTCGGTCGCCGTCGCCGCCGTCATCAGCGCCACGAGCAGCGCGTGCGATCCGACCCGCCAGTACATCCACGCCGGGCTCGGCCGCACCACCGGCGTTTGCTGACACCGCAGATCCAGCATCAGCCACACGAGCAGTCCGCACAGAACGGCGCCCGCCAGCCCCGCATACCGCGACGTCCCCTGATCCCGCAAGTCACAAGCCGCCAGCCCCCGGCGAGTCAGCAGCACCGTCAGCAGCCCCCCCACAGCAGCAAACACCAACGCCGACCCCCAGGCCGGAAACTGCACCAGAAGGAACTCGTTGACCATCTGCGAGATCAGTGCGCAAGAGCGGCGGTGCGGAACCATCGAATGACAATTCGACGACTGCCAGATTATCCGGCCGACCAGCCGCAGCGGTCAACACGTCTCCAGTCGCCTCAAGGCGAGCGGCGCGGCGTCAGCCCGCCGATCCGTCCTCTCTGCCCCTCTCTTTCGACACCAACTCAAGCCGCCTTCTTGAACCCCGAAACGTCCAGTTCCGTCAACTCCACGTCCGGTTCTGTCTCACCCAGGCCGATGATCGGGGTGCCCGGCAGGGCGTGGCTTGCGGCGCCTCCCTTGGGGTTCCGCATCGGAATCCGGCTGGCCGGCGCTGCGGTCGAGTGCACAATCCGGCCCCGCATCAGGCGAAACGCCCAACCCGCCGTCCGGCGATACGTGAGAATCAAACCTCCCATGCCGAACAACTGGATGCCCGCATCGATGATGTGGCCCCGCAGCTTGAGATAGGCCCGCCGCTTCAGCTTCTGCCAGCGGGTGTAGTGCTGCACTTTGTGCTGCGGCCGGGACTCCCCGTCGACGTGCGGAATCCTCGACTTCGACCACACCAGCGCCAGCAGCAATCGCAATGGGTTAAAGAAGTACGTATACCCCGCCAGCAGATAGAACTGCTTGATCCACGGTCGCGGGTGCTTCGACGCCACGACGTAGTTGCCGTCCACCTTGTACGGCGGAATTTTCTCCCCGTCGACCGAATCGAACGCCAGTCCCGACGTATACGTGTCGACGTACCACTTCGATCCGGATGAAGGCGTCAGCATCAGCACTTGCGTATAGAGCGCCCCGGCCTTGCGCAGCGTCCCGAGTTGGTTGATCAGACCGTAATTGCTCTTGCGCGAAATCAGCGGCTGCTCGTCGCAGTGCATCATCATCGGCACCGGGAAGATCCCGTTCTCCCGCAGCAGCCGGAACGATTCCAGCGTCTTGCTCTCGCTCTGCCCCTTCTTCACCAGAGTCGCCGTCAGGTCCTCCACGCCCATCCAGATGGCGAACAGCCCCGACTTTCGAATCACCGGCAGATGCTCCTTCAGCCGGATCGTGTCGTGCACTGTGGCTTCCGTCCCCCACCGGATCTTGCTCAGCGTCTGCTCGCCTGTCGTCACCCGCCGCGCCAGCGCTTCGGTAATGTCGAGCGTCTTCTTCGTGTCGTTAAAGAAGTTGTCGTCGGTCCCGAAGAAGTAGCTGATCGAGTACGTCTTGTTGATCTGCTCCATCTCGTCGGCGATGCGTTCGCCACTCTTCACGCGATGCGTCCGCTGGTTGTAGGCCGGGATGGGACAGTACTGGCAGCGGAATTTGCAGCCGATGGTCAACACGATCGACGACACCCGGCAATGCTTGCGGACCTGCCGCGGCGCGAGCGCCTTTGGCCCCAGCGTCCCGGCCTGGCTCGGCGGTTCCAGCAACTGATAGCCGAGCACCGGCCTGGGCAACTCGTCGAGATCACCGAGAAGCTGCTGGATGCCCGTGTCGACAAGTTCCTCAATCGGACCGTCGGCACGGCTCGATTTGCTGTAAACCAGGCCGGGAATCTCGTCCAGCGCCCCGCTGTCACGCGCCCGCATGAACGCCGACCGCAGCGACTCCCCGCTCGCCCGCACCGACAGCAGCGTCTCCAGCAGTTGCAGCACCACGTACTCTTCCCCGGTCACGGCGACATCGGCGCCCCACGGATGCTCCGGGTCAGCGCTGAACACGAGCCACGGTTCGTAAATGATCCGCGGCCCGCCCGCGATGATGAGCGGCCGCTTGTCCGGATCGATCCGGCACGCTTCCTGGATCAGCCGGTCGCACTCGTCCGAATGCAGGTGCATGCTCGACACCATGAAGATGTCGGGAATCCGGCCGTCCAGCCGCATCTCGGTCGGGCTGAAGTTCCGGTTCCACTGCTGCAACACAATCCGCGTCTTCTCGAACCCCGAGTCGACCAGCGCCGAGCCGATCGCCCGCACCCCCGCCGGCGCCATTTTCAGGTCGGCATAGATGAACGGCAGAATCCGGGTGCGATGATCGAACGCGCACGCGATCACCGTCGTCAGATCGTGTTTTTGAGAGATCGCGCGGAGTCGTTCACGGATGCGGGTCATCTCGCCCGGCGGCAGAAGCTCATCGCCGCGCGCACGGCTCGGAAGTTCCATTTCCTTAACTCCTTGCAATCCATTGCGTTACGGAGAGTCACGCCCCACCTGCCGGCCCTCTCACCCCGCCGGCAATCAAGAGGGCGTGTTTGGTAGCAGAATCCCCAATCCCCGGCGAGACCAGATGCAACTCCGCGCGCGCCGTCTCGCGTCGTGCATTCCCCGGCTACCGAGCGTCTCCATGTTCGGTTTCGTGCACCACCTCCCTTCGCAAGCCGAACGTCGCACGGCAAATCGCATCGCAACCAACCTCCCTTTGCACTCCGCCCATCTCCCCCGGTATAATGAAGCCAGCGGAAATTCAGTGCGATTTCCGCCCCTCCCGCCGGCCCCCCGCCTGAGAGATCCCGCCGAATGAGTTTGCGGACCACATCGATCTATCTGGCTCTGCTCCTGCTGGCGCCGACTACGGCGGTGCGGGCCGGAAGCAGCGAGGACGCCGCAGCGCGGCCCGATTTCGTGCGCGATGTGATGCCGGTGCTCGTCAAGTCGGGTTGCAACGGCGGGAAGTGCCACGGCTCATTCCAGGGACGCGGCGGATTTCAACTGTCGCTGTTCGGTCTCGATGCGGAGTTCGACTACTCGGCCCTTGTGCGCGAGTCCCGTCAGCGACGAGTCTCCCCCGCGGCTCCCGATCGCAGTCTCATCTTGCGGAAGCCGCTCGCCGAAGTCCCGCACGGTGGAGGTCAGCGCTTTCAGCCCGGCTCCGAGTCGTACCGCATCCTGCGTTCGTGGATCGCAAACGGCGCGCCCGCCGCCGCCGACTTTGAATTGCATGTCGCCGACATCGAAGTCTCGCCCCGCGATGTCACGCTCAACCCGGACGAACACGTCGCCCTGCAGATTCACGCCCGCTGGTCCGACGGGGTGCAGCGCGACGTCACCCGCTGGGCTCTGTACGAAGCGCGCGACGAACAGTGCGCCGCAGTGACAGATGCAGGGCAGATCGAAGCCCGATCTCCCGGGCGAACCACCGTCACCGTTTCGTTCCTCGGTCAGGTGCGAGCGGTCAACGTCACCGTCCCCTACGCCCGCCCCGCCGACCCGCTCGTATTCGAGCCGTATAACTACATCGACGAACATGTCGCCGCCGAATGGGAAAAGGTCGGTCTCAGACCGGTCGAATCGGCCGGCGACGAGGAGTTCGTCCGCCGTGCCTATCTCGACGTCATCGGGACGCTCCCGACTCCCGAGGAGATCCGGAGTTTTGTCGCAGACCCGGCGACGGACAAACGCGCTCAGTTGATCGACACACTCCTCAAACGGCCGGAGTACGTCGATTACTGGTCCTACCGTTGGGCCGACCTCTTGCGCGTGCATCGCCGCTATGTCGGCGACAAGGGGATGTGGAGCTTCTGGAACTGGGTCCGCCGCGCCGTCCGCGAGAACTGGCCGGTCGACCGCATCACCCGCGAACTCATCGTCTCAAAGGGCAGCCTGTTCTCCAACGGCGCCACGGCTTACTACTTCGTCGATGAAGACCCCGCCCAACTCGGAGAAACCACCGCCCAACTCTTCCTCGGCATCCGCATGCAGTGCGCCGAATGCCACCACCACCCGTACGAGACGTGGAGCCAGGCGGACTACTACGGCCTCGCGAACTTCTTCACCCGCATCGAAATCAAGGACAACGGCGACGGAGCCCGTTACGGTGGGACCAAACTCCTCAGGCCGGTCACCACGCCCAACCGGGAACGCCGCGTCTCCATGAACATGGAGCCGATGCTCTTCGGCCAAGTGGTCGATCCCACCGAAGCGGGCGACGTGCGCACCGTTCTCGCCGATCGCATCACCGATCCTGAAAACCCGTGGTTCGCTCGCAATTTCGTCAATCGTTTCTGGTCGTACCTGATGGGACGCGGACTGGTCGAACCGGTCGACGACCTGCGCGCCACCAATCCGCCCACGCATCCGGAACTGATGGACGCCCTCGCCGCCGACTTCATTGACAGTGGTTGCGATGTAAAACAACTCATCCGCACGATCTGCACGTCCCATGTCTACCAGTTGGCGTCGCGCGTCGAAGCCGATGTCGACCGCGACGGCGTGTTCTACACACACCGCCGCTATCATCGGTTGCCCGCTCCCGTTCTGCTCGATGCCGTCAATTTCGCCGTCGGGGCCACCGAAGAGTTCAATGGCCTTCCCCGGGGAACCCGCGCCATTGCTCTCCCCGACCCCGGAATTCAATCGTATTTTCTCGAGGCGTTCGGTCGTTCGCCGCGCAGCAGTCCCTGCGAGTGCGCAACCACCTCCAAGCCCGATCTCATCCAGGCGCTGCACCTGATGAACAGCGAGGCGATTCAAAAGAAACTTGCTGCCCCCGGAGGACGCATCCAGACCTTACTCAAGCAGGAAACTCCGGATGCCGAGGCCATTGAGCAACTTTTCCTCGTCACCTGGTCCCGGCCGTCGACCGAAGAAGAACAACAGGCCGCCCTCACATTCGTCACGCAGGCGGATACCCGGCAGGAAGGTTACGAAGACCTCCTGTGGGCCCTGCTGAACTCGACATCCTTCGCATTCGCACATTAGGTTTCGTTGGAAGACTGCTGTGATAAAAAGGGAGCCTGGGGTCGAAGCGCAGCGAAGCCCCCAGCGTTCGCGTCTGGGGGCTCCCTCTGGTCGACCCCAGCCACCTCTCTTGCGGGTTTGCGACAAAGCGAACTGCAACACACGGAGCACTGACGACAGTTTGACCGCCGACAGGCGAGAGGAGTTTCGATGCTCAGTTTTTCCGAACCGCAACCGTCCCGCCGCTGTGACGGCCTCTCACGCCGCACGTTTCTGCGCGTCGGCTCGCTGCCGTTCTTCGGTTTGGGTCTTGCCGAGGCGCTTGCTTCCCGTGCGGTGGCGCGCGATGCGCAGGACGAATTGAGTTGCATCCTCCTCTGGTGCGACGGCGGCATCAGCACCGTTGATACGTTCGACATGAAGCCGGCCGCTCCCGTCGAGTATCGCGGCGAGTTCAAGCCGATCAGCACCAGCGTTCCCGGACTGACAGTCTGCGAGCATCTGCCGCAAGTCGCCCGCCAGATGCACCGCATAGGCCAGTGCCGGACCATCGAACACACCGGCTCGCAGCACGCCGAAGCATGCCACTTCATGCTCACCGGCTGGCCGCAGGTGCCCGACGTCAACGCGCAGCCGGTCGGGTCCGTCGTCCATCCCTGTTACGGATCAGTTGTCGCCGAGCAACTTGGATGGCGCAACGACCTGCCCCCCTTCGTGCAGCTTTCCCGCGGTGGCATCAAGTATCACCATGCCGGTTATCTCGGATCGGCGCTCGACCCGCTTAAAATCCCCGGCGATCCCAACCGAGACGATTTTCGCGTTGAAGACGTCTCGCTGCCCTCAGGGATTTCCTCCGACAGGCTTACCCGCCGCAGGTCGATGATCGACCAATTGGACGAGTTCCATCGTCTCACCGAGCAGGGTGCCGGCGACGTGGCCGCTCGTAATCAGTTCTATCAGCAGGCGTTCGATCTCGTCACATCTCCTGCCGCCAAAAAAGCGTTTCAGCTCGCCGAAGAATCAGACCAGCTCCGCGACCGGTACGGCCGCCACCGCGAAGGACAGGCGACCTTGCTCGCCCGCCGGCTCGTCGAAGCCGGAGTACGGTTCGTCACGGTCGAATTCAACGGTTACGACACGCACGACAAGAACTTCATCGAACTTCGCGACCCCCTGCTGCCCAAACTCGACGTCGCCTACAGCGCCCTTCTCGAAGACCTCGACGACCGGGGACGGCTGGAAAACACCCTCGTCATCTGCATGGGAGAGTTCGGCCGCACGCCCAAGGTCAACGGTCTCGCCGGACGCGATCACTATCCCAAGGTCAACAGCATCTGCTTCAGCGGGGCTGGACTGAAAATGGACGGATTCGTCCACGGCCGCACCAGCGACAAGTGCGAGCACGTCGTCGGCGCAACCAACAGCACGCACGACCTTGCCGCCACCATTTTTCAAACGCTGCACGTCGACCACACAAAGGAATACCACAACGTCGACAGCCGCCCGATCCTCACCACCGACAACGGCCGCCCGATCAACGAAATGTTCGCCTGATCGAGTCCGCCCCCAAAGCCCACGGGCTGCGACCCGTGACCATCGAACTTCTATGCCGCGACGTTTCCTCACCATCGCCCTGTCGCTCACCACGCTGCTCGCTCACACCGCGTTCGCGGAAGTCGACAACCAACAGGGGGTGCTGCAAAGCGTCTTCCCCGCTGGGGGTCAGCGCGGAACAACCGTCGAAGTGACCTTCACCGGCAACCACGGTGGACTGGAAGGCGCCGACGGATTGCTCATCGACGGTCCCCCCGGAATTATCGTCGAGAAATTTGAATCACTCAGCGCCGAACAGGCACGGGCCACGCTCACAATTGCCCCGGATGCCTCGCCCGGTCGGCGGATGATCCGCGTCAAGGGAGGCACGACCGGCCTCACCAATTTCCGCTGGTTCTTCGTCGGCTCACTGGCCGAGCACATCGAATCGACGAAAAACAACGAACTCGCTGCGGCCGATACCGTCGAAACCCCGGTTGTCGTCAATGGCCGCGTGGAAGCCACGCTCGACCAGGACTGCTTTCGGTTCGAAGCACGCCAGGGCCAGAACCTCGTCGTCGCCGTGCAGTCGCATCTGCTCGACGCAATGGGTTTCGACCGCAACACCGCCGGGTTCGGCGACGCCAGTCTGGAACTGCTCGATGACTCCGGAGCAGTCGTTGCGGAGGACGGTGATACCCTCGGATACGACCCGCTCATCGAATTCACCGTCCCGCAGGACGGCTCCTACACCGTGCGAGTCAGCGGAATGGGCTACAAGGGCTTCCCGCAGTTCGTCTATCGGCTGACCATCGGCGAGGTCCCCTATCCCACCGCCCTCTTTCCTCCCGGCGGAACGCGCGGCAGTTCGCTCGAAGTCACTTTCACCGGCCCCAACGTGCCGCCCGGGACGACCAGACAGATCGATGTCGCCGCAGACGCCTCGCCCGTCCAGTACATCTCGCTCGACGGCGCAGCACCCGACCTTCCGTTCCTCCCTTCAGACGTCGATGAACTCACACCGGAAGACCCCCCAAGCGAACAGGGGGACGCACTGGCGATCGGCAGCCGGCCGGTCATCGTCAACGGACGGTTTGAGAAAGTCGGAGACGCGGACTGGTTCCGGCTTGATCTCGACCAGGGCGAAAAGATCGCGCTCGATATCGTCGCCCAGCGCCACCTCCGCTCCCCCGTTGACACGTTGCTTGAACTCTTCGACGCCGATGGCAAGCTGCTCGCCGCCAATGACGACAACCAACTCCTTCTCAGCGAAGTCGTTCACGAGTTCGTCCCCTTCGACAGCGGCCTCTCCTACGAGGCGAAGCAGGCCGGTCCCCATTTCATCCGCGTCAGCGAGCAGTCCGGTTCCAGTGGCCCTCGCACCGCGTACCGGTTGGAACTGGCCGCCGATGAACCCGATTTCAAGCTCTATCAATGGCCCGATGCCGTCCCGGTCTGGGGCCCCGGCACAACCGCCGGCTTCGTCGTGGAGATCCATCGTTTCGGCGGTTTGGACGCCGACGTGGCACTCTCCATCGAAGGCTTGCCCGAAGGCTGGATCGGCGGTACCGCGACTGCCTTTGCCGCCGACTACAAACACGCCTTCCGCGGCGCATTCGGGCACAAGGTGTTTCTCACAATCTCTGCTCCCGCCGCTGCCCCGGTCGGAACCATCGCCGAGTTTCACGTCGTCGGCCGCGCCGTGGCGGACGACCAGGAGGACAGCCGCACCGCGCAGCCGCTCTCGCACCTGTCTTGGGGCGAACCGAATCGCTTCCGGGTCGGCGTCAAATCGCGAACCGTCGTCGCACCTCCGCAGGGACTGCCGCTCGAGCCGATGGTCACCGAAATCACCGCCGCGCCCGTCTCGACGGTCGAAATCCCCCTCGCTATCCCCGACGGCCAGACCCCTGAAAAACCGCTCAGCCTGTCGGTCAACCGCGCCGGCACGCATTTCAAATGCTCAATCGGCGCACCGGTCAACGTCACCTTCCGCAACGGCAAAGGCGTTCTCACGCTCCCCCTGCCCGACGCCTTCACGGCCGGCCGCACCTACGAACTGTTGATCGCCAACGCCTGGACCAGCGAAACGCGCAAAGGCCTCCCCGGCCCATGCACCCCTCTCATCCGCCTCAACATCGCTGAGCAGTAAACGGAGAGAATCCTGCCAAGGCCGGTGCCCGGCAGAGTCCCGCTGCCGAATGTAGTCAGCGGCGCAACCGCGACCCGATGTCGATCGGCCGCAATTCCTCAGCAGAAACCCGCCCCGCCAGGACTGTCAGCCAGCCCCCAACGGCCGCAGCGGTTTTCATAATCATCCTCTCGTTGAGCGCTCGTGGTGAAGCTTCGGACGCCGCACGGTGGCAGCCCCCAACGCGACGTTCACGCGTGCCGTCGATGGCAGTTCCCTCACCCTCCACCAATTGCAGTCCCGCCCTGCAATTCAATGCGATTCCGGTCCGGCCTGGGGCTGAGCGCTCAAGATATGAATGTCGATCTCGTTGAGCGGATCAGTGATCCCTTGGCCGAAAAAAAAGCATCGAAGTTCTGTTTGGCCGCGTGATCCAACCAGCGACGACCACTCCAGCAGACATGACTGAGCCGGTGTATCCACGATGACCCATTCTGCTGGACGATACCACATCGGTGACCGCCAATAGACAGTTTCCGAAATCGGATGATTGAGGAGAAAGACCGGGTAGCTCGCCAAGTAGACTGCGATCAGACCGGCGATGATGAACAGAACAACCGCGTTGTTCGGCGACCAATTTCGCATCACTGCCTCCGCCCGTCCGTTCCAACATGTAACGGTGACCGCCAACAGCCACACACTACTTCACCTCCAAAACCTCAACAATAAAGTGCAGCGTTGCATTCGGAGGAATCACCGGAGGAAACCCGCCTTCCCCGTAGCCCAGTTCGCTCGGGATCTCGAGCTCGATCATTCCCCCTTCTTTCACATAAGTCACCCCCTCATTCCAGCCGTCGATCACCTGGCCCTGCTGTCCGATCGGAACCAGTCGGAAGTCGAACGGATTCTTGCCGTACGACTGGTCGAACGGCTTCTCCGGATCCTCGAGCCAGCCCTTGTAGTTGACGATCACCTGATCGGGACTCTGCGGCTTTGGCCCGCTCCCCTTGCGAAGGATGCGGTACTTCAGTCCCGACTCGGTCGTCGTGAATTCGGTCGGCGCGTCTTCGTCACGAGGCCCAGGCTCCCGCGCCGCCAGCGAAACCGGCCGCGCCGCGGTCGTTTCCTCACCCGACGGGTTGGACGTATTCACCGGCGCCGCCGGCCCACAACCGCAGAAAAATCCCGTAGCGACGCCAATCAACATCACCCGGCTCAAACAAAGATTCATCAAACAGGCTCCCCAACACGGTTTGCGAAACCACCGCACAGCAACCAGCCGCACGGAATCCCGTATTTCAGAGATGTTCAACGAATATTGCAATTCGTCCCGTTTCATCCGCCCCGTTCAGCCGCGACCCACAGCGGAGCGCTGCACATTTCGTCGTCACGTGACAATCATCCGGTACGCCGCAACCCGGCCGTCGCTGTCGAAGCGAAACACAAGATACTCGTCGTCCAATGAGAAGGCGCCGTGGCGTTCAAGCCCGATCAGGTACCCGCAATCCCAGCCGGAGAGGAATTCAGAGTCTTCAGCCTCCCAGTCAGGCTCCCCCAGGAGATCAATGAGCGACGCGCGTGACCAACCGTGAAAGTCGAATTCGTCGAGAAGATCCTCGACCATTCGACTCCGAACTGTGCGATGGCCTTCGATCGCCGTCGCTGATTCCCATTCGACTTGATCGAATGAAATTGGTTCAACATCTCGCTCGAAGACTTCCCATCGGTACGCACAATGCCCAACCAAGACAACCGGCGCTGCCAACAGGAGTAACAGCATCGCCTGGACCGGGCGGATTGTCGGATGGCCTGACATTTCGAGCGAGCAAGTTCGCCAACCGACTGGGACAGTCGGCTTCGTGCCCTTTGTGTCTTCGTGGTTCACAACCAATGCGCCGTATGTCCCGGACAATGAAGATACCACGAGTCGCCGTTCGAGAGGAGGCGGCGGCTACTCAAACTCCTTCGCCCGCGCGAAATCGACCGCCGCCCGCTCCAACTCTCCAACGAATTCTGCCCGATTCTCCCACCCCCGGCAACGCGACCGAACTCTCCGCGTCTCTGCGACTCCGCGAGAAATCCCGTCGCAGCCAACGCCCTTCCCTTCCTTCGTTCCCTTGTGTGTCTCCCAGTGCCCCGAAAACCACGCAGTTTGGCCCCGGTTCGCTGAACCCGTGCGGCGCAGCCACAGGAGGCTCTGCAAAAGCCCTCGGGTAACGAACACCACGCGCCCCTAGCAAGCATCCGTCCAGCCCTAACGTGATTCCGTTCCGCTGACTTGGAGAATCAGCGGCGATCGAAAGGTGACTCGAACCGTCAATCACAGGTCAACGCGAGTTCGCCGGGTGGTCGAACACGGCGGCAGCGCCCCGGTGGGCTGACCACGCCTGCTCACTCCGGCTCAGGTTCGAAAACTTCACCCGCGTCTTTTCTCTTGGCAATCGCGAGCAGTCGCCGCGCAGTCGAGTGGTCCGGCTGTCGTTTCAGCACGGCTTTTAGATCGTCAATGGCCTTCGAGGGGTCGTCCAGTTCAAGGTACGCGTTCGCCCGGACAACATGCATCATCAGAACGTGCTCGAACCCCAACATGGGAGTGTCTCCGACCATGCAGAAACCGGAACCTGTCTCGGGCGTTCGCCTCAGAGCTTCGGTGGCGTCCTCGACGGCGTCTTCGTACTCCCCTGTATTGTTGTACGCGACGGCGCGAGCAAAGTAGATCGCCGCACCGTCTGACGGATCCCCCCGGTGGTCCAAACGCCGCAGTGCCTCGGAGAAATCTTCGATCGCGGCGCGGTGCTCATCACGCGCGAGGTATCTCGAACCTCGCGCGAAAAAGTCCTGGGACGTACTCGGGCGTTCGATGTACCATCCGACGGCGAGCACACCGACGAGCAGGATCAAGGCAGTCAACACGATGCGAGGGGATAGTGATGCCGCCGGAACGGGAGCAGCATCACTCGCCTGCCCCCCGACGAATCCCGCAGTAATCGCCTCTCCTTCGCTGGTTTCCGAAGCTGTCAGGAGGTCGGCGTGTTTGAATCCTGAATCACTGTCACCACGGTGAGACGTCCCACACTTCCAACACGCGTTGAACGCATCATCTATGGTCTCATTGCAACCAGGACACCGCCACATCGCGATCTCTCGCTATGCACTTGTGAACCCAACTGGCCCGCCCGTCCGTCGTCGTACGTGCAACGAACCTACAAAGCACCGAGTCTCCTCGGATTCTCTGACGAATCGGGCGATCGGACAAGAGCGATCGAGTGCGCGCCGGGTGCCGCCGGCTCTGCCAGTGCGGTTCGACGTCTCACCGAGTGCATCGCCTGATCTCGATCTCGACTGACGCATGTCGGGTCGGTTCACATGTTCGCAGGGTATCACCGATTCACCGAACCGGTGCGGCCCTGCCACAAGTGGTCCCCCGCCGCCCGCCGCCCGCCGGCGCAACCCCCCGCGCTTGTCTGAGGCTGCCATCTGCCAACTGCCAACTGCCAACTGCCATCAGCCATCGACCATCAGCCATCCACCATGATCCAACCGCGCAACACACCGCATCCTGCCCGCCCGCCGCAATCATCGCGCCGAGTCCGCGCATGTTCAGACACGCATCGCCCCCGCTTCCGGACGCACTTTTTTTCCAAAGACTTAAAGAGTTGCTCAAGTCCCTCGAAAAGAATGCCGCTCAACTCTTTACGCCGGCCGCCGGACCCCAAACAGCCTCCCCCGGCTCCCCGAAAACCGAACGCCTCCACCAACTCCCCCCGCGCACCCCTCGACCCCTGTCAGTTACACACAACTCGGCTGCGGCCCGGCCCCGAGAAACCGGGCCCAGGGGATTCTCGAACAGCACACAGATTTTTGCAGATTTGGCGGATCAGCACGGATTTCGCAGGGTCTTCCTCAAGAGGCGGCAGCGCCGAGGCCGCATTGATTCAGGAGCGCATGTCGTCGACACGCAAGAAAGCAATCAGCGAAAATCGGTCCAATCCGTGGTCATCCGCGTTCCATTCGAATCTCTGGGAGAGCCACTCAATCGGGAATCGAGAGATGTGTGTAAACGACAGCCCTCGACTCTCGTGCCTCGACTCTCGACTCTCGCCCACGATCCATCATCTCTCCCCCTCCGTTGACACGCCCCGCGCGCGGGCCAATAATCGCCCCGTCCCGCCCCCATCGTCTAGTGGCCCAGGATGCAGGATTCTCAGTCCTGAGACAGGGGTTCAAATCCCCTTGGGGGTATCGAAAACGGACGCACCGCCATCCGGTGCGTCCGTTTTCTCATTGCTCAACCCTCAAACGGCGAGCGGCCGGCGTCAGCCGGCCGATGCGTCCGATCGTCCATGGTCCTGAGTTTCCGCCGCGGCCCTCACCCCTCCCACTGCTCCACCACCCGGTTCCGCTCGTCCAGCACGGCGATTCGGGGGTGGTGCTCGCCCGCCTCCTCCGGCGTGAGTGCGGCGAATGCCAGAATGATCAGCCGGTCGCCGGCCGCGGCCAGCCGCGCCATCGCGCCGTTCATCTGGATCTCTCCGCTCCCGGCCTCCTTGCGGATCACGTAGGTCTCGCCCCGCTGTCCGGTGGAACAGTTGCCGATCAGCACTTTTTCGTACGGCAGCAACCCGACCGTCTCCATCAGATCGGCCGAGATTCCGACGCTGCCGTGGTAATGCAGATCGGCCGCCGTCACGGTCGCCATGTGCAGTTTCGACTTCAGGAGTTGCAGTTGCATCGTGGATCGCTATGTATCGCGTTCGCCGCCGTGTCCCGCCTGCGGGATTGTTGCAGTCAACCAGAATCAGGAAAGGCCTCTCATCCGATTCTGATCAGAGTCCCGCGATTCTTCAATGACCGCGGCGACCGTGCACGGGAGATCGAAGCTTCGGAGAGTTGTTCCCTCGGGCCGCCGTCCGGTCGGGGCGGTTGGGCAACATCTGCCGCTCGCAGCGATTTCCCCTCAAGCCGATCATTGACGCGACCCGATCTGCATGAGAATCTGAATCGCGCATCTCGCGGGATTTCTGCACCGACGCAGGCTCGACCGGGAAACCAAGGTCCGGTCAGGGGGAACAGGAGGGCAACGCGGGCTGATGATCGCGACTGCACGGGTGATGACAAACGGACTCAGAGCACGCCAACGACTCGGAAAGTACCGCATTGAATCGCGGTTGGGAGAGGGAGGTTTCGCTTCCGTCTACCAGGCGATGGACACGATTCAGGGCATCCGGGTCGCCCTCAAGGTTCCGCACGACGCGCACGTCACCGATGAAGTCCTCGAGGACTTCCGCAAGGAAGTCCGGACCACGTCGCGGCTGGAGCACGAGCATATCCTGCCCATCAAGGACGCCAGCATCATCGACAATCGGCTGGTGATCGTCCTCCCCCTGGGCGAGCGGACCCTCGACGACCGGCTGCGCAGCCGGATGTCCTTTGAACAGGCCCTGGACATCAGCGAGCAGATCCTCGAAGCGGTCGCCTACGCCCACCGTCACCGGATCATTCACTGCGACATCAAGCCGGAGAACGTGATTCTTTTTCCCGACGGCCAGATCCGCCTCGCCGACTTCGGCATCGCCAAGGTGGCGCAGAAGACGATTCGCGGTTCGGGCACCGGCACGGTCGGGTTCATGGCCCCCGAGCAGGCGATGGGGAAGCCGTCCCTCCGCTCCGACGTCTTCTCGATCGGGCTGATCATGTATCGTATGCTCTCCGGACACTGGCCCGAATGGCCGTTCGAGTGGCCGCCGGCCGGCTACCGCCGCCTGAGGAGCAAGGCTCACCCCGAACTGGTCGCTCTCCTGAAGCGGGCGGTGGAGCCGAATCCCCGCAAGCGGTTCCGCGACGCCGATCAGATGCTGGCCGCGTTCCAGAAGCTGAAACTGAAGTCGCTCCGCCACGCGAAACGAATTCGCCGATCAAAGCGCTGACGTCATGGCCCCGGATGCCGACGCCCACCTGTTTCTCGCTCACGACATGACCGAACCAGCCCGGCTGTCGCTGGCGGGCGGGGCAGTGGCCGCCTTCACCCGCCGTTCGCCGGTCAAGGAGTCTCCCAACGAGGACAGTTCCGCCGTCATCTCGATCGCGCCGGACTCCGGCGTGCTCGTCGTCGCGGACGGCGTCGGCGGCGCCCGCGCCGGACAGCAGGCCTCGGCCATTGCCGTCGAGGCCATCTGCGACGCCGTCGCTGAGTCTCCGGAGGCCCGGCCCGACTCGCGGGGCGCGATTCTGGACGGCGTGGAGCGCGCCAACCGCTCGATCCTCGAACTCGGCATCGGCGCCGCCACGACGCTCGCCGTCGTCGAGATCAACGGAGACCAGATTCGGCCCTATCACGTCGGGGACTCGACGATCCTGCTCGTGGGACAGCGCGGAAAGGTCAAGCTGCAGACGATTCCGCACTCCCCGGTCGGTCACGCGCTGGAAGCCGGCGTGATCGACGAACATGAAGCGCTCAACCACGAGGAGCGGCACGTCGTGTCGAACATCGTCGGGACGGAGGCGATGCGGATTGAAGTCGGACCGACCGTCACGATGGCTGCGCGAGACACTCTGCTGTTGGCCAGTGACGGCCTCGCCGACAACATGACCGAAGCCGAAATCGTCGAGATGATTCGTTGCGGCCGGCTCGCGAAGCGAGTCCAGCGGTTGGCGAGCGCTGTGGACGACCGCATGCGAAACCCGTCAGCCGACAGCCGTCCCTCGAAGCCGGATGATCTCACGATCCTGGCTTTCCGCCGGACCTGAGCACGCCGCGCAGCCGGACGTCACACCGCGCCGATCCGCCGTTCGACCCGCCGCTCCGCCCGCGAGGCTTCGTAGATCGTGTCGATCAATTCCAGCGTCGCCAGCACTGATTCAGGGGTGCTGCGGCAGTCCCGGCCTCCGGAGCGGGCGGCGTCGATCCAGTCGCGCACCAACGCCGCGCCTCGCGCTCCTCCGTAGCCGGGCGTGTCGTCCGGTTCGGTGGTCACGGTTTCCTCCATCGCGATCCACTGCGGCATCGGACCGTGAATTTCGAGGACGCCGGACGTTCCCCGCCCGCCCGGGTTCCAGTTCACCCAGCGTTGATGCCCCCGGGTCGCCCAGGTCGATTCGCCGGCCCAGCGGGGCAGCCAGTATCCGCCGACGAAGGTGACCAGGCTGCCGTCCTCCAGATCGAGAATCACCGCGCCGCCGTCCTCAACGTCGCATTCGACGGGACCGAACCGGCCCACCCGCGCCGTGACGCCGACCACCGGCCGGCCGAGGATGTAGAACACCAGATCGAGCTGATGACAGGCCAGCCAGTTGAAGAAACCGCCTTTGCTGACGTCGGCGTCGAACAGGTAGTGCTCCGGGTCGCGGCGTTTCACGTCGCTGGTGACGAAGTTGATCTCCGTGCTGATCAGCCGCCCGAAACGGCCGTCCGCGACCATTTCGCGAAGCCGCGTCGCGCACTCGTCGTAGCGCCACATGTAACCGGCCTGAAAGGCGACGCCCGCGTTGCGCAACGCCTTTGCGGCGGGCCGGAAGTCGTCCGCGGAGCCGGCCACCGGCTTTTCCGCCAGCACGTGCTTGCCGCCGGCTGCCAGCGCCGTGATCGCCTGCGGCCCGGCGTCGTTCGGGAGGCAGACGACCGCACCGTCGAAGTCGGCCCCCTGCAGAAGCGCTTCGACGCTATCGAATCGAGGCGACGACGCCAGCCGCTCCTCCAGGCTCGTGGCGCCGCCGCCGAAGCCCGGCATCAGCGCGACAATTTCGATCTCGCCGTCCAGATGCCGCAGCAACTCCCGCCATCCATGACCGTGCGGGTTGTCGACACCAAGAAACGCAACGCGGAAGGGATTCGGCATGGTCGACGACGTTCTCCGGGATTTTGCGTATTGATCGACCACCATGAACAATCGGCGGCGGAAATTCCACCGTCGGCCCGATGGACGAAACCGCTTGCCAATTGTCCTGACACGAGGTTTCGGTTTTCCTCGAGGGCGGTGGGTCGCGTAGACTGGAATCACAGTTCACACGACGGTCGCTGGTCGCGGCCGAAGGTCGAGGCCTACGGAATGAGTGGATCGACTCTGAAACGCGTTGCAGGAGCGATTGCCTGGGGTGCGGCAATGCTGGGCGTGCTGCAGGTGCATTATGCACAGACCAGTTGGAGCCATGTGGTTTGCGGTCCGTGGGGATGCGGGCCTCCCGCCGAAGCGCTTGCCGCGTGCCACGCCGCCTGGCTGCTGGTTTTGGCGCCAATCACCGGCCTGATGATCGGATACCTGCCGTCCTCGAAGATACGCATCATCGCAGTGGCTGCTCTTGCGCTAGGTTTCGGCGGCGTGATCGGTGTCGGTGTCTGGCAGTATTTCGCCTGGTGGACTCCGGCCTCTGAGCGGGCGCGGGAATACGTCGTGCAGCGGTATTTCTTTTCGCTCGCTTGTCTGGTGGACTTTCCGGCGGTGCAATTGCTGATCTCGGGCGTGGTGCTGCGGATTGGTGCGATACTGAAATCACGCCGCGAACGGGCCGATGGCATCGACCATTCGTCGAACTCCTCACTCGCAGCGGAGGACGCTGTGAGCGTTGCTCGAACCGCAACTTGAGAAAGGCATCGGCCGCCCTACAATCGGGGGACTGCCTGAATCTGCACCGCTGACCGATGTCCGGCCAACATGAAATGCGAACATTGATCGAGAAACTGCTGAAAGCCCACCGCGAGGGCGGGCCGGTGGCCTATACGGCGCTGGTCGAAACCCGCGGCAGCACTCCGCAGAAAGCGGGGGCCGCGATGCTGGTGTTCCCCGACGGTTCGCAAGCGGGGACGCTCGGGGGCGGATGCGTGGAGGCCGAAGTGAAGCGACGGGCGCTGGAGTTGCTCGCCGACGGGCGGCCGCAGCTTCTCAGCTTTCAACTCGACCACGACTACGGTTGGGATGACGGCCTGATCTGCGGCGGACGCATGCTGATGCTGGTCGATCCGATCCGGCCCGGCGACGACGTCACGTACTACGAGGAACTTGATCGGCTGCTGCAGGGCGCGCGGGGCGCAACGCAGGCGGTTGTGATCGATGCCGAGCGGGCCGGGCTGGCCGACGCCACATGCGTTCTGCTCGACGAGTCGGGCACGCCGCTGGCGGTGCGAGGCGACGGTGGCGGGCTGGATGCCGTTCTCAGCCATCTGCGGCCGCTGGTCGAACGCCCGCGTCCCTACGTCGATGCGGGCGTGTCGTACCTGCCTCATCTGCCGCGCTGCCGGCTGATCATCGTCGGCGGCGGACACGTCGGCGCAAGCGTGGCGGAACTGGCCCGTCAGGTGGACTTCGACGTCTGGATCGTCGACGACCGGGAGGAGTACTGTAACCCGGACCGTTTTCCGCAGGCGGAGAAGCTGATCTGCGGGAACATGGAGGATGTTCTCACCGAAATCGACGTCACTCCGGATACCTTCTGCATCATTGTCACGCGGGGGCACAATCACGATGAGACCGCCCTGCTCCATCTGGCCGAACGGCCGGCACGGTACATCGGGATGATCGGCAGCAAGCGGAAGATCCGGCTCATCTTCGACGACCTCCGCCGGAGCGGAATCAGCGACGAGGTGCTGGAGCGCGTCCACGCACCCATCGGCTTCGACATCGGGTCGCAGACGGTCCCGGAGATTGCGGTGAGCATCGTTGCTGAGTTGATTTCTCACAGGAATCTGGGGGGCGCCGGGGAGACCGTGGTTGGTTGCGAGACGCGTTTTGCGGCGTCCGGTTCACAACGCAAAGGCGCGGAGAGGCAAAGGGCCGCGGAGAAGTCTTGACGGAGTTGTTGCTTCAAGGGGCGAACGAACGTGACGGCCGACTCACGTCGGCCGCTGGGCTGGGCGTACGATGTCGCCGCCGGCGAAGGGGGCTTCATTGCCGAGTTGGTCTTCCAGGCGGAGGAGTTGGTTGTACTTGGCGAGCCGTTCGCTGCGGGCGATTGATCCGATCTTGATCTGGCCGGCGGCGGTGGCCACGGCGAGATCGGCAATTGTGGCGTCCTCGGTCTCGCCGCTACGGGCCGAGACGACGGGACGATAACCGGCCTGCCGGCTGAGGTAGATCGCCTGCAGCGTCTCCCAGAGCGAGCCGACCTGGTTCAGCTTGATCAGCACGCTGTTTGCGACGCCGCGGCGGATTCCCTCCTCGATGCGGGTGACGTTTGTGGTGAACAGGTCGTCGCCCAACAGTTGCAGCCGGTCGCCGAGCGCCTCGGTCAGCGTCTTCCACCCGTCCCAGTCGTCCTCCGCCAGTCCGTCCTCGATGCTGACGATTGGATATCTGTTCGCCCATTCGACGAACCGCTGTGTCAACTCGGCTGCGGAGAGGTTCGCGCCGGATTCTGATTTGAGGTAATAGGCACCGTCGCGGAAGAAGTGCGTCGAGGCGACGTCGAGACCGATGGCGATGTCGTCGCCGGCTTCCCGACCGGCGCATTCAATTGCCTGGACCACGAAGGAGAGGGCCGATTCGTTGTCGGGCAGTTTCGGGCCGTAACCTCCCTCGTCGCCGACGAGATAGCCCTCGTGACCGGCGTCTCGCAGCAGGCTTCCCAGTTTTCGGTAGACGTCGACGATCCACTCCAGGGCCTCGGAGTACGAAGCCGCGCCGACGGGAATGATCAAGTAGTCCTGAAAATCGAGTTGACCTCCTGCGTGCAGACCTCCGGAGATCATGTTGACCATCGGCAGCGGCATCGACATCTGACACATGTCGTCCGCCCCGGCTGCGCTTTCGCTGTCGACCAATTGTCCCCAGAGGCGGTTCAGGTGTCTGACGAGCGGCATTCGTTGCGCAGCGGCGGCGGCGTGTGCGGCCGCCAGCGAGACACCGAGGATTGCGTTCGCGCCAAGCCGGGACTTATCGTCGGTGCCGTCGGTTTCGATCAGTCGCTGGTCGAGACTTCGCTGGTCGCGGGCATCGAGTCCGATGACGGCCGGCGCGAGAACGTTGTTGACGTTCGCCACGGCCTGGAGCACGCCCTGTCCGGCGTAGCGCTGATTGTCGCCGTCGCGTAATTCGCAGGCTTCAAACCGTCCCGTGCTGGCGCCGCTGGGCGCGATCGCGCGGCCGTGGGCCTCGCCGCAGGTTACTTCGACCTCCACAGTCGGTTTCCCGCGGCTGTCCAGCACCTGACGCGCCCGAACGGTTGTGATCCGTGTTTCGTCCTGCATGGCATTCTCCGAGCGCCTGATGCCCCCTGGAAGGACTACAGTAAAACGAAAGCCCGTTCAGCGATCCAGCGGACGGTGCTTGAAGCAGAGTCGCGGCGAGTCGGCCACTCCGAAAGGAACCATGTGACTTGGGGCCGGCGGCGCGAATGGCTAGCATGCGACGCTCGGGCTCAAACCGCTGCCGCTACAGACGCGCCAATCCTGCCTCGATGCCATTGCTTACGGTCGAACATCTGCAGAAGTCGTACAACGGCACGCCGGCGGTCCATGACGTGAGTTTCACTGTCGAGGGGGGCGAAGTCTTCGGTTTGCTGGGACCGAACGGAGCGGGCAAGTCGACGACGATGTCGATGATCGCCGGACTGCTGCACCCTGACGGAGGCGAAATCCGGTTTGATGCAGCTGAGTCTGCCGAGCGAGGCGGCGATTCGCGGTATCTGCTGGGATTCGTTCCGCAGGACCTGGCCGTCTATCCCGACCTGACGGTGGCCGAGAATCTCAAGTTCTTCGGCTCGCTCTACCGGCTCTCAGGCGACGAGTTGCGAGGGCGGGTCGATGCGGCGCTGGACCGGGTCGGACTCACTGATCGCAGCGTCTCGCTCGCGCGGACGCTCTCGGGCGGGATGAAGCGGCGGCTGAATTTTGCGGCGGCGCTGCTGCATCACCCGAAGCTGCTGATTCTGGATGAACCGACGGTCGGCGTCGATCCGCAGTCCCGCGCTCATCTGATGGACTGTGTGCGAGACGTGGCGGCCGGTGGGATGTCGGTGATTTACGCCAGCCACTACATGGAGGAGGTGGAGGCGATCTGCCACCGCGCGGCCATCCTGGACCACGGCCGCGTGCTGGCGTGCGATACGATCGAAGGACTGCTCAATCGAGTGGAAAGCCGGATCGACGTCGTTCCGGCAGCGGCAATTGGGAAGGCAAAATCGCGCGTTGCGGAATACGGCCGATGCGTCGACGAGGGGGGCGAGGAGCGCATCCTGATTGAGACGGGGGGCGGAGAGAGTGAGCTCAATGTCGCCGAGCGGCTGACGCACGTGCTGCAGATTCTGGTGGAAGAGCAGATCCCGGTCGCGTCGGTCGCGACCCGGTCGGCCAACCTGGAGCGGCTTTTTCTCGATCTCACCGGTCGCGGACTACGCGACTGAGGCGGTCCGCGGTTGGTCCAGCAGCAGGGTTCATCGGGGCGAAACGGCAAGCCGTGTGACGGCTGGGCCACCCGGGATCCTGAGATGGGGTGGGCTCTATCCCGGATTATTCATGACGATGGTCCGGTTCAACATAATGGGTTGCGAACCATCAGGTTATCGAAGAGTTGCCCAGAGCGCCGCGCTTTTCGAACGGATTACACCCCGATGTCAGGACAACGGTGACGCACGCTGGCAGCGTGCGCTACGAATAATCCGGGCTATCCGGCGGGGACTGGTTCGTTCTGGTGCGGAGCGGTCGCTGGGGTCGGCGTTGGCTCGTTGTGGGGTGACGTTTCTGATGAGGGCTGGTCGGCTGTGGTTGCGGCGTTGGCGTCGGCTTCGGCGGTTGCGTGACTCGGGGCGTCTGTGTTTGATTCGGCGTGGGCGACGGCAGACTGGTCGTTGTCTGTGAGACGTTGGAATGTGTAAACGCACATGGCGAACACGACGGCGCCGCAGGCCAGCATGCCCCACCCCACCCACTGTCCGGTTCCGCCGACGGCCGACGCCAGCAGGGACATGCCGGCCACGCACAATACGCCCGTCAGAATTCCGGAAAGAAACAGTCGGTCCCGAATCTTGTTCTTCTTTTCGTGCTTGGCCAGAATGCCGCGGGCGTGTTGGTTCGCGAGATCACGCAGACTGGTGATCTCCTGCCGCACGGCTGACTTGTTCACACGGCTGACGCTGGTCTGTGCGACGGGCTGCGTTGGTTCGGCTTGAGCGATCTGGCTCTCCGGTTCGTCGGACAGTTCTGCTTCTCCGACAGGTTCTTCCGATATTGTTTGCGTTGTGGTGCTCGACGCTGCGGTCGTTGCGACTGCCTGCGTGGCGGTTGCGACGTTCTGTGACGCTTTGAACTGTTCGAGGAACCGGCTTGTTGACAGACCCATCGACGGCGCCGAGTCGCACGGTTCATCCTCGATCGGGTCGGTCTCTGCTGCGAGTGTTTCCTCTTCGGGGACATCGGTTTCCGATTCATTTTCCGAGAGGAGTCCGGAAGACGAGTCGTGTTCGACGTCGGCATCTGTGGTGTCCGTTTCCTCAGCCAAAGCCGTCGCATCATCCTCCATCGAGGACTCCGGTTCGCTCGCCGCGGTCCGACCGGAACGCTGCTTGAGTTCGTCCACCGAGACGCCGAACAGGTCCGAGAGTTCTTTGCGGAGCGAATCGAGGCGCGGGTCGTCTCCGAGCGGGGAATCGCTGTCTGCGAGAGCCTCCTCGGCCTCCTGCACAGCGGCGACTTCAAGCGGGTCCGCCGGCAATTCATGAGACTCAGTTTCGTGACTGTCTGAAACGTCCTCGACAACGTCCGTGGTTGACTCCGCATCGACTTCAAAGACGTCCTCGGCGACAGTTTCGGGTTCAGTCTCCCGTTCGCTGGATGCGGGCTCGTCGCTGTCTGCGAGCGTCTCGGCGTGGCTGGGCGGTTCGGTCCACCGAGTTTCGTCGGCGGGTGAGCCTTCGATCAATGCGCTGACCTGATTCATCTGATCGTGGGTGGCGAGGTCGTGCGCTGCGATTTCCTCCGATTCGGTCTCCGGAGCGGCGCTTTCCACTTCGCTGACGTGGGAGTCGGAATCGTCCGGTGCGGCTTCCCGGTGCTCGTTTTCGGCGGGCTGCGCAGAACTCGATTTGTCCTCAGCCGCCAGTTGCTCCGGCGTGGGGAACTGCAGGGGCGTGGAGGGCCGCTGCGGCGGAACCGTTTCCGTCGATCGCGAGTCGACGGTCTGCTGCGGCATCGTTTCGGCATCGGAATCCGGCTGCTGGATGGTCGCGACGCCGGTCGCGAGCGCATTCCAGTTCGCGCGGGTTCGCTTGCGTCGCACCTGGAGATAGATCACGACGGCGAGCAACCCCAGGCAGACCAGCAGGAACGGAGCAAACCGGAGCCATGCCGTTGCGTTGCCCGGCGCGGTTGCGACATTCGAGGCGGCCTCGATCTGCTCCGCCGGCAGGAGCGAGACCTCATTGGCCTGCCGTGGGCGATCTGCAAGTTCCGTGGCCGTCGGTTTCTCCTGTGCGGCGTTCGACGTCACCGGTGCGGGCGTTGGGTCGCTTGACTGTTCGGGCTTCGACTGTGCGACCGGCTGAGCGTCGAGCGCGGCCGTCGCAGGCGACTCTTCGTCAATCGGAGCGGGTTTGTCGTTCTGCGCAGGGGTCGTTTCATCGGCGATCTGTAGATCGGGCGGGGTGGTCGAGGGAACGGGGAGTTGGACGACGCGGATATTGACCGTTGTGGCATCGGAGAGCCCGGCACGATCGACGACTCTTACCGTGAGAGGAATCACGTGGCGGCCCGGGCCGAAATCGTTCTGTGAATTGATGGAGACTGCCCCGGTTTCGGGATCGAGCGCGATCAGCCCTTGCTCATCGCCGCTGATGATCGAGAAGACGTGATGATCGTCGGCGTCGGGGTCGATGACGTTCAGCTTCGCGATCTCTGAGCTGGCGGCCTGGCCGCCGGCAACCAGAGTCAGGCTCTGCGCCGGCAACTGCGGACTTTCGTTGGCGTCGGTGACATGAATTGGCACCGACTGCGTCGTCGTGCGGGCGAGGAATTCGCCCACGACGTCTCCGTCCGCTCCGGAAGAGAGCAGGTCCGCGGCGAAGGAGCGCAGGGCCGCGTCACCCTCGACGACCAGCCGCGCCCGGACAGACAACGAGAACACGGAGCGCTGCTCGAAGTCGATCGCCGCCGGATTTGCCACCGTGAGGTCGCCTGTATCTGAGTCGATGGCGAACGCGCCGGCTTCGTTGCCTCCGACGATTTCAAACTGCGTCCATTCGCCGCCGCCGCTGTTGCCGCCGGTGGGTGAGACGCGTCCCACCACTGCTCCGCGCGAGACCTGTTCGCTCAGCGAGAAGGCAGGCTGTTGGGCGGGTTGCTCGGCCGTCGCGACGCCCGGGTCGATAGCGGTCGTCAGAAGGAGTGCGATGATGACGGCGGTGCGGGTTGTCGGGGTCAACGGACCGTCCTCGGCATGGGGAGAGGTTGAAATCGGGAAACTCTACTTCTCTCGAACGACTTACGGGGAAAGGAATTCCATGTTCCGCGATGGGTGTTCGCCGGTTCGATCGGTGCAACCGGAATCCTGGGGCCAACAGGCGCGTTCGGGAGCAGCGTTACTGGCGTTATCTCCGGCAGAACTCTTCCGCCGGGCAGCCGGGTGCGATGATTTGCGTGGGAACGAATCACCGAGCGACACGTTTGGAACCGATTCTCGGAAATGTGCCGATCGAATGCGTTGCACGTTGCTGCTGCGCTGCGGACGTGGGACGTTCGCAGGCAGACAGGACTTCACAATTTATTGTCCCGCAGGGACTTGCGGGTTTTCTCTGTGTGTGCGAGGGAACGGAACTCCCCCGGACGCGCCACTTCCAAATGGATGTGGAGATGCTGGGAAAACAACTGATTGCACCGTTGATGGCGATTTCGCTGGTCGCCGGCCTGGCGGGTTGCCACGGGCTGCGGAATGACGGGACCGAGTGCGCACCAAAAAAGTCGTACCGCTTTCATTTGGATCGGTTCGGACCGAATACGGCGTCACTTACCCCGCCGACCCCTGATTCATCCGCGTACTTCGGCGAGACGGCGCCTCCGTCATCTCCGGCATCCGAGGCCGATTCGGAAGACGAACCGGCGGCTCCGAGCCGCGAGGAGGCGGCGGCTCGACTGGCTCAGATCGGGGGAAGGCTGATTGAGTCGGACTCGGGGGAGGTCGTCGGATTTGATGCGGTGCGCACTGAGATGAGCGACGCCGATCTTCCGGATCTTGCGGCGTTTCCGGGGTTGACGGAGCTGAATCTCCGTGAGACGAACGTCGGCGACGCCGGGCTGGAGCACGTGGCCGAACTGGAAAACCTCGAGTTTCTCGGCCTGACCGGAACGCAGGTCACTGACGCCGGGTTGCCGCACTTGACGCGACTGACCGAACTCCGATTTCTGACTCTGGGCAATACGGATGTCACCGACGAGGGGCTCGACGTCCTGGCGGAATGTGCCCGGCTGGAAGCGATCAACCTGAAGGCGACGCGCGTCAGCGCGGAGGGCGTCGCGCGGCTGCAAAGCCGGTTGCCGCTCTGCCGCGTGGTCACGGACAGTCTCACATCCCCGCAGACGCCGACCTCACTCGATCACTCGCAGGACGCGCGGCCGAATGGGTTTTCGCCCTATCTTCCTTTCGACGCTCCTGCTCCGCGATCGAACCCGGCGGCGGAGACGCTGGAGATCCCGCTTCCGCCCGGCGGTGAACTCGATCGCGATGGGTCGCACACGCCGCCGCAGACTCTGCCGGACGTTTCCAGCCGGACAAGAAGGCCGGCGGCGATGGAGATGGCGGCGAGAGAGGTCAACTGGCCCGCCGCCCCTTCCGATGAACTGCGGCCGCGCCGGGAGCGGTCGCTGCAGATTCCGCCTGCTGTTGCGTGGGCGAATCCGGAGGAGCGGTTGATGTGGATGCTCCATGAGAAGCTGGAGGATCCTGAGGTGTTGCGCGCCTTCGCCCAGGTGCACGCCGATCGTGAGAACTGGGCCGAAGCGCGGCGGATGCTGCAGGCCGCGGTGCGGCTGAGTCCTGACGACCTCTCACTGCGATACGAACTGGGCGTTGCCTGCGCCCGTTGCGGAGACTTCGAGTCTGCCTATGAGAACTTCGAGGCGACAGTGGGTGCGGCCCGCGCACATTACAACCTGGGCGTGCTCCTGCACGAAGAGGGGCGGACAATCGCGGCTGCGGCGGAGTTCCGCAAAGCGTTGGAGTCGGATGGTTCGTTGAGCGTTGCACGCGAGTGGCTGGATTACGTCGAAGGGGCGAAGGAGATCTCCAGGTCCAGCGAAGAACACTCCTTCGCACTGACCGACGAACAGATTCGCCGGCTGTTTCTTCCGCCCACGGGCGGTCGAACTCAAGCACTCAGGCAGGCCTCGTTCGGGGATGAGGCTGCCTACGAAGTTGAGATTCGCCCGCAAGCGAATGTGCCGCAACCTGGACTGCGGCGCTGAGCGGCTTCATTTTCCGAGCGCATCACCGCCGGCCGCCGACAGTTCCTGCCATTGGGCGAGTCGGGTCTCGAGTTCGGCGACGGCGGCGCGTATCGAAGCGACCGCCTGTACGAAGTTCATGTGGGTTGAAGCTTCGGGAGCATCGACGGCGAATTGCTCGCTGGCCTGCCGCAGCTTGCCGAGTTTTTTCTGCAGCATCCTGAAGTAGGCCGGCGGATCGTCGACGCGGGTTTCGAGCGCGCGGGCGGTGTCGAACACTGTGCGGGCGATCGGCATCAGGCCGGGAAAATCTTCGACCTCTTCGCTGTGTTTGACGAACGTGCGCACCATCCAGGCGTGCGCCATGGCGTTCTCACACTGCTCGACGAGTTCTGTCGCCGTCGGTTGCGCCTGCATTGGATTTCAATCTCCCGCGATTGGCTGGTCGTCGGCGAGGCTACGATACGACAGCGGTGATTCGCAAGCAGCGGCGGGCGGGTCTGCGGCTCCGATTTGCAGACGACCAGAAAAAAATTCACAGCGCCTTAACTGTTCATGCATCGAGACTTCCAATCGCGACGGGGCTCTTTCGAGGGGGATGTCGGAAGCGGTGTATTGACAAAGTTTTTGACCCGGCTAAACTCGCGACTTCACGGAAGTCACAAGATGTTGCGTCCCTTTGGAGTTTCTTCACTATAGATTGTGGAGAATATCCGTTCACCTTGTATAATTCTGTACAGGTGACCTCACTCTCCATCCGATAGGAATTGCGTTCGCGGCTGCGCCGTTCGCGACGCGATTTCGTCGTGGGAGTGCGAGAGGGACTGGCATCGGACTCCGCTTCTCGATTGCTCGAACGGGCAGGTGGACTGGTCCACGGGAAGCGAATTGACACGGAAACGATTTCATCAGGAGAGGTGCACGATGCACGATGCGCAGGGAGCAGTGGTCGAACGTCGTACGAACGGAAAATCTGCACTCGCCCCGACTCAAGGGCACGCCATGCAGGTCGACCCTTATTTCTGTCCGGCTGACGTCGACCCGTTCGAGACCGTCGAATGGGACTCGCGAACCGCTCAGATCAAGGACGAGAACGGGGGCGTCCTCTTTGAGCAGAACGACTGCCAGGTTCCGGTCGACTGGAGCGCGCTGGCGACGAACGTGGTCGTCTCCAAGTACTTCTACGGCGAACCGGGGACGCCGGAACGCGAAACGAGCGTTCGCCAGGTGATTCACCGCGTGGCGCGGACGATCGCCGACTGGGGCACCCAGGACGGCTATTTCGCATCCGCCGCCGACGGCGAGAACTTCTATCGCGAACTGACGTGGCTCTGCCTGCATCAGCACGGGGCGTTCAATTCGCCGGTGTGGTTCAACGTCGGCCTGTATCACCAGTACGGGGTGAAGGGCTGCCGCGGCAACTACTACTGGGACACGGCCACCAAAGTGGTCAAGCGGCCGGAGACGCCTTACGAATTCCCGCAGGCGTCCGCGTGCTTCATCCAGTCGGTCGACGACAACATGGAGTCGATCATGCATCTGGCGACGGCCGAGGCGATGCTGTTCAAATTCGGGTCGGGAACGGGAACCGATCTGTCGACGATTCGCTCTGCGAATGAAAAGCTCTCCGGCGGCGGCACACCGTCCGGGCCGCTGTCGTTCATGCGGGTTTACGACCAGATCGCGGCCGTCGTGAAGTCGGGCGGCAAGACCCGCCGCGCGGCCAAGATGCAGTCGCTCAAGGACTGGCATCCGGACATCCGCGAGTTCATTCAGTGCAAGGCCAAGGAAGAGAAGAAGGCCCGCACGCTGATCGAAAGCGGCGAGTACGAGGCGAACTTCAACGGCGAAGCCTACTCGTCGATCATGTTCCAGAACGCGAACCTTTCGGTTCGGGTGAGCGATGAGTTCATGCAGGCCGTCGAGGATGACGGCGAATGGACGACGCACTGGGTCACTGACTCCACCCGGCCCGGCCCCACCTATCAGGCCCGCGACCTGATGCGCGACATCGCCGAGGGAACCTGGTTCTGCGGCGATCCCGGCGTGCAGTACGAGTCGACAATCAACAACTGGCATACCTGCAAGGAGACCGGACCGATCAATGCGTCCAATCCCTGCAGTGAGTACATGTTCCTCGACGACACCGCGTGCAACCTGTCGAGCATCAACCTCAAGAAGATGCAGCGTGCGGATGGTTCGTTCGACGTCGATCGGTTTCGCCGGGCGTGCTCCATATTTATCACTGCTCAGGAGATTCTGGTCGATCATGCCAGCTATCCGACGCCCTCGATTGCCGAGAACTCCCACCTGTTCCGCCCGCTGGGACTGGGATACGCCAACCTCGGCAGCCTGCTGATGTCGATGGGCATCCCTTACGACAGCGACACGGGACGCGGCATCTGCGGCGCCATCACAGCGCTGCTCAACGGACAGGGCTATCTGACTTCCAGCGAGATGGCGGCCCACCTGGGGCCGTTTGCCGGCTATCGCGAGAACGAGCAGTCGATGCTCGACGTGATGCAGATGCACCGCGACGCGGTGGAACGGATCGATCCGGCGTGTCCGGCGGAATTGCGGGACGCGGCGCGGCAGGTCTGGAACGAGTGTCTGCAGTCCGGCCGCAAACACGGCTATCGCAACGCTCAGGCGACCGTGCTGGCGCCGACCGGGACGATCGCGTTCATGATGGATTGCGACACGACCGGCATCGAGCCCGACATCGCTCTGGTAAAGTACAAGCAACTCGCCGGCGGCGGCATGATGAAGATCGTCAACCGCACCGTTCCGACGGCGCTCAAGTCGCTCGGCTACGATCAGCCGGTGATCGAGGGCATTCTCGATTACATCGAGAGCGACGAAACGATCGAAGGCGCTCCGGGCCTCAGGGAGGAGCATCTGCCGGTCTTCGACTGCGCCTTCAAGGCGGCGAAGGGGACGCGTTCGATCTCGTGGCGGGCGCACATCGGCATGATGGCGGCCGCGCAGCCGTTCCTTTCGGGGGCGATCTCCAAGACGGTCAACATGCCGTCGGACTCGACCGTGGAGGACATTGAGCAGGCCTATATCGAAGGCTGGAAGCTCGGTCTGAAGGCGCTCGCGATCTACCGCGACGGATCGAAGCAGTCGCAGCCACTGGCGACATCCAAGGAGGGAGGCCGCAAGAAGGGCGAAGAGGCGCCGCGGGGACCGGTTCGCCGGCATCTGGCGGAGACGCGGCAGTCGGTGACGCACAAGTTCTCCGTCGGCACGCACGAGGGCTACATTACCGTCGGCCTGTTTGAGGACGGCGAGCCGGGAGAACTGTTCATCACGATGGCCAAGGAAGGATCGACCGTGGGCGGGCTGATGGACGTGATCGGCACGCTGACTTCGATGGCGTTGCAGTACGGCGTGCCGCTCAAGGCGCTGGTCGACAAGTTCAGCCACATGCGGTTTGAGCCATCGGGCTGGACGAAGAACCCCGATATTCCGCTGGCGAAGAGCGTTCCGGATTACATCTTCCGCTGGCTGGGAATGCAGTTCATACCCGGCTACCGGGAAGCGCATGCTCCCAAGCAGGAGGCGAGCGGCTCACCGGACGAAGGCGGAGAGAGTGACGACGGCGGTTCACCGGCGGCGGCCGTCCGAGCGATGAAGGACGTGCTCGCCGCCCACGACGTCCCGACGACTGAGACGAACGGCGTGCACCGGAAGAACGGGTCGAACGGACACGCGTCGCCCTCAGGGGTGGTTCCTTACGGAGCATCCGTTTCGGAAGGGAGCGTACACAAGCGCGATGAGCAGTTCTCGACGTTCCAGTCTGACGCCCCAGTCTGTGACAACTGCGGTGCGATTACCGTGCGAAATGGCAACTGCCATTTGTGTCACAATTGCGGCAACAGCATGGGGTGCAGTTAAGGGGTTGTCGGCGGTCGGTCTTCAGTTTACGGAGAACTGACAACTACGTATCCAGCCTGGGATGCTGCTGACGGAGCGGCACGTCTCATGCCGCGGCGTCCCGGTCGCATGGAGCGGCCGGGACGCTGCCCTTTCTGGGTGGGTGAATTCTCGTACCGCTCGTGCAGAATAGGCGGGGGAACTACCACAAAGGTACAAAGACCACCAAGACGCGGACAGCGGGTTGCTGCCCGCCGCTACAGTTTCCGCACCTGGTGCGGGGGACTGAGTTGGTCGATTCCCGGGGGGACTTCGCTTCGCTCCGCCCCCCGTCGCGCTGGGCAATGCCAAGATGCGCCATTGCTCGCGCTTTCACTGAGGCCAGAACCTTTGAGTTCTTCGTGCCGTTGTGGTTCAATTCCAAAGCCGTACGCGAACCGGGGAAATTACCGCAATGTCTGACGCCAACGAACAGGTGCTCTACGAAGCTCATCCGGCGATGTTCAGGAATCATCCGTTCCTGTTCGTGCTGAACTGCATCCTCTGCCTTGCCATCGTCGGCATCATCATCTTTGTCGTCTGGTATTTCCGCTGCCGCGGGACGAAGCTCACGATTACCAACGAGCAGACGACGCTGCGCACCGGGCTCTTGTCGAAATTCACCAACGACGTCTTTCACGAGAACGTGCGGAACATCATCGTGCGGCAGACGTTCTTTCAGCGGATCATGGGGGTCGGGTACGTCGGAATCTCCAGCGCCGGACAGGGGGGCATCGAGATCGAGGTGAATGGCATCCCCGATCCGGACCGCGTGAAGCAGATCATCGACGATTGCCGCGACCCGCGATCCGGGCGCGACGATTGACCCGCGCTGGGCAGGAAGCCCGGTTTGGCTTTTGACGCGAAGGCGCGGAGCCGCAAAGACGCGCTAACCCGGTTTATTCACCACGGAAAGCACGGAATTCACGGAAAGGTAAAGCTGACAAGAGGTTCATTCATTTCTGTACCTGATGGGCGAGCGACACACCGTCAGGAAGAGTTCGGAGAATTCCTGACCCATTTCGGTGACTTCCGTGAGTTCCGTGGTTCCTACTGCATTATCCGGGCTAAGGACAAAGCGAGAGGTGGGCGGGTATCAGTCGCTCTTGCGATCGTTCAGGATCGCAACCGGGGTGACCGGGAGATGAGGAGGCGCAGTAAGAGTGAGGCCGCGGTGGAGTTGGAGGTCATTCTCATCGGGATTTCGCTCCTGTCGCGCGCGATCCTGCGTTACACTGGATAGGATGCCATCGATCGACGCCCAATCGACGTTTCGAGTTGACCTCTCCCTGAAAACGGTGCAAGGGGCTGCGCTATGCGCGCTGATTTTAGCACAACAGGCGTCGGCCGATGCTTCGCACGATCTGCGGGAGATTGCTCAATTCCGCCGGCCGGTTGCTGCCTGTGCGCTGGACAAGGAGCTCATCGTCGTGGCCAACAGCAGAAGCGGCAGTGTTTCCGTCGTCGATACGGAGACGTGGTCGGTGACCGTCGAACGACAGATCGGCGAGCGGCTGAGCGACGTTGCGGCGCTGCCGGACGGGCGACACGTGCTTGCGACGGACGAACAGGAGCACGCGGTCCTGTTGCTGGGCGTTGAAGCTGGAAAGATATGGGAAATCGGTCGTGTTCCGGTGGCGAACCATCCGGTTTCGATCGCCGTCATGCCGGATGGACGGTCCGCCGCGGTGGCTTCGCTGTGGTCTCGGACGCTGACGTTGCTCGATGTCGCGGCTTCAGCGGGCGACGATGAGCCGCCGCAGATTTCCGTGCGGGCCACAATCCCCTTCCCCTTCCCTCCGCGTGTCCAGTGCGCTCTGCCGGATGGGCGGCATCTGATTGTCGCTGATGCGTTTCAAGCGCGGCTGGCTGTCGTGAACGTCGAGTCGGCCGAGTTGAAGTTTGTCCGCAGCTTTGCCGGGCACAACATCCGGGGGATGGCGGTCGCTCCCGACGGGCGCGACCTGTACGTCACGCATCAGCTTCTCAATTCCGCAGCGCCGACGACTTTCGATTCGATTCACTGGGGGAACCTGCTGGAAAACCTGATCCGCGTGCTGCCGATGAAGGCTGTGCTCGATCCGGAGACCGACCTGGTGCGGGCCGGGCGGTCGATTCTGTTAGGCACCACCGGCAGCGGCGCCGGAGACCCGGGCGGGGTCGCCTTCACCGATGATGACCGTCTGATTGCCGTGGCATCCGGCGTGGATAAGGCCGCTCTGTTTCCTGAACTCCATTCAGTCGTTACGCCCTGGATTGAAACGGGCCGCCGTCCAACGGAAGTGCTTGTGGTTGCCGGCGGAGCGACGGCGATCACAGTCAACATGCTCGACGACTCATTGACGGTGATCGACGTCTCCGAGCGTACATTGGAGCGCGACGTCTCCCTCGGCCCGACGCCGGACCCCGGCCCGCGCGAGCGGGGGGAGTCGCTGTTTTTTGACGCGCGGCTGTCGCACGACCGCTGGCTGAGTTGTCACAGTTGTCACACCGACGGACATACCACCGGCCTGCTGGCCGATACGCAGGGAGACGGGAGTTACGGTTCGCCGAAACGAATTCTGTCGCTGCTGGGAACGCGGGATAACAACCCGTGGGCCTGGAACGGAGGCTTCCGTACGCTGCACGACCAGGTCGGGAATTCCGTCACAACGTCGATGCACGGCGAAGCACTTGCCCCCGAACAGATCGGCGACGTCGTCGCCTACCTGCACACGCTCGAGGCGCCTCCGCCGCTGATTCCGGAGCCAACCTCTGAGGACGACGCCCGGTTGCTCGAGCAGGGGCGAACGGTCTTCCATGCAGAAGGCTGCGCCCGCTGTCATGTGCCGCCGCTGACCTACACGAGCGACCAGATCGTCGACGTGGGACTCGAGGACGAACAGGGGGCTCGCAAGTTCAATCCTCCGTCGCTTCGTGGAGTCAGCCAGAACGAGCGGCTTCTGCACGACGGCCGGGTCGATTCGCTGGAGGCACTGTTCCGCGACGAGGGACACCAGCTTGAGACTGGTCTCTCCGATGACGACGTCGCGGCGCTGGTGCGGTTTTTGCGCAGCCTATAGGCTGCCGGTCGATCGCTGACCATCGGCGCGGAATACCTGCTTCCATTGGAATGTGGCGGCCGTGTGGTCAATGCGGCGCTGCGGAAATCGTCTCGACGCTCAACACCTGGACTCCAACATGCCGTTCGCACTCCGCGTGATCACTTTTTTCTGTCTTGCCACCTCAACCTTTGCCGTCGAGCCGGACGAGTCGCGGTTTGAGTTGCGGGATGTGTTCGATCTGGAGTTTGCGTCCGATCCGCAGATCGCTCCGGACGGGTCGCTGGTCGTGTATGTCCGTAACTTTTTTGACATCAAGACGGATCAGAAGCTGTCGAACCTGTGGATTGTTGGCGCCGATGGTGCGAGTCACCGGCCGCTCACCACGGGCAACCAGAGCGATGGTTCGCCCCGTTTCTCGCCGGATGGAACCAGGCTGCTGTATGTCTCCGACCGGGACGGCGAGGCGCAGCTTTACTGCCGCTGGCTCGATACGGGGGACACGGCCAAGCTGACGAACCTGACCAGCGCTCCCGGCAGCGTGGAGTGGTCGCCCGACGGGCGCTGGATCGCGCTGACGATGCACGTCCCGGCGGAATCCGCGCCGTTCGTCGAGCTTCCGCAGCCGCCCGAGGGAGCCGAGTGGGCCGAACCGTTTCAGGTGATACGAGAAGTCCTCTATCGCGGGGACGGAGAGGGCTACCGGAGGGCGGGTTATCACCAACTCTTCGTCCTACCGGCGGAGGGAGGTACGCCGCGGCAATTGACTGAGGGAGAGTTTGACCACGAGGCGCGTCCCGCATGGACTGCCGACAGCCGGGCGCTGATCATCTCCTCCAATCGCAATGCCGACTGGCGCTATCAGGCATTGGAGTCGGAGTTGTACCGCGTCGAAGTCGCAACTGGTGAAGTGACACAACTGACGGAGCGGGACGGTCCGGATCATTCCCCTGCGGTTTCACCCGACGGCCAGATGATTGCGTGGGTTGGGTTCGACGACCGCCGGCAGGGATACCAGGTCGAGCGGCTGTATGTGATGAATGCCGACGGAACGGACCAGCGGGTGATCTCCGAGGGATTCGACCGGGAGGTGGCAGCGCCGGTCTGGAGTGAAGACGGGGGCGGACTGTTCTTTCAGTATGACGATGAAGGAGACACCAGGGTCAGCCACATGACACTGGAGGGGGACGTCACACCGGTTGCCTCGCCTGTCGGGGGCGTCACGATTGGCCGGCCTTATGCGAGCGGATCGTTCAGTGCGTCGGCCGAGGGAACGGTTGCGTTTACCGAGAGTCGCCCGGATCGTCCGGCGGAATTGGCGGTCGCGTCGTTTCGCGGTGAGCAGCCGCCGCGCACGCTGACCCGGCTCAACGAGGACCTGCTGGGGCACAAACAACTCGGCGACGTGCAGGAGTTTCGGTTTGCTTCGTCGGTCGACGAGCGCGAGATGCAGTCCTGGATTGTGACACCGCCCGGTTTCGATTCTTCCAAGAAGTACCCGCTGATTCTCGAAATCCACGGCGGACCGTTCGCCAACTACGGACCACGATTTTCGGCCGAGGTTCAGCTTTACGCGGCTGCGGGTTATGTCGTGCTCTACGTCAATCCGCGGGGCAGCACCGGATACGGGGAGGAGTTCGGCAACCTGATCCATCATGCGTATCCCGGCGATGATTACCACGACCTGATGTCGGCCGTTGATGCGGTGCTTGCCGAGGGCTACGTCGATGAGGACCAGTTGTACGTGACCGGCGGCAGCGGAGGCGGCATCCTGACCGCCTGGATCGTGGGGCAGACTGATCGCTTTCGCGCAGCAGTCGCCGCCAAGCCGGTGATCAACTGGTACAGTTTCGTGCTCACCACGGACGGCTACCCCTTCTTCAACGAATACTGGTTTCCCGGCTATCCGTGGGAGCACGCGGAGCATTATCTCAAGCGGTCGCCGCTGGCGTACGTGGGCAACGTGACAACGCCGACGATGCTGATGACGGGTGAGGTCGACTACCGGACCCCGATCTCCGAATCGGAGCAGTTCTACCAGGCGCTCCAATTGCGAAAGATCGACACCGCGCTGGTCCGCGTCCCCGGTTCGTCACACAACATCGCCGCTCGGCCCAGCCACCTGATGTCGAAAGCGGCTCACGTGCTGAAGTGGTTTGAGATGCACAGCGGGCGCGATGAGTGAGCCGAAGAATGCACCACGGAGTCACTGAGGCACGGAGCAGGCTGTGCCCGCAACCCAACCACGTAGCGCACGCAGCCTTGCGTGCGTCCCGCCGATTGCGGAGAGAGCTGCTGATCAGGGGCGGGGCGGTCGCACGCTAGCAGCGTGCGCTACGGGCCAGCGCAAGAATCTGGGCAGGACAACAAGATTCTGCACGTTCGTGGTACGCAGTCCTATTGTGAGGTCGACGGCGGGATTCGTCGGTGTTTGGGAATTACTGTTCCTGACTGTGCCCGGTGTGCTTCCGGTGTGCTTTGTGCCGTTGTGGTCGACCAATCGAACGATGAAAGGCAGGAGCAAGAACAAAGGGTTGGAGCCCCGGCCTTGGACGGCCGGCGTACCGAACTTGGACACCAGCCTTGGTTGGCAGCGCGGGTGCTTCCGCGAGGTTTACGGCGGGGCGACGATTTGCCACCAGACGGGGTCGCTGATGTCTTCCATGTGGGTCATGAGGGAGTCTTGCAGGTTGACCTTGATCCGGTGGATGTCCTGGTCGGTTGAGCCGTAGAGGTTGTGCGTCTCGGCCGGGTCGTCCTGGAGGTTGTAGAGTTCGTCGCGGTCGGGGTTTCTGAAGTCTTTGATGAGCTTCCACTCGGGCGTGCGGTACATGCGCATCCAGGTTTCGGACTGGTGGTGCGTGCTGTACTCGGCGTACAGGTCGTTGTTCCAGTCCGGCCGCTCGTCGCGGAGGAGCGGGACGATGCTGCGGCCGCGGATGGTGATGTCGTCCGGCAATTCGACGCCGGTCATGTCCAGCAGCGTGGGGAACCAGTCGATGTTGGCGACGGTCTGTTCGATGACAGTTCCTGAAGAAACGACGCCGGGCCAGCGGACGGCTGTGGGGACGCGGATGGAATGGTCGTACATGTTGGGCCGCTGGCCGGCCGGGATGGTCTCGGTGGCGGGGGGATTCTCGGTGAGCACCCAGTGGCCGTTGCCTTTGTGCCAGATCCCGTTGTGCCCCATGTTGTAGCCGTGGTCGCTGGTGAAGATGACGATCGTCTTCTCTTCCAGCCCGAGGAGATCCAGTTCGGCCAGCAGACGTCCCACGTTGCGGTCGACGCCGGCCACGCTGCCGAGGTATTCGCGCGTCATGCGTTTCACGCGTTCGACGTCGAGTTTCGGGTAATCGGGATTGGGGATCGTCGGATCGAGCGATTCGAAGTCGGACCAGTCCTCGTCGCGCAGCGGCAGCCAGGGGGCGTGCGGCGCGCGGTAGTGGAGTGACAGGGCGAACGGACCGGTCGCGGGATCGTGCAGCCTGAGCCAGCGGATCGCTTCGTCGGTGAGGATGTCGGTCGTCAGTCCCCGGACGATGCGCTGCTCGCCGTTCACTTCCAATGAGGGATGAATGACCCTGGCACCGCCGGGACGGAATCCGAAGAAGTCCTGGTAGCCGAAGACGCCGGGATGGAATTCGTCCCGCGTGCCGAGATGCCACTTGCCGATCAGGGCCGTGCGGTAGCCCGCAGCTTGCAGCAGATTCGGCCAGGTCGGAGTGCCGGGTTCGAGGCCGAGGTCGGGTTCGTTTCTCGGGTTGATCCAGTCGGTGATCCCGAGTTCCGATCCGTACCGGCTGGTCATCAAACTGGCGCGCGACGGGCTGCAGACGGGTGTCACGACGAACGAATTGACCAAGTAGGCCCCGTGCTCAAACAGCCTGTCGAGATGCGGCGTCCGCGCGTGCGGGTGGCCGGAAAGCCCGAGTGCCCAGGGCGCCTGATCGTCGGTCAAAATGAAGAGGATGTTGGGACGGTCGTCGGCTGCGGCCGGGCGGGTCATCGGAAGCGTCAGGCCGAGAATGCATGTTGCGGAGAGAATCACGGATCTGCATCCGAACCGAGAACGCATGGCAGCGCCTTTCCAGAAGAAAGTGGAGGAACCTTGGCTCACAGCGTATGGCAGCGAAACTCTGTGAATCAAACCCAAGGCCGTCGTTCGTCCGGCGTTGACGCATGTCATGCAGTTCTTCGGAGAGCTTCCGCCGCGGTGAATCTGATACGCGATGGAATCGGGGCGGATGTCGCTTCCCTCTCGCGTGCGTGATCCGCCGGTTCCGGTGCGCTTCGTTGCGGCGTTTCATGTGTGTGAGGATACTCCGGGTGAGCACTCTCATATCCGTGACGGACAAGATCCTGGAAGAGGAACTCAGCGGATTCGGCTCGGCCGGCGCCTCGCCCTCCGGAGATGCTCGGTTCCTTCGGGGATGATTCTCTGTTCGGGTCTGCGGAATACCGCGGCGGCTCGTCACTGCCCAGACTGGACGGTTCGATCGATGGAATTCTTCAACATTGAAACCATCGCCGGGGTCGCCCTCAGCCTGGCGGGCGCGTACTTCCTCGGGATTCCGCTGCTGATTCTGGTCAATCAGCGGATGGCGGCGAATCCGGAGATCGTTGAGTTCGATGAATCGGCGACGCTGCCGGAAGTCGTCTCTGACTACTTCTACGCATGTGAGCAGGAGTTGACGGAAGCCGGCTTCGAGCGCGCGGCCTCCATCGCGCTGCCCGATCCGGTGCCGAACGTGCGGGCGATTTTGCAGATCTACTTTCACCAGCCGAAAAGCACGGCCTGTATGGTGACCGCGATGTTCGGTCTCACAGAAGGCGGACCGCCGTTGCAGACGCGGTATGTCGAGTTCGTCACGCGGTTTCGCGGCGGCGAGCTGGAGATGGTGCAGACGAACAACTCGACTGAAGTCAATGCGTTTGCGGAGGTTCCTGAATCCCCCACGTTTCGGCTTCCACACGTCACGGACGTCGCGCGGCTGGCGAATTACCATGAACAACTGGTCGATCGCACCGCGCCGGGCACGCCGAGATCGCTCGCCATGCTGGATGAGTTCGGCGGCGATGTGGTGGAGTACCTGCGGGTCAAAGCGTTCAAGGAAGCGTATGAGCGGCAGGTTGAGACCGGTTATCTGCGGTATGACTCCGGCCAGGACTGCTACCGGCCGACGCTCGGCGGCGCGTACAAAATGACCTGGAAGAATCTGTGGCCGATCAAACCGCTGATTCTGGCGCGAACCCGCGCCGCCGGGAAGCGGCTGGAGACGGAACTCGACAGACGGTGAACGATGGTTGGCAGGTTTGAGGCTTCAGCAGGCCCGCACGAATTGGCAGCCGCATGGTGATCGAATAGGCTGACGACTTCAGCCGCCGCCTTTGAGAAAATCTTGCCTGTCTTTACGGAGCCGATTCATGCGTTTGACAACACTGACCCTGGCTGTGGTGATTGGAGCATCTTGCCTGCTGCGTCTGGAAGCCGGTGACTGGATGCGGTTTCGCGGTCCCAACGGGAGCGGCGTTGCGGAGGGGGAGACGGGCGTGCCGGTCGAATGGGGGCCGGAGAAGAACATCAAGTGGAAAGTTGCCCTGCCGGAGGCGGGCAATGGAAGCCCGATTGTCGTGGGCGACCGCGTCTTCGTGACGTGTGCGGAGGACCAGGGCCGCCAGCGGCATCTGCTCTGCTTTGACCGGGAAGACGGCTCAGAGATCTGGCGGAAGACGGTCGCGTATCCGGAGGTTGAAGAGACGCACGAAACGAATCCGTACTGTGCCACGACGCCCGCCAGCGACGGTGATTACGTGGTCGTCTTCGAGGGCTCCGCCGGAATTCACTGCTACACTATCACCGGCAGCCCGCTCTGGTCGCGGGATCTGGGCGAGTTTCGGCACATCTGGGGCTACGCATCGTCGCCGATCATTTATGACGGCAAGGTGATTCAACTCTGCGGTCCCGGCGAACGGACGTTCCTCACCGCGCTCGATCTCGAGTCGGGTGACACTCTGTGGGAGACGCCTGAACCGGGCGGCAGCGCCAGCGACGAGGGGAAGTACATCGGCACCTGGTCGACGCCGGTGATCGTCAACGTCGACGGCAAGGACCAGATCCTGTGCGGGATGCACGGCCGGGCGGCCGCCTATGATCCCGACAGCGGGGAAGTGATCTGGTACGTCGAGGGGGTCAGCAGTGAGCGCGGCGACCTGATGTATACTTCACCGATGGTCGGCGACGGCGTGGCCGTGATCATGGGGGGATTCCGCGGGCCGGCCTTCGGCATGAAGCTCGGCGGTGAAGGCGACATGACCGCAGAGAACCGGCTGTGGTACGACACGGAAGAGAACCCCCAGAGGATCGGCAGCGGCGTCGTGATTGACGGCAATGTCTTTATGGCCAACGCCGACGGAGGGGGCTCGCTGGAGTGCACCGACATCCGGACCGGCAAGACGCACTGGTGGGAGCGGCGGACCGGAGACGGGGCGTACTGGGGATCGGTGGTGTTCGCGGACGGTCGGCTCTACGTCAACGGGCAGGACGGCGTGACCCGCGTCTTTGCGCCCAATCCGGACCGTTACGAGTCGATTGCAGCGAACGACCTCGGCGAGCAGTGTCACTCGACGCCGGCGATTTCAGACGGGGAGATCTTCCTGCGGACGTTCGGACATTTGTATTGCGTTTCGACGCGGGAGTAGCGGCCCGTGAGATGAATCAGAGCAGAGCCCACAGGTTGCAACTTGTGGGCGTTTTTTTATGCGCCAGTGGACGGCAAGAACTTCTTCGCGATCTTGCAGATCATCGTATACGCCGGATCGAAGACGTTGCCGACCTCGTAGCGCACGCACTGCTGGAGCAGGAGATTCGCTCCGGCGACATCGAGACCGTATTCGGACTGAAGCCAGCGAAGCATTTCGGTCGTCGCGTGCTGGAGCGCCTGATCCAGCGGCCGGGCATTGCCGGCTGTTCCGATGAACTGGTCGTTTTCGAATCGCGGCCAGCCGATCGTTTGCCCCTTGATCAGACTGAGGGTCACTCTGACGTCCATCGAGATTTCGACGCCGTTTCCGCTGATCTCGCCGTCCCCCTGCAGGGCGTGGCCGTCCCCGAGAAAGAATAACGCTCCCGGTTCAAACACCGGAAAGTAGACAGTCGTTCCCTGGCGAAAACCGCGGTAGTCCATGTTGCCGCCGTTCGGTCCGGAGGTGGCCGTCGATATGGCCTGTTCCTTCGGTGCGGCGACGCCGAAACAGCCGAGCATCGGGTCGAGCGGCAGAACGAGATCTCCCAGCGATTCCGGCTTCGGGGCGACTAGTGTGGCAGTGCCCGCGCCGGGATCAACGCGCCACTCCACGAGATCGGCAGGGGGGAGTTCCGGAACGAATTCCGGGTCGACCACGTTGGGAGCGACGGACGCCGTGGTGAAACCGTAGCTGCGGTTGGGGACGATCGAGTTGAGTTCGACCTTCAGCGTGTCGCCCGGTTCGGCGCCTGTGACTGCGAACGGCCCGGTCATGGGGTTGCCGCGGCGCGCGACCTGCTTCCGGTCGCAGTCGAATCCGCGGGCGTCGACGGTGGTGGTGACGAGGGTATCGCCGTCCGCCACCTCCAGCACGGGCTGGTGAGGGCCCAGCGTGTTCCAGTACGTTGTCGGAGAGAAAGTGTGTTCCATGAGACCTGTGGGGCTGGATTCGACGTCGGCGGATTGAAATCGCGTCGCAAGTTTATGCGCGTCCGCAGGGGAATTCACTCAAACGCGCTCGTGGGGACCGTGACCCATCCCGGTTCGTCGGCCGTGAAAACGCGCGGCAGACGCGGCAAAACATCGCTTTCCACGGCATGCGGCGTCATGCTACGATTGCCGGCAGCTGAATGTAACTTCCCCGTGCGATGCAAGATCGGGCGATTGTCGCCCGGCGCTTTCCACGGCATCGATTCCCTGAAGCAAGGTCGACGGCAAATGAGACGCCGCGTCGTGGTCACCGGCATTGGTTGTATTACTCCTGTCGGGAACTCTGTTGAGGAAATGTGGAAGTCGCTGCAAGAGACGCAGAGCGGGATCGATTCGATCACGCACTTTGATGCGTCGGGCTTCCCGACGAAATTTGCGGCCGAGGTAAAGGGCTTCAACCTGGCCGACTACCTCGACGATCCGGAGCGATTCGAGTACGCGGGGCACAATATTCGTTTCGCGATCGGCGCAGCGGTTCAGGCGGTGGGCGATTCCGGCCTGGAAGACGGCAAGTTCGATCCGGGCCGGTTCGGCATCTATCTCGGCGCGGGTGAGGGACAGCAGGATTTCTTCCTGTTCATGAAGCTGATCGCCCAGGCTCAGCACGACGGGACGTTCGACGTGGCGGAGTTCACGCGTCAGGGTCTGGAGCAACTCAATCCCAGGTTTGAAATGGAACAGGAACCGAACATGCCGGCCGGTCACCTGGCCGGGCTGTTCAACGCCCAGGGGCCGAATTTGAACTGCCTCACCGCCTGCGCTGCCTCGAGCCAGGCGATCGGGGAAGCGACCGAAATCATCCGGCAGTCCGAAGCGGACATCATGCTTTCGGGCGGCGCGCACAGCATGATCCACCCCTTCGGGCTGACCGGGTTCAACCTGCTGACGGCGCTGTCGACGTACAACGAAGCGCCCCAGCGAGCATCACGCCCGTTCGACAAGAAGCGCGACGGCTTCGTGCTCGGTGAAGGCGCCGGGATGCTGATTCTCGAAGAACTGGAACACGCCAAACAGCGCGGCGCGCAGATCTACGGGGAAGTGGTCGGGTACGGTTCGACCGCCGACGCCTACCGAATCACCGACATTCATCCCGAGGGACGCGGTGCGACGGGCTGCATCAAGATGGCGTTGAACGACGCCCGGCTCAACGCGGACGACATCGACTACATCAACGCGCACGGAACGAGCACCGTCGTCAACGACAAGGTGGAGACGATGGCGATCAAGAACGCGTTGGGCGAGCACGCTCGGGAGACTCCGGTCTCCAGCACGAAGAGCATGATGGGACACCTGATTGCGGCAGCCGGCAGCGCGGAGGCGATCGTATGCTTGATGGCGATTCGCGACGGCGTGTTGCCGCCGACGACCAACTATGAGGAACCCGATCCGGAGTGCGATCTGGACTACGTCCCGAACGAGCCCCGGCCGGCCAAGGTGACAAAGGCGCTCTCCAACAGCTTCGGATTCGGCGGGCAGAACGTCTCCCTCGTTTTCTCCGCGTACAAGGGATAGTGCCCTGCCAGGGTTGTGTCAGGGGGTTGGCTGGGTTGCAGATCCGCACGAAAGCCTGCGGCCTTCGTGCTCCCGTGAGAATCCCTCAACCCAAAAATCTGAATTGACGAACCACCAGGGCGAGAAAAGAATGCTGTGGTTGCAAGACAGGGCGTAGAGTATTCTCAGGGACAAATCTTCATTGGAGATCAGCGGGAGCAATCGCCGTGGTCTGCAAGATCGATCGAGAATTTCGACTGCTTGTGGCGGACGACGACCCCGGATTCCGGGAGACCGTCACGGACTTTCTGCATCCCCACTATGAGACCATCGCCGTCGGTTCCGGCGAAGAAGCGATCGAGGTCGTTGAGCGGCGAACGATCCACCTCGTGCTGATGGATGTTCACATGCACGTCTTGAACGGCGTCGACACGGTGCGGATCGTCCGTTCGATTCGGGATGAATTGCCGTGCATCCTCATCACGAGCGATTTTTCCGAGGGGATCGTGGAAAGCGCCCGCGATGAAGGCGCCTACGCCGTGCTGCGAAAACCTCCGCAGCGACGCCATCTGCTCCACACCATCACTTCAGCGCTCGAAGAGTGCTACGGCGACCTGTTTGACCAAAGCCGAGACGTTCCCAAAAACTGACGCAACATCACCGTACCGCGTATCGCATTGCCTCCAGGGAGGGAGCCATGCCAGACACAACCGCGCAGAACGCGCCCCGCAATGTTTCCCAGCGTCCGCTCCGCCTGCTGGCCGTCGGAGATTGCAATACGGGAGGTGCGCTGGGGACGGCGGCGAAAGACCGCGTCTCGTCGCGGCTGGCCGCACGTTTCGAGGCTCACGGGATCTCGTGCGCGGAGCAGAACCTCGGCTACACGATGAGCACGACCCGCGAAGGTCTGGCCCGCATGCAGCGGGACGCCGAGCCGGCCGATCTGCTGGTCCTCAATTTCGGACTCGTCGATGCATGGGTGACCAGCATTCCCCGCGTCTACATTCCGTACTATCCCGACGGTGTGTTCAAGCGGCTGGGGCGAAAGCTGCTGAAGTCGGTAAAGCGTCGACTGCGTGCGCCGCTCCTCCGCCGCTTTGTCCCGATCGGCGCCGTGGTGCCGATTGAGGAGTATGAACAGAACATGCGGCGGATCATGGCTCTGGCCCGAGAGCAGAATCCGGCTGTCAGGATTCTGTTGTGGGGCACGGTGCCGGTCGTCGGCGACGCCGAACGGAGTCGCAAGATCTCGCATTACAATGTGCGACTGCGGAATATCGCCGAGGCGGAGCCGGAGACGTGGTACTTGGAGACCATGGACGTTCTAAAGGGACTGAATCCGGAGGAGATTTATCTGGATCATCTGCATATTGCGGCGGCGGCGGCGGACCGAATCGCAGAGGAAATGCTGCAAATCAGTTTGACGCGGATGCCACTCGGCGCTAATATTCCCGATCTTCCCAACGCTGCCTGAGTGCCCTGCCGAACGTCCGGGACTGACTCCCGACTCCCGCCCGATCGAGCCAACACCTCCAACCTGCATCGAACCGCTCCAGGCATGCGCACGGCGCTCGCGCATGCGACGATGAAGACAGCAAAGGACGGCGGTCTCAGAGCAAATTGCTCTACCATGTGTTCGCGTCGAGCGGTGTTCGGACTGTCGAGGACGAGAAACCGCGAGACAGATTGCCAACACTGATTTGCAAAGCGCCATACGGCCGCGAGCGCTCTCTTCGCGGGCCTGAATAGATGAAGCAGACAATGCGACGCAACGACATCCGCAACATCGCGATTATTGCCCACGTCGACCATGGGAAGACGACTCTGGTTGACGCGCTGCTGCGCCAGAGCGGCCAGTATCGCGACTCGCAACTCGCGGGCGACTGCATTCTCGACTCCAACGAACTGGAGCGGGAACGCGGAATTACGATTCTTTCGAAGAACATCGCCCTCGAATACTCCGGAGTGAAGATCAATCTGATCGACACTCCCGGGCACGCCGACTTCGGCGGCGAGGTGGAGCGGGTGTTGCGGATGGCCGACGGGGCGTTGATTCTGGTCGACGCATTCGAGGGGCCCAGGCCGCAGACCCGGTTCGTGCTGACGAAGGCGCTGGAAGTGGGTCTGGTTCCGCTGATCGTCGTCAACAAGATCGACCGGCCTGATTGCCGGCCCGAGGACGTGCTGCTCGAGACGCTGCATCTCATCGAGGAGATCGGCGGTGAGAACGCTCTCGAGATTCCGTACATCTACGCCAGCGGCCGCGACGGATATGCGACGGAGGATCCCAGCACGCCGGGCGATTCGATTCGCCCGCTGCTTGATCTGGTTCTTGCGCACGTCCCCGGCCCGGACGTCGACACGGAGGGCGCCCTGCAGATGATGGTCACGAACCTCGTCTGGTCGGAATACGTCGGCCGGATCGCGGTGGGGCGGATTGCAGCCGGTTCGGTGCGCGCTGGGGAACAGGTGTGCATCCTGAAAGCGGGGGATCGCCGGTCGACGTCAACGGTCGAAAGCGTCGAACTGTTCGACAAGCTGGGCCGCGTGAAGGCGGACGAGGCGACGGCCGGAGACATTGCCGCGTTGATCGGCCTCGAGGCCGTGGAAATCGGGGACACGGTTGCGGATCCCAACCGGCCTGCGGCGTTGCCGCGGATCCAGGTCGACGAGCCGACGCTCTCGATGGTGTTTACGATCAACAGTTCTCCGATGTCGGGCCGATCGGGCAAGTTCGTCACCAGCCGGCATGTGCGGGACCGGCTCTACCGGGAACTGCAATCCAATGTCGCGCTCCGCGTAGAAGACGGCGACACGAAGGACATCTTCAAGGTCTCCGGGCGGGGGCTGCTCCATATTTCGATTCTGATTGAGCAGATGCGACGGGAAGGTTACGAACTGTCGGTCGGGAAGCCGGAGGTGATTCGCAAGCAGATCGACGGCGTGTGGCACGAACCGTTTGAAGTGCTCGACATCGAAACGCCGACCGCAGAGGTCGGGACTGTGATGGAACTCGTCTCTCTCCGCCGCGGCAAGCTGGCGCATATGCACGCCGGCAGCGGGGGCCATACGCATCTGGAATTCTCGATTCCCGCCCGCGGACTGATCGGCCTCAGAACGCGGCTCCTGAATGCAACGCGGGGCGAGGCGGTGATGCATCACCGATTCGACGAGTACCGTAAGGCCGAGGGAGAGATCCCGAGGCGCAAGAACGGCGTGCTCGTCTCGCAAGTCAACGGGAGAACGACGGGGTATGCGCTGGCCAAACTGCAGGAACGGGCCGAACTCTTCGTCGGCCCCGGCGCGGAGGTGTATGAGGGCATGATCGTCGGCGAGAACTCGCGGGATAACGATCTTGTGGTCAATCCGGTGCGTGAGAAGAAGCTGACGAACATTCGCGCCGCCGGCTCGGACGACAACGTGCTTCTCGCCCCGCCCCGCGAGATGTCGCTCGAACTCGCGCTGGAATACATTGAGTGGGACGAGTACGTCGAAATTACGCCGGCCGTCATCCGTTTGCGAAAAATCGGGCTGACGGAAAACGAGCGCAAGCGGGCCGCCCGTCTGACGGGGTAGAGCAAATTGCTCCAGCATGTGACTCTGCGTCGACCGGCTGCTGAACTGCGGTGACCGGGAGGCCGCGTGACACAACATCGACACCGATCTCCCAAGCGCTGCGGGGTCTTCTCCAGCGTCGACCACGCGGCCGACGGCAAGTCTCCTGCTGGTTCTCTTCGCGCGGGGCCGCATCAGCGGAACGGCAGTTCGTTCTGGATTCGTCCGGCGCGGTGCAATCACGCGAGCCGCTCCAGGCGGGGGAATCGGCTCAACTCGTGCAACCGGGACTGCCGATAGTTTGAGAGACGACCCTGTCCTGCAAAATCAGTGCACGACGCGGCTGACCCGGTTCCAGGGGGGAAATGGGCATCCGGGCTGCCGAAGCGCGTAGCTTCGTCGGCATTTCCACCTACCGGCTGAATACACAGCCGTGGTCGCTGCTCTCATGATGGGAACAGCACCATGCTTCGTGGATGGACCCGCTACGGTCTGCGAATGACCGGCCGTGCGCGGACGGCTGCCATTTGTGCGGCCGGCCTCGCTACGCTCGGTTGCGCCGGCAGCAAGATCGATCTGACCACCCTCACTCGACCGTCCGCCGAGAGGCAGGACGATGCGGACGACCGACCGGCAAGCGTGTCGAAGACGGGATTCGAACGGCTTCTCCGATTGAGAAAGGACGCCGATGATTCGGCGCCAGCGACTGAAGAATCGGGCGGAGGCCGCGTGTTCTCGGCATTCGTCGACCGTCTCCCGGGCGGCCGGGACGAAGTGCGCGACCCGTTCCTTGCTCCCCCTGAAGGACAACAGGGAGTCCCGGTGAACGAGGCGGCACTGGCTGCTGCAAATCGGCCGGCGGAACAGAAACCTGAGAGCGCTGCCCGCAGGCAGCCTCGACGAACCGCGACCGAACCACGTGCCGACGACGAACTGTGGCGGATGTTCGTCAGTGACGCGGGAACAACGCAGGAGCATCGCGCCGAGGATGCGCGCCCTGCGCAAGTGGTCCGGATCGCCGACAACTCGATCCCGGAGTGGGCCAAGGATGATGTCGGCTCATCACGCGGCGTAGCCGAGGAATCGCTGGCGGCGGCATCCTTTCAGGAATCTGACGACGAGCCAGCGGGCCGCGCTCGTGTCACGTCGGCCGTTGAGATGACCGACGATTCGCGGGAAAGCGAAACACCGGTGAGTTTCGCCCGCCGGCGTCTTGATTCGCTTATGGCGCAAGTCCGGCTGCAGGAAAAGCGGGGCGACCTGATCGCCGCATACCGCACAGCGGCCGCGGCCTCTGAACTCGCGCGAATCGAGCAGATCGTCTTCGCGCCCCGCGACGAGCAACCGGAGGACGTGATGCGGCGGTTGACGGAACAGATGCGGGCAGCGCACCGCGGTGATCCGTTCGTTGCCGATGCGTCTCTCGCAGATCCCGTCAGCCCTTTCGGACCTGAATACGCGAGAGAGCCGGCGAACGCCGCCGTCCCTGCGCTGCCGGCTCCCGAAGTTGCGCGCGAACTTCCAGCACCGGCCGAACGACCGGCGCGGCCCGAGACCCGCTCGGTCGCAAGTGCGGAATCTGATTCGTCGCAGACTGTGAACGCGGACTTTCCGCCGCTTCACCAGTGGCGGGGAGTCGCGGCCAATCGCCCGGTCTCGCTGGCGGTTGTGGACCCGACGCGCGATTCGGAATCGACTGGATTGCAGCACCGCGCGGCGCGAGCCGGTCTGATCGAATCCCAGATGGGACCGAATCTGGACGGTCCCCTGCTGGCGCCGAACGACGACGACGTGCGGGGGCAGGATCCAGGGCGGCGGCAGGCGATGCTGGCGCCGGTTCGCAGCCGCGGCCCTGTCTCATCAGTTGCCGGCGACAGCCTGCGGCCGACGGCGTCGAGACTTGGCGTGCAGGCCCTGCCGCCGGCCGAGACGACGGTTGATCTCTCTGTTTCGCCTGCTTCCGTCCCGATGGCGACGGCGGAGAATGCCACCGTGACGGAGGACGGATCGGTCGTCTGGTGGGTGCTCGGCGCGCTGTGCACGATCGCCGGGGCCCTGTTCTTCAGGCGGCGAGCGGCTTGATTCCGGGGAGCGCGCTCTGTCGCGACAGGGGATGTCTTCTGATGACCCGCGCGGGGAGTCATGCTCTCTGTCCGTTCTGCAAGCGCCAGCGGCCGTGATGGCTTCAGCGGGCTTGTCTGATGGCGTCATGAAACGGGGTGTGCCCGGTTTCCTGATCGGAACGATCGTGCCGGTTTTCGTGAATTGAGGGCGCTTGACGGTGCGAGGCATCTCTCTGCTGCCCGACCGTTGATTTCAGACGGTGGCGGCCCCCGCCGCCGGATCGGCTCCATCGACGCGCGGCCGAAGCATCGAACGACGTTCGACGAAAAGCCGTTGCTCGCGTCGCGGCGTGGCCTATAGTTGCCGGGAAATCGATCGGCTTCGCGGCCGATGTCGAGTTCCGACGCCGCATTCGCGGGCGATCCCGTTACGAGCGAGAATTCAGGATACACACATGGCCAGCGATCCGTTCCAGCGACCGACAATGGACGACCTGCGGCACGTGCTGGAGAGCATCGGCAAATCGGAAATCGAACACGACCGCGTTGCCGAACGTCTGGAACTCTCCGTTCCCGCCGAGATCGTGACGCAACGCGGAAACACGGTGTCAGCCATGACTCGCGAGATCAGCCGGTTCGGGATCGGCCTGCTGCACCGCGGTTACGTCTCACCGGGCGAAGTGACAATTCGCATGGCGAGCGAGACGCGGCAGTTTCAGTACACCGTGCAAGTCGAGTGGTGTCATCCCTGTGAGAACGGCATGTTCATGAGCGGCGGCCGGTTCGTGACCAAGGATGGCAAGCAGCCGTCGATGTGACCCGGTACGGCAAGCAGCCGTCGATCGCAACTCACTCCTCTTCAGGCGGCGGATCGGCGACGTTTCTGATGTAGACGGCCAACTGCATCTGGAGTTGTTGCAGCTCCCGCCAGACGTCCATGGGAACCAGCATGGCGTCTTCGCCGTCGTCGTTTCGCTGCGTAATCCGCTCCTGCGCCTGCAACAGAACCTGCATGATGCGGGAATGCGAATAGGCGAGGACGTCCGAGAGTTGAGCGGCCTGGAGCGCGCCAAGTTCCGCCGGCAACGGGGGCGGCCCATTGGGAAACGGGTCTTCGAGCGGGTCGTCGGCGTCCGCATCGTCATCGCGTCGTGCGGGCAAGGCGCCGAGATTGCTGTCGGCCGCAACAGTCTGGCCGCCCTCGCTGACCCCGCTGAGGGTAGGCCGATTCTTGACCTGGGCGGAAATCTCATCGGGACTGCCGTAGAGCAGGAGGCAACGTCCGATGAGCACCTGATCGCCGATCTGCAGGACGCGCATCTTGACGGGGTGGCCGTTGACGCGCGTCCCGTTGGTGCTTTCCAGATCGGTCAGAATGATCTTGCCGCCGTCTTCCTGGATCTTCGCGTGAAAACGGCTGACGCGCTCGTCGTTGAGCCGAAGATGGTTGTCCTCTTCACGGCCGATCGTCACCGGCGTGGGAAGATCCCGGTAGACGTCGCCTCGTTCGAGTCCCTCCAGGACTTGGAATGTAACCAGAGACATCAGCAATCCGGAGAAACGGGGAACGACGCAGTCGACTGGAAGCAATGACACGCGGAAACAACGCGCAAGTGCGATTGTTCCGCGTCAAGACTGTGTTTCTTGTACCAAGCGGGTTTCGACACCGTCAAGCAGCGTCCGCACGCCCGCACTGATTGTCCGGCGAGGGGGTTCAATCAAGCAGACTGAGCAGCGCCTGCGGATCGGAGAGATCGGCGAACAGGTAATCCGGTTTCGCTTCCTGCAATTCCTCCTCGGAAAACATCCCGGTCGCGACGGCGACCGCCCGTGCGCCGATGGCCCGGGCGCAACGGACGTCGGACGGCGTGTCGCCGATCACCCAGATGTGATCGACGGAGACGTCGCGATCCAGATGCCGCCGCGCTTCTTCGAGAGCCTCGCGGGCCACGTCGTCCCGGTGCAAATGACGATCGCCGAAACCGCCGAATGCGAAGTGATGATCCAGGCCGTAATGCTTGAGCTTCAGTTCAGCGCCGGCGCGAAGATTCCCGGTGAGCAAACCGAGGTCGACATCGGGGCGGGCTGCGAGGGCATCGAGGATTTCGAAGACGCCGGGCAGCACGCGGCCGTCCAACTCGGCCAGAGTCTGCGGGAGATGTGCCAGGTACGCCTCCAGAAACGGTTCCCATGCCGCAGGGCCGTTCTCGAGCCTGTGGTGTTCGAACAGGTCCGCGACGATCGCCCGGTCTGTCCGTCCGGCGGCCGGGATATCGTGCGACAGATCGTCGAGATTGAACGCCGACGCCAGAGCCCGCTCCATCCCCCGCTGCCCTGCCCCACCGGTGTTCAGCAGCGTGCCGTCGATATCGAACAGGCAGACGTACTTCATTGTCGCAATCCCCTGGTGTCTCCACTCGCCGAACTCTTGAATACGGCGCCGCTGCGCGGCACTCGTCAGTCGTCCCACGGTCATAGAGACACGGACCGCCTGCTGCAAGCCGCCTGCGATCCTCGACCGATTCCCTAATAGATCGCAACTGTACTTCCGTCGTCAAACCGGATCGCCGGCTGCGGCGTCTGCTGGGTCCGTCCGGCGAGTGTTCGCGTTTCGGGCCGTGCGCGGCGGAGACGGAGCCGCTCCGCCGGGACGGACCGGTCCGTGCGCGGCAGCTTCCGGAATTCCGGCCAGGCCGAAAAATAGTGACGCCACGCCGCAGTACGATATCGCCGCCGGATGTGAATCGGATCGAACCCATACCACTCCGCACGTGGCGAAACGATCTCCGCGCCCCGGCTCTCTGCCAGTTCCCGCAAACCGGCATCGAGGTCCGGAGCGATGCATCGGACATCGTGCCAGCGCGGGCCGTGGCTCGGGAAGAAGAGACGCCGCGTCATCTCGAACCGGACTCGCCCCAGCGACCGGATGCTGTCGAGCGGCAGCGTGGTGACCACGATCGACGCGTTCAGGGCGCTCAGTCGCACGAGGCACTCGTCGACCCACTCCAGAATCCGTTCGACCTCGACGCCGTAAATGACGTCGTTGCCGACATCGGTGAGGAGCGCCAAAGGCCGCGCGTCGCCCGCCGGCACTTCGCCAAGCGCATCCCACAGGCCGCACCTGCGGATGCCCGGCAGGGCGCGCACGAGGACGCGGCTGGTCATCCCGTACGAGCGGCCGTGCCCATGAGCCGTCAGCAGTTCAAGCGGCCCGAGTGAGGAGCGGAGCATCTGCACAATCAACGGGAAGTTGATCGTTACGTTGCTTGCGCCAAGGAGAATAACCTGTTGCATCGACCGTCTCGGTGGTGACCTTTCATAGACCCCCTATCGTCGCCGCAGATTCAGACGAAGCGGCGGACTTGACTGTATCGACCTGGATTCCGACTCTGGAGCCAACGGCCCCGGCTTTCACTTCACGCACACTTTCCCCACGAACTGCATGCCCGTCTATCTCATCGGCACACTGGACACCAAGGGCCGGGAGATCGGCTTCGTCCGCGATCTCCTCGGCGAATACGGCGTCGACTCCTGCGTGCTCGATGCGGGATGTCTGGGCGATCCGGCGATTCCGGCCGACGTGTCGCGCGAGCAGGTCTTTGAAGCGGCCGGTACGACGCTGGAGGAGGTTCTATCGGCGCGCGATCGCGGCCGCGCCGTGACAACGGCCGCCGAAGGGGCTGCGGCAATCATCGCCGCGGAATCCGAGCGGGGGAATGTCAACGGCGTGCTCGGTCTCGGCGGGTCAGCCGGGACGACGATCGCCACGGAAGCCATGCGGAGGCTGCCCCTGGGCGTGCCGAAGCTGATGGTGAGCACACTCGCCTCCGGCCAGACACGCCCCTACGTGGGCGACAAAGACATCCTGATGCTCAACCCGGTCGTCGACATTTCGGGGATGAACCGGATCACCCGCACTGTATTGACGCAGGCGGCCCGGGCCATGGCGGGACTTGTCACACTGCAGCGGTCGGACGAAAAGTCGTCCTCGCAGCCCGGCGGTGAAAACGACAAGCCGCTGATTGCTGCGACGATGTTCGGCGTCACCACACCGTGCGTTGAGCGGGCCCGGCAGGTGCTCGAAGAGGCGGGCTACGAAGTGCTGGTTTTTCACGCCACCGGCACCGGCGGACAGGCGATGGAGTCGTTGATCCGTGACGGTCTCATCGCCGGCGTCCTCGATATCACAACGACGGAACTGGCGGACGAACTTGTCGGCGGCGTACTTTCCGCCGGCCCCGATCGTTTGACGGCCGCCGGCCTGAAGGGAATCCCGCAGGTCATTTCGGTCGGCGCGACCGACATGGTCAACTTCGGCCCGCCGGACACCGTCCCCGAGAAGTTCGCCGATCGAACGTTTTACCACCACAATCCGACAGTGACGCTGATGCGAACCACCGTCGAGGAGAGCCGGCGCATCGGCGAAGAAATCGGCCGCAAGGCCGCTGCCGCCGCAGGTCCGACGGTTATCATCCTCCCGCTGCGCGGCGTCTCGGCCATCGATGCGGACGGACAGCCGTTCGATGACCCGGCGGCGCGAGACGCCCTGTTTTCCCCAATCCGCGATACTGCGGCCGGTGTGAAAATCATTGAGCGAGATGAGCACATCAACGATGAGGCGTTTGCTGATGCGGCTGCCAGAGCGCTGCTCGAAATGATTCGGTGAACCTCCGTCGTCTGACACTGAGCAGATTGATTCGGTTGATAACTCGAATGAACTCAGTCCAGCTGGTATCCAATGACACAAACTCGCGACTCAATCCTGCAACGCCTCCGCGACAAGGTCGCAAGTGGCAGTCCGATCATCGGCGGTGGCGCGGGGACCGGGATCAGCGCCAAGTTCGAGGAGGCGGGCGGGATCGACCTGATTGTGATCTACAACTCGGGGCGGTTTCGGATGGCCGGGCGCGGGTCGCTGGCCGGGATGATGCCTTACGGGGACGCCAACGGCATCGTGATGGAGATGGCCCGGGAAGTGCTTCCGGTCGTCCGGGAAACGCCCGTGCTGGCCGGCGTGTGCGGCACCGATCCGTTTCGCCTGATGCCGCAGTTTCTCCGAGACGTGCAGGCGGCCGGATTCGCGGGCGTGCAGAACTTTCCCACAGTCGGCCTGATCGACGGCACGTTCCGCCAGGGGCTGGAAGAGACCGGGATGGGCTTCGGCCTCGAAGTCTACATGATCCGGCAGGCGGCCGACCTCGGCCTGCTGACGACACCCTACGCCTTCAATCCCGAGGAAGCGACCGCGATGGCGGAGGCTGGCTGCGACATTCTGATTCCCCACATGGGGCTGACCAGCAAGGGGTCAATCGGCGCGGCCTCGGCGCTGTCGCTGGAAGAGGCTGCGGCACGATGCCAGGCGATGCACGACGCCGCGAGGAGAGTGAATTCCGAGATCCTCGTCCTCTGCCACGGCGGTCCCATCGCTGAACCGGCCGACGCCCAGTACATCCTCGACCACACCGAAGGCATCGTCGGCTTCTACGGCGCAAGCAGTATGGAACGCCTGCCGGTGGAGACGGCGCTGACGGAGCGGACGCGGGAGTTTGGGGCGCTGAGGATTTGACCGGTGGAAGTCGGAGACGGAGCTTTGGATTGCGGCGACTCGTCGCCGGATTGAGATGAGCACAAGTTCAAAGTTCCGGCGGTGTGGGCGGGAGCGGCGTTCGACCAACGCCGCCGGAATCGGGTTGATTGTCGTAATTCCGGTGGCGGGTCTGTTTGCTGCGCTCCCCTCCCTGTGCGTGCTGTCGGGCGGACTGATCTTCCGGACAATCCAGAAACAGACGATTGAGCATTGACTCCAGGTCAGAGGAAGCAAAATGAACCAGGCAGAACCGGCCGAGTCGTATCTGTCGTGGATGATTCAATCGCTCGGCGTGTATGCCATCATCCTGCCGTTTCTGGGCCTTGTGCTGTTCGGGGGCGGTTGCCTGGTGGTGGCGATGAGCAAGCGGCCGTCGGTGATCGCGGCCTGTCTGGCGTTCGTGCCGTTTCCGCTGTTGATCGGGCTGTTCGGCTTTTTTGACGGCGCGATTGCGTCGTTTGAGGTGATTGCGAATTCGCCTGTGGCGCCGGCGCCGAAGGATCTGGCCGCGGGAATTTCGACGGCACTGTTCGTTCCGTTCACGGCCCTGCTGGTCACGATGCCCGGGTATCTGGTGCTGGCCTGCGGGTTGTTGTGGCGGACGATCGCGAGCGGGAGGGGCGCTCAGTCGGATCGAATTCCGGGGGAAGTCAATCTGCGATAACCGGTCCTACGAGGGGAAAACGGCTGTTTCCGGCATGCGCTGCCGGTGTTGTGGTGTGTGGCTCGGAGAGCGGAACTCTCGTATTGACGCATTTTGAGCGGTATGCCACATTCCCGCCTCTCGCGTGCGGCGGAGACTGCACGCGAGCCCTGTCCCACCGAATTCGGCTCGTTCGGGCCGAGAAATCTGATGCTGCCGCGGCGCAATACGCGTGCGGCCGAGCAGGTCGAGCAAAGGAGTGCGATCGCTGTGAAGAAACTCATCGTTTGTCTGGCTGCCGCGGCCGTCGTGGTCGGTACGCTCATTACTGCTCGCGAAGGTGCGGGTCAGGACAATAAACCCCAGTCCCAGTCTGCGAAGACGCCGCACCAGATCGGCCTGATCGACATGGCGCACGTCTTCAAGGAATACGAGAAATTCAAAGCGCTCAGCGACTCGCTGCGGGCCGAAGTCGAGTCCAGCGACGCCGAAGCCAAGGCCATGGTCGAGGTGATGCAGCAGCTTCAGGCGGAGCTGACCAGCGGCACGCTGACCGAAGGCAGCCCCGAGTACTCCGCCAAGGAACAGCAACTGCTCCAGAAGCAGGCCGAACTCGAATCGTTCCGCAAGATGAAGCAGCGCGATTTCCTCCGGGCCGAAGCCGACATCTATAAGACGGTCTACCTGGAAGTCCAGGACGCCGTGACCAAGTACGCCGAGTACTACAACTACACGCTGATTATGCGATTCAATCGCGCCAAGGTTGAAGACGCCGAAAATCCGCAGGAGATCATCCAGAGCATGAATCGGCCGGTCGTGTTCCATCGCTCGAAGGACGACCTGACCGATCCGATCCTCGGCTTTTTGAACAGCAACTACCGTAAGACGGCCGGCGCCCCGGCCGGCGGTTCGACCAACTGAGGCGGCCGAATCGGGAACGGTTTCGATTCAGGGTCAGGCTGAGCACGAGTGGGCCATCGCGTCCACTCGTGCCTTTGCGTGCCCGGAACGAGAAGTTGTCAGTTGTCGGTGATCAGTAATCAGTTTCGGTTGTCAGTGTTCCGTGCTACTAACGGTAAGAATTATCGCGTGGAACGGAAATTTCGCGTGCAGCATACTCCATGTCGTAGACACCCGACTCGGCGGAGCGAGTCGGCTACACTGGTTGCAGCCGGAAGCCTCGCTGGGAATTCTGAGGACCACGGGGCGAGACGGTGCGGGCATGCTCCCGACAACTGAGAACTGACGACTGACAACTCAAGCGATCTGTTCAGACTGACCGGACGATATTTGCCCACAGCAGCGGAGGGGGGGACCAGGGATGGGCCACCGAAAGCAGCGCACAATCTCGCGGCGGGTCGTGATTGAGGGACGCGGTCTGTTTCGGGGCGCGGCGGTGACGATGGAGTTGCTGCCCGCTCCGGAGTTTCACGGCATCGCCTTCCAGCGGATCGACCTGGCCGACCGCACCCGGATTCCGGCTCACGTGCGGTTTTTGACAAAGCAGTTCCGCTGCACGGCGCTCACGCGGCTGGGCGCCTCGGTGGAGGTTGTGGAGCACATTCTCGCCGCGCTGGCGGGACTCCAGGTCGACAACTGCCTGGTGCGTCTCGATGCTCCCGAATGCCCGAACGGCGACGGATCGGCCCGCGTCTTCGCCGAGGCGCTGCTCGACGCCGGAATCGTCGAGCAGACCGCGCTCATGCCGCGGATCGCCGTACAGGAGCGGATTGTCGTCTCCCACGACGACGGCTGCCCTGCGATCAGTGTGGGACCGGCCGGTTCGGGTCGACTGACGGTCACCTACGATCTGGATTATCCCGGCGGGGTGATTTCCCGGCAGATTCGCACCTTCGAGTTGACTCCCGAGAGCTTTGTACGGGACATCGCGTTCGCACGGACGTTTGTCATGGAATCCGAGGTCCGTGCGCTGCGGGCCCAGGGAATCGGACTAAAGACCACCGCACAGGATCTGCTCGTCTTCGATTCCAGCGGCGCACCGATTGAGAACAGATTGAGGGCCGACGACGAGTGCGTCCGCCACAAGATCCTCGACTGCATCGGCGATCTCGCTCTCGCCGGGGCGGAAATCACGGGAATCGTGCACGGCCGCCAATCCGGACATCACCATAACCACGAGGTCGCCCGCGAAATCGCCAGCAAATCGACCGTGACCCGCGGCCGCGCCGCATAGTGCCCTGTCGGGGCTGTTTTTCGGGGGTTGGCTGGACCACTGATTCGCACGCAACCTCGCGAGATTCGTGCTTTCGAGGGAACCGTTTGACCCCAGAGAACATGAATTGACAAACCACCAGTCCGGCTGCGGCCCTGCCCCGAGAATCCGACGACGCAACCGCTTGCCGCGACGCATCAGGATGTTGCCATGAACACAAAAATCTCACCTCTCGCCTGCGTCGATCCCCGTGCTGAAATCGGCGAACGGGTCGAAATCGGCCCGTTCTGTCTCGTCGGCCCCGAAGTGGTGCTGGGAGACGACTGTATTCTCGACAGCCACGTCACGTTGACCGCCAGAACGCAAATCGGAAACGGAAACCGATTCTGGCCGAACTGCGTCATCGGGGCGGAGCCTCAGGACAAATCGTACGCAGGCTCCAACACGCGCATCGAGATCGGCAACGGCAACCAGTTCCGCGAAGGCGTGACCGTCAACCGTGGCGCGGACAAGGAAGACGGCTGCACGCGCATCGGCGATCGCAACCTGCTGATGTCCAACGCCCACGTCGCGCACAACTGTCACGTCTACGACGACACAATCCTCGTCAATGGAGTTCTGCTGGGCGGGCACGTTCACGTCCAGGACCGGGCGATCATCTCCGGGAATTCCGTCGTCCACCACTTCTCGACGATCGGGACGCTGGCGTTCGTCAGCGGGGGGTGCCGCGTCCCGAATGACGTGCCGCCCTACATGCTGTGGGCCGGCAGCGATGATCCCAGCGTTCGCACGATCAACCTTGTCGGATTGCAGCGCTCGGGGATGTCCCGGGAGGCGATCGGCCGCGTGAAACTCATCTATCGCATGCTGTACCGCGAGCACAAATCGCTCGAAACCGTTGTGGAGCAGATTCAGGGTGAATTCGGAGCGGACTATCCGCCGGAGGTGAGGACGCTGGTTGAATTCCTCGAGGCGCAAAAACGTGGTCGCATGGGCCGGGCGCGAGAGCCGAGACGAGACGTTGCGAAGCCCCAGGCCAAAGCGGCGTGACCCAGGACCGTAGCTGAAATCACAATTCCTCGTTCCCGAACTTCTGTTCGGGAACGCACCGTGGTGATACCGACTCTGTGCCCAAACAGATGTTTGGGCATAAGGTTTGACAGAAGCTTGGGCACCAGGTCTGAGCGGCGTGACTCAAGACCGGAGCTGAACTCGAAATGCATGAGTGGGACGCAGAAGCGATGCAATGCTTGAAAATGGCTGTCATCGGCGTGGGCGCTCTGGGCCGTCACCACGCACGGATTCTCTCGCAAATCGAGAACATTGACCTCGTCGCCGTCGCCGACCCGAACGAGCAACAGGGGCGCAGCGTCGCCGAGACCAGCGGTTGTGAGTGGACGGCCGACTATCGTGAACTGATCGGCCGCGTCGACGCAGCCAGCATCGTGGTGCCGACGTTCCTGCATCGCCCCGTCGCCGCCGAGTTTCTGCAAGCCGGCGTCCCGGTGCTGATCGAAAAGCCGCTCGCCGGGAACGTTCCTGACGGTGAAGCCCTGGTCGAGCTGGCGGCGGAAAAATCGGTTGCGCTTCAGGTGGGGCACGTCGAACGATTCAACCCGACGTTTCAGAAGCTGCAAGCGGTCACCGGCGCGGCAAAATACATCCGCGCGGAACGGCTGAGCCCTTATGCGTTTCGCTCGATGGACATCGGAGCGGTCCACGACCTGATGATCCACGACATCGATCTTGTTCTGGCGCTCGCTCGTTCGCCCGTCGACCGCGTTGAGGCTTTCGGAGCCAGCATCGTCGGCGGCTGTGAGGACGCGGTCCAGGCCCGGCTGGTGTTTGAAAACGGCTGCATCGCCGACCTGACGGCCAACCGCGTCTGTCCGCAACCACGCCGCACACTTCAAGTCTGGTCCGACACGGGGTGTATCGACGCCGACTTGCACCAGCGAAAGATTACGGAGTTTCGTCCCGGCGCCGCGCTGCTGGCCGGCGAACTCCCCTACGACCTGGCCATGCAGCCCGGCGCCGAGATCGCCTCGCTCAAGCAGCAGATCTTTGAGCGGTTCATAACCATCACGGAGACGGACGCCGCCGCGGACGACGCCCTGACCGCGGAACTGGCCAGCTTTGCCGCCTCGGTGCGGCACGGAACCACTCCGGCGGTGGACGGCGCCCAGGCCCTCGCCGCACTGCGGATTGCCGGCAGAGTTGTCGAATCGGTTCAGAACCATCGCTGGGACGGCGCGGCCGACGGTCGGATCGGACCGCACGCCCACGCGATCCACACCAAGCGGCGGGCGGCCTGAAGACTCGCAGCGATAGGGTTACTGACACGGATTCGCTGGTCGAGTGCGGCCTGAGTTGGAACAAGCGTCAGCGCCCTCGAGCCCTGGATCAACCGCCTACTGGTGGGTGGTGGCGGGCGTCGGTTAGACTGCCGGTTTGTCAATTCAGATTCCTGGGGTTGAGCGGTTCTCACGGGAGCACGCATCCGGCGGGGTTTGGTGTGGTCTTGCGGACCTGCCGAACGGACAATAACGCCCTGACAGGGCACTCCGTCCCGGCGCGAACTCCAGATGTTGGCCCCATTGGCGAGGAGTTGCTGCGCGCATGTCGGTCACTGCTGTCGTCGGTCTCCAATGGGGGGACGAAGCGAAGGGAAAGATTGTCGATCTGCTCACCGAAGACCACGAGATCATCGTGCGGTATCTCGGGGGCAACAACGCCGGCCACACCGTGGTCGTCCGGGGAGAGAAGTACAAGCTCTCACTGCTCCCGTCGGGAATTCTTCACCCGGGGAAGACGTCGGTGATTGCGGCCGGCGTCGTCATCAACCCGCGTGCACTGCTTGAGGAGATGGACAGCCTCACAGCCCGCGGGGTCAAGGTTGACGACAACCTGCTCATCAGCGATCGAGCGCATCTCGTGATGCCGTGGCATCCCGCGGAGGAGGCGGTGCTGGAACAACTGCGCGGCGGCGATGCAATCGGCACGACGATGCGCGGGATCGGGACCTGCTACCGGGACAAGATCGGTCGCACGCACGCCATCCGCCTGGGCGACCTGATGCGTCCGGACGTGTTCCGCAAGAAAGTCGCCGACGTGTCGGAGCAGAAGCTGGCAGTGCTGAAGGCCCTCGACCCCGCCTCGCCGCCGCTCGATCCGCAGCAGATCGTCAGTGAATACGAAGAGTACGCCGCCCGGCTCAGACCGCACGTGATCGACACAACTCCCGTGCTTCACCGGGCGATCCGTGAAGGAATCAGCATGCTGTTCGAAGGAGCGCAGGGCAGCCTCCTCGACATCGACCACGGGACGTTTCCGTTCGTCACCTCATCCAACAGTTCGGGCTGCGGCATCCATGCCGGCAGCGGAGTCCCGGAGCGGGCCATCGACAAGATGATCGGGGTCGTCAAGGCTTACACAACGCGCGTCGGCGGGGGGCCCTGCCCCACCGAACTCGACAATGAGATCGGCCAGCATATCCGCGATGAGGGAAATGAGTACGGCACGGTGACCGGCCGCCCGCGACGCTGCGGCTGGTTCGACGCGGTCGCTACGGCCTACGGCGCACGAATCAGCGGCGTTGACACGCTGGCCATCATGTTGCTCGATGTTCTCAGCAAACTGGACGAGGTCAAGATTTGCGAGGCTTATGAAATCGACGGCGAGCGCACAACCGATTTCCCCAGCCACGCCGCAGACCTGGCTCGCGCGCAGCCCGTCTACCGGACGCTCCCCGGCTGGAAGCGCGACATTACCCAGGCTCGCAAGTTGGCTGACCTTCCGCCGGAAGCCCGGGCGTACGTGGACGCCGTGAGCCGCCTGCTGGAGTGCTCCGTCGAATTTATTTCCGTCGGGCCGGACCGGGTGCAGACGGTCACCGCCTGAACTCTCTGCAGCGGCTGCCGGAGCCGGCTGTGTTGACGTTGGGACCGGAATGCGCGAGCATATCGATTGATGTGATCTTTCCTGGTCGAGTTCTCGACATTCAATCGCAGTGAAGCCGCAATGAGACGCATCCGTGTCTTCTTGAAGTCGGCGGCCTTCTTCAGCGTCGGCGTAGCGCTTTTCGTGGTCATCTTTCGGCTGGAAAAGGACCGGCCGATGATGATGCTGCAACGCGCCGGCGCGACGATGTTGACGAACCAGCGAGGGGAGACGTTCTCGCTTTCGCTCTCGGGGGAGGAGGCGGGCGACGCCGAACTCCGGCACGCGGCGAAGATCAAAACACTCACCAGAGTGAACCTGGCCGGCAGTCACGTCACGGCCGAGGGCATCGCTTCTCTGAAGTCGCTGCAATCGCTGGAGGAACTTGACATCAGCGAGACGCCGTACGCGGACGGCGCGCTGGCGGTTGTCGCGCAATTCCCGGCTCTCAGGACGCTCCATGTACGGCGCTGCGACTGGCTGGATGACGCCGATCTGTCCGGACTGGCGGGCGCGAAATCGCTTGAACAGCTCGTTGTGCTGGACAGTCCGATTACGGATCGCGGCCTGTCGGAGTTGGGGAACTTGCGACGGCTGACTCACCTGTGGTTGAGCAGTTGTGAACAAATCACAGACGACGGAATCGCCCACCTGGACGGACTCTCGCGGCTCGAGCAGATTTCGCTGGACGGCTGTTCCCGCGTGACCGTCGATTCGTTGTGGCGACTGGCGGAGCATCCGGCGATCGAGGGGATTTCGATCAACGACGTGCCCGTTGATCGAGTCGGCATCAGTCGGTTCACGACCGCGTTTCCCGCAATTCAGATTTCACTGACCGAGCTGGACGCCACGGATCTGGAGCCGATCAGTCGCCTGGGCGCGACCGTGCTGTTGAATCACAACTTCGAATGCGACTCGATCCGTATCGACGGCCGTGCGCCGGGCAGAGTTCGTGATGCCGACTTGCCGGACGGTGCGCGGGCCACGTCGGACGGTTTTCGAGAGTTCGTCGTCCCCCCGCGAGTTCCGGAGACCGGGGTGGACTTATCGGACGTCGCGCTGATCGCGGAGATTGCCGACGTCGCCCCCGGGGTGCGACGTCTCGAACTGCGAGACGTATCGCTGGATGTCCAAGACCTGGAAGATTTGGCGCTGCTGGAGAGGCTCGAATTCCTGGCTTTGGACGCTATCGACGCTCCGCTGGAGGAACTCAATATTTCAGCCCAATCGCCGCGGTTGCGGGCGATTTCCTTGTCGAACGTCAAGGTGCCCGAGCCTTGTTTGCGGATGTTGTCCGAGAACGCCGGGATTACTCATCTCGAACTGCATGATGTTGCATTGTCGCCGCCGGAGTTTTCTTTGATCACGAAGGCTCCCAATCTGGAGAGGGTTTCGATCCGGGCGGCCAGCCATCCGCAGGAGTGTTTGTCCGTGCTGGGTCAGGCTTCAAGTCTGCAGGCATTACAGATTATCGGTCGTCTTCCCGATGAGGGACTGCCATGGCTCGCCGACCTCGATCACCTCATCGTGCTGCGGCTCCACGCCGGCAACTTGTCCCTGCAGGCCTGTCGCGATGCCGCCAGCGCTTTGCAGTTGGAGGCCATCAGCCTGAACCACCTGACAATCGAGAATGAGGGGTTTCGGGAGCTGGCAGGTCTTCCGGCCCTCAACAGCGTCTACCTTCACAACTGCCGATACGACGGGCGAGACCTGCAGTTGCTGCGGAACGCGCGGCCTGACGTTCTCGTCTTTTCGAATACTCGCCGGGAAGGGGAGCGCGTAAGCCCGAGTCCGATGATGCCGGTGAGCGGGCGTTCGTTCGATTCCACCTCACGACTGTTCTACGACGTGGAGTGGCGCGGCGGGAATTGAAGGATGGAATGCTCGTGGAAGTCTCACTACGACCTCGGTGCGACATCGCAGCGACGGCTTCTCGGGTCACAGATGTGGGACACGAACAACAAAGACGCGCTCACAGAGTTGCGCGCAGCCGCCTATAAGCGGCGCGTGACGCGCTCGTCGCAAGCCTTTGGTCGATCTGGCGCTATGTCGGTGCTTCTGTCGGAAACCCCTCATCGTTCCAGGCGCGCCAGCCGCCGTCCATCGAGATGACGTTTGTGTAGCCCATTCGGGTCAACGCGTCCGCAGCAAGGGCGGAACGGTATCCGCCGCCGCAGTACAGGACGAGCGGGGTCGACGGATCGGGAAAGGCCGCCTCGATATCCCGCTCGATGACGCCCTTTCCCAAGTGAACGGCGCCGGGAATTCGCCCCCGCGCGAACTCACTCTCTTCGCGGACATCGATCAAGCCGAACTCTTCGCCGGCGTCCAGCCGCGCTTTCACGTCCTGGACGGTGCACTCCTGAACGCGCGAACGGGCCTCGTTGACAAGTTTTACGAACTTCTGCGAATGCTGTTTGGCCACAGCCGAGTCTCCTCGAGAATGATCGCGTCGATTGACGCGGGAAGTCTGAAACCGCACGCAGGCAGCCGCCCCCGGTTGAGGAAATCGCGACCGATTCGCTGCAGGCTACCGCAAGACGGCCCCGAGTCGCTTTCCGCACGCCTCCACGATCGCTTGTTGATCCGCGTCAACTTCCTCGTTCGTCAACGTTCGATCCCCCGCGCGATACAACATCGACAACACGTAGGACTTCTTCCCTGCCGGAATATGCTTGCCCCGGTACTGCTCCACGAACTCCACAGCTTCGAGATGCGCCCCACCGCTTTCCCGCACGACCTGCTCCAACTCGCTCCACGTGACTTTTTCGTCGAGGACAAAGTTCAGGTCACGCGAGATCGCCGGCTGCTCCGGGACCGGGCGGGCCTGGCCGATCAAGTCGGCGAAGTGGTGCAGCGGTTGCAGGTTGATTTCACAAACGCACACTTCGTCGCGGAGCTTGAGATCCTTCACACCTTCGGCGGCCGGGTCGAGTTCGCCCAGCCACCCCCAGAACTCGCCGTTCAGGAATAATTCGGCGCCGCGTCCCGCCTGGAACTGCGGCACATCGGCCGGCGCGACTGTGACGGCCGAATGCGGACAGATGGAGTGGGCGGCGGCGTCGATGACTCCCCGCATGTCGGCAAACGAACGGCCCCCCACGAAAGCCAAACGGCGAGGTTGAGAGGCCGGATCGGCCGGGGCTGCGCCGAGATACGCGCGAGCGATTTCGAACAGTTCCGCATTCACGTTGCCGCGACGCGAGTTTTCGGCACGAGCGGCGATGAGGCCGGGAACCAGACTCTGCCGCAACTCGTCCCCGTAGTCGCCCGCAGCCGGGGTGATCTTCAATTGAGGGGCGTCGGGATGCGGAGTGAAGATTCCCCGCGTCTCTTCCGTCACGAACGAAAACGTGATCGCTTCATGAAAACCGGCGGCCGTGAGAACGGAACGCAATCGCTCGTCGATCCGCTCTTCCAACGAGGGAGTCCGCGCCACGATCGGAATCGGGCGGTCTTCCGGAATCTGATCATATCCGTGGATTCTGGCGACCTCTTCGATCAGATCGATCTCGCGGGTCAGATCCCTGCGCCAAGCGGGCGGCCGGAAGTCCGCAGACTCCGACTTCGCCTGCCCGACCTGTTCCACTCCGAGCCGGGTCAGGATCGCCTGCACTTTATCGGCCGAAACATCGATTCCAAGCACGCGGGATGTCTGGGAGAAGCGGTATGTGATGGGCGCGGGTTCCCATTCCCGAATTGTTCCCGCCAGGACCGATCCCTCCAGCAGTTCGCCGCCGGCCGTCTGGAGAATCAATTCGCAACAGCGGCGGCTCGCCCAGTCCAACTGTCGATCATTGACTTTCCGCTCAAACCGGTAGGACGACGGGCTGTGCAGTTTGAGCGATCTGGCGGTGTGGTGAATTGACAACGGCTGGAAGTTGGCCGTTTCGATCAGCAGATCGGCCGTCTCCTCGCTGATCTCGGTTTCCGCTCCGCCCATCACGCCGCCGATGGCGACGGGATGCCGGTCGTCAGCGATGACGCACATTTCTGGATCGAGACGGTACTCCCGGTGATCGATCGCCTGCAGCGACTCCCCCTCCCGAGCGCGGCGGACGACAATCCGGCGACCGGAGAGTTTGTTGAAGTCGAACGCATGCAGCGGCTGGCCGCACTCCATCAGCACGTAATTCGTTGCATCGACAACGTTGTTCACCGGCGCGATGCCGATCGCCCGCAACCGGTCCTGCATCCAGTCGGGGCTCGGCCCGATCTTCACGCCGCGGATGACCCGCGCGATGTAGGCGGGGCAAAGGTCTTCGCATTCGATCGACACCGACGTGACGTCGGACGTTGTTCCGCCTGAAGTCTCCGGTTGAGCCTCGGGAATTGTGATCGGGCGGGCGGTCAGCACGCCGGCTTCTCGCGCCACGCCGATGTGCCCCAGGCAGTCGGGACGATTGCTCGTGACCTCCAGGTCGAGCACCGTGTCGTTCTGGAGGACGTCGATCGATTCGAGGTTCAGTCCCGACATCGTCAGCCGGTCGGCGAGTTCTTCCGCCGGCAGGTCGAGCGACACGTAATCTGCGAGCCAGTTCCAACTGACGTTCATAACAAAGCTTCATCCGCGGGATTCACGATCGCGCCGGCCCAGGCGGCGCAGCGTGAGGCGAGACTACCGGTCCCTCTCGCGATCAGCAAGGCTGCTACGCCGAGGGCAATCGGCGGAGCAGTTTTCGAGCGCGGCCTTTCCAGAATTGATGCTTCCGGACGATCGCCCGGGGTCCCCCTTCGAGATCCTGAATCAGGCCGTTCAACTGATCCCGCGCCAGTCGCGGCTCGCCGTTGTCCGCGTAAATTGTTGCCAACAGATAGACCCCTTCGGGGTGACGCCAGCGGCGCGTGTGCTTTTCGAGGTGATCCCGGGCCTGCTCCGTTTGGCCTAGCGCATGGAGGACTTTTCCCTGCAGCAGTGAAACGTCCCCAAACTTGTACGCCGGATCGGACGCCAGGATGGTTGCCAGCTTCTCCCGCGCCGCCTCCAGCTTTTGCTGGTTGAAGTCGACGCACGCCCCGCCCCAGAGCGCCTGGAGATTCTTGTTGTCCCTGGCCAGCGCCTTGGCGTAGGCCGCCGCCGCTTCCTCCGTCTGACCGGTCTCCCGCAGGGCGTCTCCCAGTTCGACGTACTGGTGCGCGTTCCCGATCTGATTGGCGGCGATTTGCAACCGGTTGATCTCCCGCGACCGCGTCCAGCGATGGAGGAATTTCGGCGGCTTGAGGTCGGACGACGGAAGCCAGCGCGCCAGCAGGTAGATCACCGGTCCCAGCGGCACGAAAACGATGATCCAGATCCACAGATACCGCTCCGGATCCCGGCGAATGCAGGAGACCGCCATCCAGATCATCAGCGGGAGATAGACGATCCACCACCCGCAACTGCACCCCAAGCCGAACAACAGGTCCAGGAGACCGAATTGAACCTCCGGACCGTATGACGGGTCGTACGGGTACGGGGCGGCATCCGGTGCGCTTTGTGCCAGCGGAAGCATGACAGTCAATCAGCGTGCGAATCAGGAGTCGCGGTCATTCTGACAAACCTGTTTGCCGTTTGCATCCCGGGCGCCGCGAGGTCGGCGTTGACACGTTCTCCCGGTTGCAGGAATACTTGACGTCCAGAGTGGAGGCTCCGAATCGACTCAAACACCAAGAGACTGCGGCGCTGCAGCCAGACAGCCGGCCCATGACCGATCTCGAACAATACTGTCAAACCGTGGGCCGGCAGGCCCGGGAGGCGTCGCGCCTGCTTGCGACGGCGGGGGGTGACCTGAAGAATGGATGGCTCCGCCTCGCGGCGCAACTGATTCGTGACAGAATTGACGATCTTGTTTCGGGCAATGTGCGGGATTTAGAGCAGGCGCCCGAATACGGCCTCGCAGAGGCCGCTGTCGACCGGCTCCGCCTCACTCCGGATCGGATCGAAGGCATCGCGGCCGCGCTGGAGCAGGTTGCGGCGCTGCCGGACCCCGTCGGTGAAGTGATCGACGGACACGTGCGTCCCAATGGGCTTTCGATCATCCGCCGCCGCGTTCCGCTGGGGGTCGTGTTCTTCATCTACGAGTCTCGTCCGAACGTCACGGCGGATGCGGCCGCTTTGTGCGTCAAGAGCGGCAACGCCGTCATTTTGCGGGGCGGCAAGGAGGCGCTGCACAGCAATCTCGCCCTCTACCGCGTGCTGGCCGACGCCCTGCAACAGGCCGGCCTGCCGGAGAACGCCGTCCAGTTGGTCGAGACGACCGACCGCGCCGCAGTGGGGCACTTTCTGGGGCTCTCGGAATGGATCGACGTTGCGATTCCGCGCGGTGGCAGGTCGCTCATTGAAAGAGTCGCATCGGAAGCCGCGATGCCGGTTATCAAGCATTTCGACGGCGTCTGTCACGTCTACGTCGACGAGTCGGCCGATCTCGAAATGGCCCGGTCGATCGTCCTCAACGCCAAATGCCAGCGGCCGGGGGTCTGCAATGCGGCAGAATGCCTGCTCGTGCATGCGGGCATCGCCGATCAGTTCCTGCCCATCATCGGCCCGGCCTTCGACGAAGCCGGCGTGGAAGTCCGCGGCGACGATCGAGTCTGCCGGGCCCTCCCGACGGCAAGACGTGCGACGGATGAGGATTTTCGGACCGAGTATCTGGCCCTGACGATTTCCGCGAAGGTCGTCGATTCGCTTGAGGACGCGGTGACTCACATCAACACCTACGGGTCGCATCACACGGATGCGATCATCACATCGGATGTCAGTGCGGCGGACCGATTCGTCGGCGGAGTCGACTCGGCGGCCGTCATGGTCAACGCGAGCACTCGGTTCAACGACGGCGGGGAGTTCGGACTGGGAGCGGAAATCGGGATCAGCACCGACAAGTTTCACGCCCGGGGACCGTGCGGACTGCGGGAGTTGACCAGTTACAAGTACGTCGTGCAGGGACAGGGACAGGTCCGTTGAACGCATGAAGTTCTTGACGGCCTGTCCAATTCGGGATACAAGTCAAGCATGTCAGTGGCCGAAAGATCGGCCAGGGAATCTCAGGTTTAGACTGAAGGCGCAATGCGAGGATCGACCGCACCAGAGCACACTCACAGAATTAACGAGCAGATTCGTCTCAGCCCCATCCGGGTTGTCGACCAGGATGGAGAAATGCTCGGCGTCATTCCGACGGAAGAGGCGATGGCGATCGCCGGTGAAGCCGGTCTGGATCTCGTCGAGGTCGCGCCCAACGAGCGGCCTCCCGTATGCCGGATTCTGGACTACGGAAAGTTCAAATACGAGCAGAAAAAGAAGACGTCCAAAGGGCAGAAGACTCACCAGATTCAGGTCAAGGAGATCCGGCTGCGCCCCAAGACCGGCGACCACGACATTGAGTTCAAGATCAAGCGGGCCCGGCGGTTCCTCGAACAGCGGGACAAGGTCAAGCTCAACGTGATGTTTCGCGGACGCGAGAACGCTCACCATGACCGCGGACGGGAGATGTTGAACCAGATCATCGAGGTGCTTGACGACGTCTCGAAGGTCGAAAAGTTTCCCGGCATGGAAGGTCCGCGGAGCATGAGCGCCATTCTTGCTCCGAAGTAGCCGCTCTTCGGCGGACGATGTTTCTTCGCCTGCGGAATTCCGGGATTTCCGTCGGGCGTGCTGGAATCGCAATGGCGGTTCTGACTATACTCCGCGTTTCCTGACCGGTCCGCGCCCTGACGAGTGTGGAGCGGTTTCGAGTCAAAGAACGTGCACTCCCGCTGAAGATCGGTCGGCCATGCCCAAACAAAAGACGCACAAAGGCATGCAGAAGCGCTTCAAGGTGACCGCTTCCGGCAAGGCCAAGCATCGCAAAGCCTTTCGGGGCCACATCTTGGGGAAAAAGAGTGGCAACCGCAAGCGACACCTGCGACAGGACGGGATCATCACCGGTCCGCGCGCGGCGGTGATTCGCGATGCACTGCGGCCGGGGATGTAGCAGGCGCGGCCGCGAGCGGGCCTCTGACGTGTGACCGTTCACGCGGCTCCTCCGGGACGAGGCCTACGGCAAGAGGCGTATCGGCAGAGGCGAAACCGCCGCTGCGAGTTTCAGGAACAATTCCATGAGAGTCAGTACTTCCAAGGCTTCGCGACGATCGAAGAAGCGCTGGATCAAGCGCGCCAAGGGAAACTTCGGCCGCCGCAAGAACATCATCCGAACCGTCAAGGAGACGGTCGTTCGTTCCCGGGCTTACGCGTTTCGCGATCGGCGAGTTCGGAAAAGGGAATTTCGCCGGCTGTGGATTACCCGCATCTCGGCGGCTTGCGCCGAACGCGGGTTGCGGTATTCCACCTTCATGCACGGTCTGAAACTCGCCGGCATCGACCTCAACCGGAAGACCCTCAGTGAACTGGCCATCTTCGAACCGGCTGTCTTCGACGAACTCGCCGATATCTGCAAATCGGCGCAGGCTGAACACGTTGGATGAAGACCTGCGGTTTCCGAGATCAATCTGAACTGGGACCCGGCTTCACCACGAAGCCGGGTTTTCGTGTTTCTGAGGCCCTTTTCCCACCCGACGGCGGCGGTCATTGATGGACGTCCAGGAACAATTCGCGGACTATGAATCGGCGGCCCTTGACGCGGTGCGGAACGCGGAGAGCGCTGAGGCCCTGGAACAGGTCCGCATCGAGTTCCTCGGAAAGAAAAAGGGCCGCCTGAAAGACCTGCAAAGCCTCCTCGGGAAGGCCTCCCCGGAGGAGCGTCCCGAACTCGGCAAGCGCTTTAACGAAGTCAAACAGCGGGTCGAGCAGGCCTGGGGGGAGCGGAAAGACGGCCTGGAACGACCGCCTGAGAGCGTTGAGGGCATCGACATCACGCTCCCCGGCAATCCCCTCGTCATCGGAACCCGCCACCCGCTTACGCAGACGATGGACGAATTCCGGCTCATCATGGGGCGGCTCGGATTCGCGGTCGCGGATGGGCCGGAGATCGAGGACGAATTCCACAACTTCGAAGCCCTCAATATTCCGCACGATCACCCGGCCCGCGATCCGCTGGACAACTTCTATCTCGAGACGGCGCAGCGCTTTAGCGGCAAGCCCCTGCTGCTGAGAAGCCAGACTTCGACCGTCCAGATCCGGGTGATGGAACAGACGCGGCCGCCGGTCCGCATCGTCTCCCTGGGACGTGTCTACCGCCCGGACGCCGTCGACGCCACCCATTCCTGCATGTTCCACCAGATGGAAGGCCTGATGGTCGATGACTCGGTGACCATGGCGGACCTGAAAACCGTTCTGAGGCTCTTCGCCACCGCTTATCTGGGCGACGACGTCCACGTGCGGTTTCGCCCGTCGTTCTTTCCGTTTACCGAACCGTCGGTCGAGGTGGATATGCGGTGGAAGGACGATTGGCTTGAGATCGGCGGCGCCGGCATGGTCGATCCGAACGTCCTGTCGGCCGTCGGATACGACCCCGAGCAATACACCGGCTTCGCTTTCGGACTCGGAATCGAGCGATTCTGCATGCGCCGGCACGGCATCGACGACATCCGCCGACTCTTCGACAACGACGTAAGGTTCCTGCGACAGTTTTAGCGCCCTGTCAGCACTCTAACGAGGCAAGGCCTCGGACCATGCGAGCTGCCGCTCGAAAGCGCGAACCCGCTCCCGTTGGTCGCTGAAACTTGATTCAACTGGAACAAGTTCCCGGGAACAAAGTAACCTATTCCGACGCGAACCGGCTGCATCCGTGCTCGTGCAGTCGCTCGGAGAGCATCCGCTCCCGCTGAACGTCGGAAAGGCCGTTCAGCATGCCGTACAACTGACAGCCGCACACGAGGCTGGCCACCTGCACGACCCGCATCGGCAGCTTGAATTCGCTCAGATCGGCGAAGATCTCCGCCTCGCTGCAGAATTCGCCGAACTTGCAGCCGCGATAGGTCAGCTCGACCCCGTACAGGTCGCTGCTCCATTCGTAGTCGAACGGACCGTACTCCCGGCGTCGGTGAACCACCCAGAAGCGGCTGCCTTCGAAGCGAATCTGGTGCGACCTGGTCATCAGCTTCCATAGAATAGCGGCGAAAACCTGCATCGTAGTTTAAGCCCTGCGGCGGCATAACCCGCAACTTCGGAGACAGCCCTCCGACTGCGAAGATCCTCGGAACCAGAATCTTCCGGAGTCTCGCCCCGCGAGCATGCAGCGTCGGCGAAAAGCTCGGCAAATACGGGAAATGTTGCCGATCCGCAACCTACCTTTCATCGGCGAATGTCGCCCTGCCTCAGTCCCGGAGATTCTCACCCGGCTGCGGCACTGGCAGTCTCCACGATCATCTCGCACGTCACGCGAAAGTTCGAAGTCTGACGCGACTCCCCGGAACGCATGAAGGCTTCGCCAATCGTCAGCCAGATCTCTCCACCATGTTCCGCATGCAGGGCCCCATGACGCAGCGAACGAAGACGGTGCTCGCCCTTGCGCTGACGCAGGCGGCCTGTCTCGCGGCGGGACTCTGGATTCAACATCAATTCCTGGCGGCCGTCGCCACTTCCACGCCTCTCGTCGGCGAAGAATCGGAGGCTGGAGCGGCCGGACCGGCGGGAAAAACCACAGCGCCGGGCGATTCGCGGCTCGCCATTCATCTCCTGGCATTCTTGTGGATCATGGGCCTGCAGGGCGGCGCGGCGTGGCTGGTGCTCTCCCGCATGCAGGTTGAGCAGGAGCGGCTCACGAACGCCTCGCAGGAACAATCTCTGCTGCGGGCGCGGGAAGTCGTGCGGACGCGCGACGCCGTGATCTTCGGACTCGCGAAACTGGCCGAATCCCGCGACCCCGACACCGGACATCACCTCGAGCGAATCGCGCTCTACTCGACCCGGCTCGCGATGGCGATGCGACGCCATCCGAAATTCCGCAGCGTCATTACCCAGTCCTTCATCCATTCAATCGGCATCAGCTCCGCCCTGCACGACATCGGAAAAGTCGGCGTGGAAGACTCGATCTTGCTGAAACCGGGACGCCTGACACCCGACGAACGCGAAAAAATTCAGGAGCACACCCGTTACGGCGGCGATTGCATTCGCCTGATTCAGAAGCGAGTGGACGATCCCACGTTCCTCGAAATGGCGCTCGAAATTGCGATGCACCATCACGAAAAGTGGGACGGGACCGGCTATCCCCACGGCCTGCACGGCGAGAACATCCCGCTGGCGGCCCGAGTGGTGGCCATTGCCGACGTGTACGACGCCCTGTCGGTCCGCCGCGTTTACAAGCCCGCCTACCCCCACGAGGAATGCGTCGATCGCATCCGACGCGACGCCGGCAGCCACTTCGATCCGGACATCGTTGAAGTCTTCCTCTCGATTCACACCAAATTCCGCGACATCGCCAGGCGGCTCGGTGCGGGCGCCGAGGTCGAAGAAAACGCATTGGACGGGGCGGCCAACGGCATCGAACGCAGCTACGCCGAGATGAAAATGACCGAGGAACAGCAGCAGTTGCTCGAGGCGACCGTTCGAGAGTCGTCGGCAGCGAAATCGGAGCGCCAACTGTCGGCGGTGCGACCTGCCGCCGCGGCGGACGCCGCCAGGTTCCGCCCGGCTTCGCAGCAGGCCGGCAACACTTCGGATGCCTGAGACCGATCCAGGACCAGCCTTTCACCATCACACATTCGCAAGGGGAAACCTGTGACCAAAATCGACTCACGCAACGAACGCATGCTGGAGGTGATGCTCGTCCTCATCACGCTCGGGCTCGCCTGCCTGCTGTACTCAACTTCCGCGATGAAGTTGATCGTGCTTAACCTGTTCTTCCTGCCGATCGTGCTGGCCGGATTCTTCCTTGGACGATATCGGGCCGGCGTCCTCGCGCTGCTGGGGGCCGTCTCCGCCTCCATTGTGGTCGTTTCGGACCTCGCGAGTTTTTCCAACTACGCCACTCCCCTGATGGTCGGGCTGGCCCTGACTCTCTGGGCTGCGGCGCTGGGACTCACCTCCCTGCTGGTCGGCACGCTGTGCGATGAACGGGACCGCAAGGCTGTCGAGGCTCACGAAGCCCATGTCGGCGTCGTCGAGGTGCTTGCCAAGTACCTGCAGAGCGCCAATCCGGAATTACAGCATCGGGCGCTGCGTGTGGCCCAACTCTCCGAGGAAGTCGCCCGCAAGATGCGATTCTCCTCCAAGGAGATCGACGACATGCGCGTCGCCGCCCTGCTGATGGACATGGAAAACATTGAAATCACGGCCCGCGTCATCCGCAAAGCGGTGGACGAACTCGAAGACGGCCAGGAGGTCGAGCAGCGCACCTTCAACGGCACGGAACTCGTTCAGTCTCTGGGCGCCAGTCTCAAGGGGGCCTTCCCGCTGCTGCTCGGGCAGTCGTCAACGCCTGCCACCGAGGGCGTCCCCTTCGGGGCGCGTATCATTCGCACCGTCCGCGCGTACGTGCAACTCACCAGCACCGCGTGGGACAGCGATCCTCAATCCGCGTCCGACGCCCTGGACGACCTCCGTTGCGATATCGAGGCGGACTATCACCCGGCCGTGTTGCACGCCCTCGAAGAGGTTCTCGGCGCCGGCCAGCACGATTCCAGTGCCGAGTTGCTG
>QQVO01000015.1:257500-457359 GCA_003388505.1 Planctomycetota bacterium
TAGTCAAGGCCGGACGTGACTTCGGCGTCCAGGTGATGGGCGACAACCTCGGCGCGCCCGACATGGTCGAAGCGGCTCGCCGTCTCGAAGACCTCGGCTGCGATTTCATCGTGCATCACATCGGTTATGACGAACGCCGGGGCATCGCGGCCCGTGGGGAGCGTCAACCCAGCCCGCTCGATCAACTTCGGGAAGTGGTCGACGCAGTCGGCATCCCAGTCCAGGCGGTGGGCGGACTCACAATCGAGCAGGCGGTGCAAACCCCCAAATACGGCGCTCCCCTCGTCGTCCTCGGCGCTCCCCTCACGATCGACGCCGACGCCTTCCGAACCGCCGACGGCAATCTGGAAGACTCGCTCCGCATGATCTGCGAGAAAGTCCACGCGTATGGCGATGTCCCGGTGGGAGCCCGGTCATGAATCAGCCGGCCGTCGTCAACTTCGCGAACGAGGCCGGCGCGGTTGAATTGCGCGACGTCCCCCGCCCTGCCCCCGGTCCGGATGACGTTCTGCTTGAAGTGGCCGCCGTCGGTGTCTGCGGCAGCGACCTGCATCAGTGGACGGCCGACCATAGCTGGCCGGTCAACTATCCCGTCATTCTCGGGCACGAGTTCGGCGGCGTGATCGCGGAGGCCGGTCCAGCCGCGACGGGGTGGAAGCAAGGAGACCGGGTCGTCAGCGAGACGGCGGCGATCATCGACCCGTGGAATCCCCTCTCCCGCCAGGGGCTCTACAACCTCGATCCCACCCGCAAGGGATTCGGCTACGGCGTCGACGGCGCCATGACAAAATACGTCCGCGTTCCGGCCCGCTGCCTGCACAAAGTTCCCGACGCCCTCCCCTTCGAGAAAGCCTGCCTCACGGAACCCTGCTCGGTCGCCTACAACGCCGTCGTCAACAACGGCGACACCAAGCCGGGCGACCGCATCATCGTCCTGGGTCCGGGGCCGATCGGCCTGCTTTGCGCCGCAATGGCCAGGCTCCAGGGAGCGATCGTCGCGGTGGTCGGACTGGAACGGGACGCCGATCGGTTCAAGATCGCCAAAGCGTACGGCTGCGAGATCATCGTGGGCGACTGCAAGGAATGGGCGATGGCAGCGGACGGACTGGGGGCGGACGGCGTCATCGACGCGGCCGGTGTCTCGGCAACGCTCAAGGCGGCCATCGACGTTGTCCGGCCGGCCGGCTGGATCAGCAAGGTCGGCTGGGGCCGCGACCCGCTGGACTTTTCGCTCGATCCGCTGGTTCAGAAAAACGTCCGCCTGCAGGGCAGCTTCAGCCACAACTGGCCCGTCTGGGAGCGGGTTCTGCGGCTGCTCTCGACCGGCCTGCTCGACATCGAACCGATCATCGGCGGAACCTGGCCCCTCGAAGACTGGCACGAAGCGTTCGAAACGATGCACTCCGGCAAGATCGCCAAGGCGGTGCTCACGCCGTGAACGAGTTATCAGTTGTCGGTTTTCAGTTTTCAGTGACGGACAATCGGTCTTCCCACCGTTGTCCATCGTCCATCGTCAGTAGACCATCGACTATCGTCCATGCCCCAGCTCGCCGTCTTCCCCAAAGCGTACCTCGACGACCTCTGCATCCACGGGACGATGACGATCCGCCAGTGGGTCGAGTTGGCGGCGACGCTCGACGTCGACGGCCTCGAGTTCTACACGGGTCTGCTCGAACTGAAAGACCCCGCATTCTGGCCGCAGGCGAGAGCGATCGCCGAGGACAACGGCCTGACGATCCCCATGTTGTGCGCATCGCCCGATTTCACACACCCCGACCCGGCCTTCCGGCAGGAGCAGATTGTCTTCGAAAAGAGCTGGATCGACATGACGGCCGCGCTCGGCGGCTCCTACTGCCGGGTTCTCTCCGGCCAGCGCCGGCCGGAGGTCTCTCGCGAAGACGGCATCCGCTACGCGGCCGATTGCATCAAGGCCTGCCTCCCCCACGCCAAAGCCGCCGGCGTCACGCTCATCCTCGAGAACCATTACAAGGACAACTACTGGCAGTTCCCCGAATTCGCCCAGTTCACCGACGTCTTTTGCGACCTCGTCGCCAAGATCGACGACCCCAATTTCGGCGTGAACTACGACCCGTCCAACACAATCCTCGCCGGCGAAGATCCGCTGGAATTGCTCCGGCGAGTCAAACAGCGCGTCGTCACCATGCACGCCAGCGACCGCTATCTCAAGGAGGGGACGATCGAAGACCTCCGCCGCGAGGAAGACAGCGTCGGCTACGCCAAGCGTCTCAGCCACGGCGAAATCGGCAAAGGCATGAACGACTACGACGCCATCTTCTCCGAACTCAAGGGCGTCGGCTTCGACGGCTGGATCAGCATCGAAGACGGCGTCGACGGCTTCGACCAACTGGTGGGCAGCGTCCGCTTTCTTCGCGAGAAGATCGCCGCCCACTGGGGCCCGTCTTGACTCCCGCTGCCGGCGAGCGCCCCCGGCGAGCGGCGCGGCGTCAGCCCGCCGATATATCGTCTGTCATCGTGCCCCCACGCCCGTACTCCGACCGCGGATTCAACCACACCCACGGCAGCGGAAAAAGTGCGATCAACACGAATACAGCGAACTTCACGCACCTGTCGATTCTCAGCTTCCTTTGTCCTGTCACCTCCCGCCGCTCCGACCGTTCCCAGTCCAATCCGAATTCGTCATCGATTGACAGAATCCCCCGCCAAAATCGTCTATCGATTCCATGCGTGAGGAAATCGACGGACCCATCGCCCAGCAACACATGGCGACCGTAGAATTCCTCGAAGAAAAAGGTTTCATGACTGTGCCCCAACGCAGTCTCCGCATCAAGTGAGGACAGCGTCACAAGCGCTTCGTCGAGTTCCAGATCGCGCGGCTCGGTCCACGGAATTCCCGAATCGCATTCGATCACCAGCACCGTGTTCGTTGTGCCGTCCTTGAAATCGCCGATTCGAGACCCTCCGACGCCGGGCCATGCCGTGCCCTCTCCGACAACAGCGACGTAGTGCGTCGAGGTCTCCTCCTTGACATGTCCATCAGTCGACGAAGGACACGCGAACAGATCCGGCATTTCATTCAAGAGCGGCAGATTCTTCTCGGAATCCCAGGGCTCACTGAGATCGAATCGTGGGTAGAGTATTGAGCTGTCGATGTAGGGGAGGATCAAGACCCGCCAACTGTGCAACGGCCGCCCGGTCTCATCAACCGTGTACGCCGGAGGAAATGAGTCGAAGACGTCGTGGTAGTTGTACAGGGCCACGCCGATCTGCTTGAGGTTGTTCCTGCATTGTGTTCTCCGTGCCGCCTCTCTCGCCCCCTGGACTTTCGGCAGCATCAACGGAACGCAGCACAGCAGGAAGCCCAGGCCGGAGACGATCAGGAACATCCGCGGCCGGTTCTTGCTCTGGAACACAGAAGACCAAGCGAACGCGATGATCGCGGCAGGCACGATTCCCCCGGGGCCGTAGATCGATACGGCCGCCGCGATCAGAGCCGCACAATAAGCCACGTACATCAGCAGCGCGCGGATCGGCAACTGCTGAGGTCGAGATTCATTTGGGGAATCGCCCATTGCCGCGGCCTCAAGAATTGTGGAAGCGATTGTCACTCATTCACTTCTACCGCGGTAGTCCAACAATGCCGGTGCATCTCTCACAGTGACGAGCCACGCGTGCACCAATATTGACCGCGCGCGCGCGCCACCGTATCGTGAGGTTTGTCTCTGAATTCGGGCCGCAAAGTGCGGCGAATCGCAGAGTGAAGGCCGGGTATGCCGCGGAAGATCAGGGAACTCATCAAAGATCTTGAGGCGGCCGGGTTTTCGAATCGGGGCGGGAAGGGTGACCACCGCAACTTCGTGCATCCCAACGTGTCAAGGCCGGTAACGATTGCCGGCAAGTCCGGTGCGGATGCGAAACACTACCAGGAGAAGGCCGTCCGGCTGGCTATTGAGGAGTCCCGGCGATGAAAGAGAGCGCCCGCTACGTCAAGATCGTCGAGTGGTCCGAAGAGGATCAGTCCTTCGTCGGAAGCTGCCCCGGACTGTTCTATGGCGGTTGTCACGGCGACGATGAACGGGCGGTGTTCGCAGAATTGTGTGAAATCGTCGATGAGACCGTCGAACTCTACAAGCAGGATGGAAAACCATTGCCGCCGCCGACGTCCGGTAAAGACTACGCCAACAAGATGGTGGGCGTTGCGTAGGCCCTCCCGCCGACGGGGCCGACGGTCTTACACCGGTCCTGCTTCTTGCCACGGCGTCTCCTGGCCGAACCACACCTCCAGTGTCGTGTACTCCAGGTACTCGACCACCGCCCCGTCCTTGTGGACGAAAGCGACGCGGCCGAAGTCGGCCGGTTCGAAGGGGCCCAGGATCACCTCTTCGCCTTCGATCATCGCATCGAGATCGTCGACCCGGTACGCCACGTGGGGGAGATGCCACAGCTTCCAGAGGCCGATGTCCGTCGGATTGACGTCCGGCGGTTCGGCCGCGCGGAGGTACTCGATGCGAGCCGGATGGACGCGCGGGTTGGTGACCCAGACTTTGCTCTCGGGGACCCAGGACTCGCCGGGTTGCGGTTGATCGGTCCAGATGCCGATGTGGTCGAACTGTTTCATGGGAATGGGGGGGCGAATCGTGACGTGAGAGGCGCGCGTGGGTGACGGCGGGCTGACGCCCGCCGCTCGCCTGGTTAGTCTTCAACGTGATCGGCGGGGACGCAGCGGTTGGCGGCCCAGTGGCGGAGTTCGGCCACCTTCTCCGCGTTCAGCACCGACAGCGGTAGCGTCTCCCGAATCGCCTGGTAGAGATGCCCGTCGCTCAGTTCTTCGCCTTCGGAAAAGGCGTTGAACATCGCGGAGATGACCGCCTGTTCGAGTTCCGATCCGCTGAAGCCCTCGGCCGCCGACGCCAGACCGCGCAGATCATAACCGTCCGGATCGCGGTGGTGACGGCGCAGATGAATGCCGAGCACGTCGGCCCGCACGTCGGCGCGCGGGAGGTCGACGAAAAAGACCTCGTCAAACCGTCCCTTGCGCATCAGTTCGGGAGGGAGCGCCGAGATGTCGTTGGCGGTGGCGATAATAAAGATCGGATGCCGGTGGTCCTGCATCCAGGACAGCAGCGTCCCGAACATCCGCTTGGAGAGTCCGCCGTCCGCCGAAGCCGCAGAGGCCGAAGCGAATGCTTTCTCGATTTCGTCGATCCACATCACACACGGCGCCATCGCTTCCGCCTGCCGCAGCGCCTGCCGCAGTTGGCTCTCCGTCTCGCCGATGAACTTCTGATACAAGACGCCCGGATCGAGCCGCAGCAGCGGCATCCCCCAGTCGGCCGCGACGACCTTCGCGCACAGGCTCTTGCCGCAACCGGGAATGCCAAGCATCAGCAGTCCGCGCGGCGGCTCGAGTCCGAATTCCCTGGCCTCGCGCGAGAATCCTTTGCGGCGCCGTCGCAGCCACTCCTTGAGATTCTCCAGCCCACCGATGTCGTCGGACGAAAAGTCGGCCGCAATCGACTCCAGACATCCCTGCGATCCCAGCAGCGTTCGCTTGGCCTCCACAATCTGCGGAATGTCGTCCCCGGTCAGCGCGAAGTCGTCCAGGACCGCCGACGCGATCACCCGCTCCGCCTGGGCGCAGGTGAGACCCCGCAGACTCTGCACCAGTTGCTCGATGTCGCGCCGCGTCAATCGGGACGTGACTTCTTCGTAGCTCTCTTTGCGAATCTTCCGGTATGTTTTCTTCACCACCTCTTCGAGTTCGTCCGCTCCGGGCCAGCCGAGTTCGAAACGCACGGTGAATCGCTCGATTTCGTCCGGCAACGGCAGGGCGTCGATCAAAATCATTGTTGATTTCGAGTCGTGGAACTGTGCGATCAGATCGCGCAGCGTGCGATGCACGAGGGCGTCCTTGCAGTGCGGCCCGAGATCCTTGAACACGTAGATCGTTCGCGATTGCGATTTCTCGCGCAAGTGCTGCAAGGCCTTGATCGCGTTTCCCGGTTTGACCAGCGGCTCCTGCGGTGTTTCCGGGACGAGCGCCTTAAGTCCTTCCGACATCGACCAGCAGAAGGCCGGCCGCGGAATCCCGCGGGCTGTTTCCTTCACGAGTTCGAGGGCACGCGCTTCATCGATCGTGGGGATCGCAATCAGCGGATTGCCGGCGCGGATCAGCAGTCGCAGTTTCTCAGGCATCGAGTCGGGCAATCAATAAACAGGGAGGATTTCAGCCGGCGAAGTTGAAGCGGCCGGGAGGCGGCGAAGAACGGAGGCGAAGGCCCGGTGCCGGAATTCTAACCGCCCCCTGCTCCGCTCAGACACCGTAACGCGGGCGCAGCGGTTCCGGACCAGAAAAATACTCGAAATGCCACAGCGCGGGCGATGCCCACAACCCAACCACGTAGCGCACGCAGCCTTGCGTGCGTCCCGCTGATCGAAGAGGCGCTTGACGCACGCTGGCAGCGTGCGCTACGGGCCAGCGCATGAATTTGCGCAGGACAACAAGATTCTGCTCGTCAGTACCGCGGAAGGTGCGCCGAACTTTCTCACACCGTAAGACTGCGATACCATATCACGCCGTCCAAGAACTCCCGGCGAAGACCCATGAGCACACGACTGAGACACCTCGCCATCCGCTGCCGCGACATGGAAAAGGCCAAGAGCTTTTACGAAACGGCGTTCGGATTCGCCTTCATCGGCTACCGACCGAGCGGTCTCGGCCTCGATCTCAGCGACGGGACCAACAACATCACGCTGTTGCAGCAGCCGGCCGACATGCAGCGGCCGTATATCGAAGAAGGGGACGAATACATCCACTTCGGCGTCATCGTCGACGACCTGCACGCCTGCTGGAACCGCTGCCGTGAATGGGGCGCCGAGATCTCCAAGGGGGACGTCAAGGATCGCACGGAAATCGCACAGGAAGATCTGCCGGAGCGGTCGTTCAAAGTCCTCGATCCCGACGGCAATGTCATCGACGTGACGGCCAACACGGAAGAGTGGCGCGGCGTGACCGTTTGAACCGACGAGTGTAGCCGCGACCCGCAGGGGCGCGCTTCACTTCTCAGTCGTCCGATTTTTTCTTCTTCGCCGACTTCTTCCTGGTCTTTTTGGCCGCCGACGCCTTGGACTTTTTCTTTCCCGCCTTCTTCTTGGCGGACTTCTTTTTCGTTGCCTTCTTCTTGGTCGCCTTCTTGCCGCCCCCCTTCCTGGCGGCTTTTTCCTCGATCCATTCCAGCGCCTGTTCGAGGGTGACCGTGTCCGGATCGACGTCCTTCGGGACCGACGCAAGCCGCTTCCCTTTCTCACCATGCCGGACGTACGGTCCGTAGCGGCCTTCGTACAGGCCGACCGGCTGCTCATCTTCGGGATGTTTGCCCAGCACCTTCAGCGGCGGCGTCGGGCCCCTGCTCTTGCTCTTCGCCAGCATTTCGAGGGCGGCCGGCATGTCGACGGTCAGCACGTCCACAGTTCGCCCGTCCGAGGTCGTAAACGTGCCGGTTTTGCGGTCGAAGTTGCCGTACTTCTTGTCGTGCAGCACATACGGGCCGAACCGGCCGATGCCGACGTTGACCACCTTTTCCGTCTCCGGGTGATGCCCGATCCGCCGCGGCAATTGCAGCAACTGGATCGCCGTCTCGAGGTCGATCTCCGTCGGCTCGTAGTTCGGCGGGATGGAGACCCGCTTCGGCTTGGGCATCTCCTCGGTCACGTCGCCCAATTGCAGGTAGGGGCCGAACGGTCCGCTGAGGATGTACACCGGCAGCCCTTCCTCGGGATGCATGCCAAGCGCTTTAGGCCCCTGCTTCTTGAGTTCGATCAGTTTCTCGGCCAGTTCGTTGTTCACGTCGGCCGGAGCGATGTCGTCCGGGAGCGACGCCGTCACCGTGTCGCCATTCTGATGTTTTTCGAGATAGGGGCCGTAGCGACCGACGCGCACGTCCGATTCCAGCCCATCGAGGTGGAGCGTGCACGCCTTGCGGGCGTCGATCTGTTCTTCCTGCGTCTTGACCTGGACTTCGAGTCCGTCGTCGCCGCTGTAGAACCGGTGCAGGTAGGGACGCCGGTCGGCCTGCCCGTTGGAAATGTCGTCCAGCGACTGTTCCATCTGGGCGGTGAACTGGAAGTCCACCAGATTCGGGAAACGTTCTTCCAGCAGCCGCGTGACGGCCAGTGCCGTAAACGTCGGGATCAACTGGCTGCCCGACTTCCGCGCGTAACCCCGGTCCTGAATCGTCCCGATAATGCTGGCGTAGGTGCTCGGCCGGCCGATTCCCTCCGACTCCAGCTTACGGACGAGCGAGGCTTCGGTATATCGCGCCGGGGGCTTCGTTTCGTGGCCGACCGCTTCGAGTTCCAGACACTTCAGCGTGTCCCCTTCCGCCAGTTCCGGGAGGGAGGCCTCTTCTTCCTCGTGCACCGCGTCCGGGTCGTCACTCCCTTCGACATAGGCGCGGAAGAATCCCGGAAACTCGACATGCCGGCCGACCGCGCGAAACTCCGCGTCAGCCGCGGTAATGGTCACCGTGTCGAAGCGCAGGCGGGCTTCCGGCATCTGTGTCGCCATCGTCCGCTTCCAGATCATGTCGTACAGCTTGAGTTCCCCGCCCGAGAGTCCGATTTCGGACCCGGTCTTCATCTCTTCGCCGGCCGGCCGGATCGCCTCGTGAGCTTCCTGCGCGTTTTTCGTCTTCCCGGTGTACTGCCGCGGCGACTCCAGCATGTAGGCGTCGCCGTAGTCCTGCTGAATCCGCGCCCGCGTGGCGTTGAGCGCCTCGGCCGAGAGCGTGACGCTGTCGGTTCGCATATAGGTGATGTGGCCGTCTTCGTAGAGCCGCTGGGCAGTCTGCATTGCCTGCCGGGCCGACATCCCCAGCTTGCGGTTCGCCTCCTGCTGCAGGGTCGACGTGATGAATGGCGCGGCGGGGCGGCGCATCTGCTCGCGATGCTCGATCGACGTCACAGTCCACTCGGCGTCCTGGAGCCGGTCGTGCAGGGAACGGGCGTCCTCCTCGGAGAGCAGCAGGACGTCGGCGCCTTCCTTGATGCGGCCGGTGTTCTCATCGAAGTCCTTTCCGGCAGCCACTTTCCGACCGCCGACGGTCGTCAGGGCGGCATCGAACGATTCCTCTTTGAGCGTCGCCAGCCGGGCGTCGAGATCCCAGTAGGTGCCGCTTCGGAACGCCAGCCGCTCGAGTTCCCGCTGGACGAGAATCCGTACGGCGACCGACTGCACCCGCCCGGCGGAGAGGCCGCGTGCGATCTTCTTCCACAGCAGCGGACTCAGCGTATACCCATACAGCCGGTCCAGCACGCGCCGCGTCTCCTGAGCCGCGACGAGGTTCTCGTCGACGTCCCGCGTGTTCTCGAGCGCTTCCTGAATGGCCTTGCGGGTGATCTCAGAGAAGACCATCCGTTTGACGGGAACTTTCGGGTCGAGCAACTGCGCGAGATGCCAGCCGATGCTCTCCCCTTCCCGGTCTTCGTCGGTCGCGAGAATCAACTCGTCAGCGTTCTTCAGCAGCGACTTGAGTTCCTTGACGATCTTCTTCTTTTCCGGAGGAACGATGTACAGCGGCTGGAAGTCGTCCTCGACGTTCACGCCGAGATTGCTCCACGGCTCCTTCTTGAACTCGGCGGGGATCTCGGCCGCCTTGGCCGGCAGGTCGCGGACGTGCCCCATGCTGGCGCGCACCTCGTAGTCGCTGCCGAGAAACCCGCCGATCTTCTTCGCCTTGGCGGGCGACTCGACGATCACGAGTCCCTTCTTGTTTTTCTTTGCAGCGGCCACGGGATTGCCTCAGGGGTCACAGCGCCTCAAACGGCGCTTCTTCGATGCGCCGTTTACAGCGCCGTTTGGTCGCATTCCGGTTGAGCTTGTCGGTATTTCGGACGCAACTACAATGCCGACGGGCGTCCGGCTGTTGCGGATGGCATAGAGCATGGCTCAGCCGGTTGTCAAGATAGACGCCGCACAGCGCGACGCCTGTTCGCAATTCGCTTGCTCCCAAAGACGGCTGAGTCGCCGCGTCGTGCCCGTCCTCTCGGAAGCAACGTGAACGGGCCGGCGAAACAGATCACGACGAGAGCAAATTGCTCTACCATGTGTCCGCGACGAACGGTTTTCGGACTGTCGAGCCCGGGATTCCGCGAGACAGATCCCCAACACTGATTCGCAAAGCGCTCTAACAAAGGTCCACGGATGAAGTCTCCCTTTGCCATTTTTCGCGACAATCAGAAGGTGCTGATGGTCGTCCTGGTCGGTCTGTCGATGATCGGCTTCGTCTTTCTCGGCGCCATCAACGATCCGACGAACATTCCCACCGCTTTGATCTTCATCACGATCATCGCCGTGGCGGGAGGCGCGGCCTGGATCCTCGGGATGCCGCAGAAGCGGTCCGCCGAGTACGGAATCTGGGGCGTAGTCTTCGGAGTCGCCATTGCGATCCTCGTCACCCGCACCGGAGGCCCCGCGCAAGCCATGACGGCCCAGGGAGGCGACGTCTCCGTCGAGGAACTTGTCAGCTTGCGACAGAAACGCGATCTGGCCAATCAGTTCGTCGCCCACGTGCTACAGGCGACTCAGGCTGACAATCCCGATGACATGTTCCCGCAGCAGACGATGATGCAGAAACAGCGGCAGTACATGCTCGGTTTCAACCTGCCGCCCGATCGCGATGTCCTGACGACCGAACTCCTCTACCGCGAAGCCGAGGAAATGGGACTTGAGGCCAATGAGGCCACGGTCACCGAGTACCTGAACCAGATCAGTGACGGCAAGCTCTCCCAGGAGAAGCTCAAGGAGATCTGTGGAGAGCTGAAAATCAGTGTCTCACAGCTCTACGAAATCCTGGAGCGCGAACTCCAGGCCCGGATGGCGGCCGAACTCCTCTACGACTACGCCTTCGACGAGATCTACCGCATCTCCCCCACGCTCCCTCCGGAGCAGTACTGGGACTTCTACCGCAAGCTCTACGTCCGGCAGAAAGTCGCCGCCGCAGCGATTCCCGTCGAAAACTTCATCGACGAGGACGCCGAACCGCCGGAGTCCGAGTTGCAGGAACTGTTCGCCGCACACGCCGCCAACTTTCCGAATCGCACCGCCGAAGGTCTGCCCGCTCCCGGCGATCCCGGGTTCCGCCAGCCGCGCCGCGTACGCATCGGTTTCCTCGAAGCGGTTTTTGAAGAGGCGAAGGAGACCATTGAACCGGTCACCGAAGAAGAGGTCCGCGAACGGTATCAGGCGGAATACGTCCGCCCGGCTGAAGAGGCCGCCCAGCGCGCTGCCGAGGAGGCCGAGGAAGAGGCCGCCGCCGAAGAAGCGGCAGACGGGCCGGAATTGCCCGGCGACGATCGGCCTGCTGACGAAGAGCGCGCTGGCGAAGAGCCCGCTGACAACGAGTCCGAGGGAGATGCGTCCGCTCCCGAAACCGAATCCAGTCCGGAGTCGGAGGCGGAGCCCGAAGCGGCAGAGCCGGAAACTTCGGAGAACGATACGTCCAGCTTGCCGATCCCCTCGGGCTCAGCGACCCAACTGACGTCCCTCGAAACGGAATCGCCCGCCATCGAGCAGTCCGGCGAAGAACCACCGGCCGACCCCGGCCCCGCGAAGCAGGACGACGTCACCGAAACCGAGACTGACGAGCCAGCCGATCCTGCGGCGGATGCCGAAGCGGCAGAGAACGAGAACGACTCGGAACCAGAGTCGGAATCAGACCCCGAACCGGCGTCCGAAGGCGACAACGCCCAGTCCGACGACGCAACCGGCACTCCGGAATCAACCGATCCAGCCGTGCCGTCCTCCGACGTTCCGCTGCTCGATGAACTCCTCAAAGAAGAGATCCGCAACAAGATCGAAAACGAACGGACGCGCGAGAAGCTGCGCGAGAAAATGGCCGAAGCCGCGCGATGGCTCGAGTCGAACATCGGGGAAGCCATCTTCGCTCCCGAGGAGAGCGAAGAGCACATGTCGGATGAGCGGGCGGCCGAACTCATCCGCGACTACGCCCAGGAGCACAACCTGCATTACGGAGAAACGGAACTGCTCTCCTTCACCGAGTTGATGGAGTCGGAAGAGTACCCCGTCGGCCAAGCAATGACCGTCGTCCCGGCCGGCGCACGGCCCGAAACCGTCCCCAACGCCGTCTTCAACACCGGTAAGGAGGATCGCTACCGCCCCGTCACCGCGGAGGAGCCGGTGTTTTCCAGTTGGTTCGTGTTCTGGAAACTCGAAGACAAGGACGACTACGTTCCGGAATCCATGAACGACGAGCGCGTCCGCGAGCAGGTGGTGGAGGCATGGCGCGAACTCCAGGCCCGGCCGCGGGCCCAGGCCCGTGCCGAAGAACTGGCCGAACTGGTCCGCAACGGGGACGCCCCGATGGACGAAGTCTTCGGCGAGATCACGATCACCGGCGAGGAAGACAGCCTGCTGCTGCAAGTGACCGAAACCGGAGACTTCACATGGCTCACCACCGGCAGCCTGGAACCGCAGTTGTACAGCCGCACCCCGCCCAGGCTGATGTCGCCCGCCGGAATCGAATTGGGCGGCGAGGACTTCATGCAGGTCGTCTTCGACGAACTCGCGCCCGGGGAAGTCGGCGTCGCGCCGAACGCCGATCGTTCGATCTACTACATCGTCTCTCCCAAGGACCGGATTCCGGCGGCCGGCGAAGAGTTCGAAACGTTTCGGCAGAATTTTCTCAAGCAGCAGGTCTTTGAGAAGAACGATATGTTCGCGGGCATGGGATTCGACTCAATCTACCGGCAACTTGCCGTCATGAAGACCCAGGAGACCCGGTCCGATTACTGGGTCGACGACCTCTGGGAACGTCACGGCGCGGAGCAGTTCGTCGGCGGCTGAGCGGTCCCCCTCAGCGCCTCCCGCAGGCTTCTGCGGCCCCCTTTCGACCTCTCTGCGCGCTCAGTCGCTCCCAATTCGGGGACTGGACAGAGCCCCGCCCGTTCGTAAAGATTGCGCATTCGTTCTCGAGGAAAATCGACGAACAGAGCGCGGCCGGAGCGGCCGGCCGATCTCCCGGCGCGGGGTTGTCTCCCGGTACGGGAATGTCGGCGGAACAGGTGGATTCATGACGCAGGGCGAAAGCAACGGCCGGATGATCGAGGCCGAGGGTCTCAGCAAGTTCTACGGGTCATTCGCGGCGACGCGGGACGTCACGTTCTCGGTCCCGAAAGGCCAGGTCGCCGCCTTCCTCGGCCCCAACGGCGCCGGGAAGTCGACAACCATGAAGCTCCTGACAGGGTTTCTCGCCCCCAGCGAAGGCGTGGCCCGCATCGGCGGTCACGACATGTCAGACGACCGGCTCGACGCCGCCGTTCTGATCGGCTACCTCCCCGAGAACGGCCCGCTCTATAACGAGATGACGCCCCAGTCGTTGCTGCGATACTTCGGCCAGGCCCGCGGCATGTCTCCCGGCCGCCTGCACGAACGTACCGAGTACGTCGCCGACAAGTGCTCGCTCGGCGACGTCTGGAACAAGCCGATCAGCAAACTCTCCCGTGGTTACCGGCAGCGCGTCGGCATGGCCCAGGCTCTGCTGCACGACCCGCAAGTCCTCATTCTCGATGAGCCGACCAGCGGACTCGATCCCAATCAGACCCACGAAGTGCGGGAATTGATCCGGGGACTGGGGCAGACCAAGACCATTCTGCTCTCCACGCACATCCTCTCGGAGGTCAAAGCCGTCTGCAGCCGCGTGCTGCTCATCAACCAGGGACGGCTGATCCTCGACGGTTCGGTGGAAGACATGGAAGGGGCCGAGCACGATATGGAAGCCCATTTCCGCAAGCTCACCGCAAGCAAGAATTAGTGCTCTGTCAACGCGAGAGCGAAAATGCTGACTGACAGGGCGTCGCTGGCTCTGCCAGTGCGAAGCACCAACGACATCAAACTGACAAGCCGCCCCCGAAAGCCACCCACTTCATCGATACAAAATCGCAGAACCACCGGGGCGCTCGCGGGAGTCGCAAACGATCATCAGGCATCTTGAATCGCAGGCGGGATAGAACGGAAACCATGCTACGCAGCCACGTCATTCGGGCGGTCTTCAAACGCAACGTCGCCAGCTATTTCTCGGGCGTTCTGGGCTACCTGTTCATCGTCGTGTTCGTCGTCGCCGGCTCCCTGCTGGCGTTCCGGCCCGAGTTCTTTGCCACCAACCTGCCCAACCTCGACCAACTCACCGAGTGGTATCCCGTGCTGCTGGTGTTCATCGTCCCCGCCGTGACGATGACCGCTTGGGCCGACGAGCGCAAGCTCGGCACCGACGAACTCCTCTTCACCCTGCCCGCCACAGACCTCGAGATTCTCCTGGGCAAGTATCTGGCCGTGCTCGCCGTCTACTCGGCGGCACTCGCCTTCTCGCTCACACAGGCGCTCATCCTCGTCTACCTGGGCGACCCCGACGGCTGGCAGATCGCCACCACCTACCTCGGCTACTGGCTCGCCGGCGCCGCGCTGATCGGCGCGGGCCTGTTCGCCTCCGTGCTCACCAACAACGCCACCGTGGCCTTCGTCCTGGGCGCGTTAATTTGCGCCATCCCCGTCGGACTCGAACTGATCCCCGGCCTCCCCGACTGGATTCGCGCGCTCACCATCAGCGCGCAACTCGAGGACTTTACGGTCGGCATGGTTCCAATCAGCGGCCTGATCTATTTCGTCTCGCTGGCCGGTTTCATGCTCTATCTCAACGTCGTCCTCATCGGCCGCCGTCACTGGGGCACCGGCACATCCAGCGTCCCGCTGATCATCGACGTCGCCGTCTGGGCGTTGAGCCTGATTGCATTCGTCATCGTCGCCTGGAAATTCCGGGAGACCACGGCCTTCTTTGTGACCCTGTGCGTCTTCGCCGGCTGTACGCTCTATGCGTCGCTCGCCCTGCTCCTCGGCGCCTGGCCGGGACGTCACTTCGCAGGACGCACCGTGGCGCTCGCGGCGGCGCTGATCAGCGTCAACTTCGTGGCGGCGCAGGCCGCCGGTCGCCTCGACTTGACGCAGGAAGACCTGTTCACGCTGTCTGACACGACCCACGAAGTTCTGGAGAAGGTCGACAGCGAAACGCCCGTGACCATCCTGGCCTACCTCAGCCCCGATGTCCCCGACGAATACGCCGACGTCCACCGCCGCCTCACCGGCCTGCTGCGGCAGATCGATGACGAAGGGGGCGCCGCCATCCAGGTGCAGATCAACCTGGTCGACCCCACCAGCGAAGAGGCCGACATCGCCGAGCAGGCCGGTATCGAAAGCCGGCAGGTGCAATCCGAGCGCGGCGGCAAAATCAGCGTCGAAGAAATCCTGATGGGGGCCGTCATCCAGGGCCCCTACTCGGAAGTGGTCGTCCCGTTCTTCGACCTCGGCACCCCCCTTGAGTATGAACTCACGCGCTCGATCGGCACGGTGATCGACGCCGAGAGACTGAAGATCGGCATTCTGACGACCGACGCCAAACTCTCAGGCGGCCTGAACATGCACTCCTTCCGCCAGGATCCGGAATGGCGGATTGTGCAGGAACTCAAGAAGCAATACGACGTCGTTGAAGTTCTTCCGGATCATCCCATTGATGAAGACGTCGCCGTTCTCGTCGCGGTCTCGCCTTCCTCGCTGACGGAGCCGCAGATGCAGAACTTTGTGGCCTACGTCAAGTCGGGCGAGCCGGTGTTGATCTTCGATGATCCGCTGCCGACGGTGAACTTTTCCCTGGCCGCCTTGCAGCCCAAGCCTCCCCAGGGAGGCGGCATGATGGGCATGCAGCAGCCGTCCGAGCCGAAAGCGGAAGGCGGTCGTCTCGTCTCTCTGATGGCGGCCCTCGGAACCGCGTGGGAAAAGCATCAGCCAGGCGATGCGGACGACACGCCCGGTGAGGAATTCGTCGTCTTCGACGAGTACAACCCCCACGTCGAGTTCGAGGAAGTCTGGCAGCCCGAAATCCTCTTCATCACGCCCAAGAGCGGCACCCGCACGGCCTTCAATCCCGACCACGTCGTCACGTCCGGGCTGCAGGAGATCGTCTCAATATTCTCCGGGACGATTCGCCCGCGCGACAACGAGGATCTTGAGTTTACGCCGCTGTTGCGGACCGGCGCTGAGTCATCGGGATTGCTCGACTGGAGCGATCTGGTCGAACCGAGCTTTTTCGGCGGAATCTCGTTGAATCAGAATCCACGGCGCGTGCGCGACGAGTTTGCCCACGTCATTGCCGCCGAGATCAAGTCGAAGGAAGACGCCGATTCGGACATCCACGTGATTTTCGTGGCCGATGTCGACATCGTCTCCGACCAGATGTTCAACCTCGTCGAACGACAGTTTCTCGACGTCACGTTCGACAACGTCACGTTCGTCCTCAACGCCATCGACTATCTCGCCGGCAACAACGAATACCTCGCGCTCCGCAAGCGGCGGCCCAAGCTCCGCACGCTTGAGAGAATCGACCGCGAAAAGGACGTCTTCAAAGAGCAGCTCAATGAAAAAATCGAGCAGGCCGAGGCAGAAGCCCAGGAGCGGCTCGACCAGGCCCAGAAACGCCTGGACGATGCGGTCAAGGAGATCGAAGAGGATGAGTCGCTCGATCCCAGGGCGAAGGAACAACTGATTCGGATCGAACAGCAGCGCGCGCAGCGACGCTTCGACGAAGAACAGCGCGAGATCGAACAGCAGAAAACAGCCGAGATCAAACGGGAACGAGACGCGGCCGATCGGAACATGAGGAAGATCGAGCGGAACGCCTGGCTGGCGGGCGTTTTGTTGCCGCCGATCCCCGCGCTGATTCTGATGGCGATCGTCCTCAGCATCCGCCTCATGAACGAAACGGTCGGCGTGTCCCCCGACAGGCTGGTCCAGAGATAATCGACTCGGGTGGCCGGCGCTGGACCGAGCCCGGCGCAGGCAGCCCCGGAGATCCGCCCGAACCCAACTGCAGAACACACACCACACCGGTGAGGAGTGACGCGATGAGCAGCCACATGTTGCGAACCCTCGTTTTCGCGGGAATCGCCGTCGTCTGCGTGGCCGGCGCCGTGCTGACCAACACGGTCACCCGCGGCAAACCGCTCGACGACACCGCCCTGGTCGGTCAGGAATTTTTCCCCGACCTCGAAGGCGCCGATGTCACCGCCCTGCAGGTCGCCACGTACGACGAGGACTCGGCCGACGTCAATCTCTTCAAAGTCGAATTCAGTGACGGCCTCTGGCGGATCCCGTCGCATCACGACTATCCCGCCGACGGTGAGGAGTTGCTGGCCAAGACCGCCGCTTCGGTCGTCGGGCTGACCCGTGGTGCGTTCGCCGGAAAAACCGAGGCCGACCAGCGGCGCACCAGCACGCTCGATCCGCTCGATGAATCGATCACCGGCACCGAGGGCCGCGGCGACCGCATCACCCTCTTCCGAGGCAACACGCCCGTCGTCGATCTGATCGTGGGAGAACGCACCGACGATAAAGCGGGCGACGTTTACTACGTCCGCGAGGCCGGCGATCCCAAGATCTACCGCACGCGGATGTCGGAACTCAAAGTCTCCACAAAATTCGCCGACTGGATCGAATCCGATCTGCTCCAACTCGACCGCAACAAGCTCGTCGAGATGACGATCGACCGTTACCACATCGACGAACAGCAGGGAGCGATTATCGGGGAAGAGGTCACGGAACTCAAAAAGAATGATGAGAACAAATGGGAGCTGGTAGGCCTCGACGCAGAGACCGAAGAACTGAAAACCTCGGCCGTGACGGCGATGACGTCCGCTCTCGACGACATGAAGATCGTCGGCGTTCGCCCCAAGCCGTCCGGACTGGTGAAGCTGCTCACCTCCGAAGACGGCCGCGTCTCGCTCTCCGACATCGAAATTATTCAGATGCGGAACTCCATGAGCCGCGCCGGGTTCGTCATCGCACAACAGCAGATCTACTCCAACGAAGGCGAATTTCGGGCCGGGACCAATGAGGGCGTCGTCTACCAGCTCCGGTTCGGGGAAGTCTTCACCGGCTCCGACGTCGAAATCGAAGTCGGATCATCCGCCGAACCCGACGCCGAAGAAACGGACGCAGAGTCGGCCGACGAGGGGGCGGACGAAACACAGAACGACGCTGAGTCCCAGGATGATTCCGAATCGTCAGACGACGGCTCGGCCAAACGCAGTCGCTACCTGCTCGTGATGGCTCAGTTCGACGAGTCGCTCCTCGGCGACGCGCCGCAACCCCCCGTCAAACCCGAACCGCCCGGCGAAGAGCCGGAACCGGAAGCCGGCGAAGACGAACCGGCCGAGTCGGACACTCCGGCGAACGACGATTCGTCCAATCCGGACGCCGGCGAGAAACCGGCCGAGGAGAGTTCCGAAAACGAGGACGCCCAACAGGAAGAAAACGCCGAACCTGAGAGCGGCGACGAACCGGCTGCCACTGAGGATGATGAGTCTGAGAACGATCCGCCGGCGGAAGAAACACCGGAGGCTGAGGAGAAGCCGGAGGCCGACTCCAGCGACGGGGACGCTCCCTCGGACGACGCCGGCGACGATCCGGAGGATGCCGCAGAAGACGCCGCAGAGAAACCGGCCGAGGAGCCTGTCGATCCGCAGGAGGCCTACAAGGAGGCCCTCGCCGCGTACGAGGACGATCTCGCGAAGTACGAAGCCGACAAGGCCGCGTTTGACGAGAAGGTCAAGCAGGGCAGAGAGCAGGTTGCCGAACTGAATCGCCGCTTCGCCGCCTGGTACTATGTTATCTCGGCCGAATTGTTCGACGATCTGCACGTCGCAAGGGCAGACCTCGTGGAGGCCAAGGAACCTGCGGAAGGGGAAGAAGGAGCCGCCGAGACGGAGGGTGACGAGACCGGCGACGCGACTCCGGAACCGGATGCGGAGGACGACACGAAATCCGAGGCCGACGCCGACGAATCAGCGGACGATCCACAGCCGGCGTCCGAAGACCAGCCGGCTGACGAGGACAAAGCGGCCGACGAGAGCACTTCGGAAGCAGAGAAAAACGCCGAAGACGGCGGAGACCCGAAGTCCGAGGCTGATTCGCCCTCTGAGGCCGACGACACGGCAGAGTGAGGCCTTGCGGCCTTCCGGCGTTTTCGTTGCGCATCTCCATGAGTGACCTGCGCGGAGTCCGAGGGGTTTTGCGCCTGAGTTCACAGCAGCGGCTCAATTTTCGCGCGTCCGCCGGCGGCGCTCACTCTCTCCAGCTTGCGCGAGCGACGTAGAGCCCCGTCGTCTTCCCGCTCTTCCTGTTTTCGTGGTCGATTGCCCTCTCGGGGCGCCCGACCGGCGGGACCGCCATTTCTTCCGATTTCGGAGGCAATCGCACACAGCGTCCCCCCGCCCCGTTCCGATATTCCTCTCAGAGGACTGTCGGACGCTTTCTCTCCGACGGCCGCCTCAACGACGACCGGCAGAGAGTCACCGGTTGAGTCGATTTCGAGACCGGACGGGAGCGAACACGGATGATCAGCGGGAAGAATCTCTGCGCAGCGGTAATGCTTGTGAGTCTAGGGTTTGGGATGACTGCCGCCGCGCGGGCGGGAGACGCCCAGCCGGAGAGTGCGGCTGAAGACGCCCCCGGCGTGGCCTGGCAAACCGATTTGCGGGCCGCCCATCAGATTTCGGTTCGGCACAACAAGCCGCTGCTTTTGGTCTTTGGAGCCGACTGGTGCACGTTCTGCAAGAAACTCGAGAACGAGACGCTCGGGCACCCGGAATTGGCCAATTACGTCAACCAGACGTTCGTGCCGGTGCATCTCGACTACGATCGCGACGAACGCGCACGTGAGATCCTCGAAGTCGAGAAGCTCCCCTGCACGATCATCCTCACGCCCGACGCGGATCTGCTCGATCGCTTCGAGGGCTACCAGAAGCCGGCCGGTTACTACAAGAGGCTCTCGAACGCAAAAGACCTGCACAACCGGATGATGCAGCAGACCGGCGCAGTCGGCGGCCGTTAGTGCCAGCGGCACTTGTTCGTGGCGGCATCTGGTCGCGTTTCTGCTCTTGAATGCCGGCCGTTACGCCGTCAGAACCGCCACACTTCACTGGAGTGCGCTCTGAATCGGAACCGGGCAGCGGGAAGCCGCGGGCATCACAATCGCTGCGATCTCTGCGTCTGGCGGTGAAATCGGTCACCACACGCCCCGTCCGGCCAGCCTTGCAACCGGCCCGCGCGAGCGTTAATTTTCGGAGCTATGAACCCCTCCCAATCCCCGGAAAACCGGGACGAAGAAGACCTGGAATCGGCCGCCGAGTCTCTGTTCGGCGTGAAATTCCCGTCCTCCGAATTGACCGATCCACCCCTCGATCTGGACGACGACGACCTGTTCGCCGATGATGACGACTCCGGCGACCTCGTTGCGCAGCCGGTCGCCGCAGCTCCCGATGAGTCTGAGCCGGAGAGCCATCATGACGAATCGGTCCCCGAGGATCTGTTCGCGGCCGTCGACGCCGGCGCGGATGATCTCTTCGGAGGCGGCCTGCTGGATGACGACGAGGATGAGCCCGAGGCGTCGGAACCTGCGAAAATCGCCGCCGTCGCGCAACCGCGACAGGAGGTCGCAGCCGAAGTCGTCCATTCGGAGGAAGTCGAGGAGCAGGAACCCGCGGCTGGGGTCGACGACGAAGTGAACGGCGAGGACGACGAGGCGGAAGCGTCCGACGAGTCCGGCGACGAAGAGAAAGACGACTTCTGGGACGCCTTGGAAGGCTGGGAATGGGACGATGAAGAGACGTCCTCCAAACGCCGTGACGAAAAACCGCAGCGATCCCGCCCATCATCGCCGTCTGGACGTCGCGGTCCTTCCTCTCGACGGGCCGAACAGCCCGCGCAGCGGCGTTCCCAGCCCGAGCCCGTCAGCGCTGATGCGGACGAGGACGAAGATGACGGCTTCGGGACCGGCCTGCTGGGTGACGGAGGCGAAGAGGCGTCGCGGCAGGATGATGAACAAAAAGGATCCCGGCGCGGCCGCTCGCGCGGGCGAGGACGCGGTCGCCGGCGTCGCGAAGCTGCCGATCAGGATCGGGAAGGGGGACGTCGGCAGGAGGTCGTTGAGGACAAGTCCCGGGAAGCTGCGGATTCCCTCGACGAGAACGACGACGGGGACTTCGGCGCCGGACTTGACGAACAAAAACCGAGGCGCCGTCGCCCGGACGAGGATTCCAGCGACGGCGGACGCCGTCCGGGACGTCGTCGCCGCGGTCGTCGTCGGGAGCGAACTGACAGCGAATCGGAACCGGTCGATGCCGCGAGAGAGGCGGACGATCGAGATGATGATCAGTCCGAAGAGTCGGACGACTCCGAGCGCGAGTCCCGTTACCAGGACGTGCCCACCTGGGCGGAAGCGGTCTCCTATCTGGTGACCTCCGGCGGCCGATCGAACGAACGGCGCGGCAGCGACCGGGACTCCAAGCGATCCTCCGGCGAAGGTCAGCGGGGACGCCGCCGAGGCGGTCGCCGCGGAGGACGGCGTCGCAAAGAGTGACTTCCCGCCAGCACTAAAACTGCAGTCCGCTGTAGAGTTTGGCCCGGAACTCCTGCCATTCCCCCTGCTGCCGCTCCGAGCAGTTGCCCTCAACGAGCTGGCAGGTCCATTCATCCATCCGCCGCAACCGCGTGGACAGGATGTTCACCAGATTGCAGGCGATCTTGTCGGCTGCGGCGGGACAGTTCTTCCGCAAGTCCTCGAACCGCCGGCGCGTCAGTCGCATCGTGGATACGTCCGACAGAGCCCTGACCGACGCCGAGTGGGGCGCCTTTTCGAAGAACGACATCTCACCGAACACGGCCCCCTCTTCCAGTTCCGCAAGCCGATTCGGCTCCAGGCCGTTGCCGGATTTCACCACTTCGCACCGCCCCGTCACGATAATCCACAGACTCTGATAGGCCAGACCTTCCGTCAGGATCTCCTCTCCCGCCGCGAAATCCTCCGACTCGGTCAGCCGGAAAACCGCGTCGAGTTCGTCACTGTTCATGTCTTGCAGCAGCACACACTTCTTGAGCTGCAGAATCGTGCCGTGTTCGGACATGCTTTCACCGCAGTTTGATCGTCTCGCCGGGGCCGGATTCCCGCATGCAGGATAATCGCATCCTACAGCCCGGCCAACACCGTCGCACGGCCGACGCGGCCGATCCCCAGAATGTACGCGGCCACCCGCAGAGACACCTTCTTCTCTTCGGCGATCGTCACCACGCGATTGAAGCCCGCCGCCAGGATTCTGTCCAGTTCGCTGCGCACCCGGTCCAGTTCCCACCGAAAGTGCTGCCGGTTCTGCACCCACTCGAAGTAACTCACCGTCACTCCCCCGGCATTCGCCAGAATGTCCGGCAACACCAGAATGTTCCGCTGCTCGAAGATTTCGTCGGCCTCCGGTTCGGTCGGATTGTTGGCGGCTTCGATCACGTATTGCGCGCGGACATCGCGCGCGTTTTCCGCATTCAACACGCCTCCGATCGCGGCGGGAATCAGCACATCCACGTCCGCTGTCAGGATCTCCGTATTGCTCACCGCGTCCGCCCCGGGGAAGTCTTTCACCGTCTTGTGCTCGTCGTGATACCGGATCAGCTCGGCGATATCGATGCCCTCTTCATTCACCAGGCCGCCGTGGGCGTCCGACGTCGCCGTCACCTTCGCTCCCATCTCGCACAGGAATTTCGCGGCGAAGCTTCCCACATTGCCGAATCCCTGAATCGCGATCCGCGCGCCCGCCAGATCCCGTTTCTGATGCTCGAACAGCGTCCGCGTCAGAACCGCCACGCCGCGCCCCGTCGCCTCTTCCCGGCCGTCGGCTCCATGCAATTCAACCGGCTTCCCCGTGACGCACGCCGGATTGAAACCGTGGAACTTCTCGTACTGGTTCATGATCCACGCCATCACCTGCGCGTTGGTGCCCATGTCGGGAGCGGGAATGTCTTTGTCCGGCCCGATGACGTCGTGAATCTCGTCGACGAACTTCCGCGTCACCCGTTCCAGTTCTCCCGCGCTGAGCTTGTGCGTGTCGACCGTGATGCCCCCTTTGGCGCCTCCGTAGGGGATGTTGACCACCGCCGTCTTCCAGCTCATCAGCGTCGCCAGGGCCTGCACTTCGTCGTCGTCGACTTCCGGATGAAATCGCAATCCGCCCTTCATCGGACCTCGCGCCTTGTCGTGCTGCACGCGGTAACCGATGAGCGTGCTGATGTGCCCGTCGTCCATCTCCAGCGCCACCTGGACCTTCACTTCGCGGAGCGGCGTCTTGAGCAGTGTCCTCATGTTTGAAGACAAACCCATCACGTCCGCCGCCTGCTCAAAATAAGAATTCGCGGTCTCGAGAGAACTCACGGAGACGTCTCCTGTCGGTCAAACGCGGGATCTGCGGTCGAACGTGAGCGACCGGCCCTGCGATGGTCCGGAAGCGGTGCGGGCGGAGTCCGTCGACCTGCCGTTCCGCAACAGATCGCGTGGCGCCATGCCGACTTCGCTCACGATGAGTTTCACCAAGGTCGGGAATCGTAGTCGAATCATCGCCACGTGCGAAGAAGAAGAATCGCGGCCGTGACCGGCCGTCCCGCGAACTCACACAAGCGCAGACTCTCTCAAGATCTGGACGAGCATTCGCAGCGTTGTCCGCCGCAGGCAGGCGCATCGCCCGTTCCCTTCGCACCCTCCCGGTCACCGGGCGACTCCACAAATCGAAACATGGAGAACTTGAGCAATTTGGGGAGGTGCGTTTCAGTGCCCTTCATCGCCTCCTTGGGGGAAATCTCCGTATGCATCGGGGAATCCCTCACCCCTTCAAGACGGGTTTATCCCGATTTTGCGTTTGACGGCCGTTGATATCTTACGCCCACTTGATTGGCGACTGAACAACGCGGTCGCCAGCAAGACCCCAGGGAAGGAATTGGGGGCAAACCACATCGTCGCGAGGTGCTTCGAAAGAAATCGTTACCCGCAATGATCCGAAGCACCGGCGACCAAGACCCAAATAAGTAAGGAGACGCTAAAATGCTCGTGCTGACCCGCAAAGCGAACGAATCGATCCTCATCGGCGACAACATCGAATTGACCGTCGTGGAGGTTCGCGGCAACCGCGTGAAGCTCGGTATCGTGGCGCCCCGCACAGTCCCCGTACTGCGGCAGGAGGTCGCCCATGAAGTCCACCAGAATCGTCCGGCAGTGGCAACCGGCAGTCCCGGAGGACGGGCCAAGTCGATGGTTCTCAGCTAGAGCAAACTGCTCTACCAAGTGTCCGCGTCGAGCGGTGTTGGGACTGTCGAGGACGAGAATCCGCGAGACAGATCGCCAACACTGATTTGCAAAGCGCTATAGTCGCTGACGTTTTCGGGGGCGATCAAGGGGGCTGAGCACCGGAACGGCGCAACGACCGTTGCATCAAGAGGGGCGACGCCGCAGAACTGTAAGGATCTTCCCGCACCGATCCTGAAAAACAACCCGCCTCTGCCACTGTGCCGCATTTCGATCCGGCATGGCGGCAGAGGCGGTTGTTTTTTGAAAGGCGAAACAGTTCACCCGCGTCCTTCGGTGCGTCAGCCGAAAAGACCGTCAATGACCTCGCCCTCCGCGATCCGAGTCGGACGCGGAAGCCGCGGATAGTAGGTCGTGTTCGCGTCGATCCCCAGTGCGTGGTAGATCGAAGCACCGAAATCGGCCGGCGTGTACGGCCGCGTCGCCGGCGCTGTTCCGTTCCGATCGGTCGCTCCAATAACCGCTCCCCCGCGAACTCCGGCCCCCGCCAGCAGGACGCTGCCGGCCTGCGGATAATGGTCGCGACCGGCCGTTTTGTTGATCTTGGGCGTTCGCCCGAATTCTCCCATCGCCACAACCAGCGTCTTCTCGAGCAGGCCGCGCTCTTCCAGATCAGTCAGCAGCGACGTGAGAGACATATCCAGTTGCGGCAGGTTGCCCGGACCGGAGTAGTCATGCCATTTCTTGTCGGCTGGGACGGCATCGGGTTTTGCGGCGAACGACATCATCGAGTCAAACAGCCAGCCGTGATTGTCCCACGTGCCGTTCGTCGTGCCCTTCCCGAAGAGTCCCCCCTGCACGGCGTGGTTGATCGTCACAAACCTCGCCCCGGCTTCGATCAATCGTCGCGCCAATAACACGCGCTGGCCGTAAATGTTCATCCCGTATCGTTCGCGAACATCCAGCGGCTCCTGAGACAGATCCGCCGCGCGCTGCATCGCACCGCTCGTAAGCGTGCTCACCGCCTCATCGAAAAGTCCGTCGTGCACTCCTGACTGCGGAAAGCCAACGTCTGCGAGGCGTCCCAAATCGTCGACCTGATCCAGCAACGTCCGCCGCCCATTGAACCGCGTCCGCGGAAGCTTCAGTCCCTCGATCTGAAAGTCCTCCGCGCTCGGATCGCCGTCCACGTCGTAGGCGGCATAGGCCGGCCCGAGGTATCCCGGCGGGATGGTGTACCGCGCCGCAACGGGCAGGCCGACATAAGGCGCCACGCCCGAAGCGCGAGATTTCAACAGCGCCGATGCGACGCAGCCAAAATTCGGGAAATACTGTTGATTGGTCCCCCGAGGCATCACCCCGCTCATCGCGTAGGACGACGCGTCTCCGTGCCCGCCGCTCACCCCTTTCCACGATCGCACAATCGCGACCTTGTCCATCATCCGCGCCAACAGCGGCATCTTCTCCGTAATGAAGGTCCCGGGAACGTTCGTGCTGGCCGGGTTCCAGGGCCCCCGGATTCCTGACGGAGCCTCCGGCTTCGGATCCCAGGATTCAAAGTGGCTGATCCCCCCCGCCAGGAACAGAAAGATGCAGGAGAGGTCGCTCTTCGAAGTGTCGATGCGGCCCGCCCGTGTGGCCTCCAGAAGACCCGGCAGCGAAAGACCGAACATGCCCGCTCCGACCTGCAACGCGCCGCGCCGCGAGACCCGCGCGCCGCGCCCTCCACCGGGCGTCGAATCGTGTTGTGAATTCACTCTCACGGCCCCTCCTTTCGTCCCCCATTGTCTTCGCCTCCCACGGAGACAGCAAGTTGAACCCGGCAACCAAGTGTATTCTTTCCATCGTGGTTCGCGAACTCAACACGTAGCCGAAGTTGCGAGACTTCGGGCGACTGCGCCGCAATTCTCGGAAGCCTCACGATTTCGGCGACCTCACAACTCTCCCGCCGAGAAACCGGACGATCACCGCCGCCATTCATCCCCTGCACCGGGATCGGATCGACTACACTCCACTCAGGGATTCCGAACCCACCACCGCGCGCGATGGCTTCCAATGCATGGCACACACATCATCGAGCAGCAGGCCGAACTGCTCGCATTCCTCGGCGCAACCCATCCGGAGATCAAGCGAAGCAAACTGCAGAAGTGGCTCAAGCACGGATCCGTGTTGGTCAACGGGCAGCCGGTCACTCAGTTCAATCACCGCCTGCAGCCGGGAGACACTGTGGCGGTTCGCACCCGGCAGAATATCCGGAAAGAACAGTTGCTCCCCCGCGGCCTGCAGATCGTCTTCGATGACTCCCACCTGATCATCATCGAAAAGCCGGCCGGACTGCTCAGCATCTCGACGAGCCGCGAACGCGAAAACACAGCCTACGCCCACCTCACAAACTATGTCCGCAGCGGAATTCCGCGCGGCCGGGAGCGCGTGTGGATCGTCCACCGATTAGACCGGGAGACCTCCGGGCTGATGGTGTTCGCCCGCACCGAAGCGGCGAAACGGACGCTGCAGTCGAATTGGCAAGCGACGGAAAAACGCTACCTGGCCGTGGTGGAAGGTCGTCTCCCGCAGCCCGAGGGCGTGCTGGAGTCTCACCTCGATGAAACCGGCCGCTACCAGGTGCACAGCCGCCCCGCCGGGGAAAACACCCGCCCCGCGCTCACGCATTATCGCGTGCTCCGCAGCCACCGCGGCCGCTCGCTGGTCGAACTGAACCCGCTAACTGGCCGCAGAAATCAGATCCGCGTTCACCTGGCCGATGCGGGATGCCCGATCGTCGGCGATCAGAAATACGGCGCGGCGTCCAATCCCGCCAGACGTCTCGCTCTGCACGCCACGCGCCTCAGCTTCCTGCACCCCGACTCGGGGGAACGTCTGCACTTCGAGTCCCCCCTGCCCCACCAACTCGCAACGCTGGTATGACCCGCCCACCGGTGGTGAACCACAACGACACAAAGGACACCAAGCCAACAGCCCAGATCAGTCCTCGAACCCGTCGGCCATTGAAATCCCCCTTCCCTGACTCTTCTTCGTGCCTTTGTGGTCGTCCAATCGAGCACTCGAATGCTAAACGAGTTGGCGAAATCTGCGCACCACGCAAGACTTCCGACCGTTAGTAGCACGATAGGATCCTGCACTCGTCTCGATCGACCAGTCCGGCTTTCATCACCCAACCTGACGAAATTCCTCCGTGTCCCCGCGCCTCCGTGGTGAATTTCTCGCACTAACGATCAATCTCGCCCATCACAACGTCGAGCGAACCGACGATCGCGGGGATGTCCGCCAGCAGAATCCCCTGACACAGCGGACCGGTCACCGACAGATTGCAGAAGCACGAACTCTTCGCCCGTGCGCGGAGCGGCTCGGGCTTGTCGTCGCCCACGAGGAAGAAACCCATCTGACCGCGCGGACATTCCGTTTCGAGGTAAGACTCGCCGCGCGGCAGCTTGGTGTTCATCTTGAACGGAACGCGAAAATCGCCTTCCGTCGACGGGTAGCGGTCCAGCGCCTGACGCACCAGTCGGATCGCCTGAGCGACCTCAAGCATCCGGACGTAGAAACGGCACCAGTTGTCGCCCAGAACGACCTCCGGCGGAATCCCTTCGACTCCCTTGAACGGCGCGACCGGGATCTCGAAGTCATAACCCTCGTACATCCGCGTGTAGATCGGTTCTCCGTCGCGGCGGAGGTCAAAATCGACGCCGCTGCCGCGCAATACCGGCCCGGTGCAACCGTAGTCAATCGCCATCTCCGCCGACATCTCGCCGATCCCGGCCGTCCGGTTGATGAAGATCGAATTCTTCGTCAACAGCGTGTGATACTCCTGAATCCGCGGCTCCAGCCAGTCGAGAAACATCCGCACGGCGTCGGCCCACTGCAGCTTCATGTTCGGGTCGTTCTCGGTCAGCCCCGCCAGGCCGGGGGGAATGGGAATTGTCGCCGGCAGGTCGTGCGTCGCCCCGCCGATGGTGAGATAGCTGTAAGTCAGCCGGGCCCCGCACGCTTCCTCGAACAGATCGAGGATGATCTCGCGTTCGCGAAAGGCGTAAAGAAACGGGCTGAATGATCCGAGGTCGAGTCCGTACGCCCCCATCCCCACCAGATGGCTTGCGATGCGGCCCATCTCCGCGATGATCACCCGCAGCGTCATCGCCTTCTCCGGCAACTCCATGCCGAGCAGTTTCTCGTAGGCGAGCGCCATGCCGAGATTCATGTTCATCCCGGCCAGGTAGTCCATCCGGTCGGTGTACGGGATCCACTGCGGCCCGGCCAGATTCTCGCCGATCTTCTCGGCACAGCGATGCAGGTAACCGATGTGGGGCGTGCACTCATGCACAACTTCGCCGTCCGTCCGCAGCAGAAGCCTGAGCACGCCGTGCGTACTCGGGTGCTGCGGCCCCATATTGACGAGCATCTCGTCCGTGCGGACGTCGAATTCGATAACGCGCTGATCTTCGATGACGGTGGCCATATCGGTCCTGGTTTGATGCGGTTTCTGCGTAATCGCTCACTTCGGCGCCGGAATATCGAGCTCTCGACAGATGCGGCGGGCAGTGTAATCCGGGATATCGCGGTGTCGTCCCACCGGAGCGCGACGTCCGTTGGCGGGATTCTCGAAAACGCTGTGATTTCCTCAATCCCTGACAAATCGACAACCATGTTTCCGCAGAGGTTTCTCCAGATCGACGCACTCTATGCGGAGATTTCCTGCGGTACGACGGCAGCGCTCGATGCGGCTGAAAAGAGCAGATAGATGGGTTCGTCCAGATCGGCGTCATCATCGAACACGCCCGGGTCCGGCAACGGCAGCGGCTCCCCTTTCAACAAGTGAGTCTCGGCCATCACGACCAGAGCGTCTTGCAGCATGCGGCGGGCTTCATCGAGATCGGCGCCGCTGCTGATGGCGCCGGGGAAATCAAGAACCTCCGCATGGACGCCGTCATCACAAAATACATACATGGCTTTGTAGGTCAGCATAGCGAAACTCCCTCCAACTTCCGCCCGTGACGTCACCCTGACTTCCGTCCTGCGGAACAGGTTACGCGGGCGCTGTCTGCACACCGGCTTCCGATTGCATTGACCGTCGCGTTGCCTCCGGCGGACAGGGCTCCGTCCAGGCGTGAACGATGTCCCCCTCCGGGATGCCGGCCTCGATCAATTCCTGAGTGATGCCGTATCCCAGTCCGTCCCATTCGAGGCGGATTTTTTCATCGACGATCCTGGCAAAGAAAATCATGGAGTGCACGCGCGCTCCGCGCTCCCAGCCGGCGTCAACAAGACAGTAATGATCTCGCTCGGCATCGAGGACCGGGAACACTTCGATCCGGCCGTGCGACGGGGTCAATTTGGCGTGTTTGAGCAGAATCATGCTCAGGACGTCGCGATATTGGGCGGTGGGTTCCATTCGAGGACCTCTTCAAACTCGCAGTCGATGACGACAACGCGAAGTGAAAGCTTCTCAAGAACCAATTCTCCGATCGGTTCCGCGAACAACTGTTGTGATGCCTCCACGGGAATCGCCAGATACAACAACCGATCTGTTTCGAGCGCCTCCAGCAGCAGATTGTACAGAACGAACTGCCCGATCGCCGCTTCCAACTCTGCGATTAGAGATGGTCCGCCGAACGACTTGATTTCTACGGCGATTGCCACCTCGCCCCGCTCGAAGCTGATGATGGCTTCCTCGTGGCTGCGGGCCCCGAGATCGACGTGCAGGTGCCGATCGCCGTAGTACAGTGACAACGGGTCGTCAGTGATCTCCCATCCATCCTTGAGCAGGGCGTTGACGACCGCGTTGTGAATTTAATCTCGCGCCGGCGTGACGCCCCCAACTCCCGTTCATGTCATGCGGCTCACTTCCCCCGAATGCCGTGGTACTCCAGCGGGAACTCGTAATCTTTCCGCAACGCGTGGCCGACCCAGTCGTCGGGGCACAGGATCCGCACCAGGTTGGGATGGCCGAGGAAGTTGATACCCATCAGGTCGTAGGCTTCCCGCTCGTGCCAATCGGCGATGGCCCACACATGCGCGACGGATGGAATCTCCGGGAGTTGCCCCTCGACGTTGTCTTTCCAACGCGGCAGCTTGGCCTTCACCGTGAGCGCATGTTTCTGCGAGTAGCTGTACAGATTGTAAACCACCTCCAGATGCGGATCATGCGCGAACTTTTTCTGCTTTTTCGGATCGGGCTCGCAGTAGTCGACGCCGGTCAGATTGCAGAGATGGTCGAAGGCCAGGTCTGGATCGTGCTTCAGATACTCTGCAACCTCGGCCGCTTCGGCAGCTCGCACTTCGATCCACGGATCGACCGACTCGGTGAACAACTCCACCACAATGTCCGCACTGAATCGGTCCAGAAGGCGTTGATGAATTTCGTTGACGGTCATGCTGCGCACTTGTCTCTGTTCGAACGGCAGTCAGTGGAAAGAGCGAATTCGGTTCCTCTCTTCCCGGAAATCGTTGCGCTTACGTCAAGTTTCAGCAACCAACGCGAGCGGGTTCCGCTTTCGAGCGGTCGCTCGCATGGCCGGAGGCCCTGCCTCGTTAGACCGGTTGGGCTTCGTGCGTCTCGACGAGGGACGGGGTCGCGCGCCGCGACGGAGCAGCCTGCTTCGCCTGCGCCACCATCGCCCGCACCCAGTCCAGATCGCCGCGCGACCAGACATACGCAAACCCCACCAGCAGCACCCCGAAGAACACCAGAATGTCGGCAAATCCCACCAGGGCCATCGTCTGGGCCGTCTCAGCCGAAATCATCGTTTCTGCTGTCGCCGTGCCGGCGGGAAAATTGGTCAGCTTGTCGGTCAATTCCATGCGGACCGCGTCGGACGTCAGGCTCGCATCGGACAGTTGCGTCGCGCCTCCGAAGATCGTGGCCCAGGGAAAGAAAAACACGACTTCCACGTCGAAAATGATGAACAGCAGCGCGACCACGTAGAACCGCAAATCGAACTGAATGTAGCTCGATCCGATCGTCGGCTCGCCGCACTCGTAAACGGCGTCTTTCTCCGGCGTCGGAATACGGGGACGGACGAATTTCCCGATAATCAGAGGCAGCAGGATCAGTGTCGCCCCGACAATGACGGCCAGCACCAGGTGGAAATTCAGATCAAGCATCGTCTGTTCCGTTGATTCAAAGTCGCCGCTGAGTGCGGTCGGCCGTCACCCTTCAGATGACGTAGTCCCGGAAATTGTCGCCCATCAGCCATGGTTCAGCGACCAACGGGAGCGGGTTTCCAGGCTTCGAGCGGCAGCTCGCATGGCCTGAGGCACTGCCCGTTAGATGATTAAATCGGCTGAATCGTCGTGCGGACCGATCTGCGTCGCGTCGTGCACCGAATGACGGCCCGCGAATCCCGTATCCTGCCGGTGCCAGAAACCGATTTCGTCTTCGCCGAGCTTCCAGCACAAGTAAGCGTCCACGCCGTCGACAACGGTGGGGAAGTCAACCAGCCCGGTGATCGGATCCTTCAGTTCGGCGCCGATCTCTGCCAGTTCGTGGAAGAAATCCCGGAGACGATCCTGGTCCGCATCGAGATCGGCCTGCATCTCGCGGAGTTCGTCGCCTGAGAGGCTGTTTCCCCCGATTGAAATGGAATCCGGATCCCCTTCGATGTCCGACAGTCGCTCGAATCTTTGCTGCACGTCGGCAAAGAGTACGACGATGTCGCGAACGATCCGCCGCACCAGCGGCAGCGTGCGGTTCGCTTCGTCCAGGGTGAATTGACGAGTTGCCGGAGGAAGTGTAGTCATGAAAACCTGGGGCAGCGGTGCATGGGTGGCCGGCGGAAACTGTTTCGATCGCCGAGTTCCAGCCGTGAAACGTTATTCCTGTTCGGCGAATTCGAAGGGGCTCGGCTCGCCCTTGACCCAGACCGGTTGGTAGAGCACCTTCGACTCGGCGACCGCCGTGGGATTGAGCGTGGCTTGCCCCCAAGAGACTTCAAGAGGCAGCTTGGCGTAGTCCACGATGCAGCCGTCGCGGCTGTAACAACTCAAGTCGTGATTCGATCCCATGAAGATACAGTCGACCGGGCACGGGTCGACGCACAACGCGCAGAACATGCACTTCGTGTAATCGATCGTGAAATTGTCGATCCGGAACCCCTTGCCGACCGGGCTCTTCTCTTTTTCGATGTAGATGCAGTCGACCGGGCAGGCGACGGCGCACTTCTCGCAACCGATGCACGTCGTCAGGTCGAACCGGTGGAAGCCGCGGTAGCGGGCCTTCACCGGCACCGGCACTTCGGGGTATTCGTAGATTTGTGTGAAAGCCTTACGGCGATAGGTGTTACGCATCACTCCCATCGTCACCCACAGTCCCCTCAGGACTGTGGAAACCGCCACCCACACGTTGCGAAACCACTCACGCATTCCGGTTCTCCTCGACAGGCCGCGCTGCCGGCCCGCTTGATTCGTCGGAAGTTCTGTCCATTTCCCGAATTATAGGCGTCGAGCACTGTCTCGCAAGCAACCGCGCAGCAGGTCTCGCGAATGAGAATCCCATGCTCTCACGTTCTCGTCCCACCGGTGCAACCCGCCGAGTCCTGCACCAGCCGCGATGGACTGGAATTCTCGCGCTCGTGTCGCCAACAATACGCGGGACAGACGAAGACGCAATACAACCCGGGAGTGCCTCTTATGCAGCACACGTTCCGCTTTTCAGTCATTCTCCTGCTTCTGACGGCCGGTCGAACCACGCTCAACGCCGAAGAACTCACGGAAGCAGAGCAGGCCGAAGGTTACGAATCCCTGTTCGACGGCGAGTCGCTGGCGGGCTGGACCGGCGCGCTTGAAGGGTACGTCGTCGAAGACGGCGCCATCACCTGCGATCAGGAACGGGGAGGAAACCTCTTTACCGAACAGGAATTCTCAGACTTCATCCTGCGGTGTGAATTCCGGCTGCCTCCGGGCGGGAACAACGGCATCGGGCTCCGCGTGCCGGAGGGAGGACACGCCTCCTACGACGGCATGGAAATCCAGGTGCTCGACAACACGGCTGACAAGTACGCCAAACTCAAACCCTACCAGTATCACGGCTCGGTCTACGGGATCATCCCGGCCAAGCGGGGTTACCTGAAAGAGGTCGGGGCGTGGAACACGCAGGAGATCCGCTGCATCGGCCGGCGCGTCACCGTCATCCTGAACGGCGAAGTGATTGTCGACGGGAACCTTGACGAAGCGACCGAGAATGGTCCGCTCGACGGCAAGGAGCACCCCGGCGCTCACCGCGAAACGGGTCACATCGTCCTCTGCGGCCACGGCTCGCGGGTGCAGTTCCGCAACATGAGGATACTGGATCTCTCCGACCAATCTGACTCTCAAGCAACGGCAGCGGAGTAGGTCGCCGGCGCGGAGGTTCATCAAGCGCCCGCGCGCAACGCCGCTCGCGGGAAACGGGCGTCTCGCGGATGAGACAGCCTCTATTCGGGAGTCGCCGCGAGAATCTCCGCCATGTCGGCGACCAGATGCCAGTAGAGGACGTCCTCCGCAGCGACACGGAGATCATCTGCGTTCTGCTGCCGACGGTGCAGTGATTTCTCGTCGGCTGGGACGACCTTGGGTGATGAAGAACGCTCAGTGGACCCGCCGCGACCGCAGCGTTACGCTGACGCTTGCAGTTCTACCACGCGAAAAAGGCACCGGAGTTCTGAATATGAAAACGCGCTCGATTCGATTCGCGATCACTCTGTTAGCGATCATGACGCCGCCGGCCTTCGCGGCCGATGAAGTGCAGCCGGTCCGCATGGGGTGCGGCCTGATGACGTTCGACACCGTTCCCGGCTGGGGCCTCGGTCCGAACGGCGAATCACAGATCGGTCCGACTCACGGCGCGGTCGTGATCGACGAAGCGGGAAACATCTACACGAGCGCACAAATCGGCGTCTTCGTCTTTTCGCCGGAAGGCGAATTGATCCGCCGCTTCTTGGGCGATGAGTATGCCCAGATGCACGACATGGAGATCCGTAAGGAGGGCGACGGCGAGTTCATCTACGCGGCTCGGAATCAGCACGCCGAAGGCATCAAGTTCAACGCGCATGACGGAGCGATCGTTTTGAAACTGAAATTCCCCGAAGAATCGGGGCTCAAACTCGAAGCGTTCAACCCGACGGCGATCACCGTCGCTCCGAACGGCGACATCTTTCTGTCCGACGGCTACGCCAGCAACCACATCTTCAGGTACGACAAGGACGGCAAGTATCTGGCGCACTTCGGCAAGAAGGGGAACGAACTCAAGGAGTTCAACACGGCCCACGGCATGACGCTCGACACCCGCTATGATCCGCCGCGTCTGTTGATCTGCGATCGCAACCATCAGCCCAAAGGCCGCCTGCTGCACTACGACCTCGACGGCAACTTCATCGAAGAAGTCGTCACGGGGCTCGGCATGCCGACCTCCGTCTCGATTCAGGGAGAGTACGTCTCGGTCCCCGACCTGCACGGCCGGTTGGTGATCCTCGATGGCAGCAACACGATCATCGCCGTGTTGGGCCACAACTCGAATCCCGAAACCCGCGTCAATTTCAACGTGCCGCAGGACCAGTGGATCGAGGGCATCTTCAGCGGCACGCACGGCTCCTACTGGGACGCGGAGGGCAACCTCTACATCCAGGACTGGAACGTCTCCGGCCGGCTGATGAAACTGGTGCGGGTGCAGTAGCTGGAGGCCGTCGTCGTTGATGCCGCCGCGGCAATCGACTCGACCTGATTCAATGATTGGCATTTTCCGAATCGAATCGGCGCCACGGGCTTTCGGCCCGTCGGATTTGTACTTGATGCAGATGACCCGACGGCTTTAGTAAGCCGTCGTACGATTCAGGTCAACTCGTTACGGAGCAGCAGCATGAGCGGCGTCCGAGTTCTCGTCGGCACGAAAAAGGGAGCTTTCATTCTTACATCGGATGGCAGGCGGCGGGATTGGGAAGTCAGTGGACCGCACTTTGCGGGTTGGGAGATCTACCACGTGAAGGGCTCGCCGGTCGATCCCGACCGAATCTATGCATCACAGACCAGCGACTGGTTCGGCCAGATCATTCAGCGTTCGAGCGACGGCGGAAATACGTGGGAGACGCCCGGCGGGGAGAAGACGCCCGATCCCTACGCGCCGCCCGCCGGGGTGAGCAACAAGTTCGTCTACGACACCAGCGACGACACCGGTCGTCCGCTGACCACTCATCAGTGGTACGACGGCACGCAGCATCCGTGGGAGTTCAAACGCGTCTGGCATCTGGAACCCTCGCTGACCGATCCCGACACTGTCTACGCGGGCGTGGAAGACGCCGCCCTGTTCAAGACGACCGACGGAGCGGCCACTTGGCACGAGTTGGCCGCGCTCCGGGCTGCTGAGGGAGAAAAGTGGGCCCCCGGCGCCGGGGGACTGGGGTTGCACACGATCCTGCTCGATCCGGGCGACGAAGACCGCATCTATGTCGCGATCTCCGCCGCCGGCGCGTTCCGCACCGATGACGGCGGCCAAAGCTGGAAGCCGATCAATCGCGGCCTGCGTTCGCAGTACATTCCCGACCCGGAAGCGGAAATCGGTCACTGCGTGCATCGCATCGCCCTGCACCCGTCAAAGCCCGAAACGCTCTTCATGCAGAAGCATTGGGACATCATGCGGACCGACAACGCCGGAGACGAATGGCACGAGGTCAGCGGCAACCTGCCGACCGACTTCGGCTTCCCGATTGAAGTGCACGCGCACGAACCGGAGACGATCTACGTGGTCCCGATCAAGAGCGATTCCGAGCACTATCCGCCGGAGGGCAAACTCCGCGTCTACCGCAGCCGGACCGGTGGCAACGACTGGGAAGCGTTGACCGACGGACTCCCGCAGGAGAACTGCTACGTCAACGTGCTCCGCGACGCGATGGCCGTCGACTCGCTGGACGAATGCGGCGTCTATTTCGGCACAACCGGCGGCCAGGTCTACGGCTCAGCCGACGGGGGCGATCATTGGACGCCCATCGTTCGAGATCTGCCGGCCGTGTACTCGGTGGAGGTGCAGACGCTGAAGTGAGCGGGGCGAGTGTCGAGTGACGAGGGTCAACCGCAGACGGGATCGGTCCGCCGAGTCCCTCACGCGACGACCGCCATCTTGGGGCACAAGCAGCAGGCGTATTGACTATGGCGGTCCGTGTCGTACTTCCGTATCACCTCAAAAACCTGGCGGCGACTGGCGCCGAAGTCGCATTGGAGATCGACGGTCCGGTGACGCAGCGGGCTGTGCTTGATGCCCTCGAAGACGCGTATCCGGTGTTGCGCGGGACGATTCGCGACCATGCGACCGGCGCCCGGCGGCCGCTGTTGCGTTTCTTCGCCTGCTCACAAGACGTGTCGCACGAGTCGCCCGACGCCGCTTTGCCGGAAGCGATCGCCTCAGGGGACGAGCCGTTTCTGATTATCGGCGCCATCGCCGGCGGGTGATCCTTCGCGAAACGCCGAGCGAGCTTTGGTTCATCAGTCCCGGATTCGACAACCATGCGCTGCACGCCGGTCTGTGCGGCCTTCGTACGGCCGGCGTAGACGGACCAGGGCGTGCAGGCATGTCGGGAGCTTTTCTTCTTCGATCTCATCTCCACCGGATCGACGCCGCGGACCGGACTCTCCATCTTGTGCGTACCTGCCTCCCGTCACCGGCGGGCGCGCCGATCGGGCGACACGTGCCGTTCCACTCGCTAATGCGGGCTCTCACCTGTTCACTGCTTCCACGCTCGCCAGGAGACGACCGCTATTCGCCCTGCCCCACCTCCAGCAGAAACGCTTCCTGCACGAGCGCCCGTTCGCGGTGTTGGTGCTGCCGATACCAGGCGATCCAGTCGCTCAGTTGACGGCGGCATTCCGTGTTGACGCCGCCGGAATCGATCTGTCGCTTGATTCGGACGGAAATGTCCTGCAACTGCTCTTCCAACAGGCGATGCTCCTGTTGCAGATGCTCCACCTGCGGATGCCACTGCGGATAATTCTCCAGAACGTGCGCCAGGTATTCGCCTTCCTCCTCGATCCGAAACTGCTCTCCGAGGTTGGAGAGAATTCTCTCGACAATCGCGGCGAGTCGGTGATCCCGGTCGTCGCCGAATTCTTCACTCAGGATGCAGTCCGCGTCATCGAGGAGGCCTCGCAACAGCCTCTGGATCGGCCAGAGCCGGTCGCGCGTGTTCCGGCACTCGGTCATCGCCTTCCCTCCGAACGCAAGTTCGAACCGGCGAAAGACCGGTCGACTCCTGCATGATTCAAGGGCAGCCCGTACGGCCGGCCGCCGTGCTCTACGACGGCGGCCGGCTGAAGGGGAGCGCTCTTCCGCGAGCGTCCCGCGAACCGTCACGACGCAAGCTCATCACTCCTCATGAGAAATCCGCTTCGATTCCTCGCGACCGGCCGCCCCTTTCACCTGGATTTTCAGCGGCTGCGCCTCGGGTCTCTTCTGAATCACGACTTGCAAGACGCCGTTCTGCAGTTCCGCCTCGATCGATGACGGATCGACCATCTCCGGCAGATTTACGGTCCGGCTGAAAGAGCCGAACATGCGTTCATTCAGGTGGCAGCGCGCGTCGTTCTTCGGCAGGGGGCGCTCGCCGGAGATCGTCAATTGACCATTCTGGAAACGCACGTCGACCGCGTCGTTCGAAAATCCCGGCGCGTCCAGTTCCAGGTAGATGTGCCGGTCGTCTTCCCAGACCGTCAAGGGGATCTGCGTTGTCGCACGTGTTTTCCCCTGATAGACCTGGTTGAACGCCTCCTGCAGATCCCGACGGATTCCGTTGCTTGAAGCCGACGACAGGGGAGCCCAGTAAGTCGTAAACATGGTTGGACCTCCAGATCGAAACACAGGTTGTGGGAATGGCGGACAGGCCGCCGTTGTAACCAGAGACGATCGATGCAACCATCCGCCCGCTGTGCAGGGAGACGGTTCTTACGTCATCCGACGCATGCCAGACCTGCGGGCGAAGCCGCAACAGTCACCTCGCCCACGTCGAGATGGGAGACCTCACATCAATACGGCCGATAACAAAAACTGTGCCAAACCAATCCCGGTCAGGCTTTGCAAGCTTGGGTGTTTGCAATTTCCTGTCGAACAAAAGTTTGCAGCAAGCGTGCTCGCCGGAAGTCCGATCAGGCCGGAATCATCTTCGCTGTCAATTTGGCAGCGGGCTGTTAGTGGCCTGTCAGAGCTTTGATTTCGGGTCGGCTGGACCGCGAATCGGCGCGAAACCCCGTAGGATTCGCGCGTCCGCGAGAACCGCTCAACCCGAGAATCTTCAATCGACGAACCACTCACCTCAAGAGTCGAAGAACGAGACAGCCGGCCGAAGTGCGATGGTGAAGCGGATGAGCGATTGGCCAGCTCCGGAGTTCATGCGTTGCAGCCGCACCTTGGTCTGATAGAATCTGCGCTCGACCCGAGACGGTCACCCAAGGCATTGCGACCCAACCGTTTGTGAGCACCCCTAGCTCAATTGGATAGAGCATCGGTCTACGGAACCGAAGGTTGCAGGTTCGAGTCCTGCGGGGTGTATTTGCGATTCTCTGCGAGCGGCTGTGGTGTCGAGAAGACGCTTGAATTCTCGGCTTGTCGGAGGGCTTTCTTCAGCCGCCCATAGTTGCTCGACAGTCGCAATTCGGTGACTCGAAGCGTTCGACTGGAACACGGGGAAAGTGGGGTTCGCGTCCCGGCGGCTTTCAGAACCGGGGCAACTGCTGAAGTGCTTCGGGCTTCCCGGCTTGGGAAGCCATTTTGACGATCGGTTGCGAAGAATTCTTGCACGACCGGTTGGTCACGCGGTCGCGATTGCCATCGCAGCCTCGCGACGAATCACGATCAGAACTTGATCGTCGCGGTCAGAGTCTGGACTCGCTTGAGACGATCACCCCTGCCGGCCGCTGCGCCAATGCGCCTGCAAGTCTTTTCCGCCGAACGACTTGCGAACCGGACTCATTCTCGGGTGCAGAACCGGCACGCGGTGTGCCTTCTGAAATTCCGTCCGAGGCTAGTTGACCGAAGACTTCACTGAGTCGTTTGTCCATTCAAACTCTTCGGGTTGGACGGTTCTCACGGAAGCACGAATCCCGCAGTGCATCGTGCGGACGTGCAGTCCAGCCGACCTGAAAACAAAGCCCTGACAGAGCACTGAGGAGGTTATCACGATGAACACAAGTCGCAGACCTTTCGGCCGGTTAAGTGCAGCGTTCGCCGTTACGGCGCTGACTGCCGGTCTGGTGATTGGAAATCAGTCCAAGGGAATCTCTTGGGTGGAGGCATCGCAGGGTCAGGAGACCCCGGCCCCGGTTGCGTCGGCTCAGGAGTTGTCATCCGCTTTCCGGCATGCTTCAAGCGCCGTGCTGCCCGCAGTTGTGACGATCAGTTCGAAGGCCGGCCCGGCGACTGAACTTGCCGACGGCAACCAGCCGCGGATTCCGGATGGCTTCAAAGGGCTGCCCGAAGAGTTTCGGCCGTTCTTCAAACGGTACTTCGATGGCCAGGAGTTTCCGCAGCCTCAACCTTATTCTCCCCGATCGGAACGCATGGGGTCTGGCGTGATCATTGATTCCTCGGGAGTGATCCTGACCAATAACCACGTCGTCAGTGGAAACGGCCAGGTGGTTGTTCATCTGCAGGACGGCCGGGAGTTCGAGGCGGTCGAAGTGCACACCGATCCGAAGACCGATATCGCAGTCGTACGAATCGAAGGCGCGAAGGATCTGCCCGCCGCCGTGGTTGGCAACAGCGACGGGATGGAGATCGGCGACTGGGTGCTGGCCGTTGGTGCGCCGTTCGGCCTCGACGCGACGGTGACTGCGGGGATCATTTCGGCAAAAGCCCGCGGCATCGGAATCACCGAACGTGAGGAGTTTCTGCAGACTGACGCCGCCATCAATCCGGGCAACAGCGGCGGTCCGCTCGTGAACCTGAGGGGTGAAGTGATTGGCATCAACACGGCGATTTCGACGCGCGGGGGAGGCAACGACGGCGTCGGTTTTGCCGTGCCGATCAACCTCGCACGCTGGGTCGCGGACCAGCTCATCACCGACGGAAAGGTGCATCGCGCCTTCCTGGGCGTCGGCATCCAGCAAGTCACGAGTGATCTGTCCGAGCAGCTTGGTCTGGACGAAGTGTCGGGAGCGCTGGTGACGGATGTGCGTCCGGGAACGCCCGCCGAAACGGCAGGGCTCCAGGCCGGCGACGTCATCGTCGAATTCGACGACGTCAAGATCGACAGCCCCCGCAAGTTGCAGAGCGTTGTCGAGCAGGCCGAGATTGAAAAGCAGCATCACCTGGTTGCGATCCGCGATGGGGAGCGGATGGAATTCAACCTGTCCCTGCAACCGATGCCGGAGACCCTCGCGGCCGCGGAGCCGGCTGAAGCCGTCAAGGAAAGCGACCGGAAGGAGTTTGAATCGCTGGGGCTGGAACTGTCCACGCTGACCGCCGACATGGCGGATCAGTTGGGGATGGATCTCGGCCAGGGGGGCGTCGTCATCACCGGAGTCGATCCGGGCAGTCTCGCCGCCCGCGGCGGTCTGCAGACGGGCATGGTGATCCGCCGCGTCGGACAGATGGTCGTCACGGACCTTGACGCGTTCCGCACTGCGGTGCAGGAAGCGGGTGAGAACGACCTGTTGCTGCTTGTCAGTACGGCCTCCGGGTCTCGTTTCATCGTCCTGGAGCGGTCATAAAGCTCCGTAACCAGCATCCTCCTCGGTGGCGCGGCAGAGCGTTTCTTTCTGCCGCGTCGCAGTGCGCCCTCGGATCACGGATTCGAGGGCGCAATTTTTTGGCCGCGTGAAAAGCAGCTCTTCAATCACTCCCTCATGGCGCAGGAGGCGTTCTCAATGTTGATACTTCGTAGTTATTCGATCGAGTGTCCGTGTTGTCGGAATCTGATTGACATTCATCCGCCCGATTCGCTGGCGGCCGAACAGGTCGGTCTGACGCATCGCTGTCCGCGGTGCCGTCGATTGCTGGCAACGAGCGTTGTGAAGTGGGGCCCACTGAGAATCCCCGAAGTGATGATAATCGGTCCCAGCGACCGGTCGTTCGAGCCGGCGCAGCTTCCCCGCGACTCTGATCTCCGGCGAAACCTGTCCAGTCAGTCCTGATTCGCTCGCACGCTCTTTTCGATCGTCAGGCCGAGTTGCTGGATGCGAGCCCGCAGGGTTGTTCGTGAGATTCCCAGCATCTCGGCCGCCCGGGCCTGGTGTCCGTCGACGTGACTGAGGACTTCATCGAGCAAAACGCGGTCCACGTCCGCATGTACGATGTCGTTCAGATTCTGCTCGCCTGCGGCAATCAGCCGTTTGACGCGGCGGCGAACATCGGACAGGTCGTCATCCGCCTGGGCTGCTCCAGCGCCTGCCGGCTGCGAATCCCCGGTGACGTTGGCCGGCAGCGATTCCGCCGTCATCACATCGCCGGTGGTATGGACGAGTCCGTAACGGATCGCACTTTCCAGTTCCCGCACGTTGCCGGGCCAACTGTGGTTTTCCAGCACCGTCATCGCGTCCGGGTCGATGCCGCGCACGTCGATTCCCAGTCGATGACGGTCGCGCTGCAGGAAGTGCTGCGTCAGCGCCGGAATGTCGTCGCGGCGCTCCCTGAGCGGAGGCAGCCGGATCGTAAATGTGTTCAGCCGGTAATAGAGGTCGCGCCGGAATTCCTGCTCGCGGACGGCCTCGTCGATATCCTTGTTCGTCGCCGCAATGATCCGGACGTCGGTCTCGATGGTCTGATTGCCGCCGACCCGCTCAAAACGGCCGTCCTGGAGAATCCTGAGCAGCTTCGCCTGCGTCGCGGCCGCCATTTCTCCGATCTCGTCCAGAAACAACGTTCCCCGGTGCGCCTGCTCGAACTTCCCGATGCGTTGGCGGTCGGCGCCCGTGAACGCGCCCCGCTCGTGTCCGAGAAGTTCCGACTCGAGCAGCGACTCCGGAATCGCCGCGCAGTTGATGGCCAGGAACGGTTGATCGGCGCGGCGACTGTGGTGGTAAATGGCGCGGGCCACCAGTTCCTTGCCAGTGCCGCTCTCGCCCAGGATCAGCACGCTGACGTCCTGCGGCGCCACACGACCGATCTCTTTGAACACATCCTGCATCTGAGGCGAACGTCCGACGATGCGATCGCAATCCCCCAGGTCCGGTTGCGGCGCGTCTTCGAAGATCGCCGGCACGCGGCTGAGACGACCGGCGTGCAACGCGCCGGCGACGATCTGCTTCAGCTCGGCGAGCTTCCAGGGCTTCAGCACGTAGTCGAACGCGCCGCGCTTCATGGCCTCAATGGCGGTGTCGGCCGTGCCGTGGGCCGTCATGATGACGACCGGCAGTTTCGGCGCCAGCGAACGCATCTGCTCCAGCGCGTCGATGCCGGAGAGGTCGGGTAACTGCACGTCAAGCAGCACGGCATCCGGCTGATGTTCGCGGACCGAGTCGATGCCGGCTTGCGCTGTGGACGCCGTCCGGACCGTGAGCCCCTCTTGCCGCAATCCCTTTTCCAGGGAGTACAACATGTTCGGCTCATCGTCGACGATCAGCAGCGTTGCCATCGATGCCCTTTGCTTCAATCGATGTCACGTTCCGACGTCCCATCGCCCGCCCTTGACAGCGCGGGCCGGCGGTCTTCTCGCGGTTTTTCGGCGGGGAGCCTGATGGTGAACTCCGCCCCACCGTCCGGACGGTTTTCCGCGACGATCCGGCCGCCGTGGTTCTCCACGATCCGGCGGCAGATCGTGAGCCCGAGGCCGGTTCCGGACGACTTGGAACTCACGAACGGATCAAACAAGCGATCCCGCACGGAATCAGGAATCCCCGGGCCGTTGTCCCGCACTCGAATCAGTAGCTCCCGGTCCCCATCGCCGGCTGGTTCCACCTCAAGGACAACCCTTCCTCCCGGTCCGACCGAATCGAACGCATTCAGCAACAGGTTCAACAGCACCTGGCGGAGTTGTCCGGAATCCGCGACGAGCGTGAGGGGATGTGCCGGCAGTTCCGTCTCAATATCGATCGACTGCTGATCGGCGCGGGCCTTCACCAGTTGCACGGTTTTTCCGATAACGTCTCGCAGGTCAACACTGGTTGTATTGAGTTGCGGCGGCCTGGCGTAGTCGAGGAATGATTGCAGCGTTCTATCCAAGCGACGGATTTCCTCGTCCATGACCTCCAGGTCGCGCTCATCGAGTGTGCCGGCAGCGCCGTTGCTCCGGGCCGATTCGACCAGCGTCTTCATCGACGTCAGTGGATTTCGGAGTTCGTGCGCGAGACCGGCCGCCAACTGGCCGAGAGCAGCCATCTGGTCTTTCCTCAGCGACTGGCGTTCGGCCGCCTGCAGCCGGTCAACGACCGACGCCACGTGGCCGGCCAGATCGTGCAGAGAATCCTCCAATTGGTCGATGTTGCCGCTCGTCGAGACCTGCAACGGCCCCACGACGCCGTGCAGCGACCCGGCGGCCGTCTGGATCGGTACGCTCAATTGCACCAGTTGGCGTTGCATGCCGCGCGCCAGTCCGAATCCTGCGAGCGTTCCCGCGCCCGCTCCCACGACGCCCAATAACAGCAGTGTCCAGCCTGTCCAGCGGGTCAGTGCGCGGTTTCGCTCCTGGGCCTGCTGGAGCGCCTGTTGGGTCAACTCCCGCTGTTGCTGCGTGGCGTCCAGGAACCGCGGCAGGATAAAGCCGTTGATCAGGCGGTCCGCCGTGGCCTGCCGCTCTTCCGTGGAGCTGTTGGATAGAATCGGCTGCAGTTCTTCGAGAACGACAATATACTCCTGTCGGAACCGGGCGATGGTCTGTTTGCCTTCGCGCCCCAGTTCGAGCTTCTCGATGTGCAGCAGATAGCGGTCGGTCGGCTGTTGCAGACCAGGCAGGTCTCGAACGAGCGCTTCGTCTCCAGTGTCGACGTACTCATCCAGGCCCTTCCACCACTGGACGACGGACTGCTCCAATTCGGCCGACGCTTCGACCGCTTCCGCGATTTCCTGGAGAGACCTGTCCGCCTCACGCCGCATCTGAACCAGCACCACAGCCGCCAGCACCGCGACCGCCAGCAGGGTCAGGCTCACGGCCAGGCTCGGCAGGGCCATCCGCCAGACAGACTGCGACGGTGCTTCCGAAACGGGTTGATGCTCTTCGCGCGTCATTCGCCCATTGTATCAATTTGGGCCGCGAAGAATGGAAGCCGCATCCACGGGACGATGTATCGCGTCACTTCCGGGGCGATCAAGGCCTGATCGACCTGACCGGGTTTTATTCCGGCACATAGATGCGGGAGCCGCCGTGACGCGGATGGTAGCGGACCTTGATCAGATTATGCGGACGGCGTGCGCCGGCTTCGACCGCCAGCTCCATCGCCCACTGCCATTGTCGCCAGGTGTCGACTTCACCCCGAAGGATCGCGACCCCGTCTTCCACGGTCACATCGACTTCGTTGCTGCGGTCGAAGAACGTCCGCGCGAGCTTTTCGTCAATGTCGGCCTTGATCTCCGCGTCGCTGCGGGGAACCCAGTCTTCCGGCACCGACAGGTAGTTATTGACGTGGACGACCCCTTTTTGACCGCCGGCAATCCATCCCGCCGTCTTTTTCTCAAAGTCGCTGTCGACAAGGCCGTACAGACTCACGTGGCCGTTGCGGCAATGGACGCGGATCTCGTGCCTGGAGACATAAGGGTCTCGCAGCAGTGCCGCCTGGACAAAGTCGACGATTTCGTGGGCGGGTGGGTCGCTTTCGCTCCAGCGGACCTTGAGGTTGTTGCGGACTCGCCAGACGCCGAGCGTCCCGCGGGCCGTCTCTTCCGCCGCCTGCTTGGCCCGCAGACGTCCCACGGCGCCGGACAGTGTGATCGATCCGCCGTCCGATTCGACTTCGATGGTGTCGAGATAGCTGAGCACGCGGGGGTCGTAGCGGAGCGCCAGTCTGACCGCTTCGACGAGTTGTTCATCCGTCAGTTCTTCCAGACGGCGACGGCGGCGGGTTCCATCGTATCGTTCGTAGTCGACCAGAAGGCCGCGCGCGTCGATGTTCTGCACTCCGGATCGCTGCGCCAGTTCCGTGGCGCGGGTTTTTGCAAAGCTGGTGGGAACTTTCCCCGTGAGCAGGACTTGTTCGTCCTCGACAGCAACCTGGACGTCGGAATCACTCAGGATGGCGTCGGAATCAATCAGCCTCTGAAGATCGCTCTGAATCTCCTCATTGGCTCGCTCGTCGGTCTCAACGACTTCGATGTTGTTCTCGACGGCCACGATCCCCCGCACGCCTTCCGCGATTTGTTCGGCAAGGATGCGCTCCACGGGTGAATCGACCTTCCCGGCCAGTTTGCCCGTCCCGTTGACGACCTCCACCCGCAGTTCGCCGGATTCCGTCGCGGAATCGGCCGACCATGCCTGCAACACGTCTTCGGCGATTTCCGCGTCCTTTCGGTCTCCCGCGATAATCACGATTCGATTGACGACGGAGATGACGCCCTTGACGCGCTGCGCAATTCTGTCAGCCGCCTGCTGGGCGAGCAGGCTGTCGACCTTCCCCGACAGCGTGACAATCCCTTCGTTGCTGGTGACGTCGATCTTGTGTGAGGAAACAGCGTCCGAAGAGAGCAACTCGTTCTCGACGGCCAGTGAGATCTCGCGATCCGACACTCCCTCGGCAATTTCAGAAGAGGCCGGAGCAGCGGACTGCGAATTCGCGTTCGCACCCTGTTCACCCGCGGCATACGCGGTGAGCGTGAGCGACAGGATGATCTGAAACCGGGCCGTATGCCGAAGCAATCTCATGAGTCCCTCATGTGATGGAATGGAATTGTCTGGCAACCACCGGTCGTCAGCCGGTGTTCCGTCGTCTCTTAGTATGCGGTGAGGCGCGCAGCGTCCGCCTCCGGGATGAAACGGCTTGTGTCGCTTCAAATCCCGGAACAGACGGATGGGGGATTCCCCGACAGTGCGAGGGTGCAACGAAAATCCGCAGATGAGCCTTTCGCGACCGGCAGCGGCGACGTCGGGAGTTCACTGCGATTTTGGTTCAGGCGTCCTCCGCAACGGCGGCGCGAACCCTGGCGCGGATTTGCTCCCGCAGGTCCGAATCGAGCGGGCCCCGTTCGACGGCCGCCAGATTCTCGGCGAGATGGTCTGCGTTGCACGTGCCGACGATGACCGTGTCGCAATGAGGGTGGGAAATCGTGTAGCGCAGGATCAACTCGGCGCGACTCATGCCGCCCGGTTTCAACTCATCGAGGTTGGCCCGGTTCCAGACGTCGTTCAAGGCGGGTCGCTGGATCTCGGCGTCCGGACCGCCGTGCGCGATTCCCCCGCGAATGATTACGCCCGCCCCGGTCTCTGCGGCCCGCGTGATCCATTCTTCGTGCTGCGGGTCGAGGCAGGAGTAGGGAATCTGGAATACGTCGAAAACGCCGAGGTCGATCATGCCGGGGAGATGCGGCAACGAACTTGAAACACCGACCGATCCGATGACGCCCTGCTCGCGGTAGTCCATCAGAAGATCGATCAGGCCCCGCTGCTGCAGAATTTCGGCTTCGCCACCGTGGAACTGCATGACGTCGATCCGGTCGGTCCGGAGCCGCTGCAGGCTGGAATCGATATTCCGCTGCACCACTTCTTTTTTCCAGACGTGTTTCGTTTCGAGGCGGTCTTCATGCTGTACCGGTGCGCAGCCGCACTTGGTCGCGAGGTAGAACTCATTCCGCCGCGAACCGATGCAGCGCCCGATGCGTTCCTCGCTGACTCCGTAGTCCGGCGCGGTGTCGATGAAGTTGATGCCCGCATCGAGCACGGCATTGAGAAAGCGATCGGCGTCTTCGTCGCTGACGACGCGGACGCCCCAGGTTCTGGGGCCGCGAAGGCCCATGCTGCCGTAGCCGAGTTGCGTGACTTCGAGACCGGCGCGGCCGAGTTGTTTTTTCTGCATGAGGGAGAAGACTTTTGGGGACGGCATTCAGGCCGCACGGATCATCTCGCGCGGAAACCACCAGTCGGCCCGGCAGCGCGACGTTGGCGAACGATCAGGGAGGCCCGACGAGCCGGGGACATCACGGCGGATAGCGACAGAGTAACGCGCGTTGTTCGTTGCGGGAAACTGACGCAGATTGCAGTTGTCGCAAGCGGCGAGAGTTCGCAACGACCATGCAAGCGGTCGGCGGTGTTCATTGCGCAAGAGCGGTTGTTTTCGCCTGATGGCGCGTGATACGGTCGTGAAATGCTTCACATCTTCGCCCCCCGCCCACTTGTCGTCGGCGCTTGTCCGGCAGTCGGGTGCGCCCGACGACTCGCGTACGATGCAACCGAACGGCAGATCATTGCCTGTGCGCGGCCGAAGCGGTGCCCCGGCGGCCGCGATTCTGCTTCTTCGATCGCCCAAGACGGGGGCGCGACACCGCCTGCGGGCCGTCGTGCGGATCGGTGTGGCCCATCGGCAGGCTGAGACAGCGTTGCAGGATTCGCCGTCCAACGAAAGGACTTTGGTGCGCTCATGACGGTCGCCATCTGGTCGTTCATTCTTTCCTTGTTGGCAATGACGGCGGTGGGCGCGCTGTCCTACGTCAACAAGAAGGAGGAGACCGAAGACTACCTGCTCGCCAGCCGCGAAGTTCCCGCCTGGCTGTCGGCGCTTTCGGCGGTGTCGACGAACAACAGCGGGTTCATGTTCATCGGGATGATCGGCTACACCTATCGGTTGGGCATCGAGTCGATCTGGCTGATGATCGGCTGGATCGCCGGTGATTTGTGCGGCTGGCTGTTCTTCTATCCTCGCATTCGCAGCCAATCGGAAGAACTCGACGTCAACACGATGACCGGCCTGTTCGCAAAGAGCGGAGATCGGATCCTTCGAGCACTGATGGTGGCCGGCGGGGCGATTACGTTCGTTTTTCTGGGCGTCTACGCGTCGGGGCAGTTAAAGGCCGGGAGCACGGCCCTGCACGCCCTCTTCGGCTGGGACTTGCGCGTGGGGGCCCTCATCGCGGCGGGGATTGTGATTCTTTATTCATTCGCGGGCGGCATCCGCGCCGACATCTGGACCGACGCCGCGCAGTCCTGTGTGATGATTTTCTCCATGATCGCGCTGGTGGTCACCGGTTGGATGGAGATCGGCGGCCCCGCAGCATTGTTCGAGAACCTCGAGGGGCAGGATCCCGCATTGACCGGGCTGTTTCCAGAAAACGCGCGCTTCGGTCTGATTGCCTGGCTGCTGGGAATGGCCTTTACGGGATTCGGCGCCATCGGCCAACCGCATCTGATGACTCGTTACATGGCCATCAAGTCCGTCGAATCAATGAAGTCGGCGCGGGTCTACTATTTCTTGTGGTACATCCCGTTCTTTGTTTCGGCGATCATCGTCGGCCTCTATTGTCGGGCGTTGATTCCGGAACTGGCCGAGCGCGAGGTTGCACGGGGACTCGACGAACCGACTGAGTTGGCCCTCCCCATCATGGCGATGGAATTGCTGCCGCAGGTCATGGTGGGAATCACTCTGGCCGGACTGTTTGCAGCGATCGTCTCAACGGCCGATTCGCAGATCATCGTCTGTTCGGGATCACTCACTAACGACATTTTTCCCCGGTGGAAGGATTCGTACCTGGCGTCAAAGATCGGGACGCTGACGATCACGGCGCTCTCACTCGGGATCGCGCTGCTGGCGCCGGAAGGCGTGTTCAGTCTGGTGCTGATCGCCTGGTCCGCAATGGGGGCCAGCCTGGGATCGATCCTGGCGCTCAGTCTGCTTGGCCGGCGTCCTCCGCAGTCGGTCTCACTGACGATGATGGCGGTTGCGATTCTCGTCGTGATCGTGTGGCAGGTCAGTGACCTCGATCAGGACGTCTTCGAAATGTTTCCAGCGATGGTCGCCGCATTCAGCGTCTACGGCGGATGGCTCGGAATTCGAGCTTTGAAATCGAGGAAGACTTCCTAGTTCGACTGTCCTAGAAACGTCTTCGTTCAAGATTGAGTGGTGGCGGGATGTTACGGCTTTTCCAGTGATAGTAGCGGGCCTGTTGACTGCGGAGCAGGCGCTGCTGCATGCGGGCCACGACGACGGGGGGTGAATCGTACTCGAGGCTCGCGCGGAGGATCGCGGCGATGGCGTGACGGACTTGCGGGAGCGTGATGGCCGGCGTCTTTTTTTTCCGCCCGCCGAGTCTCGACGGTCAGGAACCAAGTGGCCAGCAGGCTGAGCGTCATGTGGTGTTGCCAGCCCACCCAGTTGCGAACCTCATAATCCGCCAGGCCCGCCTCGCTCTTGCCGCGCTGCAGGCACTGTTCGATGCGGTGCTCCGCCTTCGCGGCCCGGCAGAACGACTCCAAGGGCGTCTCCGGATCGGCGTTGCTCAGGTAATAGTCGGTCTTCACCGTCCGCTCGTCACGGTTCCGATATCGGATCACCACGAGGACTTCCTCGGTCACTTGCGTCGCGCGGAACTGGCCGGTCTCCACGCGCCGCCGGATCACGTCCACCACGATCGGTCCCTTCTCTCCGTCCCGCACGTCGATCCGCGTCCACTCCGAATCCGAGCGCCCTGCCGTCCACGCGTCGACCCGCTGGGAGGGGCGGCGGGGACGTGTCCGTTTGCGACCTGTGCCAGCCGGCTCGGGCGGGAGAACCTCCAGGTCGCGGATCGTGGTGTCACACGGCACGGCCAGCAGGTAGCGTTCGTCGCGATCCCGCAATTCCCTGCGGAACCGGGCCGGTTGTCCCAACTCATCGTCTCCGGTGATCCACGCGTGAGGAAGCTCGTCTCCATAGCGATCGAGCATGTCCAGACAAAGTTGCCAGCGCTTGCGAAACTTCTGATGCGTCTTCGGCACGCCCGCCTTGTTCATCCGGGCCTTGTCGTCGGTCCATTCGTGAGGCAGCGACAGCTCCACGTCGACCAGCGCATGACCCCGCGAACTGACATACGCCATGAACACGCCGACCTGGCAGTTGTCGATCTTCCCCAGCCGGCCGCACCACTGCCGGCCCACGCCCACCGACTGCTTGCCCGACTTGGGGAACGCCACTTGTCAATTACTCATCCGATTCGGACAGTCGGAGGCGGGTGATGGCGTCGACGGGTTCGAACTTGCGGCCGCCTTTTTTCAGTCGCAGTCGCACCTTCGCAACCGGAGTGACTGAATCGTTCGAAATGCTGAGCGACTCCGGAGCGGTTGCCTTGATGCGGAAAGTTCCGGACCGCAGGTGAAATGACTGGGGGGCGATCAGCCAGGGAGATTCTTCGGACGACTCGATCAAGAGGATGTCGTCTGCGGTGAAATCCTGCGGATCGAGCGGGCCGCGGGGCAGTCGGGAGAGATCAAGGATCAACTCAACGGGCTTTTCGGGCTCGGGACGGGATGCACAGGTCAGACGGAGTTCGAAGGTGCGATCGGTCAGCAGTTCTTCATAGAGAGAAATCACCGCTTTGGCTTCGTCGGTCAGAACGGCTTCCTGAGCGAGATGCCCGGAGTCCTCCTGGGAAAGTTCAAAACGATCGATTTCCGCGCCGTTGATGGAACGCGCCGTGAGCGTGAGTCTCGACTGGTCGACGTCGATTCTGCAGTAGTGATTGACGTCGATGCCTTCGGTCAGGAGCGGGCTGGGCATGGATCCCCCGACCGGGCCTCCCCCTCCTCCGCTTGTGATGTGCAGGATCGGTTTTTTGCCCGGAGCGCCGACCGGTCGGTAGCGGCGGTAGTGAGGGTGGTGCCCCGAAAAGACGATGTCGACTTCGTGTTGCTCCAACAGCGGGAGGAAGTCTTCGTCGCCGAACCACTTGAGGCTCTTGCGCGTGGCCATCATCGGGACGTGCAGCGCTATGAACGTCCAGGGTTTGTCGTTGTTTGCGAGGTCTTCCGCGAGCCAGGCGAGTTGTTGCTCTCGTCCGCGTCCGCCCGATCCGGCGCCATAGCTGTCGAGAATCACAAAGTGGGCATCACCCCAGTCGAAGCTGTACCAGTAGTGATCTCGTAAATCAAACAAGGCGGGAAAGTACGGCCCGCCGTCGTGGTTGCCGTAGACGGGCCAGAGAACGCGATCCTGAAGATATCCCCACCCCGGGTCAAAGAAGCTGCCTTTCCATTCCCCCCACAGATTACCGCGATCAGTGATGTCTCCGACATGGAGCACGAAGTCGGTTTTGTCCGCGGCCATTGCGTCGAGCAGAGGCTGCAGCCCGGAGTGATAGCTCTGCGTATCTCCGATGAGACTGAAGGAGAACGGTTCACCGGCGCCGGGCGCGGTCTTGAACGTGCCCTGAAGCTGCTGATTCTCACAGTCCACTTCGTATGTGTAGGAGGTTCCCGGAGCGAGCCCTGTCAGGACTGCCTGGTGCAGGTGACAGATGGTGTCGCTGAGGGGGAAGACCTCGGGGGTCGCCTCCAGCGCGACCGACTCGGTCTTGGTGGAGTCGGCCTGCTGCGCGGCGGGTTTGACGGTCACCAGGCCCGGCGGGATCTCTCCTTGCGACACCCAGAGGAGCAGCGCCGAATCGGCGCTCACCCCGGTGACATACGGCTTGATGTGAAACGGAACATCCCCGGCGAGCAGTGCTTCACACTCCAGAATGTAGACTCGCGCGCGTGAGCGGTTGACCGCCGCCACCGGATTCAGATCTGCAATTTCGCGGTACACGGCGACGGCCTGCTCATACTGTTTGCGATCCTGGTGAATGCGTCCAATGCTGAGTTTGGCGGTCGCGATGTAATTCGCATGGACGCCCTCAAGTTCCCCGACCCGTTCAAACTTGGAGAGTGCGGCGTCCACCTCGCCACGCGTGTTGTGCTCCCAGGCTGCGTAGAGCAAGGCTTCCGCGCGATGGGTCACAGGGGCCCCTTCGAAATCGATGGCGGACTCCAGCGTTTGAATGGCCTGCTCTCCCTCTCCAAGAAGTCGCAACGAGTATCCGAGTCGCAACAGTGCGCCGGAAACGTGCTCTGGGTCGATGTTGTCAAGTTCGAGCACCTGGCGAAAGCATGAAACAGCGTTTTCGTGCTGATCCTGCCTCTGCCACGTGTAGCCGATGTTGCGGAGAACCTTCGCAGCGTCGTTTCCCTCGAGCGTCGGGAGTACGTCTTCATACGCCTCACGGGCCTGCTCCCACTTCCCGGCGGCGAAGAGGGCGTCGGCGGTCTCCGTCTCTCCGGCGATTCCGGTTGCTTGCGATGCATTCGCCAGGATCAACCAGACTGCCAGTGCTGACGTTGCTTGTTTCATTCGATGATTCTCCCAAGCGTTGATCGGGGGCGAGTGCAACTTCACAGATCGACTCAGCGACGATTCGGTTGCGCGGCATCGGTCTCATCGTGCTTGTTGCTCTCCGCTTGATCCCGGCGCTGCACATCCTTCGGGTGCTTCGAAAATGACTCGAACACGTCCCCCACGACGCGGTCGGCCAGTCGGCTCAATTCGGTCAGGATGATCGTCTCAGCCTCGGGAGCGAGCTGTGACGTGTTGGGTTCGTAACCGCCGACGTCATAGGAATCCTCCGTCGCGATGTAGCCAACGTGGCCGTTGGCGTAACCGATGATGATCGGAATCGCCCGGTCTGCGATCGCGGCTTCGAGCGTGAGGCCATACTCGACCATCGGTTCGCCCGGCATGGTGAGCAGCAGGTAGGGGCCGATCTTCATCGCCTGCAATTCGGCGTCGATCCGGCCTGCCTTGCCCGGCAGGGAGACGACCGTGCTGGCAACCCGGATCTGATAGTAGTCAGGTCGGTTCCGGACTTCTTCGCGCGTCACGCTGCGAGCCAATGTGCGGACGACTGCGGCGGCCAGGTCGCGGCCGGCCCATTGGATATCGGCCTCGTCGGCGCAGCGGTACGGATACCCGGGAAGATTGGGCCTGATGTCGCCGGCGCAGCCCTGCAGAAACAGCGAGTGCGTTTCGCCGCCGTAGCACATCTCGACAAATGACTGGGCTTCTCCCGGAAAGTCTGCGCTCATTTTCGGATAACCGTCCGGAAAGGGCTGCGACCCCTTGTCCCCCCAGGTGAAGAAACAGGGATGGCAGACCGCGTGCATGACGACGGCGAGGGGATCGAGCGATTCCCCGTCGTCGAATCTCAGCACCTTGACGCGGGGATCGTTGGGCCCATCGGGGTTGAGCCGCACCACGGCCCGGCCGTTGATCACCTTGCGGCGATTGATGCTGAAACTGATCTCGTCTTCGCCGTAACCGATCGTCACGGTCCGCATGTTCGCCGCGGCGTCACCGGCGGCGTCGCCGAGGCGATCGACGACGTCCAGCAGCCAGTCCGACTCGGTGCTGCAAGGGGGCCCGGAGTGATTATGGGACGCGGCCACGAGAATGTGTCCCGACGGAATTCCTGTTTCGCGCTCGATCCGCTCGCGAATCAGATTGACCAGGACGTCGTAAGCCGCGATGAGGTCGAGCGTCACGAGGGCGGCCTTCGTTTCGCCGTCATCGAGCAAAAGGACGGCGGCGTGGAGCGGGTCGCGGACCCCGGTGACTTTGCGCCGGTGCCCGGAGACCTCAAAATCGACGACGTCCTCCGGCGTGATGTCGATCTTGGCGACGCCGGCCTTCAGGTTCGAATGAACGGGAAACGTCCCGTTTTCGTCGACGGCCGAGGCGGGCTGAGAGCATACGACACTGAGCAGACCCAGAATGATGCAGTCGCGAATCATGTTCGTTTTCATTGCGGTTCCTCAATCTTCCGGATCGCCTGCTCTGCCGAACGGCGGTGCCCGCCGGACGCTGATTCGTCGTTCAAGACAGCCCGATACGCTTCCAGGGCGGCATCCTTTCGGCCGGCGGCGATCAAGGTCTGAGCGCGCGAGAGAAGCATTTCGTGACGCCAGTATCCCGTCCGTTCGTCAATTTCGACCCGATCGAGCACGGCGAGCGCTGCCTCGTATTCGCCGCGGCGGGTCAGGATCCGCACCGCGCCCTGAACCGATCGAAACTCATCCGCGGCGCCGATGTCGGAGGTGGATTCGAAATTTCGTCGATAGGCGGCAAGGGCCCCTTCCTCATCCTGCAGGTTATGCTCCCGATTGTTTCCGAGCATCAGGAGAATGCTCATTCGACTTCGCCAGTCCGGAGAGAACTCAAGGGCCGTCTGCAGATCGCTTTCTGCCTCTGGTCCCTGTTTGAGGATGAAATAGGCCCGTCCCCGCGCCTGTGCGCCGTCGCCGATTTGCCAGAACGGCCACTGGCTGAAGTCTTCGGCTTTGAATTCTTCAATGACCGCGGCCCAGTCTCGCTTGGCAAGCAGATTTCGCATCCTCTCCGTCTTTGCCACGGATTCGATTGGAATCCGAACAGTGAGTTCTTCGGCTCGTTCGAAGTCTTCCAGACTGCGGGCACAGGCGGCGGCATGTTGCAGCGCGTCGGAGACCTGGAAGTCGGTCACGTTCTCTCCCTCCGAGAGGGCAACGAAGGCTGCGAGCGCCTCGTCGTGATTCCCGGTCCGCTGAAGTTCCTCGGCGGCCCGGCTGGCGATGAGGTAGTCGGTGACGGTGGGGTCGGCCGGGAACTGGTGGGACCGGCCGGCGTAGAAGTGGGCGAACTTCATTGGCACGTGAAAACCGGACGTCCCGGTCGGTGAGAAGGCCGAAAACTCCGAACCGTTCTCGCGAATCCGCTGCCGGCAAACGTTGAAGAACCACGGCAGACTCTGCGTCGGCCGGTTTCCCACCACCTGATTGAGCGGATCGTTCTCATCGTTCGTGACCGGCAGCCGCACTTCCACGATCCAGTGATCATCATGAATCTGTGTGGCGACTTCCGCTTTCGACGACCAGTTGAACCACTGGTTTCTCGGAGCGCCGCGATCGAGGTCGACCAGCGCCCCGGCCGGACTGATTGCCAGTTGATAGTAGCTGTGCATGTCGGTGGCGAGTTCAATCTCGACGACGTCGCCGTACCAGATCGCCTGATCGCCGTCCTTGTCGGTGGCGATGTTGAGCTGTTCCCCCGGATGATCCTCGCAGCGAATGGCGAAGTAGAGGTCGTTGCCGATCATCTCGGCCATGAAACTTGTGCCGAAGGTCGTCAATCGGCCGGTCTGCAGTTCCCGCAGCGAACCTGTGGAGGCGACCGGAATATTGACCCAGGCTTCGTCATCCAGTTTGCCGTCGACGACGATGTCGCCCCGTTCCGAAACGCCGCTGACGAGCCTCAGGCTGGGAACCGGACCGCGTTTCTGTGCAAGCTGTTTGGCCTTGTTCCGGAGCCCGTTCAAGTAGTTGTCGATCAACTCGATGCGACGTCCGTAGATGGAGTCCGAGGAAACGGTCGTTCGGGCTGCGGCGAACAATGCCAGTGCATGGTCGGCGATCTTGCTGTCGTGCTCCATCTCCCGCCAGTGCTCTTCGCAGTACGCGAAAAACTCGTCCATGGCGGGAGCGGCCGGTCCGTAGAACTTCTCGACGTATTCGTCGAACAGCGCGCCGGGATCCTGATCCTTGCCGCCCCAGTACATTCGCGCAGTGAAGTAGATCAGAAAGTGGTTGTATCCGACGGCGTCTTCGCCGAAGTCCATCGTGAGCCAGATGTCTTCACCGCGTGACTGGCCTTTGGTTTCGTTGATGCTCTCGCCGAGCACGTGCGGGATATAGGCGGGCAGATAGAAGCCTCGGCCTGTGAAGGGATAGTTCTCGAAGATTTCGATCGGGTTGTCGGTCTTCTCCTGCCAGGCCGCCCGCAGTCGCCGCAGGTCGTCCCGATCATCAGACGTCGGCCGTCGCCCGCCGACGATGATGACCTGCACATTTGGTTCCAGTTTTTCGATGTTGGAGGGGGGCTCTGTGTAGATGCCGTAGGCGCAATTCGAGATTCGCTTGTTCGGATGCGTTTTGCCGACCTCCTTCGCGACCCGATTGACGAAGTCCCAGACGTAATTCGACAGCATGCCGCGTGCGCCGAGTTCCGGGGACTCCTTGCCGGCGCATTTTTCGCACTGGCAGATCGCGGTGTAGCCGTCGGGCGGCATGATCGACACGACGTCCATATCGAAGTGATCGAGTTGAACGCGGGCGAATTCAACGGCCTCGCGGAACAGTTCCTCGTTGGAATAACAGAGTTGGTTGTTTCCGATCCTGGGGTCGTTCTGACGCTTTCCGCCGTAGAGGGCGAACCAGTCCGGATGGTTCTTGAGCGTCCGCTCATTGTCGGTCATTCCGTGCAGGCCGTGTGCGGCCTGGCGGCCGTAGGGTTGTCGCACGCCGAGGCGGTAACTCCACATGCTCACGTCGTGTCCGTAGATGGCGCGGAAATTGAGAATCCGCATCGGGAAGTCGGGGTGGACGGTTCTGTCGATTGCGGGAAGTTCGATGGATTCCATTTCCAGCAGGACTTCGCCGATCTCCCCCGGCATGTACCACCGCACGCCGAGATCCCGCAGAAATCCGCACACGGCGTTGAAGGAGCCTCGTTCGTCGTAAGTCCAGACGTGGACATTGCCGTCGTCGTCGGTTTTGCGCTCATCGGGCGTGCCGAAGAGCGAGTTGGGACCGGTGTAATGCTTGTGGAGCTGGCTGTGCATGTAGCCCCACTGGCGGCCGGTGATCGCATCCCACTCCGCCTGCATCTTCCCGCTGACGAGATCGTTGTTGCTGCGCGGCCAGGGCTCGATCGGCACGAAATCGGTGTCGTCGCCGATGAATACGATCCAGTCGTCGCCTGAGACGATGCGGTACGCGCCGTACTTCAGGTCGTCCGCCGTCACTCCCAACTCAGCCGCGCCGGGGCTGTTCCCGACCAAGATTCTGACGGGGACGTTGCCGGTCGGTTCGGTCACGATCTCCAGGCGCGCGCCGGTGATCTTCTGCAAGTACTGTTGCAGTTCCCGAGCCGCCATTCGCGTCGTTCGTGGTGGTTCCTCGGCGATGATGATCTCGCTGCGCGGGACGCCATTTTCGACGAGATACGATTCAGCCAGCGCCAGACGAGAGATCAACAGAAGAGGCAGCAGAACGCGAACAGCGAAACTCAAGTTCATTGGTCATCCTTCCGGAGCAAGTCGTACCGGGGCCAAACCAGAGCATGATGAACACGGGACGGAACGACAACCTTCGGCGCATAACTCATCCGCTCGACGGCAACCGCGCCGCCTGAGATACTGCGGCTATCAACTCGAACGCGATCATCAAACAGCATTCCAGAGACTTCGAAATGCAGTCCGCAGCCAATCCTCCGGCCGACCACGAAAGCGATCCGGACTTCATGAACATCGATGACACTGACTTCGCATCGATGAGCCGGCCGGAACAGATTCGGCAGCTTGAGGTCGAGGGTTATCTGGTCTTTCCAGGGATCCTGCCGCCGGATTTCATCGAGCGCATCAAACAGGAGATGGCCGATGCCGAGATGAATCACACCAGTTACAGCGTTCAACAGACCCGGGCGGTGACGCAGCCACAATGGCACAGCCGCGCGGTGGCCGAGTTGATCGGCTTTCCCCCGATGATCGAGTTTCTCACCGATCTGATGGGGCCGGACATCATCTTCACGCGAGGTTTCTTTCAGCGGACGCATCCGGGCTGTCCGGGCATCTCGATGCACACCGACGGGCAACCGCACGGATCGGACCTGTTCGGCTATGAAGGGAGTTGTCCGCGGCTGTTGCGGGTGCTGTATTACCTTGATGAACTGACACCGGAACGGGCCCCGTTCCGCCTCATACCGCGTTCGCACCTCTCCTTCCACGCCGAGGCCAGCCCGTACGTGCGGTACAAGTCGCATCCGGAGGAGATTACTCTCGTCGTCCCGGCCGGCTCCGCGGTGCTCGTGCCGTCTCTGTTGCTGCACGGCAGCCATCCCAACCGGGACGAGAGGCCTCGTGAGCTTGTGCAACTCGGCTATCGACCGGCGTGGGCCGGTCCGATTCAGCCGGTGGAAGAATGGCCGGCCGAACTGGTCGCCGGCGCTCCCGAGATTGCCAAGCCGTTTTTGAAGAGCCTCAACACCAGCGGGTTCGAATGGGTGCAGCCGCACAAACCGGAGGGGATGCGGACCGAAGCGCCGGGGATTAATCCGAGCCGCTGGGGCGACAAGTGATGTCGCCCGCACGACTCGGCCTCTGGCCAAGTGGAATTCACGGCTGCGCGTTTCAGAAGTCGCTGACCACTTCCCCGCCGTTGATTGTGACGAGGGCTTCCATCACGCTGGGGTCGATGTTCTCGCTGACGAAGCGGACCGATCCGTCGCACATTCCGACCTGGATGCCGCCTTCGTGCGGCCCGCCGATGCCGTCGGGGCCGTTGATGTAGGGTTTCTCGGTCAGCGGGCGGATCGTCGCGCTCCCCCCAGCCCCCCAGGGGCCCGGATCGGTCGCGTCCGAAATGGCGATCGTATTCGACGTGCCGTCCCGGATGTCGCGAATTCGCGTTCCCCGGTTGTAAGCGAACACGCCTGCCTTCTCGCTGGTGACCGGGAGTTTCGGCCCGTCCTCGCCGAGGCCCGCCAGCCCCACGTAGTGCGTGGTGGCGTAGTCTGATTCTTCGGCTGAGTGGCTGGGGTTCTGCAGGATCGCAATCGTTATCTCCAGTGCATAGGAGTTGTCTTTGCTTTCCCATCCCTGATCGAAATCGATTTCGCTGTACAACGGAACCTCATCGATGAATGGCAGAATCTTCGTAATCCAGCTCAGCCGCTCCTCCGGTTTCAGCTTTTCATTGGGATGCGTCCCTTCCGGGAAGGTCAGATTGACGTCGTGGTAGTTGTGCAGCGCCAGCATGATTTGCTTGAGGTTGTTTTTTGATGCCGTCCTGCGGGCCGCTTCGCGCGCCTGCTGGACGGCGGGCAACAGCAGTGCGACCGCGACGGCTGAGGTCGCGACGGCTGTGCCGCCGTCCATCGCGCCCATCGACCCGCCCCCCGCGAGTGAGACCCGAGAGACGTAGTGCACTCCGTCGTCGCTGACCTCTGCCACGGTCACGTTTGGGAACAACGGACGCGTCACGAGTTCGGATGGGGGAATGTCGGCCGTCGAGATCGGGAACTCGAAGTCGGGCGGCATGACCTCGTACTGCCGCAACGCCATCTGCGCGCCGCCCACCGCGAACGGGGCCATTCCCAGCAGGAACTCATAGGTGTCCCGAGGGTCGGAGATCGTGATCGCGGTAAATTCCTGTGGGACCTCTTCAAGTGCCGATTCGTGCTCCGCGGTTGCCTGCCAGGCCGGTAGGTCGCCCGCCTCACGCAGCAAAAAGGCATCCACGGTTTGCGGCACCATCCCGAACGCCAACCATTTCTCGCCGATGCAATACGCGGGAGAAAAGGGGCTGTCCGCAAACCGCACCAATACGAGTTCGCGTCCGTCACGATCGACCCGCTCGACATCGACGTCCGTTCCGGCCTCCTCCTGAAGGACAACGAGCAACTTGTCCATCGACTCCCGGAGTTCGTCCGCGTCGTCGACGGTGATTACGAGACCGGCGCCGAGTCCCAGGATTCCTTGCGCGGTGTCCGCATAACCTGTGTGCACGTTGCCGAGTGGTTCGAGCAGACCGGTCTTCAGATCAAACCCGATCTTTTCGTTGACCATCGCCATCGTCTGTTCGACACGGCCTGTCTCGTCGGGCGCAAACAACTGCTCGGCCCCGACGGCAACCTCGTACAGCGTGTCATAGATCTGTGCCCAGTCGTAGCTTGTCGCCGCGAAGGCTTTGCAATCCTCCGGCATCGGCGGCAGATCCTCCAGCGTGAATGTCTCCTGTTCGGAGAGCGAGAGGAGCCCCCGCCGCGGTCCCGGCGCGTCGATATTCACTTCCGACCACAACGCGCGTCCTTTGTATCCCGAACGTCCGACAATCGAATTGAGTCCGTCCAGGCCGGTCACTTCCAGGACGTCGTTGATTGTGACGCCTTCCGGACGCGCCTCGCTCGGTCGGGTCGGCAGCGGCATCTCTCCGAATCGCTCGCGCAACCCGGCAAAATCGAGCCAGCCCACCGTGGTCCGCGTGAACCCCGGGTCGCTTGCGACATACTGGTCCCACAGTGCGTGGTCGGTGATGTTGGCCTCGCCGTCCGCCACCGCGATCGCCGAGTCGACGGCCGCCATGCCGACCACGACCACGAGATGGTCCCCTTCAGTCCACCATCCGAGTTCAACGCCGGGCGAGCGCGGCACGAGACCGTGCGTGATCGAACGTCCGTCGCGTTCCGTCGTCTCGAACTCGATCTCGCCGCGGGCAGCGCCGGTGGCCAGTTGGCTCAAGCCTTCTTCGAACATGGCTGCGTCGTGAAATACGAAGATCCCCCACGGCACCGGAGGACCAGCCTCCCCTTCTCCCGCTGTCACCGCCACGGAGACGCCGTGATCCATCACATGCTGAAGGGCGGTCGAAATCTGACCGCCGATCCCCTGCTCGCCGCCGGTCTGCGCGGTGACGGCGCCAATCAACTTCGTGACGACGTCCATCAGACCGCTCTCGTAGAGCGCCTCGTAGGCGGCAGTCTCCTGCCACTCCTGCTGATGTTCCGCGCCGCCATCGTAGCCGATGTAAAGCACCGAGTTCTCGGGCAGGAGCGATTCGGGAGAAATCTCTTCGCGGGGTTGCGCGAAACTGAGTCCGACGCCGAGGCCGACAAGGAGAATCCCGCCGGCCACCCAGAACTTTTTACGGGACGTCATTGCTCACTCCTCCCCTGAGTTCGTCGGAACCAGGCATGGATGCCATGCGGACGGCGCAGCGTTTTCTTCGATGCGAAGAAACCCGACGGGAGAATACCGGAATCCCGGCAAGACGTCATCTCTGCAGCGTGATCGTGAGGGAGAAGAGACGCATGTTGGGGGATTCGCTCTCGCCGGTGGAATCGGCGGGCGGCCGCCTGGGGCCGGCCGTCGACTGGATCGTTTCCGGAGTGACTGCTCAGCGCGGAATAACCATGATGAATTCCGCACCGGGGCTCGAATCGTCCGCGACGTAGATCTCGCCGGAATGCGCTTCCACGATCCGCTTGGCGATGGCCAGGCCGAGACCGGTCCCTCGGGGCTTCGTGGTGAAGAACGGTTCGAACACGCGTGTCGCCTGTTCGGAATCGATTCCCGGCCCCGAGTCGCGGATGGTAATCCGCAGCGCCGGCCGGTCCTTGAGACGGTCCTCGCGGCAGCGGATGACCACTTCGCTCCCTTGCGGCGACGCGGCGATTGCGTTCTCCAGGATGTTGCGAAACACCTGCAGCATCCGGTTGCGATCGACGCGCCACTTCGGCGATTCAACGGCGCAGTCGTCCCGGAGTTGAATGTCCGTGCCGGCCCGCATCGTTGCAAGCTGGTCCCACGCGAGTTTCCAGATGTCCTTGACCTGACATTTGCTCAGATCAAGTTGCACCGGCGAAGCATAGTTGCGGACCTCTTCATAGAGCCGCTGCAGTTCATCGAGCGCCAGTTTGGCGCGGGCCGTCAACTCCATGTGATCGCTGCGCTCGGCGAGGTCCAGTTCGAGCATTTCGAGGCAGGCGCGGGCCCGCTGCAGCGCATTCCGGCTTTCATGCGCGAGCCCGGTCACCATCTCGCCGATCGCGGCCAGGCGTTCAGACTGCACCAGCCTCTGTTCGGCTTCCTTCAGTTCGGTAATGTCCGTGCCGATCACCAGAATTCCGTCCACGACGTCGTCAGCATCGACCAGATGGCGACCTGACCAGGCGATGGTCCGCAGAGCGCCGTCCCGGGTGACGATCGAACTGACACTGGAATGAACCAGTTCTCCCGCGACGATCCGGTCGAAGATCTCGCGGACCGAGTTGCGATCGTCTTCCGGGACGAACGTTTCCGCCCAGCCGGCTCCTCGCACGTCATTCGAATCACGCGCCGTGAGCTGAGCGAGAAAACCATTGATACGGGAGATGCGGCCTTCCTCGTCCAGAACCGCAACGATCGCGTTGGCGTTCTCGAACAGGTCGGCGGCGAACCGCCGTTCCCGGCGAAGTGCGGTTTCGGTCCGCTTGCGATCGGTCATGTCGCGGACGATGCCTGTAAACAGCCGCCTGTCGCCGACTCGAACTTCGCTGACCGCCAGATCGATGGGAAACACGGCGCCGTCGCTCCGCAGCGCTTCGACCTCCCGGCCGATCCCGATAATGTGTCGCTCACCGGTCTCCAGGTAGCGCCGCAGGTAGCCGTCGTGCTCGGCGGCATACGGCGCGGGCATCAGCATGCTGATGTTGCTTCCGATCAACTCGTCCGCCGCGTAACCGAAGATGCGCGCCGTGGCCGCGTTGGCGAGACAGATGGTTCCGGCCTCGTCGATCGTGATGACCCCGTCCACGACCGTGTTGAGTACGGCTTCCAGAATTGCCGGGGAGGCCCCCTCACTGCGGGCGACCGACCGCAAATTGGGATTCTGCTCACTCATCGCGAATTCCAATCGTGAGATCATCGCCACCGCCAACGGGACTGGCGGACACGCCGCCTTCACTTCACCATCAGCACGGGACAGGCGCAGAGGATCGACACCTGGTAACTGACCGTCGTCAGGCTCTTGACCGGCTGGTCCGCATCAACCGGATGCGAACTCAGAACAACGAGGTCGACATCCCGGTCGCGGGAAAACTTCACGATCTCATGCACCCGCTTGCCGCGCCAGACCTTGTACTCAACGTCCAGCCCGGCGGCTTCGAATCGCTGTGAGACCGATTCGAGTTCGCTTTCCGCCCGCGCCTCGAGTTGACCGTAGAATTCCTCCAGTTCGCGATCGACCGAATCTTCATCGTCCGGGGACGTTTCGATCCGTTCCACGACGTGCAGCAGACTCGTCCGGGCTCGATTCTGACTGGCCAGTTCAAAGGCAACGTCCAGCGCCATTCGATTTTTGCTGCTGAAGTCGAGCGGCACCAGAATATGCTGGAATCGGGGAAGCATCACTCTCCTCCTTCTCGCGCCTCGACGAGTCGTTTCCGAAAACTCCCGCGGTCACACCCCCTGCGGTGTGACTCGGTGCACAAACGGTCGTTCCTCATCCATCAGCGGATCCTGCGACTGCAATTGTGCAGCGAGCACCGCGTCGTCGGCGTCCGAACTATCGTGACCAACTCGACGTCGCTCCGCCAGCCGATCGCGGAGCACTCCTTCATCGACGGCAAAATCGAGAATCTCAAACGGCGCCCGAAATCTGTCGGCCAGTTGCCGGAAACGATTCCGTTCCGCCGCGTCCAGAAACGTCGCGTCGACGATCGCGGGAAACCCGGCGGCGAGTATCTGTTCGGCACACTCGGCCAGCCGTGTGTAAGTTCGTCTCGTCCATTCCTCCGTATAAATGCCGCTGCCGGGCGCCGCAGACGCGTCGGCCGAGGCCGGAAGTCCGGCCAGCCGCTTCCGCTCCACGTCCGAACGCACGCGGACGGCGCCTCGGGCCTCCAGCAGCGGCTGGGTGCCGGTTGTTTTTCCACTCCCCGACGGCCCGTGAGTGATGCTCAGGCGGGGCGATTCGCGGGCCGACTTCGCCTCGGCCAACCCGATGTACGCGCAGAGTTCCGCATCGGGGTCTTGTGACGGAGCCTCACCGCTGGAGTCCTGCGATCGTTTGATCGCTGTGACCTTCGCCCGCACAAGCGCCCGGTAGACGACGTAAAACCGGCAGACCGAAAGTCCGTTGTAGTCGCCGGCGCCGCTCAGGTAGGCGTCCAAGAACCGATGCGCCAGGTCGTCCCGTCCGCGGTGCATCAGATCCATCACGACAAAGCTCGCTTCGCTGATCACGTCCATCCAGCGAAACTCGTCGTTGAACTCAATGCCGTCGAACACGACGAGTCGATCGTCGTAGACCGCCATGTTTCCCAGATGCATGTCGCCGTGACATTCCCTTACGCGTCCCGCCTGGCGCCTTTCGCTGAATCTCTCCGCACATCGCTCGTACTCGGCCGCCGTCCAGCCGCGCAGGCCTGCGATCGATTTACGCAGATCTTCGTTTTCAATAAGCCGCTCCAGTTCGTCGAAATTCTCAAACGCCTCCCGCCGGATCACGTCGGGCGTGCCGTAGCCGGAGGAAAGGTCTGCGGGTGGTTCGCTCTCATGAAACGCCGAGACGGTCGTCGCCAACTCGTCGATCCGTTCACGCGTGAGCGCACCGCGCTCAATCATCCGGCTGGCGAGGGATTCCTGAGGGAATTCGCGCATGCGGACCGCGTACTCGATCACCGGCCCTTTGCCGCTCACCTGCGGGTGGTCGCGGGAACCGCAGATCGGAACGACGTCGAGATACAACTCCGCCGCGAGCCTCCGGTTCAGCCGGAGTTCCAGTTCGCAGCACTCGCGCCGCCGCTCCAGCGTCGAATAGTCGAGGAAATCGAGGCGAATCGGTTTCTTGATCTTGTAGGCGTACTTCCCGGTGAGCACCACCCACGAAATGTGCGTCTCCAGCACACTTCGGTTGTTGACCGGATGCGGGAAGGCGTCCGATTGCAACAACGACTGAATCAGGGTGGGCAACGTGTCACTCATACGAAATCGGTTCTGCTGCACGAAGCATGCCCGACGCGCCGATCACACCGTGCGCATTTTACACGAAGCGGGCCGTCCCGAGTGGGATCAACGCCCGGCCGCAACGTCGATCTGCTGAAACTGCTTCGACCGGCACGCGGCGTGCATCGTCAGTTCTGCCGGATCGAACGACTCCGGGGCAGCGTATTGAGTTCGGTATGGCTGCCTTGTGTCGTCAATGAAGCTACGATTGAGGCGACACTCGACAACGGGATCTGACGGGGAAGCTGGGGAGGCGAAACGCCGCAGGATTTCGGCCGAATCGAGACAGGGCGCGCGGATTCGCACATCAGTTCCCCGTCGCGCCCGTGAATAAGAAAGGGGGAATCTGGTGCCAGCCGGACGTCCCATCGACCTGCTGATTGTCGAGGACGACGATGAGTTCCGCACGATGGCGGCTCAGTGGATGGGCCGCCAGGGTCACCGTGTGGACCAGGCCCCGAATGCGCAGGAAGCTCTCCGGCTCTGCGATCTCAAGCATTATGCCGTCGCGATCTGCGACATGAACCTGCCGGGGATCTCGGGACTGGAGTTTCTCCAGCGGATTCGAGGAGACAGCATCGACACCGAGGTCATCATTCTGACCGGCCAGGCGACGGTGCAGAACGCCGTCGAGGCCATGAAGCTCGGCGCGTCCGACTATCTGACAAAGCCCTTTCCGCTGTCGGAACTGGAACAGCGATGCCGGATGGCGGCCGAGCGCGGCCGCATGAAGCAGGAAAACCTGCAACTGAAAACGCTGCTGGAACGGGACCGCCCCGTTCCCAAACTGATCGGCGAATCCCGGGCGATGCGGGACGTGTGGCGGCTGGTCGAACGCGTCGGCCCCACCGACAAAGCCGTGCTGATTCAGGGTGACAGCGGAACAGGTAAGGAACTCGTCGCCCGCGCCATCCAGCGTCACAGTCTCCGCCTGGACAAACCGTTTGTCACCGTGAACTGCGCCGCTCTGCCCGAACAGCTCGTCGAGAGTGAACTGTTCGGGCATGAGAAGGGATCGTTCACCGGCGCAACCGGCACGAAGCCCGGACTGTTCGAGGTGGCCGACGGCGGCACGTTGTTCATCGACGAAATCGGAGAACTGGCGCCGGGACTGCAACCAAAGTTGCTGCGGGTGCTCGAAGACGGTTCACTCAGACGCGTCGGATCGCACCAGGAACGGCGCGTCGATGTGCGTCTCATCGCCGCGACCAACCGGGATCTGCAGCAGGAAGTCGAAAACGGTTGCTTCCGCGAAGACCTGTATTATCGGATCAACGTCATGTCGCTCTACCTGCCTCCCCTCACGGAGCGACGGGAGGATGTCTCTCCGTTGATCGATCATTTCCTGCCTGAAGGGTGGCAGATCGAACAGGACGCGCGGGACGCCATGCTTTCCTATCATTGGCCTGGCAATGTTCGGCAGTTGATCAACACCATCGAGCGAGCGAATATATTGGCGGACGACCAGACCATCACGATCGACGACCTTCCCCGCGAAGTCGCCGCTGCGGCCGATTCCCCTCATCACGCGGTGGATGCCAGTGCCGTACACATAGCGACGGGATCGCGCAAACTGGACGACCTTCAGCGGGCACATATCCTCTCCGTGCTCGAGGAGGAGCAGGGAAACAAAGCGCGCACGGCGCGGGCTCTTGGAATTCATCGCAGAAAACTGTACCGCTTGCTGGACCGCTATGAGATTGACTTGAAGCGGGGATAGAGCAGATTGCTCAACTACAGACCCCGGCAAGCGGTTGTCGGCCTGTCGAGCCGGAGACTCCGCGAGGCAGATCGTAAACACCAATTCGTCGAGTGCGACAGCCGCGGCGGGTGATCGACCAGCGACACAACTCCACAGAGGCAGACCTATGATCAAGCTCGAACAGATCCTGGTTCCCACCGACTTCAGCGAATTCGGCGGCACGGCGCTCAAGTACGGCTGTGAATTCGCTTCCCGCTTCGGCGCTCGCCTCCACTTGCTGCACGTCGTGGAAGACAACTTCGCTTTCGTCCCTGACGGTGGACTCGTGATCGGCGCCGAATTGATCGTCGAGACGAAACAGGCGGCCGAGAAAGCGCTCGAACAGTTGCCCGAACAGGACTGGTTGCCGGACGGCCGCGACCAGGTGCAGCGTTCCGTCGTGCAGGGGACTCCGTTCGTTGAGATTGTCCGCTACGCCAGGACGAACGAGATCGACCTGATCATCGTCGGCAGCCACGGCCGAAGCGGCCTCTCTCACATGCTGCTGGGCAGCGTCGCCGAGCGCGTGGTCCGCAAAGCCCCCTGCCCGGTCCTCACCGTACGCCCCGGCCAGCATGAGTTCGTGATGCCGTAGAGCGCGTTTCAATCGAGCGCTTTGCAGATCTGTGTTTGTGCTGAGGGGTCAGGTTCGCCGGAGTTCGTCATCTCCGGCGAAGTGGCGGGTCGAGAGTCAAGGGGTCGCTAATGGCTATTGGCCAATAGCTATTGGCGCGCTTGCATCCGCAAACCAGGAACGGATCGTTCTCAGGGCCACATACCGAACTGCAAAGCGCTCTCGTGACTCTCACTCCCCCGCATGACGGGCCCACGCTTGAATCGCTCAAAGCCGGTCATACGCCGGCGGCAATCGCCGCGCGGCTCGACCGGGGCCGCGAGCCAAGCTATCTCCGCGACTTCGTGTATGGCGCGATCGACGGGACGATCACCACGTTTGCCGTTGTTTCGGGAGTGGCCGGCGCCGGTCTCTCGGCCAATGTCATCCTGATCCTTGGCGTCGCCAATCTGCTCGCTGACGGCTTCAGCATGGCCGCCAGCAACTTCCTGGGCACTCGTGCAGAGGAACAGCAGCGCGAGAAGACGCGACGGATGGAGGAACGGCACATCGCTGAGGTTCCCGACGGCGAACGCGAGGAGGTCCGACAGGTGTTTGCCCGGCAGGGATTCGAGGGGGAACAACTGGAGCACATCGTCGACGTGATCACGGCCGACCGGGAACGTTGGGTTGAAACAATGATCAAGGAAGAACACGGACTTCCGCTCGCCGGTCCGGCGCCGCTGCGGGCGGCCCTCGCCACCTTGCTGGCATTCATCCTGATCGGCGCCGTGCCGCTCCTCCCGTTCCTGTTCGGGATCGTCACGGGGCGGGCGGTTTCCGGCGCCTTCGTCTGGAGCACGGCGCTGACGCTCGTTGCTTTCTTCGCCGTCGGGGCGGCGAAGTCGCGCTTCGTGCAGCAACGCTGGGTCACCGCCGGCCTGGAGACCCTGGCGATCGGTGGTCTCGCTGCGGCAATCGCCTATGTTTGCGGCGTGATCCTGGGCAGCATCGTTGAGTGACAGGGGCAATTGCGTGCGGCGGCGGGAGGCGATTCCTTGACGGAACGCTGAGGACGTGCTCCGAACGCCGGCGTTGCGAAATGCGGAACTCGCCCGACGTGCTTCATCGCTCTTCGGGATTCCTTCCGTTGGTCGTCTTGCGGTCGATCGGGTCCAGGATCTTTTCAAGCGTCGAAACGGCTCCGCTCCAACTTGAAAACTCTGCAGGGTTCGCTTCCAGCCTCTGGCGGAGTTCTTGTAACTGGAGCCGGCAGGCGGAGGGCTCCGCCGGTTGTGCGTCGTCATCCCTGGCCGTCGGCGCCTCCTCGGCTCGGGGTGATCGTTCGGCCAGCGTCTGACGAATCAGTTCCACCCGGGCTCCCAACTCGCCGAATCTCGGTTGCCCCAGTTGTTCGACTTCGCGGGCCCAGGTACGCACCTCTTCGATCAACTCCTGCACTTTGCCTGTGCTTTCGGTGGTTGGCCGCCTTCTTCGGGGCCGGCATCGAGAAGTTCGGAGACGCCTGCCTTCCGCATCCCGTTCGCCGTGGCCTTCGCTCGATCGGCAGCCGCCTGGTCCCCGATATGCTTCACGAGCAGCGTATGCAATGTCGTGGCATCCACATGTGCCTGCTGTGAGTTGAACCGGTATCGCTCGGCCGGTGCACGGGTGAGAAACGCATGGGCCGAAGGCGTCAGCCACGCATCCCTCGCGCCTCGCACGAGGCGCTCCGCGAAGCGGCGAAAATTGACTGTCGCCGAGTCTCCCTTGGCGTCGCCGAGCCCGGCGTAGTTCATTTCCCTGTGGTCGATGCGCAGGGCGTGATCAGGATTCGCACAGATAATCCACATTTCTGCGCCGGACTGAGTCGCCTCGTCCGTGACCAGCGGCTTCGAATGCGGCGCTGCCCACACCGATGTGCGGTCCGCAACGTAGCGGCGCACAAGATCGAGCGGCACGTCCGCGATGCTGATGACCGAAATGCGGTCCCACTCGATGCGGTCCACAATCTTCCCGGTGGCGCCGACGACTTCCAGTCCGCGTTCCGTCAGATCAACCCGATGGACCGTGTTCGTCGGTGAGAGCTGCGGCAATTTCGACTCGGGGAACGCGGCCGCCTCGATGCCCAGTGACCGGATGGCCGCGGCGGCGCGCCGGGCCTGATCCGCCGTCAACCACTCGGGGAGGATTCCGGGTAGCGAATGCAGAGCGATTCTGGCGTCGATGGGATTGAACGCCAGACACCGCCGCAGCTCGCGCAGCAGCGCGTCTCGATCATCCGGTGCGGCAAAGACTGTGAGCCGCCACCGCCCCTCCCCTGGACGGCGCTCCTTCGCATTGGGCCCCGGCACTGCATTCCGGTTCTCTTGTTGCAACATGGCTGCCTCCAACTCGTCCCGCCGAAGCCGAGCAATCGGCAACATGGGCGCCGCAGTGCGGAAGGTCGAAAACAGAACTCGCCGAAGTTATCGTGCCGTCTGTCCCGATGGAATCACCGCGAATCGGGCTGCTCTGCGACCATGATTCCCCGCACGAAGTTATGGCATTCAATGCAACTCATCGTCGCGTCGACCCACTTGAGCGTGGCCCGGTCCATGTTCTCCTTTTCCGCCGCTTCGACGAGTTGCTGTGTGGTGGCCTGAAAGTCTCCGCTGAACTGGCGGTAAACGGCGTCATTCATGACCCGCCAGCGTTCACTGTTGCTGATCGAGTTCATCCTGGTCGCGCCTTCCTTGACCATGTCGAAATCGTCCGTGCAGAGGCCCTCCAGGACCATGTTCGACGCTTCCAACTTCTGTCGCATAAAATCCCGCAGCGGCAGATCGTCCCGTCCCGAGTCCTCTTGAGACGGATCGGCTTTCCGGTCATCCTTCGCCTGGTCAGCGGCTCGCGTCGGCAACACACGCCCTCCGGCGAGAATCAATGCCAAGGCGATTCCTCCGCACAAGACGGCAAACAGTTTGCGCTTCATTGAGGTGCTCCTTGAGAGAACGAATCCTGATCGCCGACCGTTCCGCAAAGCCTGTGCCGTTTTCCGGTTGCCCGGAGGCGTCCCGGCGATGCTGGACCTGCCGCGTTCCGTACCGGGGAAGCCGATCCGGCAGCGGCGGGAACCGCGCGAGCGCGTCAATCCGCACAACTGTGCGTCTATGGCCCTCAATCTGGATCCCGGTCCGCGACTTACCGGCCGAGCCACCCTGTTGATTCAGCGGCAACATGCACTGGATCGCGGGAAACCCCTGCCAACTCGTTCGCTCAGTTTCTTGAGGCAAAAGGTCGACAACGAGAGCGGTTGCTTTGGAGACGTATGGGTGCGTTACAACTGGATTCTGTGGGACTTTGACGGAACTCTCGCCGACACGCTGCCGCACGCCGCCGAGATCTACAATCGACTTGCCCCGCTGCATCGCGTCGCGCCGATTGAAGACACAGACGCCGTGCGCGACATGTCGACGAGAGAATTCCTGAAGGCGCACCGCATCCCGTTCTACAAGGCGCCACGGTTGTTTCGAGATTTCCTGCGATTGCAGCGTCAGGAACAGAGCGACCCTCCGATGTTCCCCGCAGTCGTGGACGCATTGCGCCGACTGCACGCAGCCGGGGTGAACATGGGAGTCGTCTCCTCCAACCAGACCGAGCACATCCGAAACTGCCTCGCCAGCCACGGGGTGGCGGATTGCTTTGCGTTCTGCGTCGGCAGTTCACGCCTGCAGGGAAAGCACCGGGCGATTCGTCGAGTGCTGCGCGACACGGCGGCCAGTCCCGCCACCGCGCTCTACGTCGGCGACGAGATTCGTGACATTGTCGCGGCCCGGAAAGTGGAGATCGACACGGCCGCCGTGACCTGGGGACTGAACACGTCGCGGTCGCTCAGAGAACATGGCCCGACGTGGGTTGTCGAAGATCCGGGTGAACTGGTCGGCATTTGCTTGAATGAATAGTGTTCTGCGAGATGACGCCCGCAGCTACATGCCGGCGCGGCTTCGCCGCTCCGGGCCGATTCGGGTTGGGATGCGGGTGAAGCCCCGCTGGGCTACCAACGGCAAGAATCTTCGCGTGGTGCGCAAATTCCGCTTGCAGGAGATTCCGCGTCGTGGACATCCGACTCGCCGGAGCGAGACGGCTAGCGCAAATTGCTCTACCATGTGTCCGCGTCGAGCGGTGTTTGGACTGTCGAGGACGAGAATTCGCGAGACAGATCGCCAACTCCGATCTGCAAAGCGCTATACATTGGTTACGGGCGGAGGTCACCCGCGCTGTGACGCGAGCCACTCTGCGAGATCCTTCACTTCGGCGGGGGTCATTCGCGAGACCAGGTTCCGTCGATGGAGGGGATGGACCGCGAGAATGTGATTCTCATGAAAACAGACTTCGTCCCCTTCGCGGAGTTCGTGCAGCCGCGCTTCGACGAGGGGGTTATCGACGACGGCCTGAAACAGATCGCCGTCCCGCTCGGTGATGCGCACCCAGAAGTCTTCTCCCCATCCGCGCGACGGCACAGCTTGTGGTGGGATGGAAGCAAGCGAGGCCGGCTGTTCGTGACGCAGAATCGGTTTGGATGTCTGCTCGTTGCAGTCGGGGCAGGTGCACTGCACGGGGGCGTCTTCGTGGACGGAGAAGCGCGGAGAATCGAGCCTCAATTCAACAAACTCCCCCGGCTGAAGATGCGCTTTCAATGCGGGATGCGGAATCTGAAACCGGTCTCCGTGCGTCTGATGCATCGACACTCCGTCAACCAGCTCGTAACCGTTTGCGAAATGCTGACGTTGGAAGCGAGTCTTCAGATTCATGGTTGTTTGCTCAGCGACCGGGGTCGTGCGGCTGGCCGCGACGCGAACCGGTTCACGTTTGACTTGACGGAGACATTCGGCGAACTTGAAGGTCGTGCCAGTGGCACTTTATCGTGGCGGCGTCTGGTCGCGTTTTTACCTTTGCACAGGGGTTCTTACGCCGCCAGAACCGCTACAGTCAGTGAGATGCGCTCTGAAAGCGATCCCGACCGCTCTTTGCAGAATAAGAGCTGAGTCCCGTCAATTCCAGATGGCCGCCCGACGCACCCCGTGGAGAGTCCGCATGAGCCGCCTTGTTTCCCGACGTGAGTTTCTCGCTTCGAGCGCCGCCGCAGCCGGCTCCCTGGCGCTGTCGACACCTGTCCGGCCGGCCGCGGCGGCGGACAAAGAGCAGCGGCTCTATCACATTTCGCTTGCCGAGTGGTCGCTGCACAAATCGATCTTCGGCGAAAAACTCGACCACCTCGACTTCGCGAAGGTCGCCAGGGAAGAGTTCGGAATCGACGCGGTTGAGTACGTGAACCAGTTCTTCAAGGACAAGGCGCAGGACAAGGCCTACCTTGCGGACATGCGGCAGCGGGCTGAAGATCACGGAGTCAACAGTCTCCTGATCATGATCGACGGCGAAGGCCGCCTCGGCGATCCGGACGACGGCAAGCGGGCCGAGGCGATTGAGAATCACAAGAAGTGGGTGGAAGCGGCGGCAGAACTCCGATGCCATTCAATCCGGGTGAACGCCGCCAGCGGCGGCAGCTACGCCGACCAGTTGGCATACGCCGCGGACGGCCTCTACCGGCTGGCGCTGTTCGCGGAACAGCACCGGTTGGCCGTCATTGTGGAGAATCACGGCGGGCTGTCTTCCAACGGCGAGTGGCTGGCCGGCGTGATGCGGCGCGTCGATCACCCCCACTGCGGCACGCTGCCCGATTTCGGAAATTTCCGGATTTCGGAGGACGAATGGTACGACGTCTATCTGGGGGTTGAGGAGTTGATGCCCTACGCAAAGGCCGTGAGCGCCAAATCGTACAACTTCGACGAGGACCGCCCGCTGGTCACCTACCGGGAGCGCGACGGGATGGCCCCGCTCGAAATCGACTACGGCAAGATGATGAAGATCGTCGTTGACTCAGGCTATCGCGGTCACGTCGGCATCGAGTACGAGGGCGACAAACTCGACGAACATGCGGGGATTCTGAAGACGAAGGCCCTGCTCGAGCAGGTGCACGACGAGTTGACCGCTTGAGTCCTGACGCGGCGAGACACGACAGCACGGCACGCGTGAAGCGGCTGCAGCGCATCGTCGCCGCGGCGCTCTTGTGCCTGATCGGCGTCACCTGGAAGCTGTGGACGCCGCTGACGGAGTTTCCGCGCGTGCCGTTCGCCCAGTGGGCCACCGGGCTGCCCGCCTGGCTCGACTGGGTTCCGGCCGCTGTTGTCGTCTGCGGTTCGATTGCGGTTCTCGTGCAGCGGCGAGACTCACGATACGGCCGGGCCGGACAATGGCTGGTCGTGTTCGGGTTGCCAGTCTCGATCCTGCTTGATCAACATCGGCTCCAGCCGTGGGCGTATGAACTCTGGCTGATCCTCGCGATTCCGGCCCTCGCGCAGCCGAGCGTTTCAATTCGCTTGCTGCGAATTTTCGTGGCCAGCATTTATGTTCACTCGGCCGTGTCCAAACTGGACGTCGCGTTCTTCGAGTCTCACGGGCGATTGCTGCTGAGCGGGCTGCTGGATGTGTGTGGACTCTCAGACAGATTGCTTCCGGACGCCGCGCGAAACGCGATGATCGGGCTGTTTCCGGTCGGAGAACTCCTCGTCGGCGCCGGATTGCTGATTCCGCGAACGCGACGCTGGGCGCTGGTCGGATCGCTGGCGATGCACGCTCTGCTGCTGATCACGCTCGGGCCGCTGGGCCTCGATCACAAACCGGGGGTGCTCGTCTGGAATATCGCGTTCATCGCGCAGAATCTGGTCCTCTTTGGGGGGAGTCGGCACAACGTCGCTGCTGAGCCCGAAGGCGCGGCGGCGGCAGATTTTCGTTCGGGAAATGCCGCAGCGGTCGTCGTCGCATTTGTTGCAACAGCGGCGCCGCTGCTGCAACCGTTGGGCTGGTTCGATAACTGGCCTGCCTGGGCCGTCTATTCGGCGCGACCATCGGTTGTGGAGATCACCGTGCGTGACACGCGGGTGAACGATCTTCCAGTTTCGTTGCAGGCGCACGTCGGTCCGCCGCCGCCCCTGCAGGAATGGCGGCCGGTCAACATCGACGCCTGGTCGTTTGCTGAACTTGACTGCCCCGTCTATCCGCAGGAGCGGTACCGCCTCGCGGTGGCGCTGGCGATTGCGGACCGCGCCGGATTGGGCGATGACATGCGTGTTGTGCTCCGCGGTCCGCCCGATCGGATCACAGGGGAACGCCGGTCGACCCGACTGAATGGACGAGATGAGATTGCAGAGAGTTGCAGCGGATTCTTTATCAACACGCAGGCGCGGCGCATTGATTAGTCCGGATTATTCAACACGGAGTCGCGGAGACACGGAGGGATTTCACGGAGTCGAGTGATGAAAGGCTGACTGGCGCCCTGCCAGCCCGGATTATTCATGGCGAGGGCCCGGTTCACTATAAGTGTTTGCCAAACAGCAGGTTATCAAGAAGTTGCCCAAAGCGCCGCGCTTTTCGAACGCATTGCACGCCGACGCCAAGTCAACGGTGACGCACGCTGGCAGCGTGCGCTACGAATAATCCGGGCCAGGGCTTTGTTTTCGGGTTGGCTGGACCACGAAGCTGGCAGTTTTCCGAGACCGTCCGGGCCGGTGGCGTCAGGGGGATCGATCACTGATGCGCATTCTGTCATCGTGCGCGTAAACAGACCCGACGCCGAATTCGGACGCCGGGTCTGAAGGAAACCTCAAGACGAAACAACACTCATCGGTTCAGCGGGACGAGTTTGACCCGTCGCGCCGATTTCTCCAGATCGGCCTCGGTCGGTTCAGCCGGCACGTCCTGGGGAGGTCCGAGATCGGGCGTCGGTTCGAGCACCGGAGCGGGATGCACGACGCGGTTGGCTGTCGCCAGCTTCGGCACGACGTAGGGGATGTGCCAGTCGACCGGACGCGGAACGGGCGGAATCATGCCGGGATAGGCATGCCAGTGCGGCACATGCTGGTAGTAGTACCCGAGCTGCGTGGTGTCGGTCGGCATGTAGATGACCGGCCGTCGGACGGGCGGTGCGGCATCCTGCAGACCGGTCCAGGTGTTGGGGAAGAACTTGTGATAGGGCACCCACGTCCGCCGCATGGGGAGACGACCGGGCTGCGTCCATCCATAGTGGGGAGAGACGAACTCCCGCCGCTCGGACGGCGCCTTGTACTCCATGTGGCCGATCTGTTCTTCAGGAGGGAGATCGCTGATCCGCACGATGGAGGGGATGTCCTGCGAGACCGGAATGCCTTCAGAGAACGGAATCTCCGCAGGCTCAGACCCGGGGACCGGCGGCGCGAACTCTGTGACCGGAGGGGCCGGCGGCGGCTCACCGGGCGTCTGGATGATGAACGGCGTGTCCTGAGCCGTCGCAGCAGACGCCGCGAGGCATCCGCTGACGGCGAATCCGAACAACAGACGTCGTGATGGGAAAAGCATGGTGGCGTCCTTACTGCATGCGTCGTTTGAGTCGAAACGGGTTACGGGTCGGCATCGGTCGCCGATCGATTACGGGGCCACGACCGGTTGGACCGGGAGCGGATGAGAGATCGGCGTCAGTCGGCTTGAAGGCACGCCCCAGCCATAGTTGTATGTGTGGCGGACGTTCGGCGCGAGGGGGACGGAGACGGGACCGCCATACCCCTGGGCAGCGTACACCTGCCCGTCGCGAGCGTCGAAGTAACCGGGATTCACGGGATAGACCAGGCGGTACTTTCCGAGCAGCGGAACGCCGGGATCATGGCCCTTCGGAACGGGGATGGTACCGTGATGTTTGAGCCAGTCGGGGAAGTTGATGCACCAGTCTTTCATCCGGCCGAACATGCCGGGGCAGTCGGGACCGTTGCCCAAGCCGTGGGAGGGCGGACAATCGTCGATCCAGAGCGGATTGCCGTGCGAGTCGAGGGCCCAGAAGCCGGGGCAGTCTTGCCCGTTGCCATGACCGCCGATGCCGTTGAGCAGGCGGCACTTGTGACAGCCTGGATCAAACCGGTTGCAGTGGTCCGGGCAACTGCGGCAGACGATTCCATCCGGACAGGACTGGCACGTTCCGTTCTGGCAGGTTCCGTTTTGACAGGTTCCGCACGGCTCGGCAGCGCACTGCGTCTGCTGAATCGCGGGCGCCGTCTGAAGTTCGGTCGCTTCGAGATTGATCAGCTCCGGCTCTTCCGGCGACTGGCCTCGGATGACAATTTCTTTGTTGCGGTCGGTGATGCGGACCGTCGCGAAGTCCTCGGCCTGAGCCGAACCGCAGACTGCGAGTCCGACCATCAGGCCGAGCGTCGCCCGGCAGCAGTTATGAAGGAGTGTTCGACACATGGCGGCATCCTGGGTCATTGATTGAGTGTTGGCTGTTGAACGGGAGCGAAAGCCGTGGCTTCTCCGAGCACTGCGGGATGGGCGGAGAGCTTCGAGTCGATCGTCCTTAACGCAGGGCGGACATGATTCTTGAGAACAGGCTCGGGTGCGAACGGTACTTGACCTTGACCCGAGTTCCCTGAAGCTTCCAGCGTTCCGATTGACGAACGCCGCCGGGCGTCACGACCCAGTGTCCGTCGACCTCGTAGAAGAACGGGCCGTACATGGCGTTGTACTCGTGCGGGTAGAGCATCTCGTGAGGCGCGAGGGCCTGGTTCGTGATGATCGTCCCGCCTGTCCACGGCGGCGTGTATTGCACCGGGGAGGGGTAGAGCGGCGCATTGAGCCGCGGGTAGACATTCGGGTTGGCGGCCGGCGGCGGCGCGAGCGCGGCTGTGGCCGGCGGCGGAACGGCGACGTCCTGGGCCAGCGACGCCTGCTGGATCGATGCGCTCAGCAGAATCGCGAGCGATGCGAGACGGAACTGCGTCCTCAACATAACGGACCTCCCTGTGTTGTGTGCGCCACTTCGTGTGACGTGAACCGCCGCGGCCTGGGCCGTCGGCCGTGTGTGCCCCCGAACTCGCGTCAACGGTCACTGGACGGGAACGTTGACGGCCGCTGATTGGTGATTCAGACTCTCGACTGCCATTGAGAGTGCGGACGCATCGGTTTGACGAACGTGAGACGGTGCGTCGAAATCGATCGTCCGTCTTCTGATTCGGCCGGTAGCGGTCGAGCCGTCCAGTCAATTCGATCCGGATAAACGGGTTTGACCGCGTTTCGCAAATCCAACCCCTCAAACCGGTTGTAACTTCTGCGCAGTTGATGGAACCGTGCTGACCGCGCTGACCGGCAAGCTTGCTGCGACTTGCAAAACCGGCACAATCCTTACAATGTGACGCTTCATCGGCGCTGCACAGCAGCGAGGTTGTCGCGGAGTTCTGGGCTCGGGCAGTGGTGAAAGCCGGACGCCGCCGTACGGCGTTCGAGGTCGGCCGTTGATAACTCATCGCCGGGCCGTGGCGGGACTTTAGATCAACTCGTTTCAGGCCGCCGCTGCCTGGGGCTTACGGAGGGAACCGTGGCGAAACGCTCGCGCCGAACCCGGAGCAAGACCGGCGCTTCGAGAACAACCCGATCGCGAAAAAAGGACGCCGTTGATGCGGCCGGGACGAACGGCGCCCCCGATCAGGTGCGGTTTGTTTCGATCGGCGATGAAACCCGGCGTCGCTATCTCAACTACGCGATGTCGGTCATTATGTCCCGCGCTCTGCCGGACGTGCGCGACGGACTGAAGCCGGTCCAGCGGCGGATCCTGTACGTGATGCACCAGGAGTTGCGGCTTGCGCACGACGCCAAATATCGCAAGTGTGCGAAGATCTGCGGCGACACCACGGGCAACTACCATCCCCACGATCCCGGGGCGGCGTACGACGCACTGGTCCGCATGGCGCAGGACTTTACGTACCGTGAGCCGCTTGTGGACGGTCAGGGGAACTTCGGGTCGATCATCGGCCTCCCGCCGGCCGCGATGCGGTATACGGAAGCCCGGCTGACGGCGATCGCCGAGCAACTCATGCAGGAGCTGCGCTACGACACCGTCGAAATGCGGGCGAATTACGACGCCTCGCGGCAGGAACCGACCGTCTTCCCGGCCCGGTTTCCCAATCTGCTCGTCAACGGGGCCCAGGGGATCGCGGTCGGCATGGCGACCAGCATCCCGCCTCACAACCTGTCTGAGGTCATTCGGGGATGCATCCATCTGATCGACCACAAGGACGCCACCGTCGCGCAGGTGATGAAACACATCAAGGGGCCCGATTTCCCGTTGGGGGGGCGAATCGTCACCGATCGCCGAGAGCTGCGCAAGGCGTACGAAGAGGGACGGGGAAGTTTCAAAGTTCGCGGAGAGTGGTCCTTCGACAAGGAGAAACGCAAAGTCGTCGAGGACCGGATGGTCATTACGTCGATTCCGTTTGGAGTCGAGACCGGCCCGCTGATGCAGACGCTGGGCGAGATTCGCGATTCGCGCAAATTGCCGCAACTGATCGACGTGGCGGACGAGTCCAACGAGGAACTCGGGCTCCGCATCGTGCTGCACATCAAATCGCCGGATGACGCGGACGCCGTCGCAGCCTACCTGTACAAGCAGACGCCGCTCGAACAGAACATTTCCTACAACGCGACTTGCCTGGTTCCCGACGAGCACGGCGCGATCGTTCCGCGACGGACGAGTCTGGTGGAACTCCTGCGGCACTTTCTCGATTTTCGTTTCGCGACGGTTCGCAGGCGTTTTGAGTATCTGCTGGCGCAGCTCGAAAAACGCATTCACATTCTGAAAGGGCTCTGCATCGTCTTTGACGGACTGGACGAAGCGCTGCGGATCATCCGGGCCAGTGAAGGCAAGCAGGACGCCTCGGAGAAACTGCAGACCGCTTTTCCGCTCGATGAGACCCAGGCCAACGCCATTCTCGAGATCCAGCTCTACCGCATCTCGAAGCTCGAAATCGGCCGACTGAAGAAAGAACTCAAGGAAAAACGGGCTGAGGCCCGGAAGATCCGCGACGTCCTCGCGTCGGACCGCAAACTCTGGGGCGTGGTCCGCAAGGAACTCAAGGAACTCGACGGCGAATTCGGCACGCCGCGGCGGACGAGCCTGGGTTCATCGCAGGAGATCACCGAATTCGACCCGCAGGCTTACATCGTTCGCGAAAACACAAACGTGGTGGTGACGACGGAGGGGTGGATCCGCCGGATGGGAAAAGTTTCGGACGTCGAGAAACTGCGGGTCCGCGACGGTGACGCCGTGCTGGACGTCGTCCCGTGCAATACGCTGGATCACGTGATCTTCTTCTGCAGCGACGGAACGGCCTACACCCTGCCGGCGACCGAGATCCCCTCCTCCACCGGTTACGGAGAACCTTTGGCGAAACACGCCAAGTTGAAAGACGGAGCAACCGTCGTCGCCGCGCTGACAACCGACGCCCGGTTCACCCCCGAGGACAAGCCGAAGCGCAACGCGCCCCCTTCGCCGTACCTGTTCGTCGCGACTGCCCGGGGCCAGATTCTCCGCATCGCACTGTCCCCGTTCCGCCAGGCCTCCACCAAGAACGGTCGCCGGTTCTGCCGTCTCGCCAAAGGCGACCGGGTTGTGCACACCGAACTCGTCGGCAACCGGGATACGATCTTCCTCATCTCCCGCTGCGCGCGTCTGATCCACTTCAAGGCGACTGAGGCGCCGGTCCTTTCGGGACCGGGCAAGGGCGTTCGCGGCCTCAAACTCGTCGACAAGGACGACGAGGTGCTCGGCGGCCGGCGTCTGTCCCGCCCCAGCGACGCCCTGCACGTCATCAACGAACACGACCGCCGGCTCAGCTTCGGCCAGCAGAAATACACGGTCACTTCGCGCGGCGGAAAAGGGGTGAAGACGAGTCAACGGACCGGGATCACCCGCATCGTGCCGCCTGAGATCGAACTGGTCGACTGGAACGAAATCGGCTGACCAGTCGGTGGTCGCTCAACGTGAAATCAGCTCTGAGGCCAGAACAAAAGGACATCCATGGCCACTGCCGCTCCCTCTCGCAGCCGCTACGTCGCCGACGATATTGAGGTCATGGAAGGTCTCGAAGCGGTCCGGCGGCGGCCCTCCATGTACATTGGCGGCGTCGACTCGCGGGGGCTGCATCATCTGCTGTGGGAGATCGTCGACAACGCCGTTGACGAATACCTTGCCGGTGAGAGCGACCGCGTTTCGGTCACTCTGCACAAGGACGGTTGCTCCGCCACGGTCGAGGACAACGGACGCGGCATCCCGGTCGACAAGCATCGCAAGACGAAGATGTCGGCCCTGCAGCTCATCATGACCACGCTGCACGCCGGCGGAAAATTCAGCCACAAGAACTATGCGCGCAGCGGCGGTCTGCACGGTGTCGGCTCCTCCGTCGTCAATGCTCTTTCGGAAGAGATGGTCGCCACGATCCACCGCGACGGACACGAATGGCAGCAACGCTACAAGCGCGGCAAGCCGACGACTCCCGTCAAGAAACTGCGCAAGTTTCGGGGACGCGGCACGAAAATCTTCTTTCGTCCCGATGACAAGATCTTCCGCCGCGTCCACTTCAATTCCGACACGATCCGCCAACATCTCGAAGACATCTCCTACGTCCACGGGGGCCTGGTGCTACGGTTTGTCGACGAACCGCATGAGACGACGTGGGAGCTTCATCACCCGGACGGGATTCGGGGCTATCTGCAGCGGATCATCGAGGACGAGAAGAAGAAGCCGGTTCACGAGCAGTTCTTCGCCGGTGAAAAGGACGAAGAGAGCGTGCGGGTGGAAGTCGCCCTCCGCTGGACCGACGCGACGGATGAGCACCTGCGGAGTTACGTCAACGGCATTCGCACGAAGGGGGGCGGCACTCACGAATCGGGAATGCGGAGCGGGATCGCGCGCGCCGTCAAGAATTACATGGACGTCCACGAAATCAAGCAGAAGGGGCTCGACATCAGCCCGGACGACATCCGTGAGGGAGTCGTCGGCATCCTCTCGGTGTTCCTGCCTGATCCGATGTTCCAGGGCCAGACGAAGGACCGCCTGAACAACCCGGAGATGAACTCGCTCGTCGAGAGTCTCGTGCGGCCGGGTCTGGAGAGCTGGCTCAACAACAATGCCTCGATCGCCGACGCGGTGGTCGGCCGCATCGTTCTCGCCGCGCGGGCTCGCGCCGCCAGCCGGGAGGCGATCACGCAGATCCGCAAGAAAGGCTCCAACTCCAAGAAGAGCAACCTGCCGGGCAAACTTCTCGATTGCCGCTCCAACGATCCGGAAGTTTCAGAACTGTTCATCGTCGAAGGGGATTCGGCCGGCGGAACGGCGGCCAGCGCGCGCGACTCGCTGACTCAAGCAGTGCTTCCGCTCCGCGGCAAGGTGCTTAACACGGAGTCGCTGTCCCTTTCCCGGGTTCTGCAGAACCAGGAAATCAAGGATCTCATCGAGTCGCTCGGCACCGGAATCGGCGCCGGCTTCGATCCGCACCGCCTCCGCTACGGCCGGGTGATCCTGCTGACCGACGCCGACAGCGACGGCTACCACATCTCCACGCTGTTGCTGACCTTTTTCTTCCGCCACATGCGCGAGCTGATCCAGACCGGCAAGGTCTATCTCGCACAGCCGCCGCTCTACAAGATCGAGGTCGGTCAGGAACGCCACTACGCCCAGGACGACGAGGCGAAGGAAGAACTGCTCGCTTCGCTGCCCGCCAATCGCACGCCGGACGTCCAGCGGTTCAAGGGACTGGGTGAAATGAACCCGTCCCAACTCAAAGAGACGACGCTCGATCCGGAAACCCGCACCCTGCTCCGCGTCGACATCGACAATTTCATCAGTGCGGATGCAACATTCGCGCAACTGCTCGGCAAGGACGCCTCAGAGCGCTATCGCGTCATCATGGAAGAAGCCGCCGAAGTCGACGACGTCGACCTTTGACCGAATCCCGTAACACGCGCAGCCAGCGTGCGTCCCCTTGGCGAGCCGCCGGGCGTCAGCCGGCGGATGCCTCCGACCAAACGACATCGCGATCAGCCGTTCCGACCACGACCCCCTGGCAGGGCGCTACAGCGACATCGGTGTAATCTTCGCCACCACGTACGACGGGCGACCGAAATGGTCGGTCCGCGTCGGGTCGACTTCTCCGTCGAGCCGCACGATGTCTCCGTCCTTCAATGACGAGAACCGGGGATCGTTCGCCAGCGTCAGATAACCGGCGTAGGGATCGGCCCGGTCCGGATTGATGCTGTAAACGATGCCCCAACTCCGGTCCTGCGGATCGTAGCTCACCATCCCCTGCACCCAGCGGTGACCGGCCACGTCATGCGCGTAAGGCAATCGGCTGACTGAAGTGACGTCGCGTTCGAAGGAAATTTCATTGAAACCGTCGATCGGTTTCTGGAAATCTTCATCACTTCCGAAATCGTCCGCCCCAAAGGACGAGTCGAAACCGTCGCCGCCGGTCGGCGTTGAAGGCGTGCTCGTCCCCAGATCGGGATTGCTGCCCAGCACGCCGGGAGAGGACGAGGAGGAGGCCGATCCTCCCGGATCGCCGAAATACGGGCTGGATCCGGCGTCATCGTAGTCCGGGACCGGCCGGTTGCCGGTGTTGTTGGTCGGATTGCTGTTGTAGTACGGGTCGCCGCCATTGGGCGCCGTCCCGCTGTCATACGTGGGCTCACCCAGATACGGCGCGGGAGTCCCCTGGTACGGCGCAGGGGTGCCTTGATAGATCGGCGCCCCCTGCGGAACCGCCCCCGGACCGGCCGGATAGCCGTACGGCTGTCCGTAATGCGATCCGTAGCATCCGCTCAAGATGAGTGCCGTCGTCGAGAAGACGGCGGACAGCGCCAGGCGTTGGTGTCGTCGTCCGGCGGGGGACGCGACCCTCTGACGTTGTCTCGCCAGCGGTTGGATGGTCGTGGTCATGGGTCGAATCCTTCGTAAGCGCCTGCGGGGGCTCCAGTTCCGTGCGGGAACGGCATCCTGCGGTTGCCGGAATCGGAATGGAAAATCGGGAAACGGGAAGCCGGATGGCTGGGACTGCACGGCCCGAAGAATGCGGGAATCCGGGGGCCGAAACGGGGGACACCGGCAAGGACTGCCGGATAATTGGCGGCGGATTGTATGGATTGGCCAATCGGTGTCCAGACCGGTTTGACGACTCCGAGTCGGAGATTTGCACATCACCGAAACAAAGGCTGACGGAACGCTTGCCTGACGGAGCGTTTTGCAATGCCGGTTCGCTCCCGGTTACAATCCCGGCCGGTGAATCATTCGATTTCAAACCCCCAGATCGCCCTAGCAACCGTCTCTCAGGAGCGCTTCGATGACGACTCAGACTCAATCCCGCCGCGACTTCCTCAAGAGTGCGACAACCGCCGCCGCTGCGGGGTCTCTTCTTCCATACTGGTTTACCACATCCGGACCCAGCGCGCTCGCTTACCAGAGTCCCAACGAACGTCCGGTTCTGGGGTGCATCGGCACTGGCGACCGATGGCATGCCGTCGGCCGAAACGCGATGGCCTTCTCCGATTGCGTCGCGGTGTGCGACGTTGACGCCAACCACATGGGCGCAGCACGCGACATCGCCAAAGCCGAGGCGGAGAAACGGGGCGTTGCCAGCGAAGTCGCCATGCACGAGGACTACCGCCACATTCTTGACGATCCCAAGGTCGATGTGGTCACGATCGTCACGCCGGACCATTGGCACAGCAAGATTGCAATTGAGGCGCTGCAGGCCGGCAAAGACATCTACTGCGAAAAGCCGCTCACGCTGACGATTCTGGAGGGGAAGCAGATCATCAAGGTGCTCGAGGAGACGAACCGCGTCTTTCAGGTCGGCACGCAGCAGCGGAGCGAGATGGGGAACCGCTTCCTGACGGCGATCGCACTCATCCGCGACGGTCGGATTGGCAAGGTGCAGCGCGTCACCTGCGATATTGGAGGGGCGCCGGTGAGCGGTTCGATTCCCGTTGTCGACGTGCCGGAGGAGCTGAACTGGGAGCGCTGGCTCGGCCAGGCGCCGCTCGTCGAATACCGCTACAAGGACGCGGAACCGCGGTACGGGAACTCGCGGTGTCACTACGAGTTCCGCTGGTGGTACGAATACTCCGGCGGGAAGATGACCGACTGGGGCGCGCACCACGTCGACATCGCCCAGTGGGCGATCGACCAGAGCGGCCCCGATCAGGGCCCGGTCTCCGTCGAGGGGACGTCCGAGCATCCCGTTCCCTTCGAGAACGGCTGGCCCACTCAGGAGGACCGGTACAACACGGCGACGAAGTTCGACGTCACCGTGATGTTTCCCAACGGCGTGGAAATGCACATCGTCAGCGAGTCGCCTGACGGAAACGGAATTCTGTTCGAGGGTACGGAGGGCCGCTTCCATGTCAGCCGCGGCGCGCTCAAGGGCAAACCGGTTGAAGATCTCGAAGCCAATCCGTTGCCGGACGGTGCGATTCAGGAAGTCTATGGCGGCAAAGAGCCCGGCAACCACATGCAGAACTTCATGGATTGTGTCAAAAGCCGCGAAACGCCGATCTCGGACGTCTGGTCGCATCACCGCGCCATGACCACCTGCCACCTCGCGAATATCGCCATCCGCCTGGACCGGCGGCTGGAATGGGATCCCGTGGAGCAGCAGATCATCGGTGACAGCGGGGCCAACCAATGGCAGACCCGCGAACAGCGCAAGGGCTACGAGATAGACGTTTCCGTCTGAGCAACCGTTCGATCGAGTTGACTGAATCTGGAAGCCCACGGGTTGCGGCCCGTGGGCTTTTGCACTCTCTCTCCCCGGGGGCAACTCACGATGCAACCGAATCCCGTCAAGGCGGCTGTGAACAACGGCGGCGTCTCCATCGGAACGTTCCTGTTTGAGTTCAACACTCCCGGAATCGTCCGCATCGTCGCCGAAGCAGGGGCCGATTTTGTGCTGTGCGACATGGAACACAGCGGCTGGAGTTTTGAGACGATCCGCCGGCTGACGGCCTCCGCACCGGAGACGATCGTGCCGATCGTCCGCGTCCCGGCCGGCGACTACAACTTCGTTGCGCGTGCGCTCGACATGGGAGCCAGAGGCGTAATGGTTCCCATGGTCGGCAGCGCAGAGCACGCCCGGCGGATCGTCAATGCGGCCAAGTATCCTCCACTGGGCCGCCGCGGGTGCGCGTTCACCATGCCGCATGACGGTTACACCGGCGGCTCGATGCAGGAAAAGATCGAGTCGGCCAACCGTGAAACGCTGATCATCGTCCAGATCGAGACGCGGGAAGGGCTGGAGCAGGTCGATAAGATCGCCGCCGTCGAAGGCGTCGACGTGCTGTGGATCGGGCAGACCGACCTGACCGCGTCCCTTGGAATCGCCGGTCAGTTTGATTCGCCGGAGTTCTTCAAAGCGGTCGATGCCGTCGCCGCGGCGTGTGAACGGCACGGCAAGACGGCAGGCTACATGCCGCTGAGCCATGACGAAACGAAAGACTTCCGGGACCGGGGATTCCGCATGCTGGCGTGCGGCGGGGACCTGTGGATTTTCAAGTCGGCCCTGCGGAAGGAGATTACCGCCGCCCGCGAACTCTAAAGGGAGCGGCGAAACCGCAAGCGGGGTCACCGAGAGGGTGCAGTCGAGTTACAGGTCGACGACCGCCTCTCCCAGCCATTCGTCCCCGGTCTGCTCCAGTTTCAGCATGTGATAGGTCACCGCTTTGACTTCGTGCCCGAGGCGGTGCCTGTCTGGGTCGATCGGTTCCCCCCAGGCGCGGGCGCGGATTCCGTCGTTCGACAAGTCCACGTCGAACCGGCAAAGCACGAGCCCAGTCGTCTCGAAGGTGTGCAGCAGTTCGCTCAGCCAGTCAAACAGGAGATCGTCCCCCACCGCCCCCGCCACACGCACATCGATCACTTCCGCGTCCCGCACGTCATCCAGGTTCTCCACAATCAGCCCGAACAACGCCCGCCCGGCGTCAGCCAACAACTCCGCCAGATCCGCCGCCCGCACACGAATCCCCACATCCGCCGTATGATCAAAATACTCAAACATCCCCAGTCACCCCCTCACATCTGACCATCTACCAGCCAAACGACCCTACACCCAACCTCTTCCTTCCCTTCGTTCCCTTCTGTGTCCCCCCCCTCCTGTACCCTCAAATCGGCTCTCCCTCACTGGACAGATCGCCGCCACAGTCTACACCATCATACGAGTGCGACACGCGTTTCTGGCCGGGGGTTGTCGTGTTCCCGTGTCGGTCCCCCCCGAATCGGTGACGACCGCAAGTATTTCGCGGTTTCCCAGGGACGCTCGAATTACCCCGAACGAGAAACTATGCGATCATGGCTGAGGCTGAACGAATCACCGACTCCTCGACGACCTTCGACATCGCAATCACCGGGGCGTCCGGTCTGGTGGGGAGCGCGTTGTGCAAGAGCCTCACAGGCGATGGGAAAACGATCCTGCGGCTGACGCGGAACGCCTCGGGCGCTCCTCAACCGGAGTTGGAGTGGGACGCGAAATCCGGAATCAGCGACCCGGGCCGGCTGAACGGCGTCGGGGCCGTGGTGCACCTCGCCGGAGAGAGCATCGCCGACGGCCGGTGGTCTGAAGCGAAGAAAAGGCGGATTCGCGACAGTCGGATCGACGGAACACAGACTCTGGTGGGAGCGTTGACTCAGCTTGAGAAAAAGCCTGCGGTCCTCGTGTGCGCGTCGGCGATCGGCTATTACGGCGACCGCGGGGATGAGGGGCTGGATGAATCGAGTCCCCCCGGCAAGGGATTTCTGCCGGACGTCTGCAAAGCCTGGGAGGCGGCGACCGGGCCTGCGGCGGAAGCGGGCATCCGCGTGGTGAATATCCGCATCGGAATCGTCCTGAGCAAAGACGGCGGTGCGCTGGCCAGCATGCTGCTCCCGTTCAAACTGGGCGCGGGCGGACGGGTCGGTTCCGGGGAGCAATACTGGAGCTGGATTCACCTGGACGACGTCGTCGGCGTGATCCGGCATGCGATCGACAGCGACAGTCTTGCGGGGCCGGTGAATACGGTTTCGCCGCAGCCGGTCACGAATGCGGAATTTACGAAAGTCCTTGGCAACGTGCTGCATCGACCGACGATCATGCCGATGCCGGCTCCCCTGGCCCGCCTTGCGCTCGGTGAAATGGCCGACGATCTGTTGCTCGCCAGTGCCAGGGTCTTGCCGGGCAAGCTTCAAGAATCGGGCTATCGGTATCGCTACACGGATCTGAAGGGTGCGCTCTCGGCGGAGCTTGGTTGAGCCGATGCAGTTGCGCTCAAAGCCCACGGGTTGCGACCCGTGGGCGTTTCATGGGCGTTGGTAGGTTGGCTGCTGGGAGATTGCGTTGCCGCGAATCCGTTCCATTCCTGCTATTCGGCCGCTATCTTCGATCGTGAAATGATTCACGTGACAGGAAGATGAGCCGGTTATGCATCGCGCTGCCATTGTTTCGATCTTACTGACCGCCCTGATTGCAGCCGCAGTCGCACTGGGGGCGGCGCGGCCTGAGAAAATCAGCCCGGATGACTGGCCCTGGTGGCGGGGGCCGAACGGGAACGGAATCGCCGCTGAGGGCCAGACTCCGCCGGTCGAGTGGTCGCCGGACGAAAACATCGTCTGGAAAGCGGCCGTGCCCGGTCGCGGTCACGGTTCGCCGACCGTCGTTGGCGACCAGGTGTTTCTGGCGACAGCGGATGAGAACCAGGGCATCCAGTGGATGCTGTGCTTCGACCGCGCGACGGGGGAGGAAGTCTGGAGAACTGAAGTTCACCGCGGCGGGCTGACCACGGAAGGCAACAAGAAGAGCACGCAGGCCTCGTCAACGCCCGCCTGCGACGGCGAGATGGTTTTCATCAACTTTCTGAACAACAATGCGCTCCACACGACGGCCCTTACGCGCGACGGCGAGATCGTGTGGCAGACGAAAATCTCCGATTACGTCGTCCACCAGGGGTACGGCGCGTCGCCGGCCATCTACGGTTCGCTCGTGCTGGTCTCGGCCGATAACAAGGGGGGCGGCGCCATCGCCGGGCTGGACCGAGAATCGGGCGAAGTTGTGTGGAAACACGCCCGGCCGGACACTCCCAACTACGCGTCTCCCATCGTGGTTCACGCTGATGGCAAAGACCAGTTGATCTTCATCGGCTGCGACCTTGTCGCCAGTTACGAACCGATTTCCGGCGAGAAACTGTGGGAAATCGAGGGGGCAACGACAGAGTGCGTGACATCGACTGTCACGGACGGAGAGGTTGTCATCAGCAGCGGCGGCTATCCCGACAACCACGTGGCGGCGATACGGGCGGACGGTTCCGGCGAGACGGTCTGGCGACACGGACAGCGCGTCTATGTGCCGTCAATGATCATCAAGGGTGATCTGCTGCTCGCCGTCACTGACGACGGCATTGCCATGTGCTGGGAATGCGCGACGGGCGAGGAACTCTGGAAAAAACGCCTCGGCGGCACGTTCAGCTCCTCGCCGGTACTGGCGGCGGGCCACCTGTACGCGACCAACGAAGCAGGCCGCACGTTCGTGCTCAAGCCATCGCGTTCCGGATGTGAGATCGTCGCCGAGAACGAACTGGGGAACGAAGTCTTCGCGACGCCTTCCATCTGCGGGTCGCGGATTTACCACCGCGTCGCCGAGGTGGTAGACGGCGAGCGCAGGGAATTCCTGTACTGCATTGGTCAGAATTGACGTTCTGGGCGTGTTGAGCGGATTCGGCTCGGCGGGAGCCTCGCCCTCCCTGGTCGGCGCTTACAATCTCGGATTCTCGTACCACACCACGTTCCGACTTCCCCGTCCGGCGATCAGGAGGTCGAGGTCGTCGTCTCCGTCCAGGTCGACGGCGCGGATGTCGTAGGCCTCCTGATTCGCTCCGACGACGTGCGTGGTGAAGTTTCCTGCGCCGTCGTTTTCAAACCAAGCGGCGATCTGGTCGCCGTAGGCGCAAGTGGCGGCGTCTACGTCTCCGTCGTCGTCGAGATCGACCGCGACGAGGCAATGCGGTTCGCTCAGCGTGGCGTGGATGACGTGCGGCGTCCAGTCGGGCGCTTCGAACCACACGACGCCCTGGCCGTGCCCGCGCGACGCAATGAAATCGACTTCTCCGTCGCCGTTGACGTCGGCCGGGTGAATGTTCGTCGCCCCCGGTTGATCGTCGGCGATCAGATGCTTCGTCCAGACGTCCGTGGGATCGGCAGGCGCTTCCCACCAGGCGAACCAGTTTCCCGTGCCGGGTTCCGCCTGCGGTCCCCCTTTTGCGCCGGTTGCGGCGTCGGGACGCCCGTCACCGTTCACGTCCCCGAAACCGAGATAGTGAGTCAGTCCCGGCGCGTCCCGGTCGGCAAAGATATGGCATTCCCAGCGCTCGGCATCGCGCGGTCGCTTGGGCACGCGCAGCCAGGCGAGTGAATTTGGATAGGGCTCCAGCGGCTGGGCGCTTGTGGCCAGCAGGTCGAAATCGCCGTCGCGATCGACGTCGCCCTTGATCAAGCCGTGGATTCCGTGCACTTGATCGTCCGCGATCCGCGCCGTCCAGACATCGGTCAACGGGTCGTCCGGCTGCTCCATCCAGACGATCAGTCCCGGGTTGTAACGTGCGCCGATGTAGTCGGTGTCCCCGTCTCCGTCGACGTCGAAGAACTCGCTGTGGATGAAGGTGTGCTCCGGGTTTTCATCCAGCAGAATCTCCCGCCATTCCGGCCCCACGAACAATCGCGTCTTGCCGGCGCTGTTGCTGATGATGTCGGCCCGACCGTCCCCGGTGAAGTCGGCCGCGACGGCCGTCACGCAATGTTCTCCTGCGTGGACGACGTGTCTCGTCCACTCGGCGCGCGAAGTTGCGGGCATCGACAGCAGCACCAGAACGCCGGTGACGCGCGCAATGATCGGAGTGGATGACGGATGTCGCATGCTCGTACGAAACATGACAGTCTCAACCTAACGGAACGGAAGTGAAGACTCGCGTCAGGCGTCATACTGCCATGCTCTCGGGAAGTTCGCCAGTCTGTCGCCGGCCGGTGGCAACCAGCCGCATTGATTGGCTACGATCCCGTTGCGTGAGTTGGCGCCTCAGAAAACCCACAGCGAGAAACAACCATGAAACGACGAACCGCGCTCTCCCTGATTCTGGCCGGACTGCTTCTGCCGTCGCTCGCCTCGACGGCGCTTGCGGAACTCAAGCTTCCCTCGGTCATCGGTGACAACATGGTCCTGCAACGCGACCGTGAGGTTCCGGTCTGGGGCTGGGACGACGCCGGCACGACGGTCACGGTCACTCTCGGAGTCGCCGAAGTTTCTGCCAACGCGGACGAAGAGGGCCGCTGGCTGGTCAATCTGCCTGCGATGGAAGCCGGCGGACCGCATACGCTGACGGTCAAAGGCACCAACACCGCCGAAGTCACGAACGTCGCCATCGGCGAAGTCTGGCTCTGCTCGGGTCAGTCGAACATGGAGTGGATCGTCAATAATTCCAACAACCCGGAGGAAGAACGGGCCGCCGCCGATTACCCGATGATCCGCCACATCAAGATTCCTCATACCCCGGCCGCAACGCCGCAGAGCGACGTCCCCTCCGACGGCTGGCAGGTGACGACGCCCCAGACGGTGGGAACCTTCACAGCGGTCGGCTACTTCTTCGGCCGGCATCTGCACAAGGAACTGGACGTTCCCATCGGCCTGATTGGCTCCAATTGGGGCGGGACGAGGATCGAACCCTGGACGCCTCCGGAAGGTTTCCAGCACGTCCGCGATCTGGCTGACATCGCAGAGAATCTCGACCAGTACCCGCAGAAGAAGGAGGACGGGTCGATCAACCATCAGTCTCCGCTCGCGCTCTACAACGGGATGATCTCTCCGCTTCTTCCTTACGCGATTCGCGGCGCAATCTGGTACCAGGGCGAGTCGAACAACGGCGAAGGCATGCTCTACTACCAGAAGATGCGGGCCCTGATCCACGGCTGGCGGACCGTGTGGGACAACCCGGAGATGCCCTTCTACTACGTCCAACTCGCGCCCTTCCGTTACGGCGGCGATCCGGAACGGCTGCCGGGAATCTGGGAAGCACAAACGGCCACGCTTGCCGTCTCGAATACCGGCATGGCGGTGACCGTCGACATCGGGAACGTGGAGGACATCCATCCCCGCAACAAGCAGGACGTTGGCAAACGCCTTGCCCTCTGGGCGCTCGCGAACACCTACGGACACGACAACCTGGTCTACTCCGGCCCGATCTACCGCTCCATGGAGATCAAGGAGGACACCATTCGCATCTTCTTCGACCACACCGGCTCCGGCCTCGTCTCGCGCGATGACCAGCCGCTGACCCACTTTCAGATCGCAGGCCCGGACGGCGAGTTCGTCGACGCCACCGCCGAGATCGACGGTGACTCGGTCGTCGTCCGCGCCGAGGGCGTCGACGACCCACGCTCGGTCCGTTTCGCCTGGCACCAGGAAGCCGAGCCGAACCTCTCCAACAAGGAAGGCCTGCCGGCTTCGCCGTTTCGGACGGGACGATAGACGATGGCGGATGGCCAATAGTCAATGGCCAATGGCGGATGGATGATAGTGAATGAGTTCACGGGTGGCTGGGGGCTTCGTTAAGCGACGCCCCCAGTCCCCCTGCTCTTCGTTGCTTTCGTTCCCTTCTGTGTCCTGTCGTGAGCAGTGAGTCAGCCAATGTTACGCTCTGCAATCATTCTGCTGGTGGTTCTCGTCTCGTCACTCGCCGGCGCCGCGGAACCGGTTCCCAGTGAAGAGCAGGTCATCACCTGGCTGTCCGACCTCGAGCCGCTCCCCAAGGTCCACTACTCCTGGCCCGTTCCCTTCGATTCGATCTCCGACGAACTCCTCACCGAGTACGTCCGCATCACGCACGCCGTCTCGATCAGCGGCGAATGGCATGAGTCCGATCAACTCGAGCGGGCCGTCCGGATCTGCGGCGAAGTCAACGCGAACAATCCCGACATCCCCGCCTCCATTGGCGTCAACTACTCCGTCTGGCACCGTCGGTTTGGCAAAGACCTGCCACCCACCGACACCGGCCCGACCCATCAGGCCGAACTCGACTACCTGACCGAGCGCCTCCAGTCAGTCCGCGACGCCGTCACCGCCGCCAACCAGCGCCACGGCACGAACATCGAAGTCAGCGCGATCCTCTACGATTCCGAACACTTCCACGCCAAGGACGACGACCCCGATTGGAATCGCGCCCTCACCGCCAAGTACGACGCCGCCTGGGACGTCGCCCGCGAGATTTTCCCCGGCGTCCGCATCGAGTGGTACGCCCGCGGCGCGGTCCATCCCTCGGCCTCACCCACTGGTTGGAGCCAGGCCGGCTACTTCACTCTCGACGAGAAAGGAGACAGCTTCGGCTGCTCCCTCTACCACGGACCCGAGATCGGATACACGCGCGAAATCTTCCGCCGCACCGCCGCACTCGCGGCTGAGCACGGCTGCGACCAGGTGACCCCCTGGATCGCCCTCGCTTCCGGCTATCGCCGCCAGACCGACAAATACCATGAATTTTCGCTCGACTGGAATTACGACCTCATTTACTCCTGGCAACTCGGCGCCGAGGTCAACCATGCCTGGTTCGGCGCTCCCGAGCGGCATGAGCGTTTCGCCCCCTGGAACAAGGCCCAGGTCGCCATCTTCTACCCCGAACCGTTCGGTCGCAGTCCGTACTGGGGCCAGCACTTCGTCGCGTACGTCCGCGGCGCTCACCTCATCCGCGAACTGCCGGAACTCGATGACGAGTAGTGCTTCTGCCAGCCCCCTTCAAGCGTCAGTCAATCCGCCACACGCACGCCAGCCGGTCAAACGCCGTTGTCGCCATCCGTGCGCCCCCGGCATTGAAAGCGAGCCCGTAAATCGTGTTCTTGTGGACCGTCAGTTCGTCCAGCTTGCGCCAGGACGTCGTCTCCCAGACGACGACGCGCCCGTCTCCCCCTCCGCTCACCAACACGCCGCCGTCGGGTGAGAAGACGAGGCACTTGACCGGCGCCGTGTGAGCTTCGAGGCGCCCGACATCGGCGCCGTCGTCTGCCGCGAGGAGTCGGATCGCATGACCGGCGTCTCCAACCGCCAGCAGGTCGCCGTCGGGAGAAACCGAGACGGCGTTGTTCGCTTCAGGCGTCGAAAAGACTCCTGCCGATTGAGCCGTTGCGGTCTCCCAGGCGCGGACCGTATTGTCATGACTCGCTGAAAAGACGCGCTCTCCATCGGCGGAAAGCGCAACCGCAGTCACGATGTTCGTGTGCCCCTTCAGCACGCTGCGTTGTTTCCGCCCGGCGATGTCCCAGAGAATGACATCGCTGTCGAATCCGCCCGTGGCTGCCGTCGCAGTCTCGGCGGAGAAATCCATGCACGACAGATAATTCTGGTGCCCCGACATCGCGACCTGCTGCTTTCCGGTCACCGGATCCCAGACACGAACTGACTTGTCCAACCCCGCCGAGACCAGTTGCCCGTCGTCCGCACTGTAGGCGACCCCGCACACCCCGTCGCCGTGCGCCTTCCACTTCAGCCGCTCTTCGCCCGTCTCCAGATCCCACAGCCTGATCTGGTTGTCGAGACAAGCCGTCGCCAGCGTCCGGCCATCACCCGAAAACGCCGCGTCGTAGACCGCGTTGTCATGCTCAAATCTGTAGAGCAGCTCTTTCACGCGCCTCTACCCCTCTGTACTTGTAATTCGTGACTTGTTTGTTGGCTGCGCAGTTTTCAGCGCGAGCGAGAAGCACAATGTTGACCTGCGAGAGTCGTCGAGCACTCGTGAACTGCATGGACGGTTGTTGCTGCTTCCAACCGACTCGGCTGAGCGAGTCGGCTACATTCGTTGCGGCCACAGGCCGCTCTGTGCCTCCTCCGTGCTGCCTCAGTGTCTCAGTGTTGAACGTCAACTCACCTCGGGCAGCGGCTTGGAGTAGGCATGATCCACCAGATACTGCGGACGACCGCTCAGGTCCGGCAGCGTAGTGTGTTCGGGATCGATTCCCATGTTGTGGTACAGCGTCGCGAATACCTCCTGGAAATGGACCGGACGCTCGACGGCGTGTTCGGCCCGCTCGTTCGTCGCGCCGATCACCTGCCCGGTCCGCATGCCGCCGCCGGCCAGCAGAGCACAGGCGACCTGGGGCCAATGGTCGCGACCGCCCTTGGGATTGATCCGGGGCGTCCGGCCGAATTCTCCCCAGACGACGACCGAGCAGTCCTGGTCCAGTCCCCGCTCGACCAGATCATCCAGCAGCGCGGTCACCGCCTGGTCGAATACGGGGAAATGATCTCGCGCGTTGTCGAAGTTGGTTCCGTGCGGTTGGCCGTGCCAGTCCCACCGCCCGAAGGAGAGCGTCACCACGCGAGACCCCGCTTCCACGAGCCGCCGCGCCGCGAGCAGGTATTCATTCAGCAGCGGCCCGGCGTCGCCATAGCCGGCCGGCAGCGGTGAGCCGCGCCCGTAACGCTCACGGACGCGCTCGTCCTCGCGCTCTACGTCGAGCGCTTCCGCCAGCCGCCCGGAGAGCAGGATGTCGAACGCCTGCTGGTAGTAGGTGTCCATGCCGTCAATCACGTCGTTGGAGTCCATCGCCTGTCGCAGACGGTCCAGGCGCTGCATCAGTTCCCGGCGGTTTCCCAGGCTGGCGAGCGTGCCGTCTTTCAATGCGAGGTCAGCCGATCCGGACGCATTCGGTGTGAACGGCGCGTGAGCCAGTCCCGCGAAGCCTGCCTGCCCCGGATCGGCCCAGGTCGAGGTTCGCATCTTCGGCGAGAGGCCTATGAAAGCCGGCGTCCAGCGATTGACCGGCCCCTTGAGCCGAGACACCGCCGCCCCCAGCGCCGGCCAGCCCCCCGGCGGCTGATTCCGCACGGGATGTCCCGTCATGCATTGAAACGAAGCATGCCGTCCCTCCGAGCCAACCAGCGACCGGATCGTCGCAATCCGATCCATCCGCTGCGCCATCAGCGGCAGCAATTCGCAGATCTGCATGCCGGAGACGTTCGTCGAGATCGGAGAAAACTCGCCGCGATACTCCACCGGCGCGTCAGGCTTCAGGTCCACCATATCCTGATGCGGCGGCCCCCCGGAGAGGAAGATCATGATCACCGACTTGTGCGACCGGCCGACGCCTGATTCCGCTTCCGCCCGCAACAACTGCGGCAGACTCAATCCGCCCATCGCCAGCCCGCCGATCTGGAGAAACGATCGGCGCGACAATCCATCACACAATCGAAACGCCGGCCCTGGAACTCGCAGCATGGTCGTTGCTCCCGGTTGAGATTCGAGCAACTTCGATTCTAGCGTGCCCCGCCGTCGATGTGCAGTCCAATCAGTCAGCGGCAGAATGGCCTGATATCTGAACTCATGTGTCAATCGTCGTGGACGACGAGTCGCGCACGAATCGACGCCAGCAAGATGATCGCCATGATCCCCAACGCGAAGGCATACGCAAGAATGGCAAAAGCAGGGGGAAGCCTCAAGAAGAATACAACTGCCCACATGCATGGGATTCCGATGACCAGCATCCACATCCCCGCACGGCACACGGCGAACCACATTGGATCCCACGCGAGCACTCTTGAGCACGATGGGCAGGTGTGCGGCTTGCGCTTACCAAACAAGTCTCGAACTCTGGTCATCGAAGGCTTGAAGCAATAGCCACACGCCGGGCATTGCGGTTTCTTCATCACGGGCCATCAACTCCCCTTTGCGAACTCCGCCAACGACACCCGCCGCTAGAGTACGCCAACGGCGTACCACAGCGAAGCCAGGGGTCAGCGAGCAACGCGAGCGCCACCCCTGGTTGGAAGCTCCACGGATCCGTGAGAACTCTGAAAGAGTTCCACAGCACCCCCGTCTCAGTCCCAGACGTACCGCTCGTCGTACTCCACCCCGTACTTCCGCAACAACCGACGAAACTCGTCCTGAAACGTCTCGCGACGATGATGCTCCGCCTGCGTCGCAATGTAAGTTCGCAACGGTTCCACATGCGAAGGACTCACCGAAAACGCCCCATATCCCGTCTGCCACGAAAACGCCTGCAGATCGGAGGAACGATCCTTCACCCACTTGGATGACTCCTTCTTCAGTTCTCGCAGCAAATCTGCGATCGTCAACACCCTTCCCAAACGACACAAAACGTGGACATGATCCTCAACGCCTCCGACTTCAATCGCCGGACACTCCAGATTGTTGCATGCACCAGCCAGGTACGCGTGAAGCGCGCTCCGCAAATCGGCATCCTGCAAGAACGGCCTGCGATCTTTGGTCGAGAAGATGATATGCAGATAGATTTGCGCCAACGACTGCGGCATTGTCCCGCTCCCATCTTGTTGACAGCGCACAGGCTGTCGAACGCCTTCAGCGTTCTTGCGAATTCGCGGCTCGCGAACCGGGGGTTCGCTCCTGTCGGAGCGACCCCCGGCTGCGCTGTGCGACGCCTTCAGCGTCGCTCACTTACAGCACATTTGATGGCAAGTCTCCGTCTCCCGGGTTCCGTCGATCAACGATCATGCGAATTCGGGCGGCGAAAGACCATGATCCAACACACCGCCTGCTGTCACCACCAACGCCGGTACACGCAGCAAAATGTACGCCAACGGCGTACCACAGCGAAGCCAGGGGTCAGCGAGCAACGCGAGCGCCACCCCTGGTTGGAAGCTTCTGGACCATCCAACGCACATGCGACTCGCGGAGCGAGTCGCCTACATTGTTACACCAACAAACCCGTCGTCTCGTCGTATCCGCACATCAGGTTGAAGTTCTGGACGGCAACCCCCGCCGCACCTTTGATGAGGTTGTCGAGCACCGCGAAGACCAGGACTCGTCCACGAACCATCCGGACCGTCACGTCGAAATAGTTCGTGTAGGCCACGTCCTTGGTCTTGGGCAGGTGGTCGACCACCCGCACGAACGGCTTGGTTCCGTATGCGTCCCGGAGAACCTGCATCAGATCAGCCTCCGTCGAATCGCCTGTTGGAACGGCATAGATCGTCGCCAGAATGCCCCGATCCATCGGTGTCAGGTGCGGCGTGAAGATCACCTCCACCGGCTTTCCGGTGGCTTCCGCCAACACCTGCTCGATCTCCGGCGTGTGACGGTGATTGCCGACCGAATAGGCTGAGAGACTTTCGTTGCATTCCGCGTAGAGGATGTTGGTCTTCGGCGTCCGGCCCGCACCGGAGACTCCGCTCTTGGCGTCAATGATGATCCCGCTCGGCTCAATCAGTCCGGCGCTCAGCAGCGGCGCCAGCGCAAGAATCGAAGTGCTCGTATAACAGCCGGGATTCGCAATCAGCCGCTGGTCCGGAATGCGGTCTGCAAAAAGTTCAGGGAGGCCGTAGACCGTCGAACCGAGCCGCGTCGGATCGGTGTGGATGTGTCCGTACCATTGCTCATACACCGCCGGATCGCTCAACCGGTAGTCTGCCGAGAGGTCGATCACCTTGAGGTCCGCTGCCAGCAGACCGGGGATCGACTCCATGCTGGCGACGTGGGGCAGGCAGCAGAAGCAGACGTCGGCGCGTTTGCCGAGTTCCTCGGAGGAGAGGTTCTCCAGATTCAGATCGAGCCGGTCTGTCAGCGACGGGTGCACGGACGACACGTGCGCCGTCTCACTGCGACTGGTCAGGCCCGTGATCTCCACTTCGGGATGCCGCAGCAGAATCCGGATGAGTTCGAGGGCCGTGTATCCGGTCGCTCCCTGAATCGCAACTCGCGTCATGAAAATTCGCTCGTCTCGGATCGATTGATTTGGCCCGCTGCCTGCCTGTGGCTTTGTATTGTAACGAACAGGCGTGTCACGTCATTGATCGGCGCGCACTGACCGCGCGTGACTCGACCCGCTATTCGTCGGACAGGTTCGCTCGAAGACCTGTTCGGCGATGCGGCGATGTCCTACAGTCGCTCAGATCTCGCTCTTGCATCTGAACAGACGCCTCTTGCCTCAGACAGAGCAAAACATCGATTCTCGCGTCGCTGCGACGCCCGCGGAGATGAGCCCTGCGCTCAAGGGGACGCTCTTCGGCTGCATTGCGGCCGTTGCGTACACCATCACGAATATCGCACTCCGCGACGTCGCTGTTCGCCACGATCTCGGCTGGACCATCGGCGTCACCTCGCTCAAGGCTGTCCCGGCGACGGTGGCGGCCTGGATTCTTGTCGCCGTGCGGGCCCGCAGCGGACTCCCCGCTCTGCCGCCGCGTCGTTTCGTCCTGCCGCTGCTCGGAACGGCCGTGATTATGCAGTTCTGCGGCAATGTGCTGTTCCAACTGGCGCTCAGCCTGGGAGGGCTGGCGTTGACCGTTGCGCTCACGTTCGCTTCGCTGATCGTCAGCGGTGCGATCCTGGGGCGGATGATGCTGGGGGAACGGATCTCGCCGCGCACGGCCGTTTCGATGGCGATACTGATCGCCGCCGTGGTCGTGCTGCGTTTCGGCGCAGAGTCCGCATCGCTGTCGATCCTCAAAGAGGCGTCACCGTGGACCGTCGCGCTCGCTGTTGTTGCCGGTTGCGGCGCAGGCATCGGCTACGGGCTCTCGGGAGTGGTGATCCGTCAATGCCTGCAGCAGGGGATGTCGCACTCGGCCACGCTGGTCATTATTTCGTCGGCCGGCGTGTTTCTGCTGGCGCCCCTTGCGGTCATTCTGTTGGGAATCGACGAGGTGAAAGCAATCCCCGCCTCGCAAATCGCCACCGTGCTGGCCGGCGGCGTCTTCAACGCAATCGCCTTCTTCTCCGTCAGCGGCGCATTCCGGTACCTGGAGGTGGTGCGGGTCAATCTGATCAACTCGGTTCAGGTCGCCATGGCGGCGCTGGCGGGCGTGTTTTTCTTCAGTGAAGCGGTCACGCCGTGGCTCGTAACCGGCAGCGCGTTGACCATCGGGGGACTGGTGCTCCTCGGCTTCCCGGAATCGCGACATTCCGCCGAGAACCCGGCGTCATCCGATGAGACCTTCACCGACGAACCCTCGCCAGCGACATGACCCGGCCCGACGTTGACCCCCAGCGCGGTATCGATCCGCACCGCATCGAACGGGAGACGTACGTCAACTCGGCCGAAGTGCACGAAGAACTCCCCTCCACCAACGACCACGCCCTCAAAATCGCAGCCGGTTCGACTCCACCCCAGTTGATTGCCGCGTTGCGGCAAACGTTCGGCCGCGGCCGCGGATCGAATCGCTGGTGGGCGGCCGACGGGGCGCTGACTTTCTCGCTCATCATCGAAACGCCGGCAGTCCCGATCGAGCGTCTCCCTCAAGTGTCGTTGACGGCCGGTTCCGCCATCGCCGACGCGGTCCAGTCCTTCGTCACCACAAACGAAGTCCGGCTCAAGTGGCCGAACGACGTCTATCTGTCGGGACGCAAAGCAGCCGGGATCCTGGTTGAAGTTCCGCCCGGCGTGAAAGACCGCCTCGTCATCGGTGTCGGAGTGAACGTCAACAATTCGCTGGCCGGCGCACCGGACGATGTCCGCAAACGCGGCGCGGCACTCTGTGAATCCGCCGGCAGACCGCTCGATCTGACCGACGTCCTCGTCGCCATTCTGCAGAGACTCGAAACCGATCTGTCGCTCTTGGCGCATTCGTCAAGCGTTCTCGCGGAACGCTGGCGGTCCCTCTGCCTGCTGACCGGTCGCAGCGTCACGCTCAATGACGGCACGCGGGCCGTCACCGGAACGTGCCGGGGCATCGAAGACGACGGGGCCCTCCTCATCGAAACCATCGCCGGGCCGATGCGGTACTACGGCGGGGTGATTGAGGAGTTTGGTTAGCGCAAAGGCAGACGGGCCAGCGCATGTTGCGACATCAGACGGCGTCCTGCGACCGCGCGACGAGGTCAAAGGAGATCCCGAGAATCGAGGATTCCTCCTCCGTCGCGCTCAATTTCCTGCACTTTTGGCCAACCGCAACATCTCGTTAAGCATCTGACTCAGCCGTGGGCACTTCTGAGCGGCAACGACCGGATCGAGCTTTCCGAACAACTCTCTTCCGTAGGTCGTCTTCTTGTAGTTCCGGCGTGTGCGGGCCTTGTAGACCTTATCCAGAAGCTTTGCCGGCGGTTCGTCGAAGTTGACGGCCTCCAGTTGTGCGATCTTTCCGGGGAGGGCGCTCTTGATGTCTGAAGGAAAAATCGTCGGTTGACTGAGCAACCACGCCTCAAAATCATGGACGGCAAAGAACATGCGGAATCGATCGCGACCGACCTCCTTTTCGATGTGTCGGGTACCCCATTCATAGCGCTCGTCGGCAGTCTTCGCGTGACTCGGATAGAATTCGTGCGGACCGTACAAGTCGATCAACCCGATGACAGCGATGACTTGGCTCTGACGCGGTCCATCGAGATGCATCTGCGCCTTGGTCGCCACTTTTCGCAGCAGTTCAGAGTAGCCGCTGAATCGGACCACCTGGATGCCGACGTTCCGTTCGAGCTGCGGATTGAGCCATCGACTCAAGAAGTCGCCGGCCGCCAGTTTCTCGGTATCACCTTCAACGAGGAGGACGAACTTCATGTCATGGCCTCCAGTTCGCGAGACCGGTAAAGTTCGCCCAACGTGTACTTCTGCAGCCAGAATTCCAACTCGTCGCCGCTCACCACACGCAGGTGCGTCTCGCCTTCGCGCCACTCGACGACAGTCGTTGTGGGAGGCTCTGCTCCAAAAGCATCGAGAAATTCAGGCGAATGTGTGGTCAAGATGACCTGCGTCCGCAGTGCCGCATCACGAGCGTATTCCGCGACAATGGGGAGCATCGACGGATGCAACCCCGTTTCGGGTTCGTCGATGGCAATCAGCGGGGGCGGCGACGGGTTCGCCAGGACCGCAAGAAGGAACAGGAAGCGTAGAGTCCCGTCGGAGAGGTCGGCCGCCGACTGCTCCCGTTGCAAACTCCGCCAACGCACGCGCAACTGAATCCGTTGGTCGGCGGCCGGAGGAAAGATCAATTCCTCGAAGTCGTCACTGAAGGCGGATCGAATCGCCGTGTTGACCTCGTTCTTGAAGTCACGATTCGAGGAATACAGAGTGTGCAATACTGCAATGAGATTCTGCCCTCCGGATTCAACGATCGTTTCGTTTCGTGCCACCGTGGCCTGACGCATCTCCGAGGCGCGATCAGTGTGAATATCCTCGTAGACACGCCAGTTCGCAAATCGCTGCTGGAATTCGTCAACATAGGGATTCGTTGAAACCGGACCCGCTGCAGCTGACAGGAGAGTCTCTTCTTCGTCAAGCTTCTCCTCAATCGTAACGAGCGCCTTTTCCTCTGAATCAAAAATCACCGCGCGAAGCGGTTCGCGTTCGAAGAGTTTGAACGGTTCTGGCCGTTCGTTGGTCTCGACTTTGTAGAAGTTCGCCAGCAGTTCAGAGTTAATCCGGTACGAACTCGATTTACCAACCTGATTCAGCACGATGTCGTAAGTCAGACTGTCACGTACTTCATCGCGGTGTTGCTCTACGGGCGACATCTTTGTTCGAAAACGAAGTCGATTGACGTGCCCGTCCCAAAGCAACGGGGATATCCCCCCTTCGCGCTGAATATACTTTCCGAGCCCACCTCTTCCGGCAGTCGTCAACATCTCGAGCACGCGCAGCAGGTTGGACTTGCCGCTGCCGTTGGGTCCGATCACGACGTTGAGCCGATCTGGCTTCCAGGTCACGTGTCGCAACGAACGAAAGCCCTCAACTTCCAACTCCAGCATTCTCATTTCTGTCTACCCCTGTTTGCTCTTCACTCGTTGCTAACCAGTTTCAACGAGTATTTCGCTGCGATTCAATGTGATCGATCACGCTGGAGCCCAGATTGGCAGCACGATACCGTTGTAGACCAATCGATCCGCGGCGAGCGGCGTGATATATTCTACCCTTTCCACGAACCACATGGCATTGACGGATGTCTGCGAATCTGTCCGCCGACCATCCTCGTATTCGAGAAACAGCAGCAATGAGCGACACACGCAATCTCTTCAACAAAGTCTGGGACCTCCACACGGTCGGGACGCTGCCCTCCGGGCAGACGCAGCTTTTTATCGGCCTGCACCTGATCCACGAGGTCACCAGCCCGCAGGCGTTCGACATGCTTCGCGAACGCGGCCTCAAGGTGATGTACCCGGACCGCACCATCGCCACGGTCGATCACATCGTCCCCACTGACAACCAGGCCCGGCCGTTCGCCGATGGCCTGGCCGAGGAGATGATGTCGGCCATCGAAAAGAACTGCCGCGAATTCGGCGTCACCCTGCTCGATCTCAAAGATGACCGGCAGGGAATCGTCCACGCGGTCGGACCGGAGCAGGGCCTTACACAGCCCGGCGTCACCGTCGCCTGCGGAGACAGCCACACCAGCACCCACGGCGCATTCGGAACGATCGCCTTCGGCATCGGCACTTCGCAGGTCGCGCATGTGCTGGCCACGCAGACACTCGCGATGAACAGGCCGCAGGTGAAGCGGGTCGAAGTCAACGGCGAACTTGCACCCGGCGTCTTCGCCAAGGACGTCATTCTCTACATCATCCGCCGGCTCGGCGTGAAAGGCGGCATCGGCTACGCCTACGAGTACGCCGGCAGCACCTTCGACGCCATGACCATGGAAGAGCGGATGACCGTCTGCAACATGAGCATCGAAGGCGGCGCCCGCTGCGGTTACATCAATCCCGATGAAACCACCGTCGAATACCTCCGCGGCCGCCCCTTTGCGCCACAGGGTGAGGCCTTCGAGAAGGCCGCCGAGTGGTGGCTCTCACTCGCCTCCCCGTCCGACGCAGAGTACGACGACTCGGTCACATTCGACGCTGCTGATATCGAACCGACCGTCACGTGGGGGATTAACCCCGGCCAATCGGTCGGCGTCAGCGAAGAGATCCCCGCTGTCTCCAGCTACCCCAAGGAAGAACAGACCGGGGTGCAGGAAGCGCTCAGCTTTATGGAACTCCAGGCTGGCCAGTCGATGCAGGGTCTCAAGATCGACGTCGCCTTCATCGGCAGTTGCACCAACGGCCGCATCTCCGACCTCCGCGAAGCCGCCCGCATCGCCGAAGGCAACCAGGTCGCCCCCGGCGTCAAAGCGCTCGTGGTCCCGGGATCACAGCAAATCCTCAAGCAGGCCGAAGAAGAGGGCCTCCACAAGATCTTTGAAGCCGCCGGTTTCGAGTGGCGCGCCGCAGGCTGTTCCATGTGCCTCGCCATGAATCCCGACAAACTCCAGGGCCGCGAAATCTGCGCCTCCTCCAGCAACCGCAACTTCAAAGGCCGCCAGGGCTCCCCCACAGGCCGCACGCTCCTCATGAGCCCCGCCATGGTCGCCGCAGCCGCCGTCAACGGCTGCGTCACCGACGTGCGAGAGATGCTCGAACCGGTGGGAGTGTAAGATTGGTATAGCGCCCAGTCGTAGGAGACCTGTCAATGGCGACCGAAACGACACTCATGACTGCCGAGGAGTACGCCAAACTCCATCCGGATTCGGACTCCGAACTCGTGCGCGGAGTGGTGATTGAAACGGTTCGACCAGGAGGGCGGCACGGAGAAGTCTGCAGCAATGTCGTTATCGAAGTCGGCGTATGGGCGAGAGCGAATCAGGCTGGAACTGTCGTCTGCAACGACAGCGGCGTCATCACGGAGCGCAACCCCGACACAGTCCGCGGACTCGACGCTTACTTCATCAGCACCGATCGAATTCCGGACGAAGGTCTCCCGGAAGGCTGGCTCGAAATCCCTCCGGACCTCTGCGTGGAGGTGCTTTCACCAAACGACCGTTGGAACGACGTGCTCGCGAAGACCAGCGAGTACCTCACAATGGGAGTCCGCGAAGTCTGGATTGTTGACCCGGAGGAGGCAGGCGTCCACATCTATGTCGCCGACGCTCCTCCCCGCGACGTTCGCTCGGGTGCGACCTTGTCATCTCCCATCCTGCCAGGATTCGCAAGCGATCCCAAGGCGTTTTTCGAGGCCTGATCGGAAATGCATTCGCCGCTGATGCCCATGAATCCCCGATTGATTCCGCTGCTGCTCTGCCTGTCGCTGATGGGATGCGGGCAGAGCGACGGTCAGATCAAGGAGGTCTTCGGCAGTTCGCAGGCCATCGAGACCGTCCGGAACGCCACAGCGGTCACCGCATACCGTCTCGAGTCCTATCCACAGCAGTCGTTTGACGATTACGAAATGACGGCTGGACCCGTCAGCGTTCCGGAAAATCTCTCCGCGGAGCTTCAAACTCTGCTGCTTGATCCGGGCGCCTACTTCTGGGAGACAGACGTCGCTTGCGAACCGTTGTATGGAGTGCGAATCGAGTTCCAGCGAGATGACGATCTCGTCGATGCGTTCTTCTGCTTCGAGTGCGACATTCTCACGATCTACCACAATTATCAGGTCGTTGGTGGAGAAGAAATCGACGATATCCGCAGCGACCTCATCGAGGTCATGCAGCCGCTGTTCCCCGATGACGAAGCGATTCAATCGCTCGAATAGCCCCGGCCCAAAGGTTTGAAAGCCCCGCAACATGCCCAGTGAAATCACCACCGTCACCGGTACCGCCGTCCATCTCCTCCTCGACGACATCGACACCGACCGCATCATCCCGGCCCGGTACCTGCGCTGCGTCAGCTTCGACGGTCTCCACGACCACGTCTTCAAAGACGACCGCGAGCACGACCCGAACCATCCGTTCAACGATGAGCGGCATCAGGACGCCGAGATCCTCCTCGCCGGCCGCAACTTCGGCTGCGGGTCCAGCAGGGAGCACGCGCCACAGTCGCTGATGCGCTGGGGGATCCGCGCCATCGTCGCCGAATCCTACGCCGAGATATTCTTCGGCAACTGCACCTCGCTCGGCATCCCCGCCGTCACCGCCTCCCGCGAAGACTTGGAGAAGCTCGTCGAAACCGTCAAAGCCGATCCCGCCGCCCAACTGACGGTCGACATCGAGAAGAAGCAACTCACCGATGGCGACACCACGATCCCGATCGACATCCCCGAAAGCGCCCGGCACGCCCTCGTCACCGGGCAGTGGGACTTCCTCAGCCAACTCGTCGAAAACCGCGACGCCGTCAAAACAACCGCCGAGCGAATCCCCTACATGAGCGGTTATGCCAACTGACCGGCCGGGCGTTCCAACCGATCGGACACGTTGTGCCTGGAATCCGCAGCGCACCGCGTGACAGCGACTCTTCGCTGCGGCAAACCTCCCAAGTCCCTCAGATCTTCCGCGCCCGGTTGGCGGACCACAACGGCACAAAGAACACCAGGAAAGTGCCAGGCAATGTGAATTCCAAAGGCCGACGAATCCACGGACCCGGCCTCGTGCCTTGGCTTCGTGTCTTCGTGGTTCACAAACGATGTCACAGCAGCGATGCGCGCGCTTATCCAAACCTGCTACAGAAACGTCGACGCCAGGTTCGTCTGTCCCGAGAATGGAGCAGAGCCCTGGCGGCCGGAGTGACTGCTTCGGATCGAATCGCCTGCGGATGACGCGGCAGACTGGCAAATCCGGCAGCGACCCGCTCACTCACTCAGCAGCTTCTCCGAGAGCCGGGCCATCTCGGGACGATCTCCCCGCTGGACCGCCAGAAACAATTTCACTTCCAGCGACCAGATCAGCGTCCGTACGAAAAACAGCATCACCAGCGCGTCGCAGAAGGTCGACACACCCCGCAGTGTGTCCACTCGAAACATTCCCGGCGCCAGCATCGCCATCACTGTCCCCCCCACCCAGAACAGGACGATGCAAAGCCACCGCGCCGCGTTGGATCCGTTGTACAGCCACCAGAACAACAGCACTGTGAGAATGAAACGAACAATCTGCTGCGGAAGCCGATCCGTTCCCACGAACTGCAGATAGCTCACAAACACGCCGAGAGACACGGTAAACCACAGCGCCATGTACTTCAGCAGCCGCTTCCGACCAACCTCCGCCCGACCTGCCAGAAACTCAGCGTCCACAACGCCATCTCGCGTTCGATTCAGAGGCCCTCAACGGTGGGATCGCTTGCAGCCTCAATCCGCGGCAACCCGCCAGGCCCGCGTCATCAGCGGCCTATTCCGCAGTTCAATCAGTCCCCTTTTCGCAAGAGATCCCGCAGCACCTTGTGCAGAATCCCGCCGTTGCGGTAGTACTCGACCTCGACAGGCGTGTCGATCCGGCAGGTCGTCACGAAATGCGTCTCGCTGCCGTCCGCTTTCCGGGCGGTGACTTCCACCGCCTGCCGTGGCTGGAGTTCGTCGTCGAGTGAAATCTCGAACGTCTCCGTCCCGTCCAGTTCCAGCGCCTCCCGGCTTTCCCCTTCGCGGAACTGCAGCGGCAGCACCCCCATGCCGACCAGGTTCGACCGGTGGATCCGCTCGAAGCTCTCGGCAATCACCGCGCGGATCCCCAGCAGATACGTCCCCTTCGCGGCCCAGTCGCGGGACGACCCGGTGCCGTACTCCTTGCCTGCAAGAGCGACCAGCGGCGTGTCGTCCGCCTTGTACTTCATCGCGGCTTCGTAGATCGAATTCTGTTCGCCCGTCGGCAAATAGACGGTCACTCCGCCCTCGGTGTCGGGTGCGAGCAGGTTTCGCAGCCGGATGTTGGCGAACGTCCCGCGCGTCATCACCCGGTCGTTCCCTCGCCGGGAACCGTAGCTGTTGAAGTCCAACTTGCTCACACCCTGTTCCTGCAGGAACAGTCCTGCCGGCGAATCGGCCTTGATCGATCCCGCCGGGCTGATGTGATCGGTTGTGGTCGAGTCGCCGACCGAAACAAGACACCGCGCGCCGGAAATGCTCTCGATCGGCGCGGGTTCCACCGGCATGTCCACAAAGAAGGGCGGTTCCTGAATGTATGTGCTCGCTTCGTCCCACTCGTACAGGTCGCCGGTCGGCGCGTCGACCTGCTGCCACTCCTCCGGACCGTCGGTCGCGTGCGAGTATTCGCGCTGGAACATTTCGGGGGACATCGACGACGCCAGCGTATCGGCAATCTCTTGCTGCGACGGCCAGATGTCCTTGAGATAGACTTCGCTCCCGTCACTGCCGGTTCCAATCGGTTCGGTCGACAGGTCGATGTCGGTCGTTCCCGCCAGGGCATAGGCCACCACCAGGGGCGGGCTCGCCAGGTAGTTCGCCTTCACATGCTGGTTGACGCGGCCCTCAAAGTTTCGGTTGCCCGACAAAACCGAGCAGACGACCAGATCGTGCTCCTGCACGGCGTCGGCGATCGGATCGGGCAGCGGTCCGCTGTTCCCGATGCACGTCGTGCAGCCGTAGCCCACCAGGTTGAACCCAAGCTGATCGAGATAGGCGTCCAGCCCTGATTTCTCCAGGTACTCGGTCACCACCCGGCTGCCGGGCGCCAGGCTGGTCTTCACCCAGGGTTGGCGCTGGAGGCCCTTGTCGACCGCGTTCCGGGCGAGCAAGCCCGCGCCCAGCATCACGGACGGATTGCTCGTGTTGGTGCAACTGGTGATGGCGGCGATCACCACGTGCCCGTGCTTGAGGTCGAACCGCTCGCCGCCATACTCGACTTCCAAGCCGTCAAGACCGGGGTCGGCGGCAACCGTTGTCGCGGTCGCCGTCGCCACCGCTCCGCCCCCCTCATCCGCCATACTCTGCGGCGTCGAGTCTTGCGTGGGGGCCGACTTGCCGAAGGTATTGCTCAGATCCTGCCGCCACTGCTGCTGCATGGCGCTCAGCAGAATCCGGTCCTGCGGCCGTTTGGGGCCCGCCATCGAAGGCTCGATCGCCGACATGTCGAGTTCGAGCGTGCTGGAGAAGCGCGGCTGCGGCGATTCCGCCGTGCGGAAGAGTTGCTGCTCTTTGTAATACCGCTCAACGAGATCGATCTGCTCCGCCGACCTGCCGGTCCGCTGCAGATACCGCAGCGTCTCGTCATCGACCGGGAAAAACCCGATCGTCGCTCCGTATTCCGGCGCCATGTTGGCGATTGTCGCGCGGTCCGGCAGGGACATGGCGTCCAGCCCGGGTCCGAAGAATTCCACGAACTTCCCGACGACGCCGTGCTGTCGCAGCATCTGCGTGACGGTCAGCACCAGGTCGGTCGCCGTCGCTCCCTCCGGAAGCCGGCCGGACAGTTTGAATCCGACCACCTCGGGCAGCAGCATGTAAATCGGCTGGCCCAGCATCACCGCCTCGGCTTCGATGCCGCCGACGCCCCAGCCGACGACGCCGAGCCCGTTAATCATCGTTGTGTGCGAATCGGTTCCCACCAGCGAATCGGGATAGGCTGTCCCCCCTTCGGTGAGAACACCTGTCGCCAGATATTCCAGATTGACCTGATGCACGATCCCCGTCGCCGGCGGAATCACGCGGAAGTTCTCAAACGCCTGCTGCCCCCATTTCAGGAACTGATACCTCTCGGCGTTCCGCTCGAATTCCTTGTCGACGTTGAACTGCAGCGCCAGCGGCGTCGCGAACTGGTCCACCTGCACGCTGTGATCGATGACGAGATCGCACGGCACCAGCGGGTTGATCTTCTGTGGATCGCCCCCCATCCGCACCATCGCCGCACGCAGCGCCGCCAGATCGACGATCGCCGGCACGCCTGTAAAGTCTTGGAGCACCACCCGGCCCGGCTTGAACGGAATCTCGGCCGACTTCGGCGACGCGGCGTCCCACTCCGCCACGTTCACGACGTCCTCTTCACTGACGACGAATCCGTCGACGTTTCGCAGGCACGCTTCCAGCAGCACCCGCAGCGAGAAAGGCAGGCTCGCGACGTCGCCCACCCCGTCGTCGACCAGCGTCGTTAACTTGTAGATCGTAAAATCGCCGGCAGCGGTCGACAGCTTCGCGGCCGCATGGAACGGATTGGTCTCTGGCATGACTCTCAAACTCCCTCGATCACTCCGCGCGGAATTCGCAGGCCGCGCTCGGTCGTGCAGATTCAGAAATTCTTGAATGCTTGATTTATTCCCTATTTAGCAGAAGGGTGCGACGCCGAGAAGTGGTGCAGCTCTTGTCCACGCATGCAAGGAGCGGCAGCGCTCGGCATCCTGCGATGTCGATTTCGCGCGGCGAGCGGAGCGGCGGAAGCGGTCGACGATTTACAAGGCACTCGACGGGATGGACCGTTTGCCAGACTCGATTCCCATTCGCCACTGCACGGGAATTGCCCGTTCCGCAGCCCGTTCCTGACGCCGGAAAAATACGTCGCGCGTCGAATTCGCGGGAGTTTTTTCGCCCGATCCAGATTCCTGGAGGGGTTTGTTAATTCCGGCCTGCCGAGGCTTGCGACCGGTTTCCGCCGGGCGTACGCTGCTTTTCGTCGGACCAGGGACGATGTCCGGGGTAAGCAGCCGGGGCGGCCGTTCGGGAACTTCCCGCTCCACCCTTCAGGAAGATGGACATCGTCGATGAGCGACACCGGAACCGGACGTGAGGCGACCCCTCCCATGCGACACGTTGATGCCGAAGAGTACCTTCGCTGCGCCATCTCCCACCTGGGCTGGCGACGAGCCGTCGATACCGACGACGGCTGGACGGCGCTCGTCAATCCCAAGAGCGGCGAAATGGTGGGCGTCGAAGTCAAAGAGTTGCATCGGTTTCGCCTGCTTTCCGGCATCGCCGCGGCGGGCTAGACGTCGACGCCGGCGCCTTCGCGCAGCAAGCTTGCCAGGGATGGTGCGGCCTTCGGTGGAAATCCGACTCCGTTCTGGAGTTCGCGGATCGTGACAGCGAGCACGAAGACGAGTCGCACCCGTGCAGGTTTCCCTCTCCCCTGTTGACGCAACGTCGATCCCAGCCGAGGCGGAATTGCGCCCCGCGGCCAAGTTGCTGTTCGATGACCGCGCCCGCCGCTTGCTGGAATCGATCCGCCGTTGCGTCAGGCAGAACGCCCGGCCGGAAGATGTTCACAAACTCAGAATTGCGACTCGCCGCGTTGATGCCTTTCTGCGGACGTTCGCTGTGGTCACACCGCGCCGCCGAGCGCGAAAACTCTCAAGAGAGTTACGACGTGTCAGACGAGCCGCCGGTGACGTTCGCAACCTGGACGTCCTGATTGAACGGACCGCCCCGGAGTCGACCGATCACGATGGTTCAACTGAAGGGGACTGGGTGGTTGCGCAACTCCGGCGTCGACGGGACAGGGCAGCCCGCCGACTCTCGAAGACGCTCCGTTCAATCCATTCGAAGCGTTTCCGAGGTCAACTCGCCCGGCTGAAGAAACGACTTCGATGGCGGGGTTCTGGTTCCGAGCCTTCAATTGCCTCCGCTGCGGCGCCTTTGATTCGCCCCGAAGTCGACCGTTTCCTCGCCGCAACGAGTTGCGATCTTTCGGACATCAGCCGGTTGCACCGCATGCGTCTTCGGGGAAAACGGTTGCGCTATTCGCTGGAATTGCTGGTCGCCCTGCTTCCCCAGGACGAAAGACTGGGCCGGCTCAAGGCGGCCCTGAAGCAAATGCAGGAGCAACTGGGCGATCTCAACGACCGGGCCACGGCCATCGAGATTCTTCGGCAGGTCCGCGACACGGCGGAGAACAGGTCGCACGAAGCGGAAGTCGACTCTCTGATCGAAATTCAACGCCGGGAACTCACCGAGCGACACCGGACGTTTCTGACATGGTGGTCGGACGATGGCCGCCGCAAACTCACTGGGGAGATCGAGGCGTCATTGATGACGCCGGCGGCGCAAGTCACCGGGGGTTGAAGAGCATCTGAAACATCTTGACCGTGACTCTGCGGCGATGCCGTCTGTCAGGGGTTCGACGGGATCTCGAGATCAAACGTGTTCGAGCCCTCTTCGACCTCACGGACGATGTTCGATCCGAATCCGAAGTCCGTCATCGGCGGAACGAGGTCGCGACCATTCTCCAGCATCTTGCTGATCGTCACCCGGTTCTTGCCGACCACGGCGCCTTCCACCCCCTCGCGGTAGTACAACTCGTACCTTCCGTTTTCGTCCGTCGTTCCGGCGGCCGTGCCCTGCCGCAAACCATCCTTTTCGATCACCAGCGGTTCGAACCTCACCGTGGCGCCGGCAACCGGTTGCCCCTCTTTGGTCACCACCCCCCGAACGCTCGCCAGATCGGGATAATCAACTCCCCCCCCGGTCAGGTGATAACCGAGCCACAATGCGCCCAGAATCGCCAGCACGCACCCGATGGCAATCGGCGCAACTCGAAAACCGAGTTCGCGCACCATCTGCACATAGTCGATGCCCGGCGCCTCCGGCTCTTCCGGCATCTCCGCCGCTCGAACACGGCTTTCCTCCATCGACTTCGTCAGGAGATCCCGCGCATTATTCGCGGCGTCGGCGCTCAGCATTTTCCGGGCGCTGCCGGCGGCAGACGAGGCTTCCGCAGGTTTGCTGCGCCGCGACTCCCGGCGCGGCGGCGGCTCGGGGGGTTCAGCAGGACTCTCGGTTGTTGGGGAATTCTCAACCGGGTCGTCCATGACTTCCGCAGCCGGTCGTTTGCGGAGGCGGCGTTTCCCGGACTTTTCGGGCGGCTCCGCCGCCGATGCGGCGGCCGGCTGCGAAGACCCCGCGTCGCCGTCCATCAGGAATGAGACCGGATCGAACTCGGCGTCTTCGGAAGCTCCACCCGGCGCGTCGCGACTTTCAGAGGGGGCGGAGGCCTCTGCCACCGCGTCGGGAACCGTGAAACTCGTTTTGCACTTCGGGCAGCGACCGTCCGTTCCCGACAGTTCGTCTTTGATCTTGAGGACCGAACCGCATTTCTCACACGTGTAACGTATTGTCATCGACGGTCGATCTTGGACGGTCCCGACGGAAAACCCGACACCGGCGGCTCTGATGCAGACTGAATTGCGACGGGAAGCCGACGCTGACGGAAAGTCTTCACCATGCTCACTCCGAACTCGAACCGGTCCGCCGGGAATCCGTCAGACGTGGCACGGTTCCGCTTGCCCGAATTCAAGACCCCGGCAGATCGTTAGAACTCCACAGGCGTGTTGTTCGTCATATTCCCCAGATTCCGCCAGGTCCGCTGGTCGATGTTGACGCCCATCATCTTCACGCTTCCATCCGCCAGCAATACGTGGACTCCGTTATCATGTTCACTCCCGGCCTCGTCGAAGTGATCGCGCCGGCTCGGCGAATCACGCGTCGTAAAGAGCGTCGCCGGACCGCCCCAATACCACCCGTCGCTGCTCCAGCGGTTTGGCGGCAGCTTCACCTTGAACAGAACACGCTCTGCGCACAGGATCGTATTCGACGTGCCGTCCTGAACGTCTCGGATGGCGGTATTCGAATTGACCCCGAAAATTCCCTTGTGGAACGGGTGTTGCGTGTAGGGCGAAAAGTTGTTCACGACCGTTGCCGAGAGTTGCGCGGGGGTCAACAGATAAGTCTGCCGGGCGGCCTGGGCGTCGGCGAAGGCGATCCCCGATCCCAGACACCCCGCATAGTCGTTCCCCCCCTTCGTCCAGGGACCGACCCCCTGTACCGGCTGCGTGAAGTCCGGATTGTCAATCCGGTCGCACAACAGGTAATCCTCCGTGGCTTTCATGCTGACTCGGCGGCTCGGGCAATAAAACAGCTTGATTTCGGTTCTCGCGGGAGAAATCGGAGTCAGATCGGTTGTGAGCCGCGGCAGGTCTCCGTTGGTCCGGACGTTCTGGTCGAAATTCCAGAAGCTGTAGATGCTCTGTTGATCGATGTATGGCAGGATGAACACCATCCAGCTCGTCCCGTGGAGACCGAGCGGATTAAACGCCACCCCGTTGTTCACGTTCAACATCGTCCGAGGTTCGTCGGGCGATGCATAGTTTCCGATATTGTTACTCAAGAACCGATTCGCAATCTGCCCGGGGGGGAACATGAGGAAGCTGTCGTGGTAGTTGTGGAGCGCCAGGCCGATCTGCTTCAGATTGTTCTTGCACTCCGTGCGCCGCGCCGCTTCGCGCGCTTGTTGCACGGCCGGCAGCAACAATGCGATCAGGATCGCGATGATGGCAATCACGACCAGCAACTCAATCAATGTGAACCCGCGTCTGCGCCCGAGCATGGTGGAACCCTCAATCGATTAGACCACGAGAAACATGCAGCCACTGAAAGTACATACGCCGCGGCCGATGAGATCCCGAGAAGGATTCCGGCCGATGGCGAGAATCCCCCCCGTTTCCCGACTCGATTCGCCCGTAAACACCCGGCCGTAGCGTCGTTTCAGTCGGCTGTATTGCGACAACACCGCAAGGTGTTGCTTTTCCCGTCGTCAGGTCAATCAGTGAATGTTACCTGACTATCATGCGGCGTTTCGCGCCTGTCTGTCAAGCCGAATGCCACTCAACGCCGGCGCGCGTTCGCTTCCGCACCACAATTCATCCCCCGCACCACCCGCACACGACAATCACGCCACTCCCGGTCCCCTTGCAGCGACTCGGACAACGTCGTCGCCGAGTCCACATCCTGCCGGCACACGCACAAGGTCGGCCCCCAGGACGTCTGCACCACGCCCCGCACCCCGGCTGCCGCCAGTCTTTCTCCCCGCTCGTCGGCAAACACTCCACCCTGAGCCGCCGCGAAATACTCACCCACAATCCGCCCGTACGCCTCCACACCGAGGTTGAACGCTTCCAGATCCGCAGCGCGCAGCGCCGGCAGAATTTCTCGAACGACGATCCCGCAGAGCCGGTCCGTCCTCGCCGCCTCCATTGGCGGGAAACGCTCAAACGCCGTCTGCTCCGACTGCCCCGTCATCGATGTCCCCGACCCCGGCGTAATCAGCACGAACCGCCACCCCTCCGGAAAGCCCATCCGGCACGTCAATTCGCCCACCGCGTCGCGCTCCCGCTTCCCGGCGTCGACCAGAAACCCACCTTGTTCGAAGCCGTGAATGCCGACGGCCGATCGTCGGCCGCGTGCCACCCGCCGCGCCAACTCATCGCTCGCGACATTCGCTTCACCGTCCAGCAAAGCCAGCCCCGTCGCCACTGCCAAGGCGGTCTGCGTCCCCGAACCGAATCCGCTGTGACGGGGAATCGACTCGCTCAATTCGATCCGGCGCCCCGCCGCCGCTTGACGCGTCGCATTTCGATAGCGCTGCAGCCAACCGGCAACCCGCGCTGATTCGGTGCTCGCGATCACCTCGTCTGTTTCCGAGCGACTGACGGTCACCCGACAACGCGGCTCATCGACCATCAGCCCGATTCCGCCGAACTCGCGACCGGTCGTCGGCCTCACCGCCAGCGGACCGAAGTGCAACCGGCTGCCCGTCGTCACTGTCACCCGTTCGATCATCCCGCCTGGTCACTCCGCTTCATCGACGTATCGACGCAGCAATTCAAACGCCTCGACCTCGCGCGATCCGGCCGTTTTCGCAACCGGGATGCGCAGCGCGTCCATCTGCGCCAGCACGTCCTCTCGCGGCAGAAGATGCAATCGAGTGCAGAGAATGGCCGCTTCCAGCACCGCGTGCCGGGCCCGGTTGAATCCGAAGAAGTCCCGCAATCGCTCCTGATGCACAATCTCCGCCTCGATCCGCGTCCGCTCCTCCGAATCGTCAAGTTCCGCCACCTGGAACTCATACCACCGGCAGGCGTCGGCCAGGACGGTCCCGTCAATCTTCCGCGCGGGGAACGTTTCGGGGATCTGCTCGAGCCGGCCGATCGCCGCCCGCGTTACCAGCAGCACGTCGTCAACCACGTGAAACACTCCGCACCGCATGCGCGCGAGGTTCCGATAGGTCGTCGACGACTGAAACGGTCGCAGAACCAGTCGCGAAAACGAATCGCCATCGACAATCGGACCCATCGGCGCAACGTTCACCGTCCCGTCCTCGTTCCGCGTCGTACAGATTCCCTCCAGAATCAGCGGCATCTCACCGTTCCAACTCACGAGGACCGTCCGGTTCCGACCAACAAGCCACACCCCCGCACTCTGCACCCGGCATCCTGTCCTTCCTTTCCCCTGCTGTGCATGCTCCGGCGGTTTCCGTACGTTCCTCACGCCACCCGTGCAATCGCCGCCTGATACCCCCCGTCCCCCGGCTGCCCCGGTGCATGCCGCCGCTCGCACGCCAGCCGCAATCCCGCGTTCTCCCGCAGCACGGCCGCCACAACCTCTTCGTTCTCCTGCAGCTCAATGCTGCACGTCGAATAGACGAGCCGACCCGGCGTCGCCAGTCGCGCGGCCGCCCCTTGCAACAATCGCTGCTGCAATTGCGAAAGTTCTGAGATGCCGTCCGCAGAAATCCTCCACCGCGCCTCGGGCCGTTTTCCTAACACGCCCGTGTTGGAGCACGGAACGTCCACCAGAACCCGATCAAACGACTCATCGGACAGATCACTGAGATCCGGCCTGATGAGACGAGTTTCGATCGATTTCAAACCGAGTCGCTGCGCCCCTTCCTGCACGAGGTTCAGTCTGTTTTCATCGACATCCACCGCGAGGATGCGTCCCGAATCCTGCATCCGCTCGGCCAGATGCGCCGTCTTTCCCCCCGGGGCCGCGCACAGGTCGAGCACTCGTTCGCCCGGTTGGGGATCGAGGAGATGAGCCGCCCCCATCGCCGATTTATCCTGCACGCTGAACCACCCTTCGGCGAATCCCGGGATGTTTTCGACCCGAACAAGTTGCCCCAAACGGATCGCTTCGGGCCATTCCCCCGCGGATGCATCCACTCCGGCAGTCCTCAGCACCTCCAGCACGGTGTCACGGTCCGTCTTGAGCAGATTCACGCGCAGCGACATCCGTCCCGGCGTCGTGAACCACGTCGCCCGCCGAACAAGCTCGTCCCCGCCGACCTGACGATTCCACCGTTCGGCCAGCCATCCCGGCAGACTGAAGGCCTGCGCGACATAGGCCGCGATGTCGTCCTGCGGCGGCGGGAAGACGGAACTCCCCAATCGCCGGTGGGTCACGCTCAATGACTCCGGTTCCAGATCAACCAGCGGCACCGCGTCGCTCCTCGGCGCGTCCCCGTACTCATCCGTCAAATCGCGCTGCACCGAACGCAGGATGCCGTTCACGAACCGCGTCCATCGCACACGGTTCAGCCGCCGCGCCAGTTCGACCGTCTCATGCACGCAGGCATGCGCCGGGATCGTCAGGAAGACCAGTTGATAGATACCGACCCGCAACAGCGTCCATAGCTCCGGCTCAATCTCGGCCTGAGGACGCGCCGTGTGATGATTCAGCAGCGTGTCAATCGTCTGCCGGCGACGGACGACTCCCGCCGCGATCTCCCGCGCCAGGCGGCGGTCGTCTGCGGCCGGGTTGCGCGCGGCGAACAGCTCGTCCAGCACCTGGTTGACGAACACCGGCCGCTGCTCGACGGCGATCAGCGCGTCGTACGCCAGCCGCCGCGCATCCGCCACAGCCGATCGATGTCGAGTCGCCGCGCCCTTCATCGCGCCCCCACGCACAACCGGTCGAGATCGGCAAAGTAATTCGGATAGGTCTTGGCAGTGCACCCCGGGTCGAGAATCCGCACGCCCGGTTGTCGCAAACCGAGAATCGCGAAGCTCATCGCCATCCGGTGATCGTCGTAGGTTGCGATGTCAGCCGCATGCATCTCACCCGGAACAATCGTCAAACCGTCCGCTCGCTCTCTGGCGTCCAGACCGAGCTTTCGCAACTCGGTCACCAGAGCGCTCACCCGGTCCGTTTCCTTGGCCCGCATATGCTCGACGTTTCGGATGTGCGTTGGACCGACTGCGAACGGCGCAACACACGCCAGCGTCTGGGCCGTATCGCTGATCGCATTCATGTCCACGTCGACGCCGCGCAGTTCGCCCCCCCGCACCGTCACCGCATCTTCCCCCCAGTCGACAGTGCAGCCCATGTTCTCGAGCACGTCGACGAAACCGATGTCGCCTTGCAGCGAAACATTGGACAGCCCCTGCACGGTCACTTCGCCCCCCGTCACGGCCGCGGCCGCGAAGAAGTAACTTGCGGCCGATGCATCCGGCTCAATCTTGTAATCGGTTCCCCGGTAGCCGCCGCCCTCTGTTCGAAACCGCCCGGTCTCCGCCTCCTCGATCCGTCCGCCGAACGACCGCATCACCGCCAGAGTCATGTCCACATAGGGACGCGAAACAAGCTCCCCCTGCACCTCAATCGCGACGTTCCCGTCCGCACACGGCGCGACCATCAACAGCGCGCTCAAGTACTGGCTCGAGATTTCGCCTGAAACTTGAATCGTCGCGCCGCGCAGGCCATTCGCTCTCACCAGCACCGGTGGACAACCGGTGCCGTGCTCACTCCGTACGTCGACCTGCCAGGACTCGAGCGCATCGATCAGCGGCTGAATCGGACGTTCCCGCATCCGTGCATTTCCGTCCAGCCGGTAGACGCCCTGCCCCAGACAGCACAACGCCGTCAGAAACCGAATGCTCGTGCCGCTGTTCTGCAATTCCAGGTCGCCTTCGTCTGCCGGGATTCTTCCCCCTCCCCCCTTTATCTCGACACGGCAACCATCGATGTCCTGATTCACTCCCAACCCGAGTCGCCGCAGACTCTCGATCATTACTCGCGTATCGTCGCTGTCGAGGACGCCCGTCAGACGCGACTCCCCCTCCGCCAGCGCAGCCAGCACCAGCGCCCGGTTCGTCAGGCTTTTCGACCCCGGCGGCCGGATCACCCCGCACACGGGACGAGAGACGGGACTGATCGTTCTGAATTCTGCCATTGCAGGTGCAAGCCACCCCTCGCCAATTCGCACCCTGCGAATCACATAAGTGATTATCTGGTTTTCCGTTACGTAGAACCTGGACTCCGCCTTCCAGATTTCCCATCGGGGTTTCCCGACTCCCGAGTATAATCGTCGCGAACATCAGTCGCATCGAACAATCGAAAGCGCGGTGCATGCATGTGATTTCGCAAAAGAAGCTGCGCGAGTTCTGGGCCGTCCATCCTGAAGCTGAACAGGCTCTCCGGGCCTGGCTCAAAGTGGTCGAAAACTGTGACTGGGAGAATCCGCACGAGGTGACTGCCACGTTCAATCGCACGAGCTTCGTCGGCAAGTATGCCGTATTTCGCGTCCACGGCAACGCGTGCCGGATTGTGGCCCACATTCACTTCAACCGTAAGAAGATCTATCTGCGGCACGTGGTCACGCGCACCGAATACGACGAAATGAAACTATGAATACGCCTGGTGCAGAGACGGTGACAGGCAGCGTTGTCGGGGATTCCTATCCCGATCTGGTCCGCGAGTTTCGTCTCCGACCGATTCATTCCGACAGCGAACTCGATGCCGCCATTGCGATGGTCGATGCTTTGCTCGATCGAGAGTCGCTTGACGCGGGTGCGCAGGACTATCTCGACGTGCTCGCCCAACTGATCCATACCTACGAATCAACGGAACAACCGATCGCGCTGGCGTCCGACGCCGACGTGCTCCGCCACTTGATAGATGCCAACGGAATCAGCCAGAAAGATCTCGCCGCAAGCACGGCGATTTCGGAATCGGTCGTCAGTGAAATCCTCTCCGGCAAGCGAGAGCTGAACCGCGAACAGGTCGAATCGGTCTGCCACACCTTCGGCGTCAAGAGTAGTCTGTTTTTCAGCAAATAGCGCACGCCCCACGACATGCCGAACCGGAATCGGGCAGGCGGTCGGGCGTTGAACTCGCTCCGTTGGTCCTGACGCAACCTCGCGTCGATTCGTTGCGCATCTCTGCATTTTCGCGTCTCAGCGTCAGGATCGCGCCGCCGACAATCGCGCCGTACGCCTCGACGCCGGATTATTCATAACGAGGGCCCGGTTCTGTATGAGTCTTTGCCAAAGATGAGGTTATCGAAAAGTTGCCGAAATCGCCGCGCTTTTCGAACCGATTGCACGCCGACGCCACGTCAACGGTGACGCACGCTGGCAGCGTGCGCTACGAAATTACCCGGGCTATTCAGCTTTCAGCACGATAAACTGCGAGGCAGCGCCTCTGCGGATCAGCAGCACCACGCCCGACTCCAGCGAGCGCTTTTCAACGGCGCTGCGGAACTCCTCCACCGTAGAAACCGCCGTGCCGCCCACCTTCTCGATGACGTCGCCCGGTTCAATCCCCCGCTCCGCCGCCGGACTCCCCGCCTTCACCGAGGTGACGACGACGCCCTCGACGTCGGCCTCGAGTCCGTACTTCTCTGTGAGCGTCTCGTCCGGTTCGCTCACTTGCAGTCCGAGTTCGTCGAACATTGCGTTCTCACGAGCCGGCGGCGCGCTCTCGTCGTCCTTCAACCCGCGACGCAGGGCCGGTGTGAAATCGCTCGGCATCTCTTCCAGCGTCACATCGATCGACGTTTCTTCGCCGTCCCGCAGGACGACTGCTTCGTAGGTCTGACCGATTTCGAGCGCCTCCACGGTATCCTGCAACTCGCTGCGGTTCGCGATCGGCTTGCCGTTGAATTCGAGCACGACGTCGCCGACCTCAAACCCCGCTTTCGCCGCGGGAGTGCCCGGCATGACGTCCACAACCAGCGCGCCGCGTCCGACCGGCACGTTCAACCCCTGACGCAACTCGTAATCCAGATACTGCAACTGAACTCCGAGATAGGCGCGGCGAACCCGCCCGTCGGCGATCAACTGATCGGAAACCCACCGGACCATATTCACCGGAATCGCGAAGCCCACGCCGTCATAGCCTCCGCTCCGCGTCGAAATCGCCGTGTTGATGCCGACCACTTCACCCCGCATGTTGATGAGAGGTCCGCCGCTGTTTCCGGGATTGATCGCAGCGTCGGTCTGCAGATAATTCTCCCGCTCGTTGATTCCCGGTCCGCGCATCTTCGCGCTGATGATGCCCGCCGTCACCGTCACGCCCACGTCGAACGGGTTTCCCATCGCCAGCACCCAGTCGCCGATCTCTGCTTCGTCGCTGTTGCCCAGCGGAACCGTCGGCAGCGGGGTGTCGGACTTGATGCGGATGACGGCCACGTCCGAACGAGGGTCGTACACCCACGATTCCGCCTGCACCTGGTTTCCGTCATGGAGATGCACGATCACCCGGTCAGCCCCCTCCACGACGTGACTGTTCGTCAGGATCACGCCGTCTTCGCGAATAATGAAACCCGATCCGCGGCCCTCTGTGGGCGGCAGTTCCCGCGGCATCTGGTCCAGGAATTCACGAAACCGCGGGTCGTTGCCGAAGAACCGCCGGAACAAATCATCTCCTGGCGCGCCGAACTCCTGGTCTTCACTATCTCCGGGCTCGGCCGCCAGCTTCCGGGCATTCGTCCGGGTCTCGATCGAGACGACCGCCGGCAGCACGTCTCGTGCGACGCCGCGAAAGGCGACCGACAGCTCCTGCGGCGCCTCCGGTTCACTCCCCGGCTGTACCGCCTGCGAAAAACTGACCGCTCCCGCCCCCAGACAGAGCCCCGCAACCAGCGTGAGCAACCACGGACCATTGCGACGGATCAATGCCATAATCGAACCCTCCCTCTTTCGCACCTGTTTCACAATCCGGGATCAAGTCCGAACAACGTCGCCGGACACCTGGACGCGATCCCGATTCGTTGTGTTCTGAATTTGAGTTGAAAATCCGCCTGTTGAGGCGCGGCCCGCAGGGGTGCGCGCCGCTTCATCGGCACTGCACTTGCGAACCTGGCCCAATCGTCAATTCTGCTCACGATTCCGCACTTGTCAACATGCGACGCGGCACGCCGATGCCGACCACCTCCACCGCGCCGGTGAATCTCTCTGCCCCGCTGGCGTCGAATCCGGCCTTCGCCGCCACGAACGTCACAGTCCGCTCCGCCCGGATGCAGGGACCAAGCGGCCGGCCCGTATCGCAGTCCAGGCCCGACGGCAAGTCGACGGCCAGCACGCGCGACTCCGATCGATTGATCGCCTCGATGATGCTCGCATACGGCTCTCGCACCTCTCCCTGTATCCCGGTCCCCAGCAGAGCATCGACGATCCACTCCGCCCGGGAAAGCCACTCGTCGAGTTGGCGGCTGTCGGTGACGTCGGCCGTCTCCTCCAACGGCGTGCCTGCTCGCTTTAGCACCCCAAGGTTGACGCCCGCGTCGCCCTGCACCTCCTCCCCGCTCGCGAACAGCAGCACCTGCACGTCCACCCCCGCATTCTCGAGATGCCGGGCGATGACAAACCCGTCGCCGCCGTTGTTCCCCTTTCCACAGCAAATGACGACGCGGCCCGACACGCCCTCATTCAGCAGACTTTCCGCCGCGCCGCGGCCGGCGTTCTCCATCAGGACGATTCCGGGCAGGCCGAATTCCTCGACGGCCCTCCGGTCCACCTCCCGCACCTCGCTCCGCGTCAAAGCTCTCACTGTCGAATTCCTTTCCACCGCCTGCCGGCACGAACCAGATCGCACGTCCGGGTCGTAAGGAAAAACGTCTCACGCACGGTGATCTTCTGCTCTGCCGTTGTCCCCGAACCGGCCGTCTGTGCTAAGATCGCGGCCGATTCATCGTTTCGCAAGAAAAGGCGACTCTTGCCTGATTCACTCGTCGATCGCTGGGCCCTCATTACCGGCGCTTCCTCCGGAATCGGAGCCGAGTTCGCCCGACAGCTTGCCGCTCGCGGCATGCACCTCGTCCTCACGGCGCGCCGCGAAGATCGCCTGCGCGAACTCGCCGAGGAACTCGACCTCCGGCATGGCGCCAAAACCGAGTTGATTCCACTCGATCTCTCTGAGCCCGACGCCCCCCGGCGACTCTGGGACGAAATCGTCTCCCGGAACATCCGGATGCATATTCTCGTCAATAATGCCGGCTTCTCACAGGTCAGCGAGGTCGATCGGGCCTCCCGCGAGAAACTGCTCGAGATGGTCCGGCTCAACGTGGCGGCTGTGACCGACCTCACCTACCGGGCCCTGCCGTCCATGCTTGAGGAGGGCGACGGGGGAGTGATCAATGTCTCCTCACTCACCGGATTCCAGCCGGTCGCCTATATGGGAGTCTACGCCGCCAGCAAGGCATACATCCTGCATCTCAGCGAGTCGCTCTGGGCGGAACTTCGCGATCGCGGCGTCCACGTGATGGCCCTCTGCCCCGGAACCACGCGCACGGAACTCTTCGAGGTCGCCGGCGTCAGTGGATGGCTGAAGAAACGCCCCTCGCACAGCCCAGAGCGGGTCGTCCGCACCGCCTTGCGCGCGTTCCGCAAGAAACGCCCGGTCTGCATTCCGGGCGCACGAAACCACCTGCTCACGCTCCTGCAGCGGTTCCTTCCACGCAAGCGAGTCGTCCGCGGTTCGATGAAGTACTTTCGCCCGCTCAACCCGAGACCGGCCGGCGAAGCGGAAGCCTCAGACCGCGCCGACTGACCCGGTGCAACGGCCGTTGGAGCGCTTGGCGAGTCCGTGCCAACGATTTTGCGCTCAACAGCCCGAGAACCGCTTGACGCGGGCACGCGGCAGAGAAATCTGCTCGACTGTCGGCATTGTGGAAATCTCAGTCATTTCGCCGTGATGGCCGACTGAGATCGCTTGAGCAATTTTTCGCTGCCCCGATGCGACTGCGTGTCACGCTCATTCGCGAGAGGGCGCGCCGATTCGGCGCGCGCACATGCGGCGCGAATCTCGGACATCAGCCGGGCCGTGACAAACCAGGGACTTGTGGTCGGCATCGTGTTTGGCTCCTCGGGGCCGTTTTCTGCCGGTTGCTGCAATGCAACCGGCTCATTCTTCCCACAGTGATAGCAAGTATTGCGCCGAAGGGCGACCGAATGACTGAACAACCAGCCGGCAGGCGGAATTCCTGGTATTCACGATGCAAACAGCATACAGCGCGGTGAGGCGTTTCTGAGCCCTGCTGCCCACAAAGCCGCCACAACGTGTCCATTCGTCAACAGGCCCGCGAACCCCGAACTGCGAAGAGCCCTGCGGGTCACTGGCAGCGACGCTTCCTTGTTTCCTCGTCCGTCCCGCCGGTAGCATGCAGGCGGCGGAGGCCTCCACTGACACCCGGAATTCCATGGGAGCTGAGCGATGAAAGGAAACACACTGTGCGGCCTGGTTGCCGCTGCTCTGTTGGCGCTGTCTGCGTCGGCAAGCCACGCGGCGGATGCGTATGGACTCGAAAAGGGGACGCCCGAACTGCAGTCGGCGTCCGTTCTGGCCTTCGGTCCCGATGGAATCCTGTTCATCGGCGACACGAAAGCGGCCCGGATCGTCGCTGTGCAGACCGGCGAGAAGTCGGGCGATCCCGACAAAGTGTCGGTCGCGATCGACGGGCTCAACGTCAAGATCGCGGAACTGCTGGGGGCCGACTCAGGCAGCGTTGAGATCGCCGATCTGGCCGTCAGCCCGCTCAGCGGTGCGATCTTTGTTTCTGTCTCCGGCCCGGACGGACCGGCGCTTGTCCGCATCTCACCCGACGGCGAACTCTCGGAGTTCGCCATGCAGGACGTCCCCTACTCGTCTGTCGATCTCCCGAGTCCTCCGCCCGATGAAGTGGTCGGCGAGGGACGGCGGCGACGGAACCAGCGAAGCGACGCGATCACCGATCTGGCCTTCGCAGAAGGTCAGTTGCTCGTCTCCGGTTTGAGCACCAGGGGATCGCCCTCGCACGTCTGGTCGTTCGCGTTCCCCTTTGCCGAGGACAACGCCGGCGCCAGCCTGGAAATCTATCACGGCGCGCACGGCCGAGAGGAAGACTACGCCGCAATGCGGACCTTCGTGCCGTTCATCGTCGACGGCGAACCGAACCTGCTGGCCGGCTTCGTCTGCACGCCGCTGGTCCGTTTCCCGCTTTCCGAGATCGAAACGGGTGAAATCCGCGGCACCACGGTCGCTGAACTCGGAAATCGCAATCGTCCGCTGGACATGATCGCCTACCGGAAGGACGGCGAAGACTACCTGCTGATGATCAACAGTAACCCTGAGCGCGGCACAATGAAGATCAGCACGGCGGACCTCGCCGAGAACGCCGGCATCAACGAGCGCGTCGAAGGCGGCGGAACAGCCGGGCAGCCTTTCGAGAAGATCGAAGAATTGGCCGGCGCGATTCAACTCGACCGGCTCGGCGAAGAGCACGCCGTCGTCATTATCCAGAGTGAAGGCGGCGACACGACGCTCAAGACGATCGAACTGCCGTAGGTTCGTCGAGGCACGTCAATTGCATCGAAGGCAACGGCCGGCTCACGCCGGCCGCTCGCCTTTCGTTGTTCTCGCCTGAGAGGGACCGACGCCCCTTGCTTGCCTTCGTTCCCTTCTGTTCAACCGTCACGTCGATTGGACCTTTGGTAATTCATGGACGCTGTTTACCGCATTGACGACCCTTCGCAGATCATCTCACCGGGGCTGGTCGTCTTCCGCGACCTGGTCGCCGCGAACATTGACGCCATGATCGAGATGGCCGGCGACGCGGGCCGGCTCAGGCCCCACTGCAAGACGCACAAGATGCACGAAGTCACGCGAATGCAGCTCAAGCGGGGGATCAAGAAGCACAAGGCCGCCACCTTCGCCGAAGCCGAAATGCTGGCCGAAGCGGGAGTGAAAGACGTCTTCCTCGCCTACAACCTGGTCGGCCCCAACATCCAGCGGGCCGTCCGGTATCGGCAGGCGTTCCCCGACGTGACGTTTTCGGTGACGGCTGACGACGTTCCTTCTCTCAAACAGCTTTCGGAGGCAATGCAGTCGGCCGGCGGGGAGATCGAAGTGCTGCTCGACGTCGACCCCGGCCGGCACCGGACCGGCCTTGAGGTCGGGGACGCCGCGCGAGACCTGTACCGGATGATTGCGGACCTGCCCGGCGTGGTTCCCGGCGGCTTCCACATTTACGACGGGCATCTCGGCATCTCCGACGTCGAGGAGCGCCGCGCGGGCGTTCTGCAGGAGTGGGAACGCACCCTGTCGTTTCGCGACCGGCTGGTCTCGGAGGGCCTGCCCGTGCCGAGGCTCGTCTGCGGGGGAACGCCCACCTTTCCGGTCTATGCGGGCCTCACCGAGCCGACGATGGAACTCAGCCCCGGCACCTGCGTTTTCCACGACTGTGGATACGGGGAGAAGTTCCCCGACCTGTCGCCGTTCCGGCCGGCAGCCCTCGTGCTGACGCGCGTCATCAGCCGGCCGACGGCCAACCGCGTCACGTTCGACGTCGGCACCAAGGGAGTTGCGTCGGACCCGCCGATGGGTTCCCGCGTCCTGCTGCCGGACATTCCCGACGCAGAGCAGGTGCTGCAGAACGAAGAGCACCTGGTTGTCGAGACCGCCCAGGCCGCCAGGTGGTCGCCGGGCGACGTCACGCTCGCCATACCGCGGCACATCTGCCCGACCTCCGCCCTGCACAAGCACGCCTGGGTGGTCGCGGACGGCGCGGTCATCGGCACGTGGGACGTGGCGTCACGTGACCGCTGGCTGACGATCTGATTCAGAACTCGCGGGCTGACCGGTCAATTGGCTGGAAACGGGCGAGCCGACGATCCTCCATAGTCGAAGGGGACGGCATTCTGCTGGAGCACCGGCTGCTCCATGCCGGACCGGAGCACCGGCTGCTCCATGCTGGACCGGCGCACCGGCGTTCCCGGCGGACGCCCCAACCGGAACCGGGGCGAGTCGGGTCGATTCGGCATGGTCCACAGCGCGTCCGACGCGGCAGGCGGATTGGCGGTGATGCTGCCGGTGATCCGCATCGTCAGATTCATCCGCGACGCCGGCCAGTACAGATCAACCGTGTGCGGCAGCGTGTATTGCCCGCTGGGGTCGGAACGGTAGTCGCTCAAACGCGCAATCGCGATCAGGTCTCCCTCGCTCGTCTCCAGCCGATGCTCCATGATCCGCCCGTGACACGCGTCGACACGAACAATCCGCCGCACCACCTGGCCGGTCGGCATGGTCCGTTCGGCCACCAGGTCGATGTGACCGGCGTCGGTCACCGGCCGCACCAGTTCGAATTCTCCGGGGTCGAGCGGCGCGACCCCCAGAACTTCCATCAGCCATTCCGGTTCCAGCGGCAACTGCATCTGCGACATCGCATAAGGCAGATCCTCATGCTTGACGGCGATCACGCGCTTGTCCTGGGAGTTCCAGAACCACATCTCTTCGTCGTTCGCGCCGATGTCGGCCACGTCCGCTTGGGTCACCGGCATCGCGGCCTGAATCCTGAGCCGGTGCGGCGCCTCGACGGCGATCGTTCCGTTGACGCTCGGGAAGCCGCCCACCTTCATCTTCACGCCGGTCGACCGCCAGGCCGTCAGCGGCGGCGTGGCGTCGGGCGGCGCGACGTTGCGGTTGACGTGCGCCACAACCTCCTGCGACGTCGCGCCTGCGTTAAATGTGCACGGCGCGGGCGAATGGCCGATGCCCTTGAATCTGCTCCAGAACTGGCAGCCGCATTGCGCAAGAAGAGCGGCGATCAGCAGCGGCGCGACGGCTCTTCGCAGCATGGCGGATTCCATCCCCTTGTCGATTCGCAATCGGCGCCGTCCGTGGCGCTGACTTTTCTATGTCGCCGGTCCCGTCTCAGGCGGCGTTCCACTCCTGGTCGACCAGCCGGCTCATCTCTGACTGAACCACATTGATCTCATCTTCGCCCAACTCCTGATTGGCGACCTCGTACGGTCCTTCGCCTCGCACGCCGGAGAACTCCAGAAATTCCCGGCCGTCGCGGAGGACCGATCCATCCAGTTTCAGCCGCCGTTTCTGCAGCAGGAACAGCCCCACCACGTACCTCAGTTTTTCGGTCGCCGGATTGGCGTCCTCGACGAGCTGCTCGAAATATCCCAGCAGCGCGTCCGGATCGAGAACGTTGGTCCGTTTCTGCTCCGGTTGCGGGACGACGCACCGCCATTGACCGAGCGTCCCGTCCGGCGGCCCGTCCCAACCCTTCTCGGAATAGTCGATCCGCTCCAGTTCACCGTTCCGCTCGACGACGACGGAAATCACCCGGCTGCCCGGCTCCAGCGGTTCGCCGGTGGCGGCGCAGGTCTTGCCCAGAGGTTTGAGGTGGTAATCCATCGGCCGGCCGGAAACTGAAGGGGGGCGGATGCTACCGGGTCTCTTGAATCACCACAAGACGGGTCGTATCTCGTTGCATCGGGCGGTGTTGCACGAACGAATGGGCCGCAGATCGGAGCGGATCGGGCGGGTTGACGCGGACCAAATTCGGAGCAGACAGGCGCACGCGCAACAGAGAACGCACCGCTCTCAGCGGTGCGTTCTTGCAGGAGGACCGTCCAAAGTCTCACGACTTCGGCTACATGCCGCGTCTAAGAGAGGCTCCAGCCGTCGCGGTATTCGCGGCGGACGACGTGCATCACCTCCGGAGCATTGGTGGCCGTAACGCTCTGGGCGTCCCATTCAATCTTCTTGCCCTCGCCGCCCGCAGCCGCCCAGACGGCCAGGTTGCCCAGCAGGATGGTTTCGGTCAGCGGACCGGCGTAGTTCTCGAAGTTCGAGGTGGCCCGATCGCGCTCGCCGATGATCGACTGATGGAACTCGGTGAAGTGGCCGGGCGATTCCTCGAATTCGACGTCGGGAATCGGCATGTCGTTGCCGTCGGCGTCGATGATTTTCAGCCCCTGTCCGTAATCGCCGGGCGAGTACAGAACTCCCCCCTCACAAACGATGACGGCCCCGGTCGTTTCGCCCTTGCTGTTGCGTTCGAACTTCTGCCCGTTGAGCAGCGATTCCTCCGGCTCGTTGCCGCCGTCGTACCACCAGACGGGGATCGCAGGCCGGTCTTCGGTCTCCGGGAACTCGAACTTGATCTTCGACTTCTGCGGGTAACTGTCCATGTTGTGGCCGCTCGTCCAGGCCTGGATCGAGACCGGGTCCTTCAGTCCAACCCCCATGAACGGCATGTTGAACGTATGGCAGGCCATGTCGCCCAGAGCGCCGGTGCCGAAGTCCCACCACCCACGCCAGGCAAACGGGTGATAGAAGTCGTCCGCGTAGGGGCGTTCCGGTGCGGGGCCGAGCCAGAGATCCCAGTCGAGAAACGGCGGGGCATCGGTCCCCTCGGGGCGGTCATTGCCTTGCGGCCAGACGGGACGGTTGGTGGTGACGTGCACCTCCTGAATCGGCCCGAGGCTGCCCCCCTTGAGGATCGCGGCCGAGGTTCGCAGCGTTGAGTTCGATGTCCCCTGGTTGCCCATTTGCGTGGGGCAATCGTTTTCTCGGGCGAGCCGCGCCAGCTCGCGGGCTTCCCACACGCTGTGCGTCAGCGGCTTCTGCGTAAACGCGGCCTTGCCGGCGGAGAGGGCCAGTGCGGTCGCGAGGTAATGATGATGATCGGGCGTCGAAACGGTGACCGCGTCGATCTTGTCGCCCATCTTCTCGAACATCTCGCGATAGTCGGCAAACGTCTCGGCGTTCTTGAAGCGGTCGTCGACTTTGCGGGCGCGGAGCTTGCGGTCGTCGATGTCGCAGATCGCCACGACGTCGCCGTGATTGGCCGCGTCGCTCGAATCGCTGTCCCCCTTGCCGGAGACGCCGATGCAGGCGTAACGGATGCGCTCGTTCGGCGAGCGTTCCTGCGAGAAGGCCTGCGGCCCGCCGACAAACAAGGCGGCGCCGAGGGCGGACGTGTGCTTTACAAAATCACGGCGTGTGGTCTTGCGAATCATCAGGTTCCTCTCGTTCGACGTAGTGGGTTCTTCAGCCGCCGTGATCCGGTACGGCTCGATGTTGCGACGTAATGTCTCAGTACAGCATAACCGGGCTTGCGGAAAATCTCACGCAGGAGTCTGCTTATTTCACGACCGTGCGATTCTCCGCCGCATCGATGAACGCCTGAATCGCCTCGTCCGAAACGGCGGGCGTCGCTTCAATCACAAGTCTTTTCAGAGACGGCAGTTGGGCCAGTTTTTCGAGCGCCCCGTCGTCGATGCCCGTTTCTGAGAGCACGATCTCTTCGAGTTGAGAGAGGCCCAGTAGATGATCGATGCCGGCCGAGGTGACCGCCGGGCACTTGCTGATATTCAAATACGTGAGCTGTTGCAACTGACCAATCTGTTCCAGCCCCTCGTCGGCGAGCTTCGTCTGCCACATGTGGAGCGTCTGCAGGTTTTGCAAGGGAACGAGCGAACTCAGATTCTGCTGATCGTTGATCGGACACTCAGTCAGGTCGAGGTAGACCAATGAGTCTTTCGACCCATGCAGATGAACCAGTGCGTCCGGCGTCACCGGCGCGCCCCGGAGACGGACATCCCTGAGTTTCGTCAGTCGGTCGAGATGCTCGAATCCTGCCGCCTCGACGTAGGTCCGCATCAAGTTGAGTTTCTCCAACTCGGCCAGCGAACCAATATTCGGCAGCGAGTCGCTGGTGACGTAGGCGTCTTCAATCTCGAGGACCCGCAGTTGGGAGATCGTCGTCAGGTGCGCGACTCCTTCGTCGGTGATGCTGTCGGCGCGGAGCTTGATGTCGACCAGGCTGGGGTGCTCGCGGAGTTGTTCCAACCCTGCATCGCGAACCTTCGATGCGCGGAGGTCGAGGGCGCGGAGTTTTTTGAGCGACGCAACCGTCTCCATGCAGCCGTTCCCGGCATTGGTGAATAGCAGCGACAGCCGCTCCAGATTGGGAACGTGCTCCAGATTCTTGAGGCCCTCGTCGGTGATCAGATTGCAGCGGCGCAGGCCGAGCGACTTGAGTTGGGGCAGATGTTCGAGCACCGCCAGGCCGTCGTCGGTGATGGAACATTTGCCGAGATCGAGGTCGACCAGATGCGGCAGACCCTTGAAGTGCACCAGATCCTCGTCGTGCAGATCGACCGCGTAGGCGTTCGCGGCCACGACGGAACCGGCCGCGTCCTCGCTGAGTTCGACACCCAATTCCTCCAGCGCGGCCACCGCCTCCGGATCGTCCGGTTCCCGCGCCGGCGACTCCTGCGGCGGCGACTCGGACACCTCACTCCCAGGACTCTCAGCCGCAGGACTCGCATCCGGACTGCGGGTCGCTTCCGGCTCAGGAGAGTTCGGGCAACCGGCAATCAGCATCGAAAACAGCAGCACGGCAAGCGCGCCGGGGCGTAACGGCATCGTTCTCTCAGGCCTCCGCGAATCAATCGTTCAAGGTCTCAAACGTCGCACTCGAAGATCGTATTCGCTGACACGACGAATCGAAAGCGACACACCCGCCACCCGGTTTACGGAATCGAACTGCAAGCGGTCATTCTTGCAGAGCAGGCGCAACAGGGACTCCAAGCTCGCAGGCGCCGGGTGCCACTGGCTTTTCCAGTGCCTTCGCAGCGCAACCGGCACCGATCTCAAGAGAACCACACAACAGCAACCCAACCAGGAGCGGCATACTCAAACCTGATCCGACGCACGTTCGCCCCACCGCGGCGCAACGGCCCCATCCACCCCCTTCGCCTCAATCCAACGTCCAGGCACAATAGGAGCCCCCCACACGAATCTCCTGAACCCTTGCACCCTTGCCCCATCCCCCCGGAGAAACACCGATCCAAGCGTACAAGAGTTCGCCGCCCCAGACCGGGATCGTCATTTCTGTTAGACTGCAGGCGCAACCGACGCTGGCGAACCGGGAGCAAACATGATCCACATCGGCAACTTCAATGCGCGCAACTGCCAGGGCATCTCACGCCGCTCCTTCCTCCAGGCGGGAGCCGCGCTGCCCTTCGCGATGGGTCTCCCCTTCGGAGCGGGAACTGCGACTGCGCAAAGCGAAGGCCGCGCGAAGTCGGTGCTGCTCGTCTGGCTGGGCGGCGGACCGAGCCACCTCGATCTGTTCGACCCTAAGCCGAAAGCTCCGCAACTCTATCGCGGCCCCTTCGCCCCGCTGCAGACACGAACACCCGGCGCACATTTTTCCGAACTGCTCCCGAAGTTAGCCGCCGGCAGCGACCAGTTTTCCGTCATCCGCACCAACGTCAACTTCGACGGCGGACACCGGCCGGCCGGTTCGATCGCGCTGACCGGCGCCGTTGCGCCCGATGGCGGGGAAGACCGCGGCGGCAAGCCGGGGCAGTATCCGCCCAACTTCGGCTCGATTCTGGCGCGGCATCGCGGCGAGGGAGAGCTGCCGGGATTCGTTTCGCTCGCGCGGGGACCGATCGGCGACGGCGTCGGTCCGATCTTCGGCTACGGCGGCGGAAAGTGGGGCAAAGGGCACGACCCGTTCATGCTCAGTTGTTCTGAGTCGGGCGAGGTCTCTATCCCGGCCCTCGAATTGCCGGAAGGCCTCTCCCCGCCGAGGCTGACCGACCGTCGCGCGGTGCTGGAAGCCCTCGACGAATCCCGGCGCACCCTGGAGAGTCCGGAGTCATCCCGGTGGGACGCCATCCACCGCCGGGCCTACGCCATGTTGACCTCGTCCAGCGCCGGCCGGGCGTTTGACTTGTCCGAGGAATCCGACTCCACGCGCAACGCCTACGGCCACACATCATTCGGCCAAAGCTGCCTGCTCGGCCGCCGGTTAGTCGAAGCGGGAATCCCGTACGTGCAGGTCAACTGGAGTCAGTACGTCGAAGTGCTGTTCCCGTTCTCCGACTACGGTTGGGACACGCACTCCGACAATTTCGGCCTGCTGGCCGACTGGCACGGCCCGCTGCTTGACCGCGTCGTTTCGGTCCTCCTGTCCGACCTGCAGGACCGGGGATTGCTCGATTCCACGTTGTTGCTCGTGATGGGCGAATTCGGCCGGACGCCGCGGATCAACAGCATCGGCTCGCGCGACCACTGGCATCACTGCTACTTCTCGCTGTGGGCGGGCGGCGGGGTTCAGCCCGGGCGCATCATCGGCGAGAGTGACCCAAACGGCGAACATCCGATCACAAACCCCGTCACCCCCGCCATGGTCGGCACCACAGTCCTCGAACTGGCCGGAATGACGACCGCCGACCGCGCCTCCCAGAACGTCCTGGAAGGAGGGCGCGTCATCGATGAACTTCTGTAGTGCGCGATACGCGCAGTAGTGACTACGAGCGAAACTGATGAATATCCTCCGCGTCTCCGTGCCTCCGTGGTGCAGACTTCGGGTTTGCCGTCATTGGACTCTCATCATTGCGCTGTGCGTGGTCTCGCTTGCCGGAACCGTTCACGCCGACGGGGAACTTCGCCTGACGGACGACGGCAAACGGAAGTTCTCGCCGGTGTTTCTGCCGGACGGCGAATCGATCGCGTATTGCGTCCATGATGAGCCGACGAATGTGGTCGTGAAGCGGCTCAGTTTGGAAGACAGCTCTGAGGAACTGATGTTCCCCGACGACACGGCGCACCAGTTCGACCCTGCGTTTTCGCCGGACGGTCGCTACTGGTGCTACTGCCGATCGGGAGCGGAGCGGCAACTGGTTCTGGTGGTCCGCGACCGGCAGTCGCAGGGCGCCGAGAAACTGTTCCTGCCGTCGGGCGGCCTGCGCAGCACAGTCAGAAGCCTCACCGTCACGCCTGACGGAACGAGAATCCTTTTCACGATCTCGTGCGAGCGGGGACTTCAGATCGCGTCCCTGAACATGCAACTCGAAGACCTGCAGTTCCTCACGGAGTCAGAGGGGACCAGCTACTGGCCGTCGGTCTCACCCGACGGAACGCAGATCGTTTTCAGTTCCAGCCGCGACGGCGCCTACGACCTGTATGTGATGGACTCAGGCGGCGGCAATGTTCGGCGGTTGACGAATTCGCCGACGCGCGACGTCCGCCCCAAGTGGTCTCCGGACGGCGGCCGGATCGCGTTTACCAGCGCCCGCGACGGCAACTACGAGATCTACGTGATCGACACCGACGGCGGCAACCTGCAGCGCGTCACCGATCACCCCGAGGCGGACGACTTTGCCACCTGGCATCCGAACGCGAGCAGCCTCGTCTTCGTCGCGGAGCGGGACGGGCGGTTCGATCTGTACCGGATCGCCGTTCCCTGAGCGAGTCGAAACCGACTCCCCGCATTCAGTCGAGCTTCTTCAACTCGCTGACGATGTCGGCGGGAGTCGGCCGGTCGGCGAAGGTGTTCGCCCGTTTGGCGTATCGCAGAACGCCGTCCTTATCGATGATGAACGTTGCCGGGCGGTTGCTCCACTCCACGTGAATCCGCATCTGGAACACAACGCCGTACATCGCGCTGACAGTCAATGAAGGATCCATGAGCAACGGGTAATTCAGGTCGTCGGTGCTCAGCCCCGTCTCCTTCATCATCGCCCGGGCCGAATAAATCTCATGCGGATCGATCGCCAGTAACTGCGCATCGACTTCATCGATACTGCCAAGGGCCTCGCGCAACTGCGCCAGTTGTCGGTGGCAGACGGGTCAGGTGTCGCCGTAAACAAACACCAGCACCACAGCGTTTTCGCCGTGAAAGTCAGCCAGCCGGACTGTCCCGCCCTGCGCGGAAGAGAGTTCGAATTCCGGCGCCGGTTCGCCAATCCTGGCGGAATCGATTGTCGCCGCGGACCATCCTCGAAGAGTCTCGACGACGCTCTCTTCAAGAACCGCTCCGTCGCGTCCGACTGCGTACGAGATGTGCTTCAGCACATCTCCGTTGGATTCATTCTGACTCAATCCTGCCCAATCGACGTCTACCCCGAGCATGCCCAGCGAGTCGACAGCGTAGAGCCTTACAGTCGCGTTTTCGTCCTCACGGGCTGCCTGCCGCAGCGCATCTGCAGCATCCGTTGCAGGAAGATAACCAAGGGTCTGCGCCGCCAGAATCCGTTGCGGTTCGTCTCCCGATTTCAGTCGCGCTACCAAAGGCGATACGGCATCCCGTCCGTGCAGGACCAGTTGGTGGAATGCCTCCATCCGGAGTTCCCAACCGTCATCGTCCGCTTCCCGCATGTAGCCGCCGGGTTCGCGCCGCGACTTCTCCGTCCACGCGGCTTCGTCCCAGCCTGCGGCAAAGCGATCGATCCAGTCTTGCGGCGTATCGGCCGGCTCTTCCGCGGCGACCAGCCCACCGGCAAGAACTCCCAGAAGCACAGGCAGGATGCGGAGTATCGACACAGCGACTTCCCGATTTGGAGGACGGACTACGAATCAGGCTCCCGATTTGAGGATACACATCGACCGAAAGAAACACTAGATTGTTGTTCAGCCCGGCCGACCGGCATGTTTGGGACGTTGTGAAACTCCGGGAAACCGTCACGCAGATGAGAGCGCACGATGCCGACAGTCAAACTCCGCCGCAAGGACGTTCCGAAAGGCGCCAACCTCTGCGAATACTGCACCGCCAAGTGCTGCGGCTATTTCGCGCTGCCCATGGACACGCCGACCGACCTCGACGACTTTGACCACATCCGCTGGTACATGATGCACGGCCGGGTCTCGGTCTTCGTGGAAGACGACGTCTGGTATCTGATGGTCCACTCCGTCTGTCAGCACCTGCAGGAAGACCACCGTTGCGGCGTTTATGAGGAGCGTCCGGGGATCTGCCGAAAGTACACGACCGACGAGTGCGAATTCGACGACGACGCCCTGTACGACAAGTTCTTCGAAACTCCCGAGCAGATCTGGGAATACGCCGAGTCGGTCTGCGGCCCCCGCAAGCCGCTCAGAAAGTTTTCCGCCGCCCGGCCGGCGGCGACGGATCTCAAGCTGCCCGTTCTGGCGGGGACGTAGTGGTTTCCAGTGAACGGTTGACGGTTCACAGGTGTCAGTAACACACAACTCGGCTGGGGCGCGGCCCCGAGAAACCGGGCTCAGGGGATTCTCGAATAGGACACAGAGTTTCGCGGATTTGGCGGATCAGCACGGATTTCGTGGGGTATTCCTCAATAGGCGGCAGCGCCGAGACCGCATCGATTCAGGCGGGAACACTCTGCACTCCACAGAAAGCAATCAGCGAAAATCGGTCCAATCCGTGGTCATCCGCGTTCCATTCGAATTTCTCGGAGAGCCGCTCAATCGGGGTTCGAGAGATGAGTGTCAACGAAAGCGGTTCACAGGTGTCCTGCTGTGGACGCTCAAGACTTATCACTCCCGCGCTCGTCAAATAACCGGACCTCCGTCGACCCGCCGTCTCTCCACCGCCAACTGAAAACCGACAACTGACAACTCCCCTCCGTGTCCGATTCGCTGATCAAACCGCAGACGCTGAAGGGCTTTCGCGACTACCTGCCGGGCGCGGCCCTGGCGCGCGAGAAGCTCACGGAGATCGCGCGCGAGGTCTACCGCAGCTACGGGTTCAGCCCGATTGATACGCCGGCGCTGGAATACAGCCAGATTCTGCTCGGCAAGGGGGGGGACGAGTCGGACAAGCAACTCTTTCGCTTCACCGATCAGGGTGAGCGCGACGTGGCGATGCGGTTCGACCTCACCGTCCCGTTCGCCCGCTTCGCAGCGCAGCACCTGAACGACATCGGAACTCCGTTCAAGCGGTATCACATTGGCACGGTCTGGCGGGCCGAGAAGCCGCAGCGCGGACGCTACCGGGAGTTCATGCAGTGCGACTTCGACACCATCGGCACCGATTCCAACGCCTCGGATATCGAGACGCTGCTGGTCATACACGATCTGATGGAGCGGATTGGATTCACGGCGTTCACGATCCGCGTCAACCATCGCAAGCTGTTGAACGGGCTGCTGGAGAGTCTCGGCCTGGCCGACAAGTCGGCGGCCGTGCTGCGGGCGCTCGACAAGCTTCCGAAGATCGGCGCGGACGCTGTGACAAGCGAACTGACGGCAGCGGCCGGCACATCCTCTGAACAGGCGGAAAAGGTGCTTGCGTTCGCCGGATTGACCGGGGCTCCCGAACAGATTCTCACAGACGTTGAGAAACAGCTTGCGGGGAACGAGACCGGGCTGGATGGAGTCGCGCGGTTGCGGGAGCTATTCGACTGCGCGGCGCAGGCCGGTTTGCCGTCCGAGCGGATCGCACTCGACGTGTCGATCGCACGCGGGCTCGACTACTACACCGGCACGATCTACGAGACCTTCCTGAACGATCTCCCGCAGATCGGAAGCGTCTGTTCGGGAGGCCGCTACGACAACCTGGCCGGCCTGTTCACCCGTCAGCCGCTGCCGGGGGTCGGGGCGAGCCTCGGTCTCGATCGTCTGCTGGCCGCGATGGAGGAACTCGGCCTCACGGGCGACGTGTCGACCCCGGCGGAGGTGCTCATTGTATTCTTCGACGCCAACCACACCGGCCGTTACATGCGGCTGGGCCGCCTCCTCCGGCAGAGCGGAATCGCGGCGGAAGTCTTTCCCCAGGCGAAGGCGCTGAAGAAGCAGCTTCAGTACGCGGACCGCAAGGGTTTCCGAGTCGCTCTGATCGCGGGCGACCGCGAATTCGCCGACGGCGTGTGGCAGGTGAAGGATCTCCAGCAGCAGGAGCAACAGACCGTCGCGGATGATGGAATTGTCGAAGCCGTCCGAGGCATCCTCGCCTCCGCCTGATCCTTTATGGCCCCCGTCAACAACAGGTCGAATCGTTGCAACCAAGAGAGGGCTGGTCCCAAGAGACTGCTTCGCCGATTGCCTGTCAGGGCGCGGCATGGTTAAATTCCCACCAGAGTTGCGGTAGAGTTTGCCCTTTGAATGAACCGACCGACTCGCGCCGCGAGTCGGTCACATAGCCTGCGGCCGGCGGGCCGCGCAGATTGCTGGTGGCGGCATTCATGACAGCGACGGAATCGAACTGGAACCGGCTGGCGGAGAAATCGCTCGCCGGAGAGTTACTTGAGCGTGACGAAGCGCACGCCGTTCTCGATTGCCCGGACGACGATCTGCTCGACCTGCTCTCCGCCGCCTTTCGTGTGCGGCGGGAACACTTCGGCAGGCAGGTGCAGTTGTATTATCTGACCAATGCCAAGAGCGGTCTCTGCCCGGAGGACTGCGGCTACTGTTCGCAGTCGGCGGTTTCCGGCGCCGAGATTCCGAAATACCGCTTTCGCACGGCCGATGAACTCCTCGCCGGCGCGCGAACGGCGAGCGCGGCGCAGGCCCGAACCTATTGCATCGTGGCGAGCGGCCGGGGACCGTCCGACCGGGAGGTCGAACACGTCGCCGGGGCGGTCCGTAAGATCAAGGACGAACTCGGCATGCACATCTGCGCCTGCCTGGGACTGCTGAGTCCCCAACAGGCCCAAGTCCTCGCGGAGGCCGGCGTCGATCGCATCAACCACAATCTCAACACCAGCCACCGTTACTACGACAAAATCTGCTCGACACACACCTACCAGGACCGGCTCGACACGCTCCGAGTCTCAAGCGACGCCGGCATGGAACTCTGCAGCGGACTGATCGTCGGTATGGGGGAGACGACCGACGACGTGATCGACGTGGTGCTCGACCTGCGCGGGCTGAATGTCGCTTCGATTCCGGTCAATTTTCTGAATTCGATCGACGGCACCCCGCTGGAAGCGATGGACGTTCTCAATCCCCGCTACTGCCTGAAGGTGCTCTGCCTGTTGCGGCTGATCCATCCCCGCACGGAAATCCGCATCGCGGGCGGCCGGGAAGTCAATCTTCGTTCGCTCCAGGCGCTGGGGCTGTATGCAGCCAATTCGATGTTCGTCAGCGACTATCTCACAACTCCCGGTCAGCCGGCCGAAGCCGATCATGCGATGATTGCCGATCTGGGTTTCGAAGTCGTCGTCGCAGGCTGCGAGTCTCACCAACCTTCCGCCCCGCGTTCCTGACGCCTGACTCCAACCGGCCTCAACAAAAACTCGCTTGCCAACTTGCAGGCTGCGGCATTCGAACCACACGATTCGCCGCCGCCAGGATGCACATTCGAATCCCCAATGAAGGGTCCAGCGCGGCTGGTTTGCCACAACAAAACAGAATCCAATGACCGAAGCGAAACATGCGCGCACATCTCACTAACTTCCAGCCGAAAGACTCTGAATGAATTCGGGCGCGAACCGGCTGCACAGCCACTTCTCACCCCGGCCACTTTCGGCCGGTCTGGTCGATCCGCCGCGCGGGTCGGCCGCGACTGCCCGCAACGACTCCACGGACTCGCTGACAAGAGCGATCCGCCGCACCACCGGCTGCTTGCTCTCCCGCCAGGCCCCGGAGGGCTACTGGGTGGCCGAACTGGAAGGCGACACGATTCTCGAGTCGGAGTACGCCCTGCTCTTGACCTATCTCGGCCGGGGCGACTCTGAGACGGTCAAGCGGCTTGCGCAGCACATCCTGGCGCAGCAGTTGCCCGAGGGGGGCTGGTCGCTCTATCCCGGCGGACCGATCGAGATCAGCGGGTCGGTCAAGGCGTACTGGACGCTCAAGATCGCCGGCCACGATCCTGAGTCGGAACCGATGCAACGGGCGCGGCGCGCGATTCTCGCGGCCGGCGGCGTTGAAAAGGTCAACAGTTTCACCCGTTACTACCTCGCCCTGCTGGGAGCAATCGAGTATCGCCAGTGCCCCGCCGTGCCGCCGGAGCTAATGCTCATCCCGGCCTGGGCTCCGATGAACATCTATGAAATGTCGGCCTGGTCGCGGACGATTCTCGTGCCGCTCAGCCTGCTGTGGGCCTTCCAACCGGTCAGCCGTTTGCCGGAAGAACTGCAGATCCGCGAACTGTTCTGCAACTTCCCCGAAGAGCTTCCCGTCACAATGGGGCCGAGCGAGTCGCTGGACGACCTCAGCCGCAAGCGGCGGCTCCCCTGGGAGAAGATCTTCCGGCTTGTCGACCGCTGCTGGAAAGGGCTGGAAGGGCTGCGGATCAAGCCGTTTCGCGGACTCGCCAAGCGCCGGGCGCATGCCTGGATGGTGGAACGGTTCGCCGAGAGCGACGGCCTGGGCGCGATCTTTCCGCCGATCATCTGGAGCGTCGTCGCGCTGAAATGCCTGGGGTACGAAGAGGACTCTGCCGAGGTCGCCGCGGCGCTGGGGGAACTGGAAGCGCTCATGCTCGACGACGAGGACGGAGGGCTCCGGCTGCAGCCGTGCAAGTCGCCCGTGTGGGATACGGCATTGACGGTGTGCGCCCTGCGCGAGGCGGGAGTCCGTCCTGATGACGAGCAACTCCAGCGGACCGTTAACTGGCTGCTCAGCAAGGAGGTCCGCCGACGGGGGGACTGGTCGATGCGAAACCGGGGTCTGGAACCGGGCGGGTGGTTCTTCGAATACCACAACGCCTTCTACCCCGACCTGGACGACACGGCAATGGTGGCGATGGCGCTCGGCGAATGCCTCTCCAGCGATCGGCACACCGACTGGATGGCGGCGCTGATCGCCACCGGCCCTCAGGGACACACGAACAACGCCGACCTGGCCGCCGTCGTCTCCGGGCAAACGAGCGATCCGGCGGAATTCGACCGGGACTTGCAGCGGATTGAACCGATTCTCGGAGCGCTTGGACGGGGCGTGAAATGGGCGCTGGGGATGCAGTGCTCCAATGGCGGCTGGGGCGCATTCGACCGGGACAACGATCGTGAACTGCTGACGCGCGTCCCCTTCGCCGACCACAATGCGATGATCGATCCACCGACGGCCGACATTACGGCGCGGGTGCTGGAGATGTTCGGCCGGCTCGGCGCCGATCCCGACCATCCCTCCTTGCAGAAAGCGATTGACTTCGTCTGGTCGCACCAGGAACCGGACGGCGCGTGGTACGGACGCTGGGGCGTGAACTACATCTACGGTACCTGGCAGGTGCTGGTCGGCCTGCAGCAGATGGGGGTGAGCCCGTCCGACCCACGGATCCAGGCGGGTGCAAAGTGGCTGAGAGACAAGCAACAGCCAAGCGGGGCGTGGGGAGAAACTCCCGCAAGTTATGACAATCCCGAACTGCGCGGCACAGGCGAGGCGACCGCGTCGCAGACGGCCTGGGCGCTGATGGGACTAATGGCGGCCGGGGAGATCGATTCCGAGGCCGTCCGGCGGGGCGTCGCCTGGCTCATTGAGACGCAGCAGTCCGACGGGACATGGGTTGAAGAGCCGTTCACCGGCACCGGCTTTCCACGCGTGTTCTACCTCAGATACCACCTGTACCCGGTCTACTTCCCGTTGATGGCGCTGGGACGCTATGCGCGGCTGACTGGCGAATGAATGCAAGCGGCGGCGATGCTGCGGTTTATCTCGCCACGTGAGTCGTGAGAGATTCGTCTACCGGCCGCGCGCGCTCGCGATGAAGGCCGCAACGGAATTGAGATCTTTGCCGCCGGAAGAAGACTCCACGCCGCTGGCGACGTCTACGCCCCAGGGGTGAACGACCTCGATGGCCTGACGGATGTTGTCCGGCTTCAGGCCGCCGGCCAGGATGAGGGGCGGCCAGTCCGCCTGCCATCCGGTCGCAAGAGTCTCCCACGGCGCGGTGTGACCCGTCCCGCCGTACGCTCCCTCTACCCGCGCGTCGATCAGGCAGGCGCGCAGCGGGATTCCGAGCGTCTGATACCGATCCAGATCGGCCGCGATGGACGGCAGGTCGCCGTCGCCCACGCGAAAGGCGCGGATGACCTGCAGCCCGTTGAGCCGGCCGACGAATTCCGGCGACTCATCGCCGTGCAACTGGACCGTCCGGATGCCGCAAGTCCGACAGACTTCAGCGACGCGTTCGGCCGTGGCATTCACGAACACGGCCACCGGCTCGACGTCTGGTGGGAGCCCGGCAACGATCTTGGCTGCCGTTTCTTGCTCGACGCAGCGCGGCGATTGATCGTAGAAGTTCAGTCCGATCGCATCCGGCGCGAGAGCCGCCACGCGCTCGGCCGTCTCGACGTTCCTGATTCCGCAGATCTTGATCCACATGGCTGGTGCTACATCGACCGAGAGGATTCGCTGATCGCATCATAGCAGGCACCCGGTTAAGCCTCGCTCCCGTCGAGCCGAATCCGCCCGGCATGCCGCTTGAGTCGCGAGAGGTTGGAGCGTTGGCGGCCATTTGGCCGAAGTCTCACGACTTCGGCTACGTCGATGCGCATCCCGTTGGAAATAGGCGCTAAGCCGCTCGGGCGGCGGACTTGGCGTGGTAGAGGGTGTCGTACAGCGAGCAGGAATGCAACAACTCTTCGTGGACGCCGCTGGCAATGATCCGCCCGGCGTCCATTACGACGATGCGGTCGATCAGTTTCAGCAGCGACGGCGTCATCGAATGGGTGATGATGAACACGGTCCGCCCCTTGGCGAACGACAACAGCGCTTCGTGGATCAGTGCTTCGCTGTGGGCGTCGGCGGCCGACGTCGCCTCGTCCAGGATCAGAATGGACGGATCGCGAACGATCGCGCGGGCCAGTGCGATCCGCTGACGCTGTCCTCCGGAGAGGTCTCGTCCCCGCTCGCCGACTCCGTTCTCAAATCCCTGCGGGACATGTTCGACAATCTCCATCACCCGCGCCTGTTGCGCAGCCTGCTCCACCTGCTCCCGCGTCGCGGAGGGATTTCCGTAGCGGATGTTCTCGTAGATCGAATCGTCGAAGAGAATCGTGTCCTGGGTGACGAGGCCGATCTGGCTCCGCAGGTCGGCGAAACCGACTTCCCGAATGGGGATTCCGTCAATCAGCACTTGGCCGTGCGTCGGATTATAAAGCCTCGGCAGCAGATTCAGCAGTGTCGACTTGCCGCAGCCATTGCGGCCGACCAGCGCGACGACCTCTCCGGCGGAGATTGTGAGGTTGATGTCCTTCAGCACCGGGCCTCTCTGATTCGCTTCGTCGCGGACAGGGTACTGAAACGTGACTTTGCGAAATTCGATCGACTCGCGATGGCGGGGCAACGCCCGCGGCTGGTCGATCTCTTCGACGTCCGGCTTACGGCCGAGCAGTTCGAACAACCGCTCCAGCGCGGCGGAGCAACGCTTCAACCGCGTGAAGACGTTGGACATCTTCCGGCACGGGTCGAGCATGCCGACCAGCAATGCATACAGGATGCTGAGTTCGGCCGCGCTCAGCGGCTTGGCCGCCAATTGCACGCCGAGAATGTCGGTCTGCTGGCGCAACACCAGGTACGCGCCGGGGAGGACGGCGATGAACATCGCCAGGAGGCCGAGGACTTCGGTCGTCGGCTTGGCGATCGCGTCCACGCGGACAAGGCGCATCGCCCGGTGATAGAAGCGGTCGTTCTCGCTGCGAAACTGCACCAGATGATGGCGGGAACTGCCGAAGGCGATGATCACCTTCAGCCCTTCCATCGTCTCTTCGAGCGATTTGTAGATTCTCGACATGCTGTCCATCATCCGGCGGCTGGCGCGTTTCAGGCTCTGCCCGTACCAATGGAAGAAGAGCCCGAAGATCGGAATGAACAGGAACGAGAGCAGCGTCAGCCGCCAGTTGAGCCAGAGCGCGAGCGAGAGACACGTGAGGCACTTGAGCGGCTCACGGACCAGGCGGGCGCCGATCAGCGACATGCCCATCGCGATCTGTTCGATGTCGTAGGTAAACCTCGACATCAGACCTCCCGTGCCGTCGCGCGAGAGAGACTGGTAATCGAGCGACAGGACTTTGTCGAGGGCCTTCATCCGCAGTTCCATCACAACCCGCTGCACCACGCTGCCGACGAGGACGTCCTGGAGAAAGCAGAACACCCCCTTGATCAGGTTCGCGATCAGGAGCAGCGTGATAATCAGCGCGAGCGCCTGGAATTCATCTTTCGGCACCCAGGGAAGGACCGACATCTCGACCTGCTTCATGGTCAGCAGGTGCCGGGAGGCGTCGCTGAGCTTCCGCTCGTTCTCGACACGGATCTGCAATTCGTTCAGAAACTCGGCATCATCCGGAGGCCGATGTTCGCTTTCCAGCGCGCGGATTCGCTGTTCGCTGCGAGCGAGGTTGTCGCTGCGGCGATCGATCTCGGCCTGCGCCTTGTCGATCTCCTCGGCGACGTACTGGTCCAGCGGCTTCCGCTCCAGCAGAATCTTGACGACCGGCCCTACGGCAGTCAGGTTGCCGCCCCAGAGCGCCCCCACAATCAACCCGAAGACGATCGAGACAATCAGCCGCCCCCGGTAGGGACGCACAAACGGAATCAGTCGTCGAAGGTTCTCCACGGCGCTATCCGATCCTGGTCTTGTAGGCGGAGAAACAGATCGGTCCGGAACCGGGTCGTGTCCTGTCAGGGCTGTGTTTTCGGGTTGGCTGGCCGGCGACTCCGCACGAAACCTTGCGGGATTCGTGCTTGCGAGCGAACCGCTCTCCCCGAAAATTCACAATGGACAAACCAGTGGTTCGGACGAGATGTGACGTGATCCCGAGATCCCTAACTCGGGAAATCGGCGGGGATTAGACCGCGAGTGGGGGGCTGGTGTCCAGATGAATCGCAGCACAGCAGCGCGCGACCGTCCGTCTGAAGTCTCCGCCCCACCACGCTCGACGGAAATCCAATCGCCCCCGGCAGTTCTGGCGGCCCGGCATTCTGCGGGAAGGAAGTTCACTGCGCCATCGAGTGTGCACCCGCAGCGAATTGCCCGGCGTCACTCCCGGCGAACCGACGTCAACGGCTCCCGCTTCCCAGAAAGCTGAACAGGCTTTTGCCTTTCCTGGGCTTCTCTTCTTCCTTGGCCGACTCCATCAACACCGGTGCGTTGTCGATCTGCGCGGCCAGTTGTTCAATTGACTTGGTCACCTTCGCCCGCGGCGCCTGCGTCATGAGCGGAACCCCGTTGTTGCGGGACTCCACCATGGAGGCGTAGTCGTTGGGGATCTTCCAGTAGACTTCGCGGCCGATCGTCTCGAGCGCCTTGTTGAGACTGATCTGCGAATCTTCGAGCCCGATGCGATTCACGACCACGCGGATCTTCTCGCCCAGATCCCGCTCGTCGAGGAACTGCATCAGCCGCACCACGTTGCGGAGACACGGCAGATCGAGTTGCGTGACCAGCAGCGTCATGTCGGCGCTTTCGATCGCCGCCATGTCGAGTGGATTGAAACTCTTGCTGACGTCGACGATCAGATGGGTGAACGTCGCCTTGAGCAGCGCGACGACGCGCTGAAACTCGTCCGGCGTAATCGCGGGCCGGTCGTCAAGGTGGACCGGCCTGGGCAGCAGGAACGCTCCGCTGTCGTGTTGCGTGAGCGAACGCTTGAGCAACGAGTAGTCGAGTCGCGTGATGTTCTCCGCGACGTCCTGGATTGTGTAATCGGGAATGATGTCAAGCCAGACGTCCGCGTCGCCGAGTGCGGTATCGAGGTCGATCGCCGTCACCGTGTTTTTCTGGTTCTGCGCCAGGACGCAGGCGAGATTGATGGCGAGCGAGGTGCAGCCGACCCCGCCGCTGGCGCCCGCGATCGCGATGACGCGACTGCCCCGCGCCTTGCCGCCCGAACTCGAACCGAGGACCGTATTCCGGATGCGGTCCAGCGCCGAGACGAAGTCGTCGATCTGCAGCGGATAGGCGAGGAATTCCTTGGCGCCGTTTCGCATCGCCTGCAGGATGACGCTCCCTTCCTGGGATCCGCTGACGACCAGTGGATTGCACTCGGGGAATTCATTGGTGATCTGCGCCACCAGCGCCAGCCCCCGTTGCGGGTCGGAGTCGATCGCCACCACCGCGATATCGGGATTCGTCTGCGTCAGCACGTCCGAAAAGAACTCGTAGCGGGAGCACTCCGCCTCGAGCCAGATCGAGTCGATGCCCAGCAGCAGATTCTTGGTGATGCTGCGGCTCGAATCGTTCGGATCGACGATCGCCATGCGTAGCACGTCGCTCATACCAGCCTCACGGTCCTATTGTGCCGAATACCGGCTTCTGCGTGGTCGACATCATGGAGAGAATTCGCCGTATCGCGTGCGCCGCCGACTTCACGGTTGTTTTCCCCAGGGAAATGAGCCGAACTCCGTGGAAGGACGAATCAGACCGGGAGGGCCGGACGTTGACTGGCCGGACTGATCGGTTGCGCCGTCCGGCGCTTCCAGCGGCGGCAGAGACGTCCGGCTCGTCCGCCTGATGGTGTTCGAGGAACTCCGAGGCGCGAGCACGGCGTCGGGCGACTCCGGAGGCGGCGGGATGAGGTTGGACGGTGGCGCCGGCGTATTCGGCGCCGCCGCGGGGGGAGGATTCATGAAGGCGCCCGGTCCCACCGGCCCGCCGGGCCCCGGGGGCGGGTATTTCGCCGAGTCGAATGTGGCGCCGAAGCTGTCCACTTCCAGCAATCCGTCGTGATAAAACTCACGTGCGCCGGGAACGTCCGAGTTGAGGCCCGGGCCGCCCGGAGGCACCTGGCCGGGGCCCATGGGAGACACAAGGTGCGGCGTGACCAGAATCAGCAGTTCGGTTTCGCCCTCTTCGTACTCTTCGCGGCTGAACAGCATCCCGAGCCCGGGAATTTCACCGAGATAGGGAATCTCCTGGCGGGTTCCGTTGCTCCGCGAAGAAATCAGACCGCCGATCATCAGCGTGTCGCCGAATCGCATTTCGACCTGCGTGTTCACGCGCCGCGTCGTCAGACCCGGCACCACCGTGCCCTGCAGTTCGACGGAATTGCTGAAGTCGCGTTCGCTGACCTCGGGGGCGATGTCGAGCCGCAGGCGGCCGTTGCCGAGCACGATCGGGACCGCTTCCATTCGCACGCCGAATTCGCGCCACTCGATGGTCGCCGTTCCCAGGCCTTGCGGCACAAGGATCGGAAACTCACCGCCTGAGAGCAGTGAGGCCGGACGACCGCTCGTGGTGACGAGTTTCGGTTCGGCGAGGATCTTGAGCAGCGATTTTCGCTGCGCCGCCTCGATGAATCCCTGAAAAATGTCTTGTGTGCCGGTAATTGCGAACTGCATGGTCGGATTCGCGAGCGCGCCGGCGTTTGTCAGAACCGTCGGAGGTCCGCCGAACGGCAGAGTCACTTCGGCGATCGGCACCAGGCTGCCGGGCGTACTGGCCGCATAGTACTGCTGGCCGACCGCCAGGAAGTTAAAGCCCAGTCTGCGAAGCTTCGACCGCTGAGCTTCCATCACGCGGACGTTGAGTTGGACGAGGCTTTCGCCGGCCACGGCCATCTGGTTGTGAACGTTGGGCGCGAATGTTTCGGCGATTGCGACGACCTGCGGAATCTGGTCCGGTTCGGTGACCCAGCCGCGGAGAACGATACTGTCGCGAATCTTGATGGCTTCCACGGCCGCGCCCGGAAAGAGCCGTTGCAGATGCGCCTGCAATTCCCGGATGTCGCCTTCCACGAACAGTTCGACGACGTAGGCCGACCCAAACTCGTCGGTCAGGCTGAGATTGGTCACGCCCGGCTTGATCGCCCGCAGGCGCAGCCGGTGCGGATCCATCGCGGTGACCGTGACGATTTCCGGATCGAAGCCGTCGACGACCTTGATCCGCGTCTGCAGTTCGACGACCCGCGTTTGTCGTTCGACAATCGTCAGACTGCTGCGGGGCGAGAGGATCTGAAAGACGTCGTCGCCGGGACGGACCTCGTCCACGGCGGAGTCAAGCACAGGTCCCTGGGCCATGGTCGTTGTGGTGATGAGGCAGCACGACGCGAGAAACGCCAGCGCAACCCCCCGAAGACGCGGCCCGACGAGCAAATTCTGCATCCCTGCACCTCGAAATCTCGTCCATGCGCCGGTTCGTGACGCCCCCGAACGGTGTTCGTCCGAGGGCTCACTCCCAGCCTATGAAAACAAAGGCCATACTCCCGCCGCTCCGCCCTATCGGGTCAAAGCGTCGGCACATCCGTGATCGACTCCGTCGTCGTTTGCGGGGCCGGGCCCTGGTCTTCGCCCCCGATAAACTGATTCTGCAATGTCCGGAAGAATCCGTTCAGAGCATCGCCCTGATTCGTTGTGGTTTCACCGGTCGCATCTCCCTGATCTTCGGGCGACTCCACGCTCACTTCCGTCAGTGTGTCTCCCTGAAAGATCTGCATGTTCCAGGCGTTCGGTGAGACGACCTTGACTTCCTCCGCCGGCGGCCCTTGCTCTTCCTGATCCAGGAACGCTTCCGGATCACGGGAACGCATCCCCGGATCCTCGAGCATACGACCGCTCATCAAGGGCTCCGCCTCATTGATGTTGTCCAGTCCCGCCAGTTCGTTGAACAGGTTGTCGTCGACTTCGGCATCCAGCACGTCTTCGTCGTCATCCGGGTTCCGCCAGGACAGCGCCAACGTTCCCTTGCTCTCGGCGAGCTTGATGAAATTGACCTGTTTCGGCGTCACCTGGAGTGAAACTGTCTTTGTCTTGGCCGCCTTCTGACCCGATGCATTTGTGACTCCGTCACTGGCCGTTCTCGCGTCTGTGGCGAAGACCTCGATGTACTTCAGCAACGTGGTGGTCTTGGTCGTTTGTACGCCGCGTGCGTTCCGCATCTTGTAGGTGACAAGGACGTCAACCCGGTCTCCCGGCTGCAGCATTCCGGCGAGTGTCTGCGTCTCGTTCACCGAGATCGAGACGACCCGCATTCCGTCTGGAATCTGCCGTGAGTTGGTAAACTCTCCCTTCTCGCCCAGTTTGGTCTGCCGGATAATGTCGCCGGCGGCCACCGGATACCGCAGACCGCGCTCTTCATATTGTTCGTATGAGGTGACGGCGTCCTCGGGAACCGCGTCCTTGGGAAGTTCGGTGAACCCCACCAGCTCCTCGGTCAACGGCACGCTCGCCGGAATTTCCACTTTCGCAATCAGCACGCGAACTTTCGGGGCGACCTTCGCCTGCCCCCCTTGCATCGCCTGCTGAATTCCCAACATTGCCACCAGCCCGCAACCGCCGGCTACGGCCAACAGAATCAATGTCTTCGGTTTCATGTCGTCACCTTTGTTACTCGCACGGAGCCGTCCGAGAACCGTTGATGACATGAACTCAATGTCAACATCGGTCGCCGATCGGCGGGGCCTTCAACTTATGACGATTGTGCGGCTTGGAATGATCGTTTCGATTACAACACCTGTCCGCCCAGACTCGCCAGCTTGCCGATTCCCCGGTGTTGGCCCGGTTCGCCGGGGCCGGCATTGTCTGCTGTGATCCTGCTTGAATTTCGCCATCCGTCCGATCCCTCGGCGAGGGCCGTTACATCATGCCCGCATAGAAGAAGTAGGCGATCGACCCGATGCAGATCGGGATGCCGTACGGAAGAAGCAACATCTGTGATTTCCGCTCGGCGGCGATCTTCGAGAGTTGCCGCGGATTCTTCACTGTCATGAATTCAAGAATGATCTGGGAAAAGTTGCCCAGATGCTTATGCCAACTCCGGCGCCAGGCGACCATGATGATGGCCATGATCGCACCGACGATCACCGAAACGACGAACGCGTTCCAGGTGACGGCAGCGCCCAGCCAGGCGCCGATCCCCGCCATCAGTTTCACGTCGCCGGCGCCCATGCCGCCCACGGCGTACAGCGGCAGCAATGTCGCCAGTCCGACGAGCATTCCGATCAGACCGTCGCCGAGCCCGGCCCAGCCGCCGACCACGGCGTTGTACAGCAGGCCGGTCAGCACCATCGGAAAAGTGAGCCAATTCGGAACGCGCAACTGCTTTCCGTCGATGTAGGCGGCCCAGATCAACAGTCCGCACACGATTTTGACATGCCAGTTCGAGAGGAAGAATTCCTGCCAGTCCATGGTTGCAGACCCTTTGTTGCTGTGGATTGGTTTGAGGGGATTCCGGTTCGCGAGAACCGGCGTTCGGAGTTCCGTAAGTGTTTTGTGTGGATTGAGGATCGCGGCGTGATGCGCCGCGACACACGGAAATGATTCAGGAGACGGCGATCACAAGGCGTGCAGAACGCCCGCGACCTCGTCTGAAAACCGGATTACAGACGTCCGCCGCGAACAGCGCCCAGACTCATCAGCACGGCCAGGCCGCCGATGATGATGGTCACGAACTGCGCTAACGACGCGGCGTCGATCTCGATCCAAAATGGAAACATGACCTTCCTTCCTGTCTGTCAGGAACATACGTCACAAAATGCGGTGAGGCGCTCGCGGATTTTCTTCGAGCTTGCAAAGTCTGAAGTTTTCCGCGCGCTGCGGAATTGAAGCGCTCCAACACGAAAACCGCCCGACCGAACAAGCGTCCGGACGGGCGGCGTTTCCCCGCGTTGTCGGCTCGACGTTACGGAGCGGCCGGCGTCAAGGCGGCCTCGACGTCGAGGAACCGATCGTTGGCGGTCGTACCAACGGCCTTGATGGCGGTGAGGCAGACGATGATGATCAGAGCGAGCATCACGGCGTACTCAACGGCGGTGGGGCCGTCTTCCGAGACCATGAAGGTCTTCACGCAGTCGAACAGATTCTTCATTTTTTTGTCCTCTCTCTATTTACCCCTGGTCCGGGATCTCCGGACCGAACGTTCGGACCAGACCGACGCCGGAACTTCCGGTCGCTCGGCGACTGATCCCGATTCCCAAAACTAAACCCCGCTTGCGGGGGTCAGACCCGATTTCAGGTCGCTCCGGGTTGCGGGCTCTTCTGGCCGTAACCGGCGACAGGAAAACCTATGTCGCAGAGAGGACTTGTCAAAAATTTTGCTCAAGAATTCTGGAGAATTCTCATTTGTCGACTTTTCGCTACATTCAATCGACGATCGCTGCGCCCGACGCGTGATCCATCGCGGGATTCTCCGCCGGCGCAGACGTCTCACCACTCTTGAGCGGGATTCGCTGCAGATATGTCACGTCAGTACATCATGACCATCGAGGGTCTGACTCGGATTTACGATGAGCAGGCCGTCCTGGAAAACATCTGGCTCGCGTTCTTCCCCGGCGCGAAAATCGGCGTCCTCGGCAACAACGGCGCCGGCAAGAGCACGCTGCTCCGCATCATGGCCGGAGAAGACCGGGACTACATGGGCACGGTTGTGCCCGCAAAAGGAATCGAGATCGGTTACTTCCCGCAGGAACCGCGACTCGATGAGTTTGAAACGGTCGACGACTGCGTGCAGGACGCCGTCCGCGAGTCGCGGGCGATCTTGCAGCGGTATGACGAACTCAATCTGAAACTCTGCGAAGATCTCGCGCCCGACGAGATGGAACGGGTTCTGGCCGAGCAGGCGGCCGTGCAGGATCAGATCGACACGTCGAACCTCTGGGATCTCGATCGAACCCTGGAAGTCGCCAGCGACGCCATGCGGCTGCCTGAACCGCAGGCGCGGATCGAGCACCTTTCCGGAGGAGAGAAACGGCGCGTGGCGCTCTGCCGCTTGCTCCTGAAAAACCCCGACATTCTGCTGCTCGACGAACCGACGAACCATCTCGACGCTGAGTCGGTCGCCTGGCTGGAGCGGTTTCTCCAGCAGTTTCCCGGTACGGTCGTCGCCGTCACCCACGACCGCTACTTCCTCGACAACGTCGCGGGATGGATTCTAGAACTGGATCGCGGCCGGGGCTTTCCCTTTGAAGGGAACTACACCGCCTGGCTGGAACAGAAACAGGCGCGGCTGGCCGTCGAAGAAAAGCAGGAGTCCCGCCGACAGAAGTCGCTCAAGAAAGAACTGGAATGGGTGCGGATGTCTCCCAAGGCCCGCTCGACGAAAAACAAGGCGCGTCTCCAACGTTACGAAGAACTCGCCGCGCAGGAGTTCGACGCGCGCGAGGAAGCTGCGGAAATCCAGATCCCGGTCACCAGACCGCTGGGAGACCTCGTCGTCCGGGCTGAACGCCTCACCAAGGCGTTCGGCGACCGCCTGCTGTTTGAAGATCTGGATTTCAACCTGCCGCGCGGCGGAATCGTGGGGGTCATCGGTCCCAACGGAGCGGGAAAAACGACTCTCTTCAAAATGATCATGGGCGCCGAACCGCCCACGGCGGGGGACTTACGCATCGGCGAAACGGTCGATCTCGCCTACGTCGATCAGTCCCGCGACGCGCTCGACCCGAACGTCACGGTCTTCGAGGAGATTTCCGGAGGCCATGACACGCTCGAAATCGGTTCTGCGAAAATCCACGCCCGCGCCTACTGCGGTCGCTTCAATTTCAAGGGTACGGATCAACAGAAGTTGGTCAAGGATCTCTCCGGCGGGGAGCGCAATCGCGTGCACCTGGCGAAACTGCTCCGCTCGGGCGGCAACCTGATCCTGTTGGACGAACCGACCAACGACCTCGACGTCGCCACGCTTCGCTCGCTTGAAGAAGGGTTGAGCAACTTCGGCGGCTGCGCCGTCGTCTCCTCCCACGACCGCTGGTTTCTTGACCGGATCGCCACACACATCCTCGCGTTCGAGGGTGAAAGCCGTGTCGTCTGGTTCGAGGGCAACTACGAAATGTACGAACGGAACCGCAGAGAGCGCATGGGCGAAGATTCCGACCAGCCGCAGCGAGTCAAATTCCGCCCGTTCTCGAAATAGCAACCCGCTCTCAGGCGTCCTCCGCCGCTCACCGGGCGGGGATGACGTCGTCAATCGTCGGACCATTCGATATCCTCAAAGCTGCGAGGCGCCCGCAATTCGGAACGTGGTTGCAAGGGAGGATTGCCGAAATGCTGAGTCGCGGTCGATGGTGGTTTCAACTCGTCACGCGCGGTGCTGCATGTCTCGCGATTTCCGCGTCGCTTTCCACGGCCGAGGCTCAGAATCTGTCCCGGCTGCCGTTGCCGCCCGACGAGGTGCGATCGGTCCTCGCCGGCGGGGAACAGGCCCTGGCGGAGGCCGAGTATTCCGACGCGTTGGAGCGACTGCAGCAGGTGCTCGACAACGACGAGGATTTCTTTGATCCCGGGTCGAACGTCGACAGCCTGAAGACAAGAGTCAACACCCTGCTGGCCGGTCTCCCGGCCGAGGGACGGGCGGTCTACGAACGATTGTTCGGGCCGACGGCGCGGGCTCTCCTCGACGAGGCCGTCGCCCAGCGCGACCGGGGGAAACTGGCGGAAGTTGCGCGGCGATTCTTCTGGACGCCGGCAGGGCGGGATGCGGCGATCATCCTGGCCGACCATCTGACCGATGAAGGGGACGTCCAGGGGGCCGGCGATCTGTTCGACCGTTTGGCCCAGCATCCGAACGTCGGCCCGTCTCTGCGCACCCGGCTGCTGTTGAAATCGGCGTTCTGCTGGTGGGTGGCAGGGACCGAAGGAACCACGAAGATTCGACTTGCCGAACGGGCGAAACTTCTGTCAGCCGGCGTCGCCCCGCTCCCCGGCGATAACGCCCCCGCTTCCCCCGAGGACGCGCTCGACTGGCTCGCGGAATCGGCCGTGCAACCGGGCGACGGCGCACAATCGACGAGTCCGAACGTGACCATGTTCCGGGGCAACAGTCGCCGCAACGGCGTCACGGAGGCGGCCGCGCCGGTCGGCGACGTCGACTGGCAATACCCGTCCGTGGACGAATTCGACGTCCGGTTTCCGGAACGGGCGCGCGAAACAGCAAGTCGCATCGAGAGCCTCGACAAGCGTTATCGCGATCCGGACGGTCCGCCCCGCATGCTTCTTCCGGCAGGCGTCCCGTTGATCGCCGGCGACTACGCCGTGCTGCGGGGTTACGGCGCGCTTAAGGCCGTTTTCCTCGAGACGGGAGAGATCGCGTGGGCGTCGGTTCACGTGGACGAGACGTTCAATTACCTCACCGAAGATGACTGGCAGCCGGCCGAGGACTGGCATACACGCAACCTCGATCTGTTCCTGGCGCAGAGAACATGGCGCGACGCCACGTCGGCCGCGCTCAGTTGCACCGACGATCTGGTGCTGACAATCGCGGACGGCGGCATGAACTCGCCTCTGAGCCAGATGGCGATCAACATGCCGGACATCTCCAGCCACCAGCTTGCTCCCCATCCCTACAACATGTTGATGGCGTACGAACTCCGGACGGGACGCTGTCTGTGGGAAGCCGGCGGACCGCCCGGACCGTTCGATGAACCACTCAACGGGGTCTACTTTCTCGGCGCCCCCCTGCCCTTGATGGACCGGCTGTACTGTCTCGTCGAAGACCGCGGCCAGGTACGGCTGGTGGTCATCAATGCGACAACCTCCGATTACCGGAAGATCGACATCGAGTGGTCGCAGGCACTCTACAACCCCGACGTGAATCTGAGCACCGAAATCATGTCCGGCGACCGGCGGCTCGCCGGCCTGACCCCTGCGATCTCCGGCAACGTCATTGTCTGTCCGACCGGCGAGTCGACGGTCGTCGCCGTCGACCGCCTGCGAAGAACGCTGCTCTGGGCTCATGAGTACGAGAAGTCATCCGCCGCCTCGCCCCAGCAGCAGGCGCTGCAGAAGCGGATGATCCTGATGGCCCGCCAGAACCGCGCGGCCGGATCACAGGAAGAGCAGTTGATTGAAGACCTCCTGGCGCCCGATCGCTGGGCGGACTCGGTTCCCATGATCGCGGGTGATCTGGTCATACTCACGCCGTCGGACTCCGACGCCGTGCACTGCCTGCGTCTCTCAACCGGCGAAGAGGTCTGGCGACGCCCTCGCGGAGACGCCTGGTACGCCGCGGGCGTCCATGCCGGCCGGTTGATCCTCGTCGGCCGTCGGCAGGTCGAAGCGCTGCGGCTTTCCGATGGCAGGCCCGCCTGGGAATCGTCGATTCCCATCCCGCCTCCGAGTGGTCGAGGGTTCCGCTGGGAGAGTCATTACGTGCTGCCCCTTTCCACAGGAGAAATCGCGACCATCGACCTGGACGAAGGCCGCATCGAAGCGCGATCCGCTTTGCAGGAGGACGCAATGCCGCCCGGCAACCTGACGGCCGCCGGCGGACGAATTGTCGACCAGAACTCCGGCGGACTCAGATCCTGGCCGCCCCTCGACCGAACGCAGGACGCTCTCGAACGGCAGATCGCCTCCGGCGAAGATGCGGCCGAGGCGCTCGCGCTGCGCGGCGAACTACGCCTGCACCTGGGACGGGAGGCAGAAGCGCTCGACGATCTGCGGCAGTCCAACGAGTTGGAACCGAACGCGCGCGTTCGCATGATGATCGCCGAAACGCTGATCGAAGGGCTCCGAACCGACTTCCCCGCCTATCGAGACGCGGCTGATGAGATTGCGCGACTCACCGAGGGCCAGCCGCAGCGAACGCAGTTCTATCGTATGTTCGCTGAAGGGTTGCACCGCAGCGGGGAGATCGAAGCGGCCTATGAGCGTTACCTGCAGTACGCCCGCGAATACGCCGAGGCGAATCAGGTGGAACGCATCGACTCATCACGACTGGTGCGGTCGGACCGCTGGATTCGCGGGCGGCTGGAGGAACTCGCCGAGCAGGCGGACGGAAGGCAGTTGGACCGTTTGAATTCGGAGATTGCGGCAACCATCGAATCCGCCCTGGACGCCGACAACTCACAGATGCTGCAACGTCTCCTGGCCGTGTTGCCGCGCGGCGACATGGCGCAGCGGGTGCGCCAGGATGTGCTTCGTCGCTCGGCCGATCGCCAATCGAGAATCGAAGCGGAAGCCGATCTCCTCACGCTTTTGGACTCTGAAAATCCGTCGCATCAGGCGTATGCGGCGGCGCGGCTGGCGCGGGCCGCATTGGACGACGGCGAAAGCGGACCGTGGCTCGATGCGTTGACCGCGCGACTGGGCGGACCGCTGGCGGATCACGAAACGATCGACGGGCTGACCGGCGGCGAACTCCTCAATCAGTGGCGGGACCACGGAAAATACGGCTCGTTAATCGACGCCCCGTCCGTCTGGCCGACGGCACACGTCGAGGTCGACAAATCGCGGTTAGTCACTTCGCCGCCGCAGTTTCTGGTGCCCCGGTTGGGCCCTCCGTCTGAAATGCTGGAAGGCTGGCGGTTTTTCGTAGACCAATCGGGGGCGAATTTATCCGCCGTCGATCAGGACGGCAAGTCGCGTTGGAGCCATTCGCTCAATACGTCGCGGGTGAACATCCGAGGCAATGGTGGATTGGGGCCGATCCGTTATGTCAGCACCGCGGGCCGGCTGGTGCTCGTCGTGACGCACGATGAATTCACCGTTCTGGACGGCCTTTCCCAGGCCGACAGTCCCACCGTCCTCGTGAACGAAAGCCTGTTGCCCGAATCGGCGAATGCGTTCGGCCGGAATGTGGCCCGGTTCGGGAACAATCCCCGCCGGCTCCGCAATCAGGTGTTCGTCATGCCCTTCGACGGCCAGACGATCGCCGGCAACGTCGCCCCGTTGTCGATCAACCAACTTGTCTTTCAGGTGGGAAACACCCTCCGGGCGATTGATCCCTACACCGGGACGGCGTTGTGGACGCACGAAGGCATCGCCTCCGATCCCGGTTCTGAGATTCTCGCCGACGACGACTTCGTCGTCGTCTGGCCTCCGCGCAGTTCGGATGTGACGATCTACCGGGCCGCCGACGGGGAACGAATCGGCGCCCGCGGATTGCCGCCGGAAGTCCTCAATCCGCAACCGGACGGCGTCTGGGGCCGGTATCTGCTGCTACGCGCAACCGAGGATGCGGAGCAAGGTCGGCAAATGCGGATCGGGTTGTACGATCCGGTGCATGACGAGACGGTGTGGGAACGGTCGTTCGTGAATGCGATGGAACCGGCCGTCGTCGACGGCAGGGATCTGTGCATTCTCCAGCAAGATGGGACTCTGTCCCTGCTGGACGGGATGACCGGAATCGACCGCGTCTCGGCGGCCCTTCCGGAAGTTGCAAACCCGGTGCAAATTCACGTCAAAGCGGACGCCGAGAGGTACTTTGTGTCAACGTTCGCCGCGCCCGAAAACCGCCTGCCGGGCAAGCGGCTCACGCCGATCCAGCAACCGCCGCTCCCGTCGGTCAATGGCGTCGTCACGGCCATCGACCGTCAGCAGGGAGAAGTGCTCTGGTCGCGTCCGGTCGAATACCAGCAATGGCAGATCGATACGCCCGCCGGCTGGCCGGTCCTCGTCTTTGCCGCCGAGACCTACGATCCGAATCCCGGCGAAGAAGGGCGACCCCCCGGTCACCGCACGACCGTCCTCATTCTCGACAAGCAGACCGGGAAGTCGCTGTTTGAGTCCGACAAAGACGGCCGTATCCAACGACGGGGATGGAGGGCGCTGATCGACAAGAGCCAGTTGGTCGTGTTTCACGGCCCGATCGCCGTCTCGCTGACGTTCTCCGCAGACCCGCCCGAGCCGGAAGAAAAGGACAATCCGTAGGCCCGTTCCGCGACGCTGCGCTCATCCAGGATCTGGAGATGCGTCGCGTCACGCCGGCGCCGACCGCTCGCTTAGAGCAAATTGCTCTACCATGTGTCCGCGTCGAGCGGTGTTTGGACTGTCGAGGACGAGAATCCGCGAGACAGATCGCCAACACTGACTTGCAAAGCGCTATAACCGCCCTGAAACAACACTACCAGGGCGTTTCCATCATTCCGACGATCTGGCGGGCGAGTTGTTCAGTCGTCTCATCGGTGGCCGTCGCCAGCGATTGGCCGGTCTCGGGGGCAAAGGTCGTTCGGGCCAGGAGCTGCTCCGTCGGGGCGTCGAGCGGGAATTCCCGGGACTGTAGCAACTGTCCCGTGCGGGCGTCTTCCCAGCGGACCTCGATGGCGATCGCAAATTCGAGTTCGCGCGGATCATCGTAGCGATTCTGGTTCGCAACCCGTTTGTCGATGCTGATGATGCGTCCTACCAGCCGGGTATCGGCATCGTACGCCTTGGAAAGGCGAAACGGAGTGCGCATCTGGATCTGCCGCTGGACCGCTTCAGTCAGTTGCAATTCGTACCCGCGTCGAAATCCTTCGGAGGTGAACGTCGGGACGTGCACGGTGCGAATCTGCGGTGCATAGGCGTTGCCGACCATGTAGCCGCAACCGGGCGTCGCGAGAGCGGCGGCGACGAACAGCAGGGCGCCGCGAACGAAGAGCCCGTACCGCCGGAATCGACGTTGAATCAGGCCCGGCGCTGCGGGGGCCGCGTTCATGCTCGGGCATCCTCGATGAAGTTGATTGACCACGGGTCAGTTCGAACGGAACGGCTCTGCAGAGGCCTGCCGGTCTCACAACTTGACTCGCCCCACCGCCTCGGCCTCCGCCGTCTGGTCGTCGACCTCGTCCGGAACGACCGGTTTCAGGTCGGGTGGACTTTCGACCGGTCGCAGGAATCGCGGCAGCCAGCTCCGCTTCGGCTCCTCTGTCTCTCCGCCCGGCGGTGGGTCCGCATCCACGGCGGGAGCGGCTGCGTCCGACTGGTCCTCGACGGCGCCCGGCGCTGGCGCGATTCCGAATCGCGGCCGCCACCGGCGCGGGCTGTCGAACTCTTCCTCCTGAGCGCGGAGCACTTCCCAAGCCCTGGCCGCGAGCGGAGTGTTCGGATACCGATTGATGATCCGGTTGCAGTGCAGGGCCACTGAAGCCGGCTGGTTTTTCCTCAGGTAGAATTCGACCAGTTTCCAATCCCGCTCGGCTTCCTGCTGTGCGATCAACTCGAGTTCCTCGTTCAGCCTCTCACGCTGGTCTTCGCTTAATTCCGAGAACGACTGCAGGGCGATCTGCTTGAGTTGCCGGGCGTCTTGCAGGGCCCGTCCTTCATATTCCGGTCCGCTGTAGGAGGCGAGCGTGACGTGCGATCCGAGGATGACGGCGTCCTGCACGTGTGAGCTGTCGGGGTAGGTCTCGCGGAGCAAGGCGTAGAGGCGGGCCGCTTCGACGAAGTCGCCTTTGCGCTGGTAATAGGTGGCCTGCAGCATCAGGGCGTCGTCGGCCAGCGGACCGGTCGCGTCGTGACGCCAGATCGATTCCAGCGCCTGCATCGCGCGTCCGTTGGTGTCAAACACCGGCCGCGTCCGATCGAAGAGGTTGGGGACGACCGGCCAGTTCGCCGGTCCGGAGGCGACTTCGACCTTCGGCGTCTCGCGTCCGTCTTCGCTGTGCGAAACGAGTTCGATGCCGTCTTCGCTCTGCGCCTGTTGCGGGACGCCCAGCCACGTGCGGGCGATCTGGAACAACCGGCCCGTCACCTGATCGAGATGACGCGTGGACGGGTACTTCTCCAAAAGCCGCCCGTAGCTGTCCTGTGCCGACGCGTAGCGCTGTCGAGCGAACTGTGTTTCGCCCACCATGAACAGGGCGTCTTCTTCGATCGGATCGCCGTAACCGTCCAGGGACGAAACCGGCTCCCGGGCGAACAGCTCTTCCACGCGGGACTGCCAGGTCTGCTGAGCGCGCGAGCGTTGACGCGCGAGCGACGTAAACGCTCGTTCCGCCGCGCGATACTCTCCCTGGTCATACAGAGCCTGCGCCGCCTCAAACTCGGCGAGGCCTTCCAACGGGAATCCGCTCGATTTCAATTGGTCTTTGCGGTTCTGCCATTCCACCGACCGCAACCGGCGTTCCTGCGGACCCATGACGTCCGCAATGGAGGCGGACTCCTCGGGTAAGGGCTTCAAGGCTGCGGTGCCCATCGGCGACCGGCAACCGCAAGCGCCCACTGCGGCCAGCAGGAGTCCATAGAGCGCCCGTCGACATCCCGGTGTCGCGCGCATGCCACGGATCGGCCTGTTGTGGGGCATCAGTAAACTGTCTTTCGCGTCATCGCGGTCCGCGATGGACAAGGACCGACCGCAGTCCGACCGCCTGGCCGGCGCCGCGGAGGCGGGCTCGGCCGGGTGCGCCGGGAATACTGGTCGGAGAAAACGCTGTGGAAGGGGACGGGATCGTCAGAAGGAAAGGTATTTCAACATTCGCGGGCGGCGTTCCAGGATGTGCGAAACCTGCGAATTCAGGAGTCCTCGCAGTTCTCGAAACTGTCGCTGGGAAACGGACAGCCTCTGCCAGGCTTCATCCGATCCACAGGTCAATCGCCGCAGAACGGCGACTGTTTCCGCTTCAACTTCGGTATGTTCGTATTGCGGTCGCCCGCATCCGGAGCAGATCAAGCCTCCCTGCGAAACCCAGAGCCGGGCCGTATCGCCCAGCGCGATCGGCCGGCCGCAAACGACGCACTCTTCGAAGTCAGGCAGATGACCGATTTCCCGGAGGAGGGTGAGTTCGAATTTCACGAGCGCCAGACGGGAATCTCCCTCGCCCGAAAGCAGGCCGAGCGTGGAGACCGCAGCGTCGTATAACGTGGGGTGGGGATCGTAGTCTTCCGTCAACCCGTCGAGCAGTTCCGCGAGATAGTACCCGTGGTAGAGGCTCGAGAGATTGCGACTGTTCGGCCGAAACCGTGAAATGAGTTGGGATTCGGTCAACAGATCCAGCCCGGAGGAGGATCTGCGGAGGAAAACTACGCGACACTCCGCGAGCAGGTCAAGAGCAGCCTCGAACGAACTCTTCAGCCGCTTCGCACCCTTTGCCAGAGCCGCCACTTTCCCAAAATCGCGGGTGAACAACGTCACAACCTTGCTGGACTCGCTGAAGTCGGCCAGCCGGATCACCACCGCGTCGGTCTTCTCTGCGGGCATGGGGTTGTCAGTTGTCGGTGATTCGCAGGACAGGTTTTCGGGCCTGTCCGTGACACGCCTCTCAACTGGGTGGCCGGGGCCGGACTGAGCACAGCCAGGGAAGCCCCGGTCGATCGGGTGCTCCCCCCGACGTGCCGATCCGCCGAATCCGTGGGAATTGGCGGTCAATTCGAGAATCCCTCTGGCATGGTTCTTTCGGGGCCGGGCCCCAGAGGAATTCTATGTGACTGACTCGCTGCGCCCCGATTATACGCACCGCTGCTGATCACTCGCCATCGGGCGACGGCCTTGCCAAGGCTGTGTTTACAGGTTGCTTGGACCGGGAGTCCGCACAAGACCCTGCGGAACTCATTCCTCGTTTCCTTCTGTGTCTCTGCGAGAAGTCCAAGGCATGCACCGCGTGGACACTCCCGCCGGCGACCGGTACGCTCCGGTGTGCGTCCCTGTCGCCTGTTTCGGGAATCTTCGCATGCTCCTGCGTATCACTTTACTGGCCGTCGTGTGCTTGTCGACGACTCAGGCGCCGGCCGAGCCGCCCAACATCGTGTTCCTCTTCGCCGACGACCAGCGGCCCGACACCATCGCCGCCTGGGGGAACGCGCACATCCAGACGCCGCATCTCGATCGGCTGGCCGGGCGGGGCTTCAGCTTCCGGCGAAACTACTGCATGGGCTCCATCCACGGCGCCGTCTGCCAGCCGAGCCGCGCGATGCTCATGAGCGGACGCACGCTCTACCGGGTTCCGATGGACCTCCAAGGCGTGACGCTGCTCCCGGAACTCTTCGCAAAAGCCGGCTACTCCACGTTTGGCACGGGCAAATGGCACAACGGCGCACCCTCCTATCTCCGCGCCTTCCAGCGCGGCAAGGCCGCCATGATGGGGGGCATGAGCGACCATACCAAAGTCCCGGTTGCCGACATGTCGCCCAGCGGCAACGAACTGATCAACGAACGGACCGGAGAGAAATTCTCCAGCGAACTCTTCGCCGACGCGCTGATCGAGTTCCTGCAGACACGGGACGATTCGAAACCGTTCTTCGCCTACGCCGCGTTCACATCACCGCATGATCCCCGGCAGCCGCCCGAACCGTACCGGCAGCATTACTACGACCACCGTCCGCCGCTGCCGGAGAACTTCATGCCGCAGCATCCGTTTCACAACGGCTGGATGACCGGCCGCGACGAGACGCTCGCCGCCTGGCCCCGCACGCCCGAGGTCATCAGCGACCAGTTGGCCGAATACTACGGGATGATCTCCCATCTCGACGAACAGATCGGCCGCATCCTTGATGAACTGGAGCAACAGGGGCTCACCGAGAACACGCTCATCGTCTACACTGCCGACCACGGCCTCGCCGTCGGGAGTCACGGCCTGTTGGGCAAGCAGAATCTCTACGAGCACAGCATGGGTTGCCCGCTGATCATCGCCGGCCCCGGCGTCCCGCATGGCGCGACAGAGGCGCTGACTTACCTGTACGACCTGTTCCCCACGCTCTGCGACGTCGCCGGTCTCTCCGTCCCGGACGACGTCGATGGCCGTTCGCTTCGGCCGATCTTCAGCGGAGAGACCGAGACCGTCCGCGACTCGCTCTTTACGACGTATGAAGACAAAATGCGGGCCGTCCGCGACGACCGCTACAAGCTGATTCGGTATCCCCTCATCAACCACACGCAACTCTTCGACCTGCAGCAGGATCCGAGTGAGTTGCACAACCTTGCCGAGGATCCCGAGCACGCCGGGCGCGTCGACGCCATGCTGGCTCTGCTCACTGACTGGCAGCAGCGGACCGACGACAAGCAGCCGCTCACGGTCGACGATCCGCAACCGATGGAAATCGACCTCACCGGGCGGAAACGAACCCCCAACCGGTGGCAACCGGCGTGGATCGTGGAGAAGTACTTCTCGGAGTGAAAGAACCGACCACGCGGATCGACTCGTCCCGCGTGAACTGATCCCACAGCGTCACAGGCATTACGTTCGATGCTCCACGTAGTCATCATGGCGGGCGGCAGCGGAACCCGGTTCTGGCCGGAGAGCCGGCGGGAGCGCCCCAAGCAGTTCCTCAAACTGGCCGGCGAGCGGTCGCTCTTGCAGGGCACGTTCGATCGATGCCTGCCGCTGGTCGCGCCGGAGCAGGTGTGGGTGGTGACCAATGCGGTGCAGGCCGGTCAGACGCGTCAGCAGTTGCCGGAGATCCCGGCGGGAAACGTCGTCATCGAGCCGTGCGCGCGGAATACTGCGCCCTGCATCGGTCTGGCGGCCGTCCGGTTGCTGCATCAGGATCCCGATGCGGTGATGGCCGTCCTGCCGGCCGACCATGTGATTCAGCCGCCGGAGGTGTTCCGGGGAGCGCTCGAATCGGCGAGTGAACTCGTTGCGGCGGACGGCAGCCGCCTGGTGCTGTTCGGCGTGCCTCCGAACCATCCGGCGACCGGGTTCGGCTACATCGAACGGGGCGAGGCGGTCGCGGATTCAAAGAATGCCTGGCAGGTCGCCTCGTTCCGTGAAAAGCCGGACCGGAAGACCGCCGAGGAATACGTCCGCAGCGGCCGCTTCTACTGGAATTGCGGCATCTTCGTCTGGCGGGCCGATCGGATCCTCAAGGCCATTCAGGCGCACGAACCGGAGATGCACGACCGGTTGCAGCAACTGGCGTCAGTCGTCGGCACAGCAGACTGGGAGGCGTCGCTGTCGGAGCAGTTCCCTCAGATGAACTCGATTTCAATCGACTACGCCGTGCTGGAACGCGAAGCGGGAATCTGCGTGCTGGAGGCGGCCTACCAGTGGGACGACGTCGGAAGCTGGCATGCCATGCCCCGCTTGATTGGCGCGGATGACGACGGCAACACGGTCATCGGGCGGCATCGCGGGATCGATACGAAGGATTGCATCGTCCGCACGACGGGCGACCATCTCGTCGCAACACTCGGCCTCGAGGGCTGCATCGTGGTGCATACCGCAGACGCCACGCTGGTTGCCCGCACCGACGACGAGAACGCAATCAAGAAACTGGTGGAGTTGATCCGGGACGAGGGCGATGAACGGTTCCTCTGAGTCCTCGTCCGCCCCCGACGCCAACCGGTTCCCGGCTTCCGGCCGGTTGCTCGGACTCGACTTCGGCACCCGGCGCATCGGCGTGGCGGTCTCGACGTCGAACCGGTCGATTGCAAGTCCCCTCGAGAACTACACGAGGATCAACGAGCAATTGGACGCGGTCTGGCTCAGGCAAGTCGCCGGGGAGAATCAGGCCGTGGGTCTGGTCGTCGGTCTGCCGGTGCACATGAGCGGCGACGAGGGTGGGATGGCCCGCGCAGCGCGTGAATTCGGAGAATGGGCCGGCGCGATGACCGGTTTGCCGGTGGCCTACTGGGATGAGCGGTTCACAACGGCCGCCGCGGAACTGGCGCTTCTTTCGACGGGGCTCCCGGAGCGGAAGCAGAAAGGCCGCATCGACATGCTGGCTGCGCAGATCATGCTGCAAGGGTATCTGGATGCTGACTATCGAACGGCGGAATAGCCGATCGCAACATCCAATAGCCTTGAGAGTTGGTGGACGCTGACTCGCAACAAGACGGTCATGTGGGCGAAACTCCCGCGATTCTGATATTCTGTCTGCATTGAAGTCCCCTCACGTGGCTCTCCTACCGACCGTGTTGCACATGTTGACCCAAATCGATTTCCAGAGCTTTCGTGGCTTTCGCCGGCTGACGCTGGAGGGGTTCCCGCGAGTCAACTTGGTTGTTGGAAAGAACAATTCTGGCAAGACGTCTTTCCTCGAAGGTCTTGCTGTTCTGGCGAACCCCGGAGGTGCTCCTGAGCAGTTCAAACAACTGCGACAGATGGAGCAGTCCCTGGTGATGCACTTCCAGAGCATTCAATACGCCACGTGGGTTGTTCATGATGAGTCACTCGGGCGGGTTGCGAGTGTTTCGGGGCACTGGAAGGATGCGATGCGGCACGTCAGACTCGTTCCCAAGAAGAACGCCGATGACGTAATTCTCCCTGAGCTGCCGGCGCCAGAGCGCCTTCAATCCTCGAATGCCAGAAAGCAGCAAACTGCCGAATTGGTGATTCCTTCATGTGTTGTGGCGGCGCAACAAAGATCACCCGACGACTTGTTGGGATCGTTTGGGGCGGCGATGCGTCGGCGCAACGGCGAAGAGCTTCTTGAATCTCGCCTTCGAGCGGTAGATCCCCGGATCAGAAAAGTGCGGATCGCGCCATCAGGCCCGCATCGACAGATCGAAATTGTTGTCGACATTGGTTTGTCGCGTCTAGTGCCTCTCTCCCAGGTCGGACAAGGAATCTATCGTCTTGTTGAAGTGTTCTCCGAGATTATTGGAACGGAAGCCAAGATCGCGTTCGTCGATGAAATCGAAAGTGGAATTCACCACACGTGTTTAAGCGACGTCTGGCGAGGCATTGCTGAAGCCGCTTCGGAGTTCGAGGTTCAAATCTTCGCGACGACACACAGTCATGAGTGCATTGAAGCTGCACACGCGGTGTTCGCCGAACGCGATACCTACGATTTCGGAATCATTCAACTCTTTCGTGAGGCCGATGATATTCAGGGGCGCGTGCTCCAACAGGAGAAAATCGCGGCTGCAATCGCCGGGGATATTGATCTGCGGGCCTGATGAGCACTAAACGCAAGATTGAAGACTACGACAAGGTTCTGGCTGTCGAAGGTTACAGCGACCTTCTGTTCTATGCCGAAGCGCTCGAGTTCCTGGAGAAAGATGAAGACGTCTACATTAAAGACTTCAACGGCGCTTCAGACCTTCTGGTAAAACTGGAGGTCTTTCTTGATCCGGGCCTCCTGGCTTCAAAGTCATCCATCGGAGTTATCCTCGATGCGGATACCAATCCGCACGGAAGGATTGCCTCCCTTACGAATTTGATGGCCAGAATTGCGCAGAGACAAATGGAACACGGGGTCTGGTCGGATGGTCAACCCAAGCTCGGATTTCTGGTTGTCCCAGACAGCGAAAGTGAAGGAGAGATTGAGACGTTGGTCTGGAATGCGTGGAAGAACGATCCGTCCAACCAGACTTCTGAAAAGTGCATTGAGGACTATCTCGCGTGCATGGCTAACGCAGGCCATCAAGCAACGAGCCCTGACAAAGGGCGTATCAGCACGCTGCTGGCAGTCATCAACGACGAGGATCCGCGCCTGGGGCCAGGCGCACGGGCGAACGCCTTTCCATTCGACCGAGACGAGTTCAAACCGCTACTTGCCTTCTTGGACCAACTGTGAACAGGGAAGCTGGTCGCGGAGGCGTTTCGCACTTCGATTTCCGACTTACGCCACTATTGCCCCGCAAGTCGTCCGTCTCGACGCACGTGCAGCACCACCGGGTGCGAAGCCTGCCCCCCCTCGACGCCGGTGTTGAGGTGGAACGTGCGCGTCGTCTCCGGAACCCACGGTGCGGCCGTGATGAAAAACTCGCGGCGATCGAGGTCGGAGAGGATGAGCAAGCCGTTAAGGCCGACGTTGTCCACGAAAGACCCGAACGGCAGGTTGCGACCGGCGCCCTCCTTACCAAAGCCGACTTCTCCCTCATAGCCGTTTTTTTCAACGCGTACCTGCAGCATGATCGTCTCGCCGGGACGGATGACGTATTCCGGCCAGCCTTCCGGCGAAACACCAACCGGCTGAGCGCCGCGCTCATCCGGCTCGATATGCACCAGAACCTTGGGCTTCTCACCGAGCTTGATCTCGCCGAGATTGTTGACGTCGTGCGTGACTTCGGCCCCGCGAATCTCGGCGGAGGCGGTCACCTGCGTGGCCTTTGCGTTCTCGGCGGTCGGCAGCGGCGCGTCGGTGGCGGCCGTAATGACGCCCATCGCTTCGAGCTGACCTTCCTGGATCACCAGCGGCGAGGTGGCCGCGAATCCCGGAGGCAGGCCGGCGATATCGACGCGAATCGGACCGTCGAACCGGTCGATCCGTCTCGCTTCCACGCGGAACTCCTTCGCGCCCCCTGCGCCGACCGTCGGATCGGCGCCATGCAACGTCACGGCGAAGTCAGGTTGGCGTGGTCGAATGGCAAGCGTGTATTTGAACTCCGGTCCCTCGTAACCGCGCACATCCCGGATGCGGACGATGTAGTCGCCGTCAGCGGGGGCGGTGAAATACAACCTGGAATCGGCGCCCAGTTCGCGGCGCGCGTCGTCGTCGTTCTCGTAATGGAGCGTGAAGACCGGCAGACCGTTGGGAATCAGTTCGGTCCCGGGCGGGTGGTGTTCGACGATGTAGCACGGCTCGTTCAGCGGATGGGCGAGAGGAGTCGTGTCGAACCAGCCCCAGCGGGTTCCCTTGCCCGGGTAGACCATGAAACCCGAGTCGGGTCCGCGGGGATAGAGCCAGAGCTTCACCACTTCGCCGTTCGAGTAAAGATACTGGTTGAGGTCCATCTCCTCCCAGTTGAAGACCCTGAAGTCGTCGACGGTGTTGGCGTCCTTGCCTCGAAAGGTGAAATAGGAATCGCGGACGGCCTGGAGCAGCGCGCGTTCGATCCGGCTGCCGTCGGCGGCGAGAATCTCCACAAACGAATCAAGCTGCGAGCCGGACCGGGCCGCGTTGACCTCGATCACCCACTCCTGCCCCGCTTTCGCAGAGAAACGGAACAGGTCGGAATCGGGCGGCGCGTCTTCCGCCGATTGATCATTTTTCACGCTCTCGATGACGCCCGTGACGTTGACCGGCGCTGAGACCGCGTTTGCCTGCTCGATCTGATCGTTAGGCTCCGACTCGGCCGCCGTCGTGGTTTCACCGACGTCGTTCATCGGGACGACAGCCACGGTCTGTGGACCTTCGGTTGATTCGGAGTTCGTATCGGACGCGATTGCCAGCGATTGCAGCGAACCGTCCATTCGTCCCAGAAGAAATGACCGCCCGTTGCCGCCGACGGAGAGCGCCATCGTGACGGCCGGTTGCTCCTCGTAGAGCCGCAGTTCGGAGTAGTGATCTGTTTCCCACAGCTTGACGGTTCGATCTTCGGCGACGGACACGAGCCGCGTTCCGTCCGGAGTGAAATCCAAGGCGACGATCGGCCCTTCGTGTGCAAACCGTGCGTAGACGAGCGGATTAATACGCGGCTGCTCGCGGGAGACGAACCGCCAGACGCGAATGCGGTTGTCCGCCCCCCCGGCGACGATGAAGTTACCGTCCGGGCTGAAGGCGACAGCGTACTGTTCCCTGAGCGGCTGCCCGAGCGTGTCGAGCCGTTCGCCGTCGCTGACGCGCCACACCTTGCAGGTGTCGTCCGCGCTGGCGCTCATCAGGGCCGTCCCGTCGGGACTGAACGCGACGTCGTAGACCGCCCCGTTGTGGCCCTCAAGCGTGCGGAGCGGTTCGCCGGTCCTGGTGTTCCAGAGGATGATCTGCTTGTCGTAACTGCATGTGGCCAGCACATCGCCCGCCGGGGAGAGTTCCGCGTCATAGAGGATGTCGCGGTGACCGGTGAACTCGCGGACCGGTGAACCGTCTTCAGTCTTGAAGATCGACGCGCGACCCACCTGACCGGCGACTCCGGAGGCCGCAACGATCTGTGAGGAATCGGTACTGAAGTGGACGGCTGTGACCTTTCCGGGGAAACCGGTGATCGTCTGTAGCGGTTCGCCGAGGCCCTGGCCCGGTTCCTGCGGTGCGGAGAACACGTCCACGGACGCATATCGCGCCACGGCGATCAACCGGCCGTCGGCCGACCAGTCGACGGCCGAAACGGGACGCGTGTCGGTCCGGGACTCGATCACCGGGACATGCAGGATTGTGCGATCGATCTCGGCTCCTTCGGGGCCTATCGCTCCGGCCTCGATCCAGGCCGTAAGAATCGCGATTTCCTCTTCACTTGGGCGCGGCTCGCCTTCGGGTGGCATGGCCGGCTCGGCGCCCTCGGCGAGGACGCGAATGATCCGCGATCCGGCGGGATCGCCGGGCAGCAGGGCCGGTCCGTCTTCGGTTCCCTGCTGAAGGGAGGCGAACGACTCGAGCGAAAAATCGCCGTCGCGGTCGTCGTCGTTGTGGCAACCGGCGCAATACTTCGTCAGCAGCGGCGCGACGTCGGCGGTGAAGTCCGGAATTGCATCCTCCGCGGCATGAAGAGACGACGCCAGCATGAGAAATGCGGCAAGTGGCAACCGGTGACGACTAGCAATCATTACATCTGTTCCGAAAACACATTTGACGATTCTTGAGTCTAACGAGGGTGACGCTAAGGTTGAGCCGTCATCGCTTGCGCTAATGATTAAACAGAAACTCCCGGCTGCTGAGAACCGACCAGAAGAGATCTTCGACGACGATTCGCTCTTCCGAAGTCCCCACGTCCGGCAACATCGGAATCAGTTCAGACCGCTCCCGTTCCGTAGGGAAGCGGGCAAGACTGGCGAGATAAATCTCATCCAGCAGCGCGTCGTCGGACATCCCGGCCGCTCGGAGCGCGACCAGCTTCTCGACGCGGCCGCCGGCTGCCTTGAGTTTCTCGTTGATTGTCTCGCCGTTGGAAATGTGCAGCACCTGCACCATGCTCGGCTCGTTGCTTCGCTCGCACTCGCAGACGATGCGCCGCTGGTTGCGCCCGAACGCCTGCAGGAAGTAGTTGTCCACGGCGGAGTCGTAGAGCTGAATGGCGCGGGTGCCGAGGGGATAGGCGTCGGTGTCCTCGAAATCGCCGCCGGGAAACGCGATCCGTTTGAATTCGGTCGGTACGCCGGTGACCTGGACGACGGCGTCGTGAGCGACTTCGGCCATCATCCGGCGGGGGTAGTAACGGGAGTAGAATCGCTTTTCGTCCCGGTTGCCCTCCAGCGGCATGCTGGAGCGCTGGTAGGCGTTTGACTGCAGAATGGCCCGCATCAACGTCTTGAGATCGAACTTGTTGTCGATGAGGTGCTGCGCGGCCGCGCTCAATAACGCTTCATTGCTCGCCGGGTTTGAGACGCGGAGATCGTCGACCTGCTCAATCAGTCCCACGCCGAAGAAGTTCGCCCAGATGCGGTTCGTGATCGAGCGGGCGAAGTACGGGTTGTCCGGGGACGTCAACCATTTCGCAAGCGTGACCCGGCGGTCGGCAGGGTCGTCGAAGGCCAGCGGTTCGGCGTCGAGCGGGCGCGGCGGTTGCGGCTTCCCGGTGCGAGGCTGCACGAGTTCCCCTGAAGTGGACACATACAGGGTTCGCACTCCGTCGCCGCTGCGCGACTCACCGCCCCACCCCTTCGCCCGCACCCGCGCGAACAGGCTGGCCATGCCGTAGTACTGGTCGTTGGTCCACTTTTCGAGCGGATGGTTGTGGCACTTGGCGCATCCGATCGAGAGCCCCAGGAACGCCTGCGAGACGTTCTCCGTCATGTCTTCGGGACTCTGATGCACGGCGTAGAAGTTTGTTGCGCCGTTCTCCGTGCTTTTTCCGGTCGCCGTCACGATTTCGCGAACAAACTGATCCCACGGCGTGTTCGCCTCGACGTGCCCGCGAATCCACATGTAGTACGCTTTGATCGCCTGGGGGCGGAGAAGATTGCCATTGAGCATCAACACGTCGGACCAGCGGTAGGTCCAGTAGTCGACGAACTCCGGCCGCGCCAGGAGTTCCTCAATCAACTTGTCCCGCTTGTCTTCGGCGGGGTTGGCCAGGAAGGCGCGGACCTCCTCGGCGGTCGGCGGCAGGCCGATTGTGTCGATGTAGGCGCGGCGGACGAACTCTCCGTCGCTGCAAGCAGGCGAGGCGGGGAGATTCAGCCGGGCAAGCTGATCGTTGATCTGCTCATCGATGAAGTTCCGGGGCGCGATGTATTCCGGGACGTTCTCATTCGGATAGGGAACTGAAATGTCGGCAAGAACCAGCTTCGAGGCGTACCACGCGACGAGCGCCCCTTTCCCGTGGCCGGTGATGCTGACCACGCCGTCCTCATCCACCTGGCAGACGGCCTCGTTAGCGGACGACCATTTGACCCAGCGGGTGACGTCTTCTTTCCGGCCATCCGAATAAACCGCAGAGACGAGCAGTTGCTGCGTATCGCCGACTTGCTGGACGGAACTGCCGGGAAAGATCTCGAGCTGCTGCACGCGCGGGTCTTCGTCTGCGGGGGGTGCAGCCCCGGCGGCCACCCATTCCGAGAGGATGCGGTACTCCCGCGAATCGGTTTCAAAGCGGAGGCCGCCTTTGTGCGGTATCGCTCCGGACGGCTTCGCGAGAAACAGGCTGCGGCCCGGGTCGGCGAATTCGATCCGGCGTCCCCGGTCCTGCAGCACGATGTTGAAGTAGTCAGTCGGCGGGTCGTATCCGCGCAGCGACAGCCGGAACCCTCCCTTGCCGGCGAGCGCCCCATGACAGGCCCCACTGTTGCAGCCCGCCTTCGCGAGCACGGGCAGCACGTGGTTGCGAAAACTCCACCCGAATGGTTGATTCCCACCGGTCACGGTGATTGCTGCAGTCGCCGTCTGTTCGCCGGACTTCGCGGTGATGACCGCCTGGCCATCGGAGACCGGACGGACGAGACCGTCGCCGGAGACTGTCGCAACATCCGGATGGTCCGAACTCCATTCGACCTCGCCGGAGAACTGAGACGAAAACGCGTCCCCGTTCGTCTCCTGCACGATCAACTGCTGTGTGCTCTCAGGAGTCGACAGCGTCGCCTCTCCGGGCAGAACAGCGAACTCGGCCGATCGGACGACGCCCGGAGCGAGACAGAGAAACAAGAAAAGACAACAGGAAAATCTAACGAGGCAGGGCCTCGGACCATGCGAGCTGCCGCTCGAAAGCGAGAACCTGCTCCCGTTGGTCGCTGAAACCTGACTCAAGTGCAACAACTTTCGGGAAGAAAGTAACCTAAGTTTCATGACTCTGAGGTGCTGATCGTCAAGAGAATGCGCGGTTCGCAAGTCAAGTCTTCCTTACTCATCGCCCCAGTCGTCGGCCAGGGAGAACAATCTCCGAAGTTCCAGCACGAATCCCGGCAGCAAATCGGTTTGGTACAGCGCGTCTTCGTTAACCACCGTCTCTCCGCCCGGGCAGAACACCGTCATCGTCCGGCGGAAGCGGTCGATCACCCAGTACTCTTTCACGCCCAGATCGAGGTATTCCGCTTTCTTGTCGACGTAATCGCGGAGGACGTCGCGCTTCGACTGGGAGACGAATTCAACAACAATGTTCGGCACATCGTGCTTCGGCCGCGGACGCCGGCCGAGGCCGGTCCAGATGACCCGGTCGGCCTGCCTGCGGGACCCATCGGAAAGATAGACGTACCGTTCCGGCAGCGTGCGGTCGAGGCTGCGACCGTGTGGATGTGAGTCCCGATACTCCCTCAGGAGATGACCGAGTTCTTCGTTGGGATCAACCTCGCCTTCAAGTGGGATCGGGTTCACAACAACGACTCCCCGAATCAACTCGTACCGGTAGGCCGGATCCCAATCGTCGATGGCGTCGAACTCATCCGGCGAAAGCCGGACACCGTTGTGTTCCGGGCCGATACGCTGGATTCGCGCGGCCGTTACTGCTGTGGCCATCTCGAGTCGACTCCATCTGTGCCTATATCAACGAGTTGCGGCCGGCATACTTGCAGCGGCTTGCGCGCGCTTCTGTTCCCACCATTCATCGGTGATGGGAAATGCCGGGCCCGAGTCCAGGCTGTCGATCAGCATTTGGTCCAGTTCGTTTCGTGAATTGGCCTGTTCACGATCGACGAGTTCCTGAATCAATTCACTCGAGGTGCGTAACCCGCGCGCTTTCGCTTCGCGCTCGATGAAGTCAACGGCCTCGTCGGACAGCGAAATCTGCAACTGCGGCATGGCTCTCACTGATCGTTAGAACAACTCATGAATCTCCCGATGGCCGAAGTCGACCAGGGGGAAGGGACGGCCGGCGGGGCCGGGGATCGTCTTTTCCAGATCGAACCCCAGGCTGTGGAAGACCGTCGCCGCGATCTCGGGAGGACCGACCGGACGATCGGCCGGAACGCCGCCGATCGGATCGCTGGCGCCGACGACCTGTCCCCCTTTGACGCCGCCGCCCGCGAAATAAACCGTGAAACACTGCGGCCAGTGATCGCGCCCGCCGGCAGGATTGACGCGCGGCGTGCGGCCGAACTCGGCGAGATTGCAGACCAGCGTCTTGTCGAGCATGCCGCGTTGATCAAGATCCTCGATCAGGGCGCTGTAGCCGCGGTCGTAGAGCGGGGCCACGATGTCCTTCATCCCGGCGATCGAGGTGAACGGCTTGGAGCCGTGGATGTCCCACGTGACCTCGTTGAATACGGTGAGGAAGGTGTTGATCGTCACGAAGCGGACGCCGTTTTCGATCAGCCGCCGGGCCAGCAGGCAGCACTGGCCGAACCGCGTCATGCCGTAGCGTTCGCGAACTGCCTGCGGTTCCTTGGAGAGATCGAACGCTTCCCGAGCCTGCGGACTCGACATCATGCGGAACGCGGCCTCGAAGTTGTCGTCGAGAAGTTCCGCGTTCTCGCTCGCTTCAAACACGCCGACGGTCTCGTCCACAACATCGCGCATCTTGCGGCGACGCTCCAGCCGGACGGTCCCGATGTCGGCGGGAGGGAGCAGGTCGGGAACTTTGAAATTCGGCTGCGACGGATCGGCGTTGAGCACAAAGGGATCGTGGGCTTTGCCGAGAAATCCGCCCGCCTGTCCGTTCGGGAGGTTGCCGCCGCCGCGTCCCATAATCTGCGGCAGCACGGCGAAGGCAGGCAGGTCGGTCTTCCGACCGCGGAGGTAGCTGACCACCGCCCCGGCGTGCGGTGTGTTGACGCCTCCGGTGAAGAGACGGCCGGTCTGCATCATCTGCCAGCCGGCGTCGTGCACCGCCGCGCCGCCGTGATGCGCCGAGCGAACGAATGAGAACTTGTCGGCCACCCTGGCGTGCATCGGCAGGATCTCGGAAACCTGCACGCCCGCTGCCGCCGTATCAATCGCCTGAAACGGACCGCGAATCTCGGCCGGCGCCTCGGGCTTCATGTCGAACGTGTCGAGATGGCTCGGCGCGCCGAGGTTGAAGATCATCACGCAGGCGCGGTCGTCGTCCTTCGCCGCAGCACCGGCGGCCTGAGCCGCATAATATTGCGGAAGGGAGAGGCCGATGGCCCCCAGTGTCCCCACCTGCATGAAATCACGGCGGGTGATGCCGTTGCAATTGTGCGTCTTGCCTGTGCCTGTCAGCGTCAACATGGGACAGCGGCTCCCGTGAAGTTCAGTGTCGAATCCGATCCTCCGTACGGCATTCATTATGCCGACCGGAAACACCCGCATCTACATCATACAGTATCTGGAGACGGCGTCCGACCGAGCAGCGGAATTCACAGCGAATCGGGTGCAGCCGTCAAGTGAACAGATCCCCCCTCTCGCCCGCGAGCGGCTCGAAATCCGTGCCGCCGCGAATTGCGGGGGAGACGGGTTGGCCCAGGGCCGGAGCGTGGCGACATGCAGCACCGGGAGAACACACGTCAGTCGCCGGCGCGCACCCAGGCCTCATTGAAGGCGGCGTGCTTCATGCTCTTGCCTCCCTCAACGAAATAGCTGTAGACGCAGTGAATCGTTCCGTCGCGGCCCTGAATGACGCAAGGATAGTGATACCGTCCGGCGTCATCACGTTCCAGATGCCTCGTCACAGTCCAGGTGCGGCCTTCATCGTCGGACAGTGACGCCGCCAGACTGCTGCGGCCCTCCGTGCTGTCGTTGTAGATCAACAGCCACGCGCCGCTCTCAAGCACAACTCCATCGAGGCCGGAACCGGGATTCGGCAACTCGGACACACCCACCGGTCCCCAGGTGAGTCCGTCATCGGTCGATTCCGCCACGCGGATCCGGTCGCGCGGACCGTTCTCCCGCATGTAGGCGACGAGCGTCCCGTCGCTCCGCCGGAGCACGGCGGGTTGAATGTTGCCGAACCCGATGAGAGGCTCGCTCGCAGACCACGACGCGCCGTCGTCATCACTGATCGCCATGATGGAGAACGAATAAGTGTCGCTGTAAAGCGGCAGCAGAATCCGCCCGCTGGGAAGCACCGTCGGCTTGCAACGCGGCTGCCAGCCGAGCCGCTGATAGAGCTTATCGCCCAGCCGACTCTTGATTTCTTCGACCGCCGCCTGTTCGCGCGGCGCGAGGTCGCGTCCCAGTTCCCCAAGATAGCCCTCGAGAATCTCCAGCGACTGCTGCTCGAAGTCGTCCGGCTTGAGGAGGATCGTTCCGTTCCGGGTCCACTCCGGAACGCCTCCGCCGGCAGGATCGTCTGCCACGAGATAATGCGTCAGGCACGATTCCCACGTATTGGCAATGATCACCGGCCAGAACAGCCACAACGCGCCGTCGTCGTCGACCATCAGGCAGGTGTTGCAGTCGGGAAAGCCCGGCGTGTCGACCAGAACCTCCGGCTCGGTCCATGCCGCGTCGCCGCGCTCCCGGCGCGATCCGTACACGGCGACGTCATCCGCAGTCCGCTCGCCCGACCCCCGATACCACGAGACGATCAGCTCCCCGTTCTCAAGCTCCGCCACCCCCGGCGCATGATTGTGCTGTTCGTCGAGTGGGAAGATGAGTTCCGCTTCGTGAAACGGCTCGTCGTATGCGACAGCCTGGCCGGCAGGGAAAAAGACGACCGCAGCGAGAAACAATCGCAGGTCAAAGGAAGGTCTGCAAGAATGATTCATCACAGTCAGCCTCAGCAGTGAGACAACAAGAGCAAGGCAGCCGAGGCATGGAACGCCGGGCTGCATCCGATCTACGGTCATTCTGACGCCTCAGGAAGCAGCGGCGCGAGTTCCAGTCCGACCGATCGCGTAATCTCTCCCCCCGCCGCGCCTGGTCCGGTCCGCTCCTCATACTCTCCGGCTCGAAAGTCGAAACTCGGAACGAAATATCCGAGTTCGCCATTCGCGAGTCCCACGATCATCCGCAATCGCCCCGGCATCCGCGACATGATCTCAAACCCGATGTCCGGCAGGAGTTCGCCCGGCACGGTGATCATCTGCGCATCTCCGATCCACAGAACGTTAATCTCCGTCGCCACGCGGCCGTCCATCAGTTCGACCGGCCAGGGAGCGTTTTCCAGAAAGGCGCGCACCGACTCCCCGGTGATCGGGTACTGCACCGGCCGCCGATGCATCCAGAGATCGTACGAGGACGAAGCGACCGCGCCTGCGGCGGCCTTGACCATGAAGTCGGCCAGGCGATGTCCCATCTCCTCCGCAGCCTCCTGAGTTCGGAATCTCGCATCGGGCGTGAGCATCCCGCCCAGCGACCCATTAAGAAAAACGCACTCCCCACCCAACCGTTCCGAAACGTCCCGGCAGAGCGCGCCCACGAAATCGGGCGAGAGGCCGAGTTCGTCCTCCAGATCGATCACCTCCGGATGGCAGGCGAGGTGAATCACGTTGACAACCGGATCGCCGTCGGCGTCGATCGCCTGGATCAGCGAGACATTCGGATCGACGAGCCCGGGGTCCCGACCGTTTCGGATCAGGTCGACGACCCGTCCTCCATCCAGCGGCATCTCGACACACCCCATCCGCAACTCACGAACCGGTCGAGCCGATTCAACCGCTTCCACAACCGCTTGCTCGGTCTGTCGCAGAATGAAGTCGACGTACTCACGGGGATAGTGGCCGTAGAACCCGATCGTGTCGACGTTGGCATGTGTGTGAGACATCGCAACGACGACCTGCGACAATCCGCGCTCGGCCAGAGATGCGCGGAGCCGGTCGACGTCGTGCAGCCCCAGTCCAAACACGTCGAGTCCCACCAGCACGATCCGCTGGTCCGCGTTTTCAAACACGGCCGCCCGCGCAAACAGATCTTCCGCGACGTGCAGCCCTTCAACCGGCCGCGAAAGGAGACCGTCGAGAGTGGGCGGAGAGATGCTGACACGGGCGGCGCCGACTCGAAACGATTTCGGCGCTGCGCGCCCTGCGTCATTGTCTTCGTCACGGCGGAGGTTGATCAGCCGGTTCGGATAACCGGCCGGCACGCGCCGCCGCTGGGGCGTGAAATAGAGAATCCCCGTCGTCTCCCCGGAGGTTCGGCAGATGAATCGCAATCCTTTCTCGGTGTAATCGAGATAATCCTGGGTTTGAAAGCGCACTTCGGCTTCAGGTTCGCCCAGCCGGTTTTCAATCGCGTCTCGCGTGGCGTAGCGGTCGTCGGATGAAGCGGCGGTCACCAGCGCAAGCTTGCCGTCGCGAAAGTAGAGACGGTCACTGAGTTCCTCGCGTCCGCTTGCCGGATACCGGAGGTCATGCGCGCCCTCCGTTTCAATCGGAGCCGCTCCGAGCACTGCGGTCACATCATCGAGGGTCGCTGCACCGGGCGTCAGTCCCCTGTAAGCATGCAGCGCATCGTCGGCTGCCGTCGCCGGCGATCCGACAGCGAAGGGCAACACAACCAGTGCCGCAGCAAGTGCAAGCCTCACGTTCCCCGTCGGCCGCCTCATTGACGAAAGACTTGGGTTGTCAGCGAGTAGACGAGTCCCGAGAAGTCGAACTGCAGTTCGCCGAAGACGGCGCCGTGTCCCCGGTCGGGCAGTTCGAGGCTCCCCTCGTAGTCCTGATCCCGCTCCTGAAGTGGAGCCGAGGTCCATTCCGATTTGCGGAAATCCTTCGACGAGGAAACCGCAGACCACAAGCGGGCGTCGACCGGACGGGGATCCGCGCGGACCTGCAGCTTCAGGCGGCCGCCGCTGTTCGATGGTGCCCACGACATTGCCGGCAATGACCGGCCCATTGCTGCGTGACGGAAGAAAACCGCCACCGTCGTCAACGCCGACTCCCGGCCGCCGTCGAGCCCGTGTCCGGCGTTGGGCACTTGCAGGATGAATTTCGGCCCCTCCAGGTCGTTCCAGTAGTTGTTCATCGCGTCGACGACCCAGTACGGGTCGTTCGTGCCGTTGACCAGCAGCTTCGGGAGCTTCAGCACGGAGCGATACGTGTAGGGGTCCATCATCTGCCACAACTGCTCTTCCCGCGGGGTGCGCGGCTCCCCCTCGGGGCGGACCAGTCCCTTGCTGGTGTAGTCGTGGATCTGTTCGCTGTAATCCCCCCAGGTGTCGAGCTGGTATTGCATCTGGACCGGAAAGTTCAGCGTGTCGATCACCAGCGGCGCGGTGGCGATCACTCGTTTGTCGGCGACCGGCGTGAGCCAACTCGTCCAGCCCCGCTTCGATGCGCCCGTCATCACGAAGCCTTTGACCTCCGTCTCCCATCGATCGGCCGAGAACTCCGTCAGCGCGTCCATCGCCTTGACCGCGCTCTTGACCATGGGGAACAGCAGCGGCCATGTCTCGTCCCCGGTCTCCAGATACTTCAGCCAGGTCTCGGTGATCAGGTCGTCTTCGACGCGGTCCCCCAGCAGCGGCTGGTTCGGCACCTGGTGCAGCGTGGCGATCCGCGCTCCGCACAGCGCGGCCAGCTTGAGTCCGAGCTGCATGTCGTCCTGATCCGGCCGGCGTCCCGTGCGACCACCGGTGACCATCAGCAGCATATGTTCGGGATGGTCGATCCGCGGCGGCTCGTAGACCAGCAGGGAATGCTTCCAGACGATGTCCTGCCATTTCTGCGAAACCAGCAGCAGTTCGTGGACAGTCCCGTGTTCCGTCTCATGCGTCGCCAGCAGTTCCCAGCCGTAGTCCGGCTCCGGCCGGTCGACATAGCGCTGCAGCGCATCCGGAATCGCAGCGTCCGGCTCGGCCGCCGCCGCGCTTGAAGTGCACGCAATCAGGAGAAAGGCACAAAGCACTCGCATCACTTGTTCCTTCACCAGCGATGTGTGAAATAGAACCACAACCGGCAGATTAAACTCAAGCCGTTTATGACGGCTCGTCATCGACTGTCGTCAGTTCGATTGTCCCGAGATCGATAGGCTCACCCTGCGTTACGCGTACGGACCATTCCGACTCTTCGACGCTGGTATAGCGTCCCTTGAGTGCGTCGTGCCGGTCCATCATCCCGGTTCCCTGAATCCACTCGAACGTGACCGTGTACTCTCCGGCGGGAACTCCGTCGCCCGCCTCGTACGTGCCGATCGTGAAAACACCCTCTGCATCGGTGTAGCCGACGAGTTCATAAACAATCTGCTGGTTCTCGGTCGGCGTAAGCTTCACCTGGAGTCGTTCCGCCGGCTGTCCATCAACCAGTACCTTGCCTTGAACGGGGAAGGTCTCGAGGCGGGGCACCCCTCTTGGCTCCTCGCTGCATCCGAGACACGTCCCGACGACGAGTGAAGAAACGATCAAGGTGTATCGGGCCGGCATGAAATGTCCTGCAAAATCGTCGTCCGACAAATCGGCGAATCAGTCAACGGTGCTCGCCAACACAGCCTCGGGGCACTCCGGGAGCGAATTGAAGTCGCCGACAGCCGCGAGGGGAGAAGCCGTCGGGCAACGCGAACCAAAGGAAGATCGACCCCCAAACAAGTCCCCCTCGACTGCGGAGGTGCCAATGGCCGTTGTCAGAAGGCGTCGATCGTTTCGCCACCGTCACGGCTGATTAGTGCGGAGAAGACGGCGCCCGAAATATTCTCGCTCAGAAAGTGAACCGAGCCGTCGCCGAGCGTCACCTGGGCGCCCCCCTCGTGGTACGAATACAACCCGGCGGCGTGGCGCAGCGGATCGGTGGCTTCGAAGGTCCGCGCGTTGGAACAGTTTATGGCGCACGGCCCCCGGTCTCCCGTGCCGTCAAAGAGTCGGCCGGTCAACTGCCAGGTTCCGTTCAGAGGATCGGCCCACGCTCCGCCGCCGGCGAGCGCTTGCACCGCCGCCTCGGCGTCAGCCGTCGGCGAGATCCGATTGTGCCCGCTTCGTAAGAGATCGTTCCTTCCCGCCATTTCCCCGATCAGGATGGTATTGGTCGTTCCGTCCCTGAGATCCCGTATCTTTCCTCCTCCTCCGCCCTGGTTCATTGCGGGCACGTCGAACACCGCCAGGACGCCCTCCGCCCAGCCTTCGCGGTCCCCGCTGATCGAGGGATCCCCGTAAGCGATCCTCAAGAATTCGTCCTGGACGTTGTTCGTCGAGATATAGTCGATCGGTCCGGCATTTGTGAGATCGAGTTGGACCGCATTCAGAATGGCTCCCGCCGGGATCGAAACGTTGATCCGGCGATTCGATGTGGGATTCGAGGGGCACGTATAGCCCGGCACGATGGAGTCGACCGCAGCCTCGTTGACGACATGGAAATCGTAACACGAGAGACTGAAGTTATACAGATTGTAAACAGCCGTCTGATCGATGTACGGCAAAATCGCCAGTCCCCAACTGTTTGTCGTCCGAAACACTCCCCCTGAGGATGTGTTGATTAGTCCGGGAATTGGAAACCGAGTGTACGTGTCGTGGTAATTGTGCAGCGCCAGCCCGATCTGCTTCATGTTGTTTTTGCACTGCGTCCTCCGCGCCGCCTCGCGGGCCTGCTGAACTGCCGGCAGCAGCAGGGCGATCAGGATCGCAATGATCGCAATCACCACCAGCAGTTCGATCAACGTAAACCCGGGACGACGACGGCGAAGCATAGCGCGGCTCCTCAAATGGAATGGTCACCAATCACACAGTGGGCCCGAAAACAGCACGAAATTGCCCATTCATGCTACTCGCCCGCTGTGCTGCACGCAATCTTGTCTGCGGCAACTGGCTCGCAGCTCAGGGGCCGCACCGGCGACTTCCAGAACCTGTCAGTCACCCACAACTCGGGTGGGGCCCGGCGCCGAGGAACCGGGCCCAAAAGATTCTCGAACAGGACACAGATTTGCGCGGATTCGGCGGATCAGCACGGATTTCGCGGGAATTCCTGAAGAGGCGGCAGCGCCGAGCCCGCATCGATTCAGCCGCGCAGGGCGTCGACACGCAAGACAGCAATCAGTGAAAATCGGTCCCATCCGTGGTCATCCGCGTTCCATTCGAATCTCTCGGAGAGTCACTCGAAAGGGGATCAAGAGATATGTGTAAACGACAGCTTCCAGACCCGTTGCCGACCCGTCGACGATTCCTGCGGGGAGAACGAATCGGCGGGCTTACGCCCTGCCGCTCGCCGGATCGCTGAAACTTGACTCAAGTGCAACAACTTCCAGGAAGAAAGTAACCTAACCAGTCTGCGGAAGATCAAACGCCCGACCGAACCGTTGCAGGACGCGCCGCCTCAGAGGCGCGAAGTCGGCGTGGCTGAGCGATCCGGCGTCGATCACCTGCGCGGCAACGGCGTGCGCTTCTTCCAGGAGGTCCGCGTCCGTGGAGAGATCCGCCACGCGCAGCGGCGACTCTCCGTGCTGCCGCGTCCCCAGCACGTCCCCCGGACCGCGAAGTTCAAAATCCTTCTCGGCGATCTCGAACCCGTCGGCCGTCGATTCGAGCGCCGCCAACCGTTCCAACGCATCCTCCGATTCGGAGTCGGAAAACAGAAAACAATAGCCCTGGTGCAATCCCCGCGCGATTCGCCCGCGGAGTTGATGCAACTGCGCCAGTCCGTATCGCTCAGCCTGAAGCACGACCATCAGCGTCGCGTTCGGCACGTCGACTCCGACCTCCACCACCGTTGTGGAAACCAGCACGTTGATTTCCGAATCCCGAAAGGCGCCCATCACCCGCGACCGCTCGTCCCGCTCCATCCGGCCGTGAATCAACGCCACCCGAAACCCGGAGAGTTCCGTCCGCGACAGATAGTCGTACACCTTCTCAGCCGCCGCATCCCGCGCGGTCGCCGATTCCGATTCCACGCGGGGACAGATCACGTAGGCCTGCCGCCCCGCACGAACCTGCTTCCGCAGGAACTCCCAGGCCTTCTGCTGCTGGGCGCGGCTCTGCACGCGGTGGGTCGTCACCGGCCGGCGGCCCGGCGGCATGTCGCGGATCACCGTGAGATCCAGATCCCCGTACTGCGTCAGACACAGGCTGCGGGGAATCGGAGTCGCCGTCATCACCAGCACATGCGGCGCACCGCCTCCCGAGAAGCGAGCCCGCTGCTCCACTCCGAACTTGTGCTGTTCATCGATGACCGCCAGCCCCAGGCGAGGAAACACGACATCCGACTGAATCAGCGCCTGCGTTCCCACCACAAGCTGCACCTCTCCCCGGTTGATCCGGTCGACCGCCTCCCTTCGTTGCGCCGCGCTCAAACTTCCCGTCAGCAACAACCGCTCGACCCGGCTTTCTTCCAGCAATTCGTCGATCGTTTCCCAATGCTGGGCCGCGAGCACCTCCGTCGGCGCCATCAGCACCGACTGGAATCCGGCCGCAACGCTCAGCAACATCGAGTAAATCGCAACCACGGTCTTGCCGGCGCCGACGTCCGCCTGCAGCAGCCGGTGCATCGGATGCTCCCGGCCCATGTCAGCCACGATCTCTGCAATGGCCTGATCCTGCCCGGCGGTGAATCGAAACGGAAACAGCCTCCGGATGCGGGCGTCGATCTTCGCCGACGCCTGCAGCGCAGGAGCCGCCCCGCGATCCTGCCACGCACGGCGGCGGAGGCCGAGCGCCAGTTGGAACTCCAGCAGATCGTCCAGAACCAGCCGCCGGCGGCCCGATTCATACTCCGCACTGCTCCGGGGCAGATGCACCTGCCGCAGCGCCGTACTGATCTCGGCCACTTGCAATCTCGATCGCACATCCTCCGGCAGCCATTCCTCAACAGATCCGGCGCACTCTTCCACGGCGGTCCGAATCAGGTTCCGCAGCTCATGCAACTGCAGCCCTTCGGTCAGACGATACTTGGGGATCACACCGCCGTCCGACGCGGTGTCTTCCGGGTCGAGGTACTGAATCCGGGGATGGGAGAACTCCCACCGGGCCTGATGTCGCCGGGGCTTGCCGGAAAACAGCAGATTCTGACCGTCTTGCAACCGTTGAAGCATCCAGGGCTGATTGAACCACACGCCGCGCACGTAGTCGCTTCCGCAATCGAGCAGCACCGCGGTCAGCGTCCGCCCGCCCCGAAGCTGGCGGGCGTCCCGATCGACCACCACGCCGCGCACCGTCTGCACTTCGCCTTCCACCAGTTCACCGGGCGCTCGGACTTCCGTCAGGTCCAAGACGTCCCGAGGGAGATACCACAGCAGGTCCGATGCGGTATGCAGTCCCAGCTTGGCGAGGAGTTCCGCGCGGCGCGGCCCTCCGCCGGGGAGGTACTGAAGCTCGGTTTGCAGGGTGATCCGGTTCATCGACGATCATCCAATGATTGCAAACGAACTATCGGCGTCCGGCAGCCCTCGATCAAGGAACGACCGGCAGCGCAGCCGATGGGACGGCGCGCGACTTGACGGGCGCAGGCCCGATTCCCTACAAGCGGGCACAACTGTGGGAATCCCGCGTCCATTGATCGCCGGTGCGCACTCCTTGTCGCTTCCGGCGGTCCCCAACCCGTGAAACGAAACGATGGCTGACCTGATTGCTCCGCACGGTGGTCTAAACGAACCCGTTTGTTGCACCGTGCCTGCGGATGAAACGGAATCCTTCAAATCGGAAGCGGCGACGCTGCCGACCGTCCCGGTCTCCGCCGCCGATCTTTCGAGCGTCTACCGCTTCGCCGACGGAACGCTCAGCCCGCTCACCGGTCCCATGGACCGCGCGACCTATCAGCGCGTGCTGGATGAGGCGGTCATCGAGTCGAATGGCAACAAGTACGCCTGGACGATCCCGATCGCCTTTCCTGTCACCGAGGAGACGGCCGGAAATCTCAGCGGGGGTCAGAAAGTCGCGCTCACGGCACCGTCCGGAGACGTCGTGGCCACCCTCGAAGTCAGCGACGTCTATCCCTGGGACAAGTCCGCTTATCTCAAGAGCGTCTACGGCACCGACCGCACTGATCACCCAGGCGCCGACATGGTGCTGAAGGGCGATGAGGGCAAGACGCACCTCGTGGGCGGCACGATTCGCGCCCTCCCGCAGCCGAAGAACCCCAAGTTCGGCCAGTACGTGCTGACGCCGCGCGAAGTCCGCAAACTGCTGGCAGAGACCGGCTGGGACGCGGCGGTCGCGTTCCAGACCCGCAACCCGCTCCACCGCGCCCATGAGTATGCCCTCGTCTACGGACTCGAGAAGCTGCTCAAAGAGGGGAAAAACGCCGGGGCCGTCCTCAACCCGCTGATCGGCGAAACCAAGGGGGACGACGTCAGCGCTGAAATCCGCATGGAGACCTATGAGCACCTGATCACCGAGCGCCAGTTGGGAGACGGCGACAGTGATCCGGACCTCTGGGGTTCACGGAAGGAAACCGTCCCCGACCGCGTCAAGCTCCTCGGGCTCGACATCAAGATGTTCTACGGCGGTCCCAAGGAAGCGGTGATGCACGCCATCTACCGGCAGAACATGGGCTTTACGCACATCATCATCGGCCGCAAGCACGCCGACGCCCCCTTCGCCGACGGGACGGCGATCTGGGGCGACTTTGACGCGCAGGAAATCTTCAACTACCTGAACGGCGAACTGCTGATCCAGCCGGTCAACGTCGGATTCGCGGCCTTTTACGAGTCGCTCGGCCGAGTCGACCTGATGGAGTTTCACAAGGATGAGAAGCCGGTCTTCATCTCCGGCAAAGACGTTCGCAAGACGCTGCAACAGGGGGACATGGTCGATCCCCGCGTGATGCGGGAGAGCACGTCACGCATCCTTGCGGCTGCCATGAAGCAATAGCGCGGCGGGCGTTGATTGATTGCGTCGGTCGACTGGGCTGACCCGGCTTGCTCTGACGGCTGTCCCGGTTGTGGGACGCCCGTCCGCTCAAATCGCCGGTCCGTCCGGGAAGATCGTTGACGACGCCGTCCGGCCCCGCTTAAGATCATCTCAGAGTTGTCGTCACAAATTCCGGCCCGAACGATGCACCTGACGGCCCACCAACCGGAAACACCTCACGCCAACGCCGTTCGCGGCGGTTATTGGTACGGGTTGACCTTTTGGTTTCCCCACCGGGGTTTCCGGGCCGGGTGAGCGAAGAGCGAACGACTCGACAGCCAACCCGAACTTCTCAAGGCCCTGAGACCCCCGAAGGTCTCTGGGCCTTTTCTTTTGAACACTGACAGGCCGCCCACGTCCGAACGGACGAAGCGACCCCACCGGAGCAAGCAAGATGATTGTCGTCATGAAGAAGGGCGCCAGTGCCGAAGTCGTGCAGGACATGGTGCGCCGCGTGGAAGGCATGGGCCTCAAGGCTCACGTCATCCAGGGCACCGAGCGGACCGTAATCGCCGCCGTCGGCGAAAAACGAAACGGCGAACGCGAAACCCTGGAATCGTACGAAGACGTCGAAAAGGTCGTCCCCATCCTCGCGCCCTACAAGATCGCCAGCAGAGAAGTCAAACCGGACCCCACGGTCGTCGAAATCGGCAGTTTCAAAGCCGGTCTGGGCCACATCGGCGTCATTGCCGGTCCCTGTTCGGTCGAAAGCGAAGACCAGATCATGTCGGTCGCGGCCGACGTCAAAAAAGCGGGAGCGACCGCCCTCCGCGGAGGCGCGTTCAAGCCTCGCACCAGCCCTTACTCATTCCAGGGACTCAAGGAAGAAGGCCTCCAGCTTTTGGCGGCGGCCCGCGAAGCGACCGGGCTTGCCGTCGTCACCGAAGTCATGACGCCCGGCCAGGTCGAACTCGTCGCAAACTACGCCGACGTCCTCCAGGTCGGCGCCCGGAACATGCAGAACTACAACCTCCTGCAGGCCGTCGGCGAGACGCTCAAGCCGGTGTTGCTCAAGCGCGGTCCGTCCGCCACCATGGAAGAGTTTCTGCTGGCCGCCGAGTACATTCTCGATCAGGGCAACAAACACGTCATGCTCTGCGAACGCGGCGTGCGAACCTTTGAAACGCATACTCGGTTCACCCTGCCGCTCGCCTCCGTCCCCTACTTGCAAGAGAAGACGCACCTGCCCGTCATCGTTGACCCCAGTCACGGCACCGGCAAGGCCTCCCTCGTTCCGCCGATGTGCACCGCCGCCGTGGCGGCCGGCTGTGACGGACTGATGATCGAAGTCCACCCTAACCCGCATCAGGCCGTCAGCGACGGCGCCCAGTCCCTCACCCCCGAAGCCTTCCAACACACCATGCAGCAGTGCCGCAAAGTGGCGGAGGTCCTCGGCTATACGATGTGAGCGGCGATCAGTCGTCAGTGGTCAGTTTTCAGTAGTCAGTCACGCGTCAGCCGGCCGGGAATGCCGCTCGAAAGCCATAAGCTATCAGCCATCGGCCATAAGCCACCCATGCCCGTTCGTTGTCTCATCACGGAAGAGCAGATCGGGCGCGGCGTCGATGAACTGGCGCGGCGCATCTCGGCCGACTACGCCGGGCGCAACCTGACCCTGATCGGCGTCCTGACCGGCAGCATCATCCTCGTCGCCGACCTCATGCGGCGCATTTCGCTGCCCCACAAACTGGGCCTCCTGCAGGCGTCGAGCTACCGCGAGTCGGCCACCAGGCCGGGAGCGCTCCGGATTAATCTCGACCTGCTCCCCGACGTCGCCGGCCGCGATGTCCTGCTGGTCGACGACATCCTCGACACCGGCGCCACGATGGCCCGGCTGATGGACGAAATCCGCTCCCGAGGCGCCGCCAGCGTCCGCTGCGCCGTCCTCCTCTGGAAACAGTCCCGCACCACCGCGCCGATCAAGCCGGACTACCACTGCTTCGACATCCCCGACGAGTTCGTCGTCGGCTACGGCCTCGACTACGGCGACGAATACCGGCATCTGCCGTATATTGGCGTGCTCGAGGGCGGCCGCGAAGCGCAGTCTGCTGAATGATCTCAGCACGGAGCCGTTCCGAGGCCGGCGCAAGCCTGTTCTTGCATCGGCGGCTGTTTGACGACTTCGGGTGATCGTGGCACGATGGCCGCGATGGGATTGCACGTTTTTCGGCGAGATGCTCCTCGATGGATGAAAAATCTGGCTTTGTCAGCTTCGTCTACTCGCTCGTCTACCCCGCGATTCTCGGATCGATGTTGTATGACGCGCTGTTGCAGACGCACTACAGCGGATACCTTCCTGCGGCGATCTACGATTCCTGGCTCTGGACGATCCCGTCGCCAAAGACGACTGACGCCGGGGTCTGCAACAACCTGTCGCGCCTGTTTATTGTGATTATCTTCTTGTGCGACTGGTCATTCGTCTTTGCACCGCGCAGTCGGCGGCAGGTGGGCAAATATGCGGAAATGTTGCAGACGACAACACCGAGTCGCTATCCGGAAAAGAGCGATGCAAGAAAAGCCGTGCTTCGTGATTGCGCCTGGTTCAATCTCTGCGGCGTGTGCGCGCTCGTGACCGCCTACGGTTACGTCGACAGCACGGCGACACCGTGGGCCTCCATGGCTTGGCTCTGTGGACTCGCGGCTGCCTACATTCTTTGCCAGGGATTGTTCCTGAAGCGCACCAGCAGCCGCATCACGTGGATTCCAATATCGACTGCCGCGCTGGTCACGATCGGACTGGTGATCGGAATGTACCGCATGCCGGACGCCGCGGTGCTTCCCCATGACGCCCAAATCCCATTCTGGAGAGTCTGTTATCTGGGCGTGGTGTTGCTGCTCTATGCCCTGCTGCTGCTGATTTGGCTTCTGCCGGTGAACTACGAGCGGTTATTGCAGGAATGAGTGCGATCCGAATGTTCCGCCACCTTCCACCTCACGGATGAGTCGGTTCCGCCGTCAACAAGAGATCCGCCGAACCTGTCATGAAGGTCTCCTGGAACTTGAGGCCGCCGTCCCGAGAAATAAAACACGTCACCGCCCCCGACTCCTCCGTCGATAAAATCGCCGTCTCCTCCCCGTACACCGGTCTCAACCGTTCCGGCACGCCCGGATGGCCCGTGCTCACGACAACGACCTCCGGCTTCGCCCACGCGGCCAGTTCAGGCGGATTCGCGGCCGCGCTGCCGTGGTGCGGAGACAGCAGCACGTCAACCGGGAACGGCTCAGTCTCCAACAACGCGTCGAGCCCAGGGCCGTCCAGGTCGCCGGTCAGCAGAATCGTTCGCCCGGCATACGTGATCCGCAGCACCACACTGTTCGCGTTGTCCTCGATGTCACCCGGCCCCGGCGGAGGATGCAGCACTTCGATCTCCACCTCCGGGTCGGACCGCAAGCGGTCCCCGGCGTGAATGATCCGGATCGGGATGCCGGCGGCGGCAGCGTTTTCGCACAGCACCGCGACGCTCGGCTGGCTGAAATCGAGCGACGGCTGACTCACGAACAGGCCGCCGATTGGAACCGTTTCCGCCAGTCTCGACACGGCGTTGAAGTGGTCGGTGTCGGCATGGGTGACGATCAGCCCGTCGATCCGGCTCCGGCCGGCCTCCCACAACGCGTTCTGCACTGCGTCCTGCGCCCGTCCCGGCGCGCCGAACGCGCCGGCGTCGCATACCAGCGTCCCCCCTTCCGGCAGTTCCAGAACGATGGCGCAGCCGTGGCCGACCGAGAGAAACGTGCACTTCAATTCCTCCCGCTCAGCCGGCGCAAGTCCCCAGGCCAGCCCCACGCACGTCCACCCCGCGAGAATCTGCCACGCGTGCCGGGAGACGGCGGGAAAGCGAACCACGCCGCCCGCGAGCGCCAACCCGGCGTACCAACCGGCCAGCCACCACACCGGCGGTCCCGGCAGATACACATGCCCCAGCAGCGATCCGGACGCCGTTTCCACGATCCACATCAGCCCGCCCAGCAGAGAGTCGAACGCGACGCCCGGCACGGCGGCCAGCCAAGGCACGAGCAACCCGCTAAACAGCAACAGAAACCCGAAGAACAGTAAAGCGGCCGTGTAGGGAATCATCAACACGTTGATCAGAAACCCGACCGGCGAAGCCAGGTGAAAGCGGGCCATCGTCAGCGGCAGCGTGAACAACCAGATCGCGCCGGTCAGCACATACCCCTGCCTCGCCCACTCTCCGAGAGGCCTGAGACTCTGCACCCACCGCGCTCGCTCCGGCGCAAGCGGATCGGCCGCGGCCGAGCGTCGCTGCCGTGAAAGCAAACTGGCCGCCCCGCTGATGCCCAGTACGGCCAGAAACGAGAGCTGCGCGCCGATGCTGAACAGATCGGTTGGGCTCACCAGCAGGATCATGATTGCCGAGAGCGCCAGGATGTTGAGCAGCGAGGTCCGCCGCATCAACGGCAGCGCGCAAACGAACAGGATCGCCATCACCGTCGCCCGCAGCACCGGCGGACGATGATCGGTAACGAACGCATAGGCCAGCACGCCGGTGATCACCAGCACCGCCGTCCCCACGGGTGAGAGGTACACCACGCGGCACAGCAGATACAGCATCCCGGCCAGTATCCCCACGTGCAGCCCGGAAATCGCCAGCAGGTGCATCGTCCCGCTCTCGGCGAACATCGCACGCAGGTCGTCATTCATCCCGGTCCGGTCGCCGAGCAGGATCGAGGCCGCGATCGGAACCCGGTCCCTCTCCACGTATTGTGTGAGAATCGCCCGGCATTCACTGCGCAGACGGTGCCGCCGCCGCGCCACTCGATCTCCCCATCCCGGTTCCGAAGCAAGCCGCACCACCGCATCCGGATGGTTGCTGCGGACGATGCAGTCAATCCCCCGGTCCCTGAGATACGCGCGGAAGTCGAATCCCCCCGGATTGCGGACCGGCGCGGGCCTGAGCAACTCGCCGACGATCCGCACCCGGTCTCCCACGTGAGCGTGCAGCAGGTGCCCGGTCACTTCGAGCCGAATCCGGCCGCTGGCGGGAATCTCGTCTCCCTCAGAAACGATCCACTCGCAGGCCACCTCGCACACCGACCGGTCGTACCGCATCCAGCTCGGCGTGAATTCGCTTTGATCCGCCGCCCGGATCTCGACCGGCGTACGAACGACGCCGACCAGTTCCACCGGCTGCGGTTGCTCGCTGGCGAAGCGACTCACATCGTCATCACGGCGCAGCGCCCAGACCGAGTGATGCCGCAGCCCGCCCACGCAGCAGACGAACAGCAACAGGACCGCTGCCGCCGCCTGCCAGCGTTGGACAAGCGATAGAAGCGTTGCCGTGCCGAATGTTGCTATGGAGAGAACCGCCCAGGTCCGCCAGTCAGGCGCAATCCAACGATCGCAGAGGATCCCGGTCACGAGCGCGAAAGCGACCGTCAGTGCGGGCGTGCGTTCCGAGACGGTCTGCAAAGACGCGCTCATGACGGAACCCGCAATGGACGTTGGTCAGCAAGAAGACCTTACTAGCCGCGACCGTGAGGGAGCGGTTGGTACGGGATTATCGTGTCGTTGGGACCGCTTCCTGGCGGGCGCGGCGAGTGGTTCTTCAATCGGAATTGACGGGTCGGGTGCCACTGGCTTTGCCAGTGCATTGCAGGATACACGTCCTCTCTATTTCGCACTGGCGGAGCCAGTGGCACCCGTCAATTAAGCATTGATGAAACACTAGCAGCCGATATGCCTCGAAGCTTACTCTTCAGCAGCCGGTTCAAACACCACATCGGTCGAAGCCGCGAACCTTGCCGGTAACGGCAACGTCGCAAACGACGGATCGTCGCCGATCCGGAACTGCCAGGTGCCTTCGAGCCTTAGAGACTTGGTCGGCTCGTTTGGATTGTCGAGATCCTCGTACTCGAAGATCCGCAACTGTGGAACTCCGGCTGTCAAAGCGAAATAGTTCGATGAACTCCGTCCCTCGTTCTCGGAGAGACGGTCAAGCTCAGAGTTTGCTTGAGGATTGCTCGACTCTGAATCATCAGTTTCTTCCGCTCTCCGGTCTCTTTCGCGGCTTGGATCGTGCTGACGTTCGACTCGCACCGCCAGCAGATTCGCATCTCCCCAATTGATCAGTTTCCGAGTCGCGTAGAATTCGCTGAAGCCGGCCCAACAACCAGGTAGTTTGACTCCGTTAAGATAGACTTTACCAATACTCGGGGGGTCGAAACGGAATGCGACGATGTCTGCTTGAGCATGCCACTCCTTTGGCATGCGCACAACACACCGATACCAAGCCGGCCCCTCGTACCCCGCCAGCACTCCGCCCGAACCCTCTTCCCACGTCCCCGGAACCTCCATCGGCATCCAGTGGCGGCGGTAATCGTCGATCGTCCCGGCGACCGTAAACTCCTCAGGAATCTCCAACCCGGCCGCCCAGTAGATGCCGTTCGTCAGCATCCGCAGGAACGCCGCCTGCTTGAAGTCGTCGACGTGGCCCAGCGAGGTGTAGAACGACCGGCCGCCGTCGTCGCGGTGAAACGTCCACGCCACCGGCTCTTCCGGCTGTCCTTCCACGCGGCCGTACATGATCGGCGTCGTTCCCTTCTCCAGCGGCGCAACCTTGTACAGCGACCCGCCCGCTTCGAACTCCTCGTCCGGTACGCCGGTCAGGATCGGGTGGTCGCCGTCCCTGCGGATCGTCGCTGTGAGATCGTTGCCGTAGTGATTTGTGTAGTTGCCGCCGAAGATCTGTGGATCCCACCCCGGCCAATCGGCGTAGCCTTCCGGAGGGGACTCGTTCCGCAGCACGAACGCATGGCTCGCCGTGCGAATCCCGATCACCGGCTTGCCGGCTTCGATGAACTGCCTGATATGGGCCATCTGCTCATGCGGCAGCACCCGCCGTCGGACGCTGATCAGCATCGCATCCGCGTCGTCAAGCACCTCCAGGCCGGGGATGTCGTTTCGTTCTTCCTCGTTGCCGAAGACGAAGCTCACGCGGAACCCCTTCCCCAGGTAGTCCCGGGCGAAGTCGGGGAGCGACTCCTCCGTCTTGTACTCGTCCTCCGCGACGACGACCACCAGATGCGGCCGCTTGTCGTTCTCGAAGCGAAACGCTTCGCCGCCGATGATCTGGTCGCTCGTAATCGTCGGGCAGACGAACTTCTCGATGTGCTCGATGATCAGATCGGTCCCGGTGAAATGGCTCACGTAAGGCCACCGCTCGGGGTTGTACATCGTGTCGGTCATGTCCCGCAGCAGGACGACGTTCTTGCCGTTCTTCGCCATCTGACGCAGCCCGAACGGCCGGCCGAGGACACACATGTTCGTGTGCACGCCGGAGAGGATGACATTGTCGATCCCCCGCGAAGCAAGAATGCTCCAGACTTCGTCCCCCTTGTCGCTGATGAAGTCCCGTTCGGCGTCGATCTCGATCAGAATCGACTGCGCCTTCCACGGCGCGTTCGGGTTGCGGCCCAGTGATTCGAGCTTGGCCGCCCATCTGGCATGCTCCTCCGGGTCGTCGTCCTCCCCGCCGTCCGACTGATCGATCGGATAGACCGCCGCCTCTTCCGCCGGAATCCGGCTGCACCACAACTCAATGTCCTCCGGCAGGTCAGCGACCAGCGGAACATTCATCGCCCGCTTTCGCGCCGGGTGATCGGCATAGGCGTCCATGCAATCGCTCGGGGCGTGGATGATCGTCACGCCGCGTTCCCGCGCGTCCTTGAGCAATTCATTGAGGCGCGGTGCAAATTCCTCCGCCCGCCGCACGGCATTCAGACAGTGATGCAGATCCCACACGTCACAAACGATAATCGCCGTCTGCTCCGGCTCCCACGTCTCATCGTGAGTCACAGTGTGGTAGCGGCCGGCCCCTTCGGCCGTCTCCGTCCGCGAACGGAGCGTCAATTCCAGCGCATCGCCGTCCGCCGCGATCGACATTGCACTTGCCGCCAACAGAAACACCGGAATCATCCAGCCAAAATGTCGCTTCGACATGGTCTTATTCCTGCGGGTTGTGGTTGCCCACTGTAGCCGGGCTCATTGAGCCCGGTCGAGAAACGAGAGAACGGTCCTTCTCACGCACGACCTCGTATCACCGGCCGCCCGCCTCACTCGTGAATCTCGAAAATCGCTTCAATCTCGGTCGGAATATTCCCCGGCAGCGAGCCCATCCCGACCGCGCTCCGCGCGCCGACTCCGGCGTCCCCGAACACGTCGCGCAGGAGTTCGCTGTACCCGTTGATCACCTGCGGATGCCGTCCGAAATCGGGCGCGGCGTTCACCATCCCGAATGACTTGATCGTCCGAGCGACACGGTCCAGCGATCCAAGATGCGCCTTGAGCGTCGCCAGGATCGCCAGTCCCGTCTGCCGCGCCGCCGCATAAGCCTCTTCCTCACTCAGGTCGACGCCCACCTTCCCGGTCATCATCTCCCCGTCGCTCTTCAGCGGACCATGTCCGGAGACGTACAGTTTGTTCCCGTCCTGAACAACCGGCTTGTACACCCCGCCCGGCTTCGGCGCAGGCGGCAATTCGAGACCCAGTTCCGCAAGCTTCGCATCCGCACTCATCGATTTTCTATCCTCTGCTGTTCGTCGTAGCATTCCCCGGCGAGCGGCGCGGCGTCAGCCCGCCGACGCATTCTCCCATCTACCGGGACTCTACCCAGCCCGATTCCCCGGAACAACCGGCAGACCCTCCTGCGAGGCGCGCCGTCGTAGTGAATGGTCCGCCGGCTCCCGCCGCCCAATCAAGAAAGTGCCAGCCGGCGGCCCCTTTCCTTGTGGCGCGGCCGGTTCGATCTGGTATAATTCCAGCGGTTTTTCGGCGATCGCCGTATACACACTGATTGGGTGCTTTTTCACAATTCTTCAATGACGTTGAGACTCTCAGAGGATCCCTTATGTCGCAGACCGTCGATTTGCGTGAACCGCCGCAGGAAGAGTTTTCGAGTCCGCAGGACAACACCTTCGAGTATCATCCCGTGCCGCCGACGGCGGTCGTCGGATTCGTGCTCGGCCTCCTTTCGTTCATGGCGCTGCTCGGCGTTACCGGCATCGTCATCGCCGCCGTGGGAACGATTCTGAGCTTACTCAGCCTCATCAAGATTCTCCGCTCGCGCGGCCTGTACAGCGGCCGCAATCTCGCCATCGCCGGCTTTGTCCTCTCCGCCGCCTTCATGGTCTCCGGCTGCATCTATCAGCGGCATCTGTACCAGAACGAAGTCCCCGCCGGTTTCGAGCGGATCAGCTTCAGCCGCGACATTTCCCGCGACGCCTTCATCACCGAACACGGAGAACCACGCCTTAATCCCGAAGTTGCGGCTTTGGAAGACAAGCCGGTCTTCCTCAAAGGATTTGTCTACCCGACCGAAAGGATGACCGGGCTCTCCAGTTTTCTGCTCCTCAAGGACAGCGACGAGTGCTGTTTCGGCGGCGACCCGGCCGTGGAGGACATGATTGGGGTCGTCATGGAAGACGGGCAGACCATAGACTATTACGCAGGGCGGGTTTCGGTCGCCGGCACGTTCGAATTGAACAAGCACTACTCCGGCAACAAGCTCGAACCCCTGTTCCTGATGAAGGGGCAGGTCGTCACGCACTCGAAAACGGCTTTTGACTGATGCAACTTTTCCGGCGACGCCTGATCGCGTGTCTCCTCCCGGCCGGCCTCATCGTAGTCGCCGGCTGCACGGGCTCGGACCTGGATGAGTACCACGCCTACGAACCGGCCCCCGCGGAAGTCGACTCCTCAGATGAAATCGCCGATCCGCCGGCCGTCGCGGAAACCGAGGCTCCAACACCGGACGGACCAGCGGCGGAAAACAACGACGAAACCGACGCGGCGGATGACTCGCCAGCGGTCGCGGTCGCAGACGTCGAACCGGAAGTCGCCGATCCCGAAGACGAGACGATTCCCGACACTCTCCCCACCTCGATCGAAGAAGCTGCGAGCGAAATCACACAGACCGCCTTTCCGGCCCCGCTGCCCTCGGCCGACGAACCCCGTGAAATCAAGCTGCTTGTCCCGGAGAAGGAATTCCGCAAGGAAGGCCCCGACGGCGCCCTGCGAGTAACCTTCGAGGATCTCGACCTGCTCAAGGTCCTCAACATGGAACCGGTCCCGAGAAACGCGCCGGAGTACTTTCCCGATTGGCTCAAGAACCTCGATGGAAAACGAATCCGGATTCGCGGCTTCATGCGGCCCGATTTCGGCTCCGAGAACATTCGCGGCTTCATCCTCGCCCGCGACATTGAAGCCTGCTGCTTCGGACCGAACACCAAGTCCTACCACATTATTCCGACGATCCTGAAGGAAGGCACCACCACCGATTACATCCACCTGCGTCCCTTCGACGCGGTCGGCGTGTTTCGCATCCAGGTGGAAGAGCTGACCGGCGACGACGGCGAGTTGGAAGTTGCATTCGTCTACGTCATCGAAGACGCTGAAGTGCTCTCCAACTGACGGAAGGATGCACATCCTTCACCGCCGCGGCATCGTCCGCCGCCCGACGTGAACATTGGAACAACCCTGAGGTGAGCCATGCGCTCGGTACTGACTCTGACAACAGCCATCGCACTCTCAATCGGAGCGGCTCGCACAACCGAAGCGTGTCCGTTCTGTGAAGCCCCTTCGCTCACCTTGACTGAGCAACTCAACCAGTCGGACGTCGCCGCCCTCGTCCAGTGGGTCGAATCGAAACCGCTCGACCGGGAGGAAGGGTTCCCGGGGTCGACCACCTACGAAGTGGTCGAAGTCGTCCACGACGCCAGCAATACGCTCGAAAAGGGCGGGCAGGTCACACTCAAGCGGGACCGCGCTGCGCAAAAGGGCGACCTCTTCCTCCTGCTGGGCACCAACGGCACCACGATTGAGTGGTCCAGCCCGCTCGAAGTCACCGAGACCGCCTTCCAGTACATGAAGCAGGCCCCGACTAGGGAGACGGCGCCCGTCGAACGGCTCGGCTACTTCCTCCAGTTTCTCGAATGGCAGGATCCGCTGATCGCCAACGACGCCTACGCCGAGTTCGCCAACGCTCCGTACAAGGACATCGCCCTCCTCGCCGACGAAATCCCCCGCGAATCGGTCCGGGATTGGATCATGGACCCCAACACCCCGCCCACCCGCATCGGCCTGTACGGCCTGCTGCTCGGCCTCTCCGGCAACGAAGACGATGCGCAGATGATGCTCGACAAGATCCTCGAACCGACCCAGGAGTTCCGGCTCGGCATCAACGGCGTCATGTCGGGTTACATGCTGCTGACCGGTGAAGAAGGACTGGCGAAGATCGAGGACGCCAAGCTCCGCGACGAAGACGCACCTTTCAGCGAAACCTACGCCGCCATGCAGTCGCTCCGCTTCATGTGGACCTATGCGCCCGAGCGGATTTCGAAAGAGCGGCTGCGGCAGTCGATGCGGATCCTCCTCGAGCGCCCCGAACTGGCCGACCTCGTCGTCACCGACCTCGCCCGCTGGCACGACTGGTCGGTCGTCGACCGCCTGATGGACATGTACGACGAGGAAGAATACAGCATCCCCTCCATCAAGCGCGCGATTGTCCGCTTCTTCCTCGTGGCCGAGAAAGTCAAGCCGGAAGACGAAGAGGGCCCCACCCCCGAAGCCGCCGAAAAGGCCGCCGACTACCTCGCCCAACTCCGCGAAAACGACCCCGAAACCGTCAAACAGGCCGAACGGTTCTTCTTCGTCAACTGACCGGGCGGCGAGCGCGGCGGGAAGCGATTCGTTGCTCGGGCCCCGACCGCGAAGAATCAGCGGATGGACACAGTTTACCTTGAAACAACGGTTGTCGGCGCCATCGCGTCACGTGATCATCCGGATCCAGTGGTCCTGACACGGCAGATGATCTCGCGGCGCTGGTGATCCAGTGCACCGAGAGAACACAAGTTACGGATCTCCGACCTGGTAATCGCCGAATGCCGTGCCGGCGACCCAAACGCAGCCGCAGATCGGCTGGCAATGATTGACGGGATTCCGTTGCTGGCGCCGAATCCAGATGCAGAGTCCCTGACCGACGCTCTCATCGATGGTAAGGCGGTGCCGGAATCGCAGCCGAGAGATGCTGCGCATATCGCCCTCGCCGCTGTTCACAGGATCGACTTTCTGGTCACTTGGAACTTCAAACACATTCTGAACCCTCACACGCAACACTTGATCGAACGAATCTGTCGAGAAAGCGGGTTCGAGTCTGCGACAATATGTACCCCCGAACAACTGATTGAGGCCGATCATGATTCCGAGTCCCATCCATGAAATCATGCAGATACGCCACAGGCTCGGTGCAGAAGTCGGCTTTGACGTACGCCGCATCTTCGCCGACCTGCGCGAGCAGCAGCGAACGTCACGCCGGACGTATCTGGACGCCCCCGAGCTGAACGACTCGGGTCACAAACCCTTGAACCGGGGCCGTTCCTCCGAGAATCGTGACATGCGGGAATCAACGGCAGCCGCCCCGTGACTGCATCGCGACGCCTGCTTCACCGCACGTCTATTCCAAGTCTGTTTCCCCGCGGGCACTTGCGCCCGCCAGAACCTTGAACACCGACCGCTCACTCCCGGTCGCGGCGAGTCGAGTCGCCGGCAAATCCGTCATATCGAGAGCATCTCGCCATGAACCCGCGCTTCCTTCTCGCCAGCACAGCCGCCGGCCTCACAGTTGCGCTCGCCGCACACACCCTCTCAGCCTGTCCCACCTGTCCCACCAATCTCGGCCCCTCGCTCAGCGAACAGGTCGCGACTGCCGACATTGCCGTCATTGCCACGTGGAAGGACGGCCGCGAGGCCGATCTCGAAGAAGGGTTCGCCGGCAGTTCCACCTACGAAGTCTCCGAAGTGCTCCGCGACAAGACGGGGACCGTCGAGCAGGGCGCGGAAGTCACGCTCAAGCGGTATCGCCAGGCCGAATCGGGCGAGACGTTCCTCATGCTCGCGCTCACCGATGAACCGGTCGACTGGCAGCCGCCGCTCGCCGCGAACGACGCCGTCCTCAAATACCTCCGCAATCTTCCCCCCGCCGATGCGCCGATCGACGACCGGCTGCAATACGCCCTGGCCCACCTCGAACATCCCGAACTCACCATCGCCAACGACGCCATGGCCGAGTTCGCCGTCGCCCCGTATGAAGACGTCGCGAAGCTGAAGGAACACATCGAGCCCGACAAACTGCGAAGCTGGCTGACCAACCCCGAAACCGATCAGACCCGCATCGGCTTTTACTCACTGCTGCTCGGCCTCGTCGGCAATGCGGGCGACGCCGAGTTTCTCCGTTCCCGCATCCTCGAGCCGACTCAGGATTTCCGCCTTGGCGTCGACGGCATGGTCGCCGGCTTCCTGCTGCTCACCGGAGCAGAGGGCCTCGACGTCATCGACCGCGAAAAACTCGCCCCGGCCGACGCCCCCGTCAGCGAAGTCTTCGCCACCATGCAGGGCCTGCAATTCATGTGGACCTACGAGCCCGGCCGGATTGAAGCCGAACGGCTGCGCGCCTCAATGCGCGTCCTGCTCGACCGCCCCGACATGGCCGACCTCATCATTACCACTCTCGGCCGCTGGGAAGACTGGTCGGTCATCGACCGGCTCATGGAACTCTACGACGAAGACGAATACGCCGTTCCCTCCATCCAGCGCGCCATCGTCCGCTACTTCCTCGTCGCCGAACGCGCCAAACCCTCCGAAGAAGGCGGCCCCAAGCCGGAGTCCGCAAAGAAGGCCGCCGAGTACCTCGCCCAACTCCGCGAAACCGATCCGGAAACCGTCAAACAGGCCGAGCGGTTCTTCTTTCTGCAATAGCGCGACCAGGAGCCGCGACCGCCAGGGAGCGGGTTGCCACAGTGGCCCGCTTCCTGGTGCGTACGGCTCACCACGAATCGCACTCGATCGAGACTGTGGTTTCACCACGCGAGGGCCTCATGCACCACACGAAATACTGCCTCGCTTTGCTGGTCATGCAATGGTCGGTTTTGGATGCAGACTCGGCGCGGGCGCGCCCGCCGTCGTCCCCGATCTGCACGTGGGGTATCCCAGAGCCATTGATGCAGCGAGTCGAACAATCGGTTGCCACATTGTTGGTTAAACCGATCAGTATCTTGTCCCGAGACAAGGCGAACGGCTTTGCGGGCGAAACAACCTTCGAAGTGCTGGAGATCTTGCGCGTCACCGAGGACGAACATCGAGTGGGCGGCACGGTCAAGTACCCGTTTGAGACCGGTACCAACGAGGACCACGTCTACCTCCTTATCGACGATCCCCAGGACAAGCGGCAGTGGAGTGCACCGCTGGAGACGACGGACGCGGCGGTCCGGTTCATCAACGATGCTCTCTTGCTCGACACCGCCCCACCCGAGCGCCTGCGGTACTTCCTCGACTTTCTCGAAGACAACGATGAGCAAGTCTCTGTTGAGGCGTTCTACGAGTTCGCACTTGCCGATTATGCGGACGTGCGGCAACTGCAACCTGAGCTGTCGCGTGAGACGCTCCGCGAATGGCTCTCTGATCCTGAGACCAAGATCGACCGCATCGGCTTCTACTCCACGTTGCTCGGACTGACCGGAAACGAAGAAGACGCCGCGTACCTTGAAACGCGGATTGTCGAACAAGCGCACAACTACCGCCTCGGCGTCGACGGGATGGTCGCGGGTTACCTGATGCTGACCGGCGAAGCGGGTCTCGACATCATCGATCGCAAGAAGTTGGCGTCTCCCGACGAGCCACTCAGCGAAACGTATGGTGTGATGTTGGCGTTGCAGTTGATGTGGAGCTATGAGGCGGACCGCATTTCGAAGGACCGCTTGCGGGCCTCGATGAGAATTCCGCTCGATCGTCCGGACCTGGCGGATCTGGTGGTGACGTCGCTTGCACGTTGGAGTGACTGGTCGGTTGCCGACCGGCTCATGGAGATGTACGACGAACAATTCGACAATCGTGGACTCAAGCGGTCGATCGTCCGGTACTACCTGCGTGCGACGACGCTCGATTCCGACGACAAAGACGCTCCCCCTCAGGAAGTCGAGGAGCGATGTCGGGAGTACCTTGCACAACTTCGTCGCAAGGACCCGGAGATTGCGGAGCAGGCAGAGCGGTTCTTCTTTTTCGTGAAGTGATTCGCGCCAATGTGAGACATCTGTCGAGTCTGCCATCCATTCCGTTCGCCATCCGACGACAGGGGAGCACCATGCACAGCGCGAAACTGATTCTCGTCCTGCTGGTCGCTCCGGCGGCTGTCGTCGCTGAGGAAGCGCCGCCGGATCGTTCGCCACATATCCTTTGCTATTCGGCACAAGATCCTGAGCCGTTGGCGCGGCAGGTCGAGCGATCGGTCACCACGCTTGTCGTGAAACCGGTTGGTTCCGTGCCCCGCAACGAAACGACCCGCTTCCCAGGCGAAACGACGTTTGAGATCGCTGAGGTGCTCAAGGACACAGGTGGTCAGTTTACTGCAGGGAAGACACTCAGATATCCGGAGGAAACCGAAACGGAGGATGGGGCAACCTTCCTCCTCTTCTCATTCCAGGAGGATCGAAAGGACGCTCAATGGAGTCACACGGTTCCGATCACCGATGCCGTGCTCCGGTACTTGAAGGGGGTCCCCGGGCCGGACGCACCGATCGCCGATCGTCTGCGGTATTTCGTGCAGTTTCTCGAACACGATGACTCGCAACTCTCGACCGAGGCCTTCCTCGAACTCCAATACTCCGAATTCGAGAATCTCGAGTTGCTGAAACCTGACCTGTCGCGTCGGAAGCTGCGAAGTTGGCTCACCGACTCTCAAACCGAACCGACACGCGTCTCGTTGTACTCGCTGCTGCTCGGCCTTGTTGGAAACGCGGACGACGCCAGCTATCTCGAAGCCCGAATCCTCACGCCGTCCGAAGACATCGGTCTCGAGGTTCGCGGAATCGTAGCGGGTTATCTGATGCTGACGGGAGAAGAGGGACTAGACGTCATCGACCGCGAGATGCTGGCTGACCCGGAGGAACCGATCAATGAGGCCGTGAGTGCGTTGCAGGGGTTGCGATTTCTGTGGGATCATCCGCAAGGCAATGTTTCGAAGGACCGCTTGCGGTCGTCGATGAGACTTCTGCTCGGCCGCCCGGAGCTGGCGGACCTGGCGATCAGTGATCTCGCACGATGGAACGACTGGTCGGTCGCCGACCGGTTGATGGAGTTGTACAACGACGAAGACTTCGACATCCCGTCGATCAAGAAGGCCATTGTGCAATACTATCTTCTGGCGATTCGATTGCCGCCCGACGATGAGCGTGCACCACCGCGCGAGACGGCCGCACGATGCGCCGAGCATCTCGCGCAGATCCGCAAGATCGACTTGGAAACCGTCAGGCGGGCGGAGCGGTTCTTTTTCCTCGTCAAGTAATCCGCGCCAACCCGCCTGTTCCGCGATCGAATCTTCCCGTCCCGCGTAGTGGCATCAATCCCGACCGGCTCGGTATAACGGGGAGCGCTACTGGTCTCACCGCAACAGCCTCCGACCCGGGTCTGCTTCATGTCTCACGCTGACAATCGATATGAGATCTCCCGCCGTGCCTGGCTTCGCCGCAGCCTCCTCACCGCCGGCAGCGTGTGCGCCGCCCCTGCCCTTTCAGTCGCCACTGCGGCCGAACCTCCCGTGCGGAACGGCAAGTCGCACATGAAGCTCTCGCTGGCCGCCTATTCGTTCAGCCGGTTCCTGAAGCAGAACTGGCCCCGCCCCCGCGGCGGCGAGGGCGAGATGACCCTTGATGACTTCATCGAGTTTTGCGCCGACCTCAATCTCGACGGCACGGAACTCACGAGCTACTACTTCCCCGCCGAGGTGACGCACGACTACCTGATGCACCTCAAGGAACTGACGTTCCGCCTCGGCCTCGACATCTCCGGCACCGCGATCGGCAACAACTTCTGCGTTCCGGAAGGCGAAGCCCGCGACTTTGAGCTCGACATGACGCGGAGGTGGATCGACTACGCCGCCCTGATGGGCGCCCCGGTGATCCGCATCTTTGCCGGCAGCATCCCCAGCGGCGACACTGAACAAGCCGCCCTGGACCGCTGCGTGGCCGGCATCAACGAGTCGCTCGCCTACGCCGCACAAAAAGGCGTGGCCCTCGCCCTCGAAAACCACGGCGGGATCACGTCAACACCCGATCAACTCCTCGCAATCGTGGAGCGCGTCGACGACTCCCCCTGGTTCGGCGTCAACTTCGACAGCGGCAACTTTCACACCGACGATCCCTACGCCGATCTGGCCCGCATCGCCCCCTACGCCATCAACGCGCAGCTCAAGGTGGTCATCACGGTCGCCGGCGTAAAGCAGGACGCTGATATGGCGAGGATGATCGGCATCCTCAAAGACGCCGGCTATCGCGGCTACGTCGTCCTCGAATACGAAGAAGACGACCCCCACGGCGAAATCCCCCGCTACATCGAAGAACTCCGCGGCCTGATTTCCTGACCGCTCCGCGCTGTTGTCTGCGGGTGCCACGCAACGCCGTTCACGATATCGCACACGAGTTGTATCTAACGCTTTGGGGTTGAAAGACTTCGAGCCTGTGATTCCTATGAGGTGTACCACCATCTCATACGAGCAGGGAGGCTCGAAGTGGCTCGCAA
>QQVO01000012.1 GCA_003388505.1 Planctomycetota bacterium
CGCAACTTGTCCTCAGCACTCCAGCGACGTCGCTTCTTCTTTCTCGACATGGCCTCGCTCCTCGTTCCGGGTCTGCGAGACCGCCATCCTAACTTCACGACTGTCTCACTTCCGCTGAAGCACTACACGTTCCGAACGGAAGCTCCTCATACGAAAGGGCAATGCCAGATTCTTGAACAACGTCTTCGAGTCGCTGCAACAGCTCTCCCGGATCACCGCTGATCTGCGCGAATTGCGGTAGGTCGTCACCGTCGGTTTGACTGATGTCGAAGACGTGGACGACTTTGAAGCTCGCGATGCTGTTTATCGCCTCTTCATTTGGGTCATCAGACTTCCTGCGAAAGCGCAGTGGCGCAAAGATGGCGATTCCTTTCTCACCCTTGCGAACGTACCGGCCGAGCTTCAGCCAATTACGAAAGCCAGCCACGTGAGTCGCTTCAGGCATCTGGGCCGCGATGAGCATGCAGTTGTTCCACGAGTACTTGTGGAAGCGACTCATCACATCGAGATACCGCTCCAGTGCCTCGCTACGACCAGCGTTCAGGGCTTGCTGAAGGTCCTTCAGTGCGTTGTCCGCGATCTTTTTTGCTTCATCTCGTTTCATGATGGATCTCCTTGCGGATAGTTCTGCATCCGGCACGTGCAGAGCCGATCAGTTGGAAACGGGCCTGCCGGCGGCCCGAGCAAACGAGCGGACCACGGCAGGTCAAGGTGGAGACTTTCGCGCAGGCGAAAGCAGCAGCGAACGCCCTCGGCGGTCGCGGACCTTGACCGCCGTGGCAGAATTGGAAGGACCGAGCGGCGTCAGCGACCGTGCGTTCTCTGGCACTCAGGGCAGACGCCCAGATGCGTGTACCACTCGGTTGGCGAGCGCGTGGGATCGTCCGGCGTCACTTCATCAAGCGACTGCTCGTAGGACTGGAACTCGTCAACATCGACCCAATCAGCAGGAATCTCGTTCACGCCATCGTAGTCACCCGTGTCACAGTGTATGCAGGCCAGTCGGATGCGACCGGTGTCGCGACATGTGATTCGGGATCGGGCCTCTTGGATATTGTCACCCAGGTTCAGCTGGATAAACCGCAACGTCTCCGCAGGTGTCAATTCCCGGCCGAAGTATGCATCGCCGTTCCGCCAGAACAAACGCAGCGGACCAAATCTGGCGCCAGATGCGAATGCAATGTCGTTCTTCCAGAACGATGTTGAGTGGAAGTGTGCGTAAATGCTCTCGTCAACTTCGCAAACAATACCTGGTTCAAACCAAGGCGGTTTGGAAGAGTCGTCCAGCCGAACCGGCTCGCCTTTCATAAGCTCGGCGAGAAGCCCCCGAAGTTCTGCTTCGCGCAGACGGATACTACTTGGTGGTGATGCCATCGAGCACCTCCTTTTCGTCGTGAGGAACGAACTACAACCACAGACGAAAACCGGTGCACGCCACCGGCTTCGCTCCAACGATGGGTGGAACGAAGCCGTTGGGTCGGCATCTCCCCAAGCTCCCAGCGAAAAGGAACAGACAATTCCGACTGGTTTGGGATCAATAGCACATTGGTGCCGAAATGCCAAAACGGAGCCACATGCTGTGCATGAGCAACATAATTGATGGGAAAACGGCGATTTTCGAGCAACTTACGTGAGGCTTTTCAGATTTCACCCTCACGAAGCTCGATCGAGTAATCGCGGTCTTTGAGGGCGTTGATCCACGATTGAGTCTTTGAAACGTACGGATGTCGGGTAGCCTTCCCCCTTTGTTAACCATGACCGCAGGGAGTCCCGGAGTCGAGTTTGTTGGATGGTGTCGAGTCGCGGTCGTCGGTCAAGAAATTTGACGTGAAAGTGCCCATCTCGCTGATGGTCCGTGGTGACATCCTGGGAAACAGCAACGACTTGTCGGCGTCCGCTGCGGTCCAGCGGCGACATCACCATTAGAACGGATAGAGAAGAGGCCACCGGTACTTTATGCCACGGGCAAGTCCGCTCAGCAGGTTGCTCGCGACTGCCCGTTCCCCGTTCCCTATATAGGGAGAGGGAACGGAACGATCTCTCAACCGAAGGACGCGAGAACAAAGACAGCCGTCTGACGTCGCCGTCCACCTGGGACATCGATTATCTCGATCAGATGTATGTCAGATATCTTGCTCGCGCTCACATGCAAAGCGGCGCTGGAAGAGGTCAACGTTAGAAGTGCAGCTTGATGTTACTCTTGATCCGGGCCCGAACATCTTCGAGGGCCTGCTCCAGCGCCTCTTGGACGTCGTGATACGTTCCGTCTTTCTTACCTCGAATCACGACATACCAGCCGTTCTCTGCCGGGAAGGTCAGCGTGGTGCGTTGGCGAGTTTCTTTCGGCTTGCCTCGCCGCTGGCGGACGGCGTTGGCCGCCTGTTTGTGTGTCATGCGGCCGCTGGCGGCACTCTGGGCGAGTCTCCGACGTGCCTCGTCGCCCGGAAGTTTGCTGATTTCATACGCCGACCGCGCCGCGAGCTGCCCGGAGTCCACCTGCTGTTGTACGTCCTCGGGCAGGTTCAACAGCGCCAAGGCGCGACTCACTTTCGACGGATCGATGTGCAGTGCGGCTGCGAGTTGTTTGCCGTTCCACCCGTTGAGTTCCATCAGAGAGGCGAATGCCCTCGCCTCTTCGATCGGCTTAAGGTCTTCGCGAAGCAGGTTTTCGACAACCTGCTGCTCCAACAGCTCGGACTCTGAGAGCGGGCCTTCATGGAAATAACAGTCGATGGACTCCAGGCCGGCTGCCTGAGCAGCGCGCCAACGCCGTTCTCCTGAGATGATGATCCAGGCCTGCTGCTGCTCGTCCCACCGCACACGAATTGGAAACAATTGCCCCTTACTGTGGAGACTCCGTGCCAAACGTGCAATAGATTCGTCGGAAACCTCCTTGCGCGGCTGATGTGGATCAGGCAAGAGGCGGTTGATGGCGATTTTCCCGAAACCGCCCGCGGGCTTGCGGCCAATATCCTTGGGTGCGGCTACGGGGCTGAGCTGAGATCGTCGTCTATCGCGCCTTGCGCCCATCGACTCATCAAGATTGCTGCCTAGCTGTTCCAGCGTCCGTCGGGTAGTGGCCATTACGCAACGTGTGTTCGTTTGTTACTCATAGCAATGTGGTCGAGAATCTCACGGCTCAATTGCTTTGTCAAAACCGCGGCCGCCGATCGGGGGGCGTGGATTGAGACGGGCTGACGGCAGGCAAGCGCGACTTTGAATGCTGAGAACTCCGGAATGACTGTCTCCAGCACCGACTGCCCGTACAACTCGCGAAGTCGTTGCTCGTAAGCGCGGTGGACCAGCAACCGGCTATCGGACCGAGTGACAACGTGTCCCAGGCATTGAAGCCCAGGATTCAACCGTCGTGCCTGCTCTATTGCCTGATGCACGACCCGCAATCCCTGAGTGCCAAAGTCTTCTGGTGGAACGGGCACGAGGCACCAGTCACAGGCCACCATGGCGGACCACGTGCAGCGGTATAGATTTGGCGGACAGTCGACGAGAATGACGTCAAAAGCAGTGAGGTCGTCTACGAATTCGCGTAGCGCGAATTGTGCGAGGCCGGTAGTTTCCGGGGCGGGTGTGTTCAAGCGAGCCGAATGCGAATTGGCGGGACAAATTGCGATTCCGTCGAATTGGGTGCGTTGAATCACACGCCTTTCCCCGAACCCAGCCTTTTCCGGGGCCAGCAGAGCAGCCACGGTCAGCTCGGGAGGCAGGGCTTCGACAAACTCCGACCCAAAAAAACCCTGGCTAAGAGACCCCTGCGGGTCAGAGTCGATCAGCAAGACGTGCAGGCCGGTCTGAGCGAAAGCGCCGGCGAGGTGAAAGCAGATGGAGCTCTTACCGCAACCACCCTTTTGATTGATCAGGCAAATCGTCGTCGCAGTCAAGCGTCCTCATCTGTGGTGGAATTGCCAGTGACAATTCTCTGTAAGTCGTCAGAATCCCTTTCGATAATCTGTCATGGCCTGTCAAAGGTCGTCAATCAAATTGTTCCTCCGGTACGCAGTCAGCTTGTTGTGCATTGCGGAACGTGTCGTGGTTTCACCTTTGCCGCCTTCGCAGGCGACGAAAATTCTCGTTGCCCGTACCGGCCTAATAACGCTACGTTTTGGAGGAGTTTATTAACTTGGGCCCGGCGTGAAGCCCGGGCCATCCGTGGAGGACAAGACGACGACATAGACGACCGCCGCCGAAAGTAAAGAAAAAAGCGACCTCGTTGGGAGCGACGTCGCTTCTTCAGGATCCACGGCCGCACGAATCGACGGAATCCGTGGTCAAACGGATGACTTGACCTCACCTTATTTCACTTTCCGTCGAAGAGTCAACTGGCAAACGTCATGGGTCCGCAGGGCAGGTGCGCCCTGAGACATGCATCGCGCTCGCGCGGTTCGGGCGAACGGATCGGTGCGTCTTCCGCGAAGGGAGCGAATCCAATGGAAACAGAGACTTGGAAGGTAACCGAAGATAAACCGCCTGGCGGCTACGTGGTGATTCGAGCAGACCAGCTGTTTGCCGTGTGGTGGTGCTATGAGACGGGTAGCATTGAATTGGCAGACGTGCGGACATGGTTTGCGTTGCAGGAAGTTGTCGCCAGGCGTTGCCTCGCCAGAACGCACCAACCACTCAGATTCACGACCGACGAACTGATGGTATTGACCGGTCATCGTCGCCGTGGAACCGTCAAAAAGTCGCTGCGGCGATTGGAGGAAGCTGGCCTGGCACGGCCACGACGCACGTCGATTCGTTTTCCCAAGTGCATCGATGACATTGATCTGGTCGACAGGAGTGCCTTTGCCCAAAGATTATCTTTGGTTCCCAATTGTCGCCGCCCCGTGCCGGTGCCTCGAAGAGTACTCCGCTGGTTGGCTGCTGGATCGCGATGCGTAACGATTGCGACCACATTGGGGCATCTGCTACGGCTCCTGTACTTGCGAAACGGTCTCTGCAGAGCTGATGGGAACTGCAAAGCATCGTGGGTTGCGGCGGCTTTTGGAATCAGTGTTCGCAGCGTAAAGGAGGGAAGGAAGCGGCTGGTCGAACGTGGGCTGCTCCGGCCTCAAGAAACGCCGCAATGGTATCGGAATCGGTATGGATGGCGCGGCAGCGTGAATCTTCAGTGGGCTGTGGATAACACTGGCGTGCCGATGGCTCGGCGCAGGAAACGGACACCACCCCCGCACGGTTTACGCACCAAACAGTCACCCCCAAGACAAAACCAAAAACTCTCTTCGAGAAGATCAAACCAAAAACCTGCCAGCAGACGAATTGGTTCCTGCGGAGTGGAAGGGCTGGGTGAAATCACATTGGATGATCTCCGCGAGGACCGGCGGACCATGGACCTTTGGCAGCGAGCCGTCGGGAGCGGACTTGTCGGACGGGGGGACCGATTGAACTTCTTCGCGGCAGCCGAGCATGCGTTGCGTGTCGGCACTAGCAATCCTGCGGGATTGTTCGTCTGGCTGCTCGCAAATCGCCGGTGGGACTACATCACGCAAGGTGACGAAGACGCGGCGTGTAGGCGATTGCAGCAGGTCGACGAATCAAAGGTCCCTCTGGAACTGAATCTTGGAACCGACCGAAGCCAAGCAAAACAAGGTCCGCGCAGGGGCAAAGACACCAGCGCCGGTTTGGCTCATTTTGTGGCTGCCATCGAGCGATGTCTCGCCGCCTGAACGACTGGCCACATCATGCGACAGAAGACAAAGTCTGATTTTGCTCGTACTGCCGCATGGCACGGTAGAGTTCCACAGTCGCCCAGACATCGTTAATGGCGTCGTGGAATTCGTCTTGCCTGAGTGGCACGCCAAAGTACTGGCAGAGCGTGGCCAGTTGGAAATCGGCGGGTGGGGTGAGTTGCTTGTATTCCTGAAACAGCCAGTACGCCCGTTGCTTCGTACAAAACACGCTGTAGGTTGCGGGACAAAACCGGTCAAGTTGGCGAAACCAAGCGTGAATCAGCGGGCCATCGAACCGCTCGGCATTGTGGGCGACGAGTTGCGCTAGGCGGTACGGCTTGCCGCTACGAGACATCTTGTCGACCGTGGCATGCCGTCTCAGGAATGCGGCAAATCGAGCGGCTGCAACCGTCGGTGGTAATGCGTGACGAACCCAGATGTCCGCGTCGTAGTGATTCTTCGACAATGCAGCCGCGTCAGCATCAACTTCGTCAAATTGCACTTTGACTTCAAACGTTTCGCAGTCGCGATCGTCGCGATCAATGGCGATCGCGGCGATTTGAATGATGGGCCTGGTGACTTCCACCTCTCCGGCAACGATGTCGAAGAACCCCGCCGTCTCAATGTCAAAGAAGACGAGCCGCTCGTCGAATGAGCACGACACCTCGGTTACTCCACAGCCGGCGAAGTATTCTCAGAAGTTCGCCGCCGGCCGTTGAGAGACCGCTCCGGTAGTCCGTCGGCCGCCTGGGGATTTTGTTCAATCCAATCGGATGCCAGATCGGCCACTTCTTTAATCCCGTCTCGATTACGGGCATAAAACCGCGTCGAATAGCCTTCCCGGCTGGCGGTTTTCCAGGATCGGCTGATTTCATAGTCGAGGTAGGTATGCCCGTCCTGGGACGTGCGACGGAAAATGTTCGCGGCGATGGCTGGGCATGCTTCGCTCCGAACGGTCGTAACGTAATTGGATTCTCGTTTCTTGCTGGACTGCTTCGACATGGCTCTCACGGCCTCCATGCGTTTTGGTTGACATTCCCGACCGCATATCACGGAATTCGCGGCAACGTCAAGTCGTCACAGGACCATCACCGCGGGATGACAAACAGGTGACAAAACCGATGGCTGTGCTATGGTTCGCGCGAACACATCGCCAGAACGCGAGCGTTCTTCGGTGTGGCGTTCGCGGAAGGTCTGCCTGCGAAACCCCGGATTTACCACCGGGGTGAAGGGAGAAGGTGCTGCTTTTGTATCGCAGTCATTCGGCGTCGGCTGTCAACCGTCGCTCAGTCCTCCGCTTGGCGGCGGATGCATCGAGAGGTGCTTGTCCGTCGCGAGGGGTATTTGTCGGTCCAAGTCGTGATGAAGTATCTACGGCGAATCCCGTCATCTGACCCCATTCACCATTGCGATCACGGGCGACCGAGACAAGCTTTGGTCTCGCGGTTGGAAGTTTCATCCGCTTGACCAGAGTCGTGACAAGCAAAGGCCGTGCGCGACAAAACGTGCGGCGGGATAATGTGCTCGACGCACATTATCCTCGGGTGAGAGACATCGACGTCTCAAATACTCCGCATACGGGGACAGCCGAAAGCGGTTGCGGTGCCATAAGGCATTGCAGGGACCAGGGTACGGCCGAAGGGTCGCGCCTGCGTGAAGGTGATTTGCTTTGGGAAATCACTGACACACCCGGTCAACGTATCTCGGTGGGGGAGCCATCAGCGGCGAAAGCCGCGATGCCGCAGATCATCCATGGTCTGCGGGCGAGCTGCGAAATCGGCTCGCGTGAATAGCTCAACCGACCAGAAGCCCGAACGGGCGACCGAGTAATGAGTTGGTGCCTGATGGACAGGCGGCGCCGAGTCTTGCCCTTCGGGAGCGAGACGATGCGTCAGAGACGGGGGACCAAGCTGTCTGCGAGGTCCCGATTGAAGCCGAATCGCAAAAAGGTGTTGGGGAGATGCAGTAAGCCGGTGCTTGGGTGTTCGGCCGGCTGAAAGCTCACAGGTCATGCTGAGTGAGACGGAGCGTCGCCGAGAGGCGGAGCTCTACCCCAACGGTGCGTCCTGAACGCGCCTCTGAGCCTGAGGGGACGCAGAGTCCCCGGCGACGTGACTACCAACTCGACGACATGCTTGTCACTAATCGGGGAAGGCTTCAGCCGTGAGCGGGATTGACACCCCGCCGTGTCACCGTGGTGACACGATGCGAGCTGATGTCCGGGAGCGTGGTCCGAGGGTCCGCGGTAACGCGGGCTGTCAGTAGAAGTCAGTGACCGGAGTCGGCGAGAGCTGACCGAGTTGCTGAGCGGTGTTCCGGGGGAAACTCCGGACATAGTTGCTGCGTGGGCAACGCACTGGCCTCAGTCCTGTCGCGAGGCAGGCCGTCAGTGAAGCGTTTACGTGGGAATTCAACTGTGCACGGCAAGGCAGTCGTGACCCGTTTGCTGTGAACCGGGCTGGTAACCCGGCGAGCGACGACGAAAGGACCGAGGCGGTTGTCGGCTCTGCCGACGGAAAACCGCGAACGCCATGCCCTGTCCCCTCGGCCTGCTTCGGCAGCCGGGGGGACAGTGTTCGAGAGGATTGAAGACGGAGTCTGAATTGTTGTTCCGAGAGGGACGACAGTTGAGGCAACGCTGTCGGCGGTGGCGGCTCGACGTACTCGTGTGCGTGCGAGTCCACCGCGAAGGTTTTTACGCGGACGTGGGTGAGGGTGTCTCCTGAGTGCGAACTGCATTTGGGCGTGATTGCGCGGACTTCGGTTCGTTTTTATCGACGCATGCATGAGCATGCGGCTGCAATCTTGAACACTCCATGCACCGGCCGCAAAGAGGAATCGACGGGCGGTTCTGCACAAGGTCAGCGTTTTGCAGACAAGGAATTCAAGCATAGGAATCGGTTTCGTGGGGTTGTCCGTCAACAACCTCACACCTTCTTTCGAGGGCTGTTGGAACGAAAGAGGAAAACATGAATCGAAAGCAGTACCGCTGCGAAGCCCGGAGCGTAGCCGGGTTCGTGGCACAGATCGTCCGCTACGTGGCCAGCGGGCACTATTTCTATGTGCGGGTGCTGATCCCCGAGCACAAAGAGCCCCGCCTGGTCGATGAAAAGCTGTTGCGGTTGTACGACATCGCGCGGCCGGCCTGGCGTCGCGAACGCCGCCGCCTCAAGAGGTCCGCCGGCATTCACTACCTGCGGTACGACCGCCTCGCGGTGATCATGTTGACGAAGGGCCGGCATGATCAGTTCTACCAGGACCATGGCCGGTCCGTGGCCGACATCCGCCGGCAGGCGCTCAAGGTTCTCGGTTACTCAATCCGCCTCAGCTACTCAACTGCCGAACAGCGCACGAAGGTCTTCATCCGATTGGACGAAGATCGCTACCGCGAACTCAAGAACCACTTCATCACTATGTCTGCTTGGGAATCATTCCGCGACCCACTGCGGTTGGAACGTGAGTTCCGGCGTTTGCCGGTGCTGGCCTATGACCCGGTGTTCGATCAACTCGTGGCCATCGCCCGGCAGGTGAACCGAACTCGCCGGCGCCGCGGCTTCGCTCCGATCCGCCTACGTTGTCTCCCTTGCAAGGTCCAGCCGACCAAGGTCTTCACAGAGCAGGCGGACGGCTTGAGCAAAGCCAACCTGCGGAGTCCAGTGATATCAACCGGAGCATCATCGCAGTAGGAGGGCATACAATGATGAAACCCAAGCGACAGAGCCCATCACAAATCGTTGAGTCACTGAATCGGGCTGAGCGGATGCGCAACGATGGCCAATCGATCGCATCCATTTGCCAGGAACTGGGCATTAGTCGACCGACATACTACCGATGGAAACGCGATTACGGCGGCATGACCTCGAGGCGGGCGGAAGACTGGGCAGCAATGCTGCAGGACCGCAAGGGCCTCCTCCAGTCGCTCGGTGAGCAGTCGAAGCAAGTCGAGATCCTGCGCAACGTCGTGGAAGGAAGCCTCGTCAGTCCGTCTCGCAAGCGAGAAGCCATCCGTTGGCTTGACCGGCAAATGATCATCAGCGAGCGTCAGGCCTGCCGGGCGCTGTCGCAACACCGCTCCACGCAACGGTACCGTCCGCAGACCTCGCAGAAGGAAGAAGCGCTGCGGGAACGCGTCGAAGTCCTCTCTCAGCGATATTCCCGCTTTGGGTATCGCCGTATCTGTGCCATGCTCCGCCGCGAGGGGTGGCACGTGAATCCGAAACGGATTCATCGTATTCGGCGCAGTCAGGGATTGACCGTAAAAGCCTTGCGGAAACGCAGCGGGAAGGGCGGAGCGACACTGGAACCAGAGAATGTGATTTGCGCGGACGGAAAGAACGTGGTCTGGGCCTGGGACGTGATTGATGGCTGGCTCGCAGGCGGCCGGTCCGCCAAATGGCTGACGGTCATCGATGAATACACGCGTGAACTTCTCGCCCTCGAGGTGGCCAAGAGAACGTCGGCAACATGGGTCATCGCAACTTTGGAACAGATCCTCACAGAACGCGAGCCACCAGAATTCCTACGAAGTGACAATACGCGGCCATTTGTGACTGATCAGGTCGATAAATGGTTGCGTTTGGCCGGCATACCCGCAGTAAACATAACCCCCGGCTCCCCATGGGAGAACGGACACGTCGAGGCCTTCCACGCCCGATTGCGGGACGAGTTCCTCAACGTCGAGGAGTTCGCATCTATGGATGAAGCAAAACGTCGCACGGCTATATGGCGAGATCACTACAATCACGTGCGTGTCCACAGCGCCCTGAATTATCTGACACCAGCGGAGTTCGCGGCAACTCTGGAGTGACGCTGCTCAAGCAATCCAGACTAATTTCAGAGCCGTTTTGTTGCTCCCGCCAACCCGACCACTCGATGTGTCTCAGAGGAAACGGACCAAGTCGGAGGGGCTGATGGTCCAGGAAATGGCGGAGCACAAAAACCCAAAAACCAAACTTGGAGCTCGTCCAGATTCAGTCAAACAAGCCGGGGAAAGGCTCAGTGGCAAATTCTTCCCAAAAACGGTCGAACGCATCGCGCGGCGACTCCACGTTTTGAGGGATTTCCGTCAATTCATCCAAGTTCACATTCGATCGCCACTGGCGTAGCCTGAGATCCGTGTTTTCAGAACCTGGTACGAATGTGTAATTCCCGCTGGACCGAGAAAACACATTTGTAACTCGGTTTTCACCGACGCCGGTGGTCAGCACGATGTCCAGGGCATCGGACCGATAATGAACACCGCGATGCCGGTTATCGCCATCTCCGAATTCGTAAAACACCTCGAGATGATCGGATCGAAAAACGGACGATCTTGTAACATTATCGCCATCGCCAAAAACGCCGATGAGAGATGCGTTATCAGATTTCCAGAATCGTTGATGGGACCAGTTGTCGCCATCTCCGGCCTGGAATGCGAGAACGGCTTGGTCTGAATGCCAGGCGCTTGCAGAGAATCGGTTGTTACCGTTCCCGGCCTGAGCGATCAACCCGGCCATTGGAGAGTTCCATAGATTCGCTGAGATGCGATTGTTCCCATGTTCCGCATGAATCGCCATCGAGGTATTGGCTGAATTCACGATGTTTGCCATGAATCGATTGGCACCGCCACCGATATCAGCACCAAAGTGCGAGTCGGAGGAACTCCAAGTGATCAGCCGAATATTGTCGTTTCCCTCTCCAGTGGAAAAGGACCAGGTACCTGCCTGAGAGTCCCGAATGTAGGTTCGGATACTGTCGGCGCCCTTTCCGCCAGCAATTTCAGCGTTTACGGCTTGCGACTGAGTGGAAACAACCGAGAGCAAGTTGGAACCGTCGAGCAGTTGAATGTCGAGGTCGATTCCATCCGCATTCCGCAGGTGAACGCGACCCGTGTCCTTTTGCAGTCCGCCGATGATTTCAACGACTGCACCCGGAGCGCGCACATCCAAATGGTAAGTGTTCTCGTCCAAAGGTGATTGGTCGCGGGTTCCGCCCAAATCGAGAATGATTTGCGCATCGGCGTGCCGAACGTGAAGGTTTACGTTGTCGGGTCCACCGAGTGCTGTGACATAGATAAACTCATTCGGCTGGGTGGTGCTGATGTGAAAGACGTCGGCTTCGTCCGTGCCGACATGGGTAGGCTCTGGCACTTCGTCACCCCCATCAGAGACCGGAGCACTAACAAAATAGGCACTCCCTTCCACCGCGAAATTGAGATTAACTCCGTCGAAAAAGACATCGTTAATAGCGAGTATCGGCGTGGGCAATACCAGACCGAACTCAGCAAGCAGCCACTCGTCAAACAGCCGAATCCCTGTAAAACTCTCATGCCAGATGAATCCGCCAAGGTCGCTCTCGCCGACTGCATAACCGTTAGCGGAAACACCTAGAACATCGCCCGCGAAGGCGTCGCCGTTCACATCTGCAAGAAGGGTAAGCTCGGTCCCATTCCAAACGGCTGCCTGTTCAACTGTTTCGAACGTATTGAAATCAAAGAACGAAACAGAACCGCCAATAAAACTACCGTCAGATGAAACATCGTTTGCAATACTTGAAAACTGAAAGGGATCCTCTAAGAAAGCAAACGAACCATCGCTCCAAATCGCGGCTTGAGGTGTACTCAGGGTGTTCTGTGCAAAACCAACCACGATATTACTTGTATCAGAAATGGCAGTAGCGGCTGAGGCGGTACTCGTTGAGGTAAGCCCTTGAATTCCATCACTTTGATCCCAGGTATATGCTACTCGACCTCCGTCAGCATCACCAACTACAACACCACCATTCGAAACGTAAAAAGCCGGAGACTGATTAGCTGTTCCCAAAAACCCCACCCCAGTCGCCACCCCCGGATTCCCAACTTCCCACACAGCACCTTCTCCAAGCCCTTCAGAAAGCGCCGACACCGAGTACCCGGAGATAAACTCCCCGTTATGAGAAATCCCCGTCGCAAAGGTATCACCCCCCAACGACCCCAGCGTCGTCGAGTTCACACTGGAGCCATCCGCCGACACGGTAAACAGCACGGCCTCATTCGTCTGCGTATTATTATTGAAAGTATTCCCCACAAGAAGCGCCGTACCATCCCCCAGCCTCGTCACCCCGACAACTTCTACCTCAGAGCCCAAAGCGACAAGAAGAGGCTCCTCCGGCGGTTCATCCACGTTGAACGGATTTTCCGCCATCACGAGACGCGCCGAACCGGAAGCTGCAAACAGCAACTGGTCGTTGGCGGCATCCTCGACAACAGCGCGAACACTGGTGGTGGCAGACCCGAAGGTCACCCCGCCGGGCTGCGCTGCCGCCCAGACGTCGAAGCTGGGAGCACCGACGAAGGGAGAATCGACGCCGTTGAACGACGGGTGCCAGATGAAGCCCTCGTTGTCGCCGGTGTCCTCGCCGACGACGACAAGGTCGTTGGTGACGTCCAGGGCCTCCCCTTCGAGCGGACTGCCGTCGGGGTTGGTCAGCAGCACCAGTTCGGTCTGGCTCGGATCGCTGATGTTCTTCCAGACGGCCACTTGTTGGACCGTTTCGAAGGTGTTGAAGTCGAACCAGGAGACGAAGCCGACCGCGTGTTGGCCGTTTGGGGAAGTCTTCAGGGCTAAACTTGCCACTTGAAAGGGATCCGGAAGAAAGATCGGAGTCGACTGGCTCACCACAAGAGCCTGTGAATTACCAGGACTAGCGATGGCCGAACCCACCAGAACAGTCCCGTCGTCAGATGTTGCGGTCCCAACACTGACAAGACCCGTCGCGACGTTCTGAATTCCTCCGGTCACATCCCAACGATAGAAGATCCGACCACCGTCGGCGGCACCCACAAGAACATGGCTGTTTGACACGTCCAGTGCGGGAGAGTCCTTGAAACTTCCAATGAATCCGGTGCCGATCGGGTTTTGGAGGTCGGCAACAGCGTAGAGCACACCCTCACCAAAGCCAACAGAGCCAGGCGTAGTCGAATAGGCACTGATTCCCGAGCCATCGCTCGAGATCCCAGTCCCGGTCGTCTTCGTGCCCAAGTTCACCAGGAACTCATGGCTCATTGACGTTCGCGCCGCATCCGTTCGAAACAGAACTGCTTGGTCTTGGTGATTGGCGAGAATCCGAATCTCGCCGCTGGGAGCCACGCCGAGGTCCACCACATCGACGGGCACGCCGCCGACCATCAGGTTCATGAAATCCACCGTGGGGCAGATCCTTCGCGGCAGCTCTTCGAAGCCTTCGCCGATACGGTGGAGAGCCGCGAGGCTAGTTGGAGTGCGCTTTTTGTAGCTCGTGTGAGTGCGTGGCAAGGATGGAAGAAACCCTTTGATAAGATTATGCACGGTGTAAAGCTCCAAGTTGAAGTGTGGGTCGTAGTGGTCTGCTCCCCGAATTCTGGCCCGGCGGTTGAGAGATCACGAACTGCATGCCTGTAGCGCGAGCGCTGCTGCAGAGCTCTTTTTCCTTGCACTCTGTTGACTTTTCGATCCGTGCGTCGCATAAGCGGATCGTTGTCACGGAGTTGTTATGGAGCAGTGCCGCAGAAGTTCTATTCATCCCTTTCAGCGTCAGACGCCTTTCATCGCGGGCAATCGCCGCTTGCGGGAACCACAAATTCAAGGCTATCGAGCGCTTCAATCGCACTTTGCCGTCGAACGAGAACCTGCTTTGGTGCAGATTCCGGTGGGATGCGGAAAGACCGGATTGATGGCGCTGCTTCCGTTTGGAATTGCAGAAGGTCGCGTTTTGATTGTGGCGCCCAACGTGACAATTCGAGAAACAGTGTTTCAGGCGGTCGACTCGGCGAACACCAATTGTTTTTGGAGACGCGCCGGGGTCGCGAAATCTAGCCCGGAAGGCCCATTTGCAGCTCGCATCGATCGCAGCGCGCACCTTTCGGACTGCATCGAGAGTCATTTTGTCGTCACCAACGTCCAACAGATCGGCACCAGTCGAAATCGTTGGCTCGAACGATTCCCGCAGAATTTCTTTGACATGATTCTGATTGATGAAGGCCATCACAATCCGGCGGCGAGCTGACGGCGGCTGATCGATCATTTTCCAAACGCTAAGGTCGTCAGCCTGACCGCGACCCCGTTCCGAAGCGACGGCGCAGCCCTGATCGGTAAGCCCGTTTATCGATACTCGTTCCTGAGAGCGATGAGCCGAGGCTACATCAAACGGCTGCGTGCCATTCACGTGCAGCCGCGCGAGTTGGCCTTCACGTTTGCCGACGAGCGCAGAGAAGTCGGCCTGCAGGAAGTCCTTCGACTGCGGGAAGAAGTGTGGTTCAGCCGAGGCGTTGCCTTGGCCCCGGAGTGCAACCGGCACATTGTCCGCGCGAGCATTGCCGAATGTGAGAGGCTGCGCCAAGCACGACAGATCAAGCATCAGGTTATCGCCGCAGCCTGCTCGGTGCGGCATGCCGAAGAGATAGCCCAGCTTTATCGCGAAGAAGGTTACGCGGCCGAGGAGATTCACAGCCGGCAAACCAAGATACAGAACCAAAACGTCATCTCTCGTCTGAAAGATGGTCGGATTGACGTGATCGTCCAGGTCGAGATGCTGGGCGAAGGATTTGACCATCCCCCATTGTCGGTGGCAGCGGTGTTCCGACCTTTTCGGTCGTTGTCTCCGTACGTGCAGTTTGTCGGCCGGATCATGCGCACGCTGCGAAGTGGTCCGAGTGATCCGGACAACTGTGGTGTCGTCGTCTCGCATGTAGGTTTGAACACGGAACGTCATTGGTCCGATTTTCGGTCGCTGGATAAGCCGGATCAAGAACTGTGGTCCGGATTGGCCGGGGGCGAAATCGTAGCTGCGTCGGCGTGCGACACGGGGAACGGAGTTGCACAAGCATTCGCGCCAGACATGCTGGTCACTGCCGAGATACTCGGTGAGTTCCGGCAATCGCTGTTCGGACAGCCTTCCACAAGGGGAGAACAACAACCGTTGCCGCTCCTTGACGAGACGTCGTCGATGGCGGGTCCGCAGCAGAGACGTCATCAGGCCAAATCCCGGCTGCAGGATATGGTCAACGATTCGATCCGTACTACATTGTGGGCAAGTCAGTTGTCTGGAACGGGTTGGCAAGTTGGCCGCCGCTTCGCGTTTGTGCGAAGACAGAACAACTGGGCCGCGGTGCGCCAGTGGACCTATCAGGAGCTGAACCGCCGCTTGAGCCGCCGTCCTGGTCGAGGCAAGGAATGGACTCTGGCCGAGATCGAGCAAGCGACGGACGCTCTGCCAGAAGTTCAACGCGTAATCACGGAACAACTGCAATCTTGTTTTCGGCGTAAGAAGAGATGGCCAAGGTCCGACAGATTCTGAAGCACGTGCACGTCGAGATTGCGAAAGGAACTCGCCGCTGCCGAAGAAACCGCGATCACCGGATACGCGCCGGGGAGCCATGTCTGGTAATTCGTGATGATGCTGGTCCCTACAGCAAGAACTACTGCCGCGAATGTGCCCTGCCGATTCTGAAGCTATGCGCGGCGGACCTACGGCGCTTTCGCGATGTGCTCTTTCCTGATCTGATCGAACAGGCCAAAACGGTGGCACGGCGACCGGTGACCACAGAGGCCGTGACAATACGAAAGGACGTCGAACGTATTGTCGGCCGGCCCGTGAATGTGACGTTGGGCGTGCCAATCCGAGATCGCAGGATCGTGAGTGATGCGGGGGGCGAGGAGAAACAGTAGTGGTAGCCGACCCAGGTCGGTCCGTCGCACGCGACGCGAGCAGGTGGAGACTTTGATTCGAATCGATCGACTGCTGGAAGAAGGGCTGACCAGGAGCGACGCCTGTGACTACGTCGGAATCAGCAGCAGTACACTTCACCGATGGCAAGTGCAGCACGGCCTGTGCGGTACTGCAAGTCAGCCGGTTTCGGACTGCGCGAAAACCGTTCTGTAGTTGTGTCATTCCAAAGCTCCAGCTTCGCCCGGATTACGGGCCGCTTGTCGTCCCTAGAATTAGATGTGCGCCGCGCCACGAGAAATTGAGATGGTCGCGCAACATCTTAGAGGGGAAAAGGTTGCGGGATGAGCGGGTGGTTGCGGCGAGCTACTGAAATCCACCGGCGGGCTTCGGCCCCGTTCAGGGAGTCTGTTGTTCCGTAACAGAGAGCTCCGTCATCGCCGCCTTGATTTCGGCGTCGGTGAAATCGGACTCCACTGCCGAGCCGGGCGGCAGCGTTGCCTGCAGAGTGGCGATGCCTTCGGCGGTGACATTCGTCTGCTGGATGTGCAGGTGCACCGGCATTCTCTCCTCCAGTCCCCAGCCGTGCAGGTGCCGCAAGCCGGTATCCGTCACAGCGGTGTTGTTGAGGTTCAGTCGCTGGAGATGAGGCAGCGTCGCAATCTGAGCCACGATATCGTCGGTCAGAGATTCTAGGTTTTCATTCACGTAGAGCAAGCGGAGCTGTTGGAGTTCGCGCAACACGCTCCAGCCGTCCTCTTCCACGCCCAGCAGCGTATTCGCATACAGAATCTCCAGCGTGTCGCGGTAACGCGTGAGTCCTTGAAGCCCCTCGCTGGTCAATTGACGCGAATTGATTCGAAGCTCCCGCAAGTGCGGCCAGTCCGGCGCGGCTCGGAGTTCCTCATCGTCAATTGGGATCTGTGCGACCAATAACACTTCAAGGTTTTGACAGTTGGCCAAACGTTGCAGCACGGCTCCGGTGACCTTCGTGCCGCTCACGTCGATCCACCTCAGATTCTGCAATTGGGCAACATGTCGCATACCATCGTCAGAAACCTCCGTGTGGCTGACATCAAGGGATTTAAGGTTGGGAAAACGGCTGAGATATGCCAAGCCATCGTCGGTGATTTGCGTACGCGTGACACTGAGATCCTTTAAGGATGGGAGATTTGTCAGCAAAGCCAGCCCTCGATCCGTCACGGGCATCAACCGGCTACTGGTGCCACTCAAGTACAGGCCCTCCAACTTCGGCAAGTTCGAGAACCAGCGAAGATCCTCGTCAACGACTGGACAATCTCGTAACGAAACCGAGACGATTTCAAATGGCTCATCCGGAAGTTGCTCGGATTGACTGCATTTCACGTTGTCATTGACGTAAATGTGGCCGCCAAGCGCAAACACCTTCTTCGCAACAGCGCGACTGTCTGCAGCAACGACCGGCACAACTCCGCGACCAAGAACTTTGCCGTCGCGCAGCACCTGCACTTCGCCGTCTAGGAGGACGACACGCAGCGACACTTTCTCTCCGCGTCGTAAGACGAAGCTTTCGGTGTCGAATTCCAGGTCGCCCCTCGTCACGTGCAACTTGTGCTCGCCCGGTTTCACGGTAATCGGATCACCGGACTTGTCCTGCCGGGTGATGCGGATTCCTCCGTCAACGGCGGTCACCTCAATCTGATCATCGTGAATTTCGACGACGAGCGTCCCTTTAGCCGTCTGGATGTACAACGTTATGGCCGCGAGCACAGCAAGCCCTACGCCGGCTATCAAAGCGAAAAGCCGGGGCCGACTCCGACTGTGTCGTAACGGGTCAGTACCAACTACCCGTGCTGGCGAATCGTCGGGCGACTTCTTGGGGCTGTGTGCGACAGTGCGGCGAGCATCAGAAAGAGATTCCGTATGGCGGTTGGGTTCGAGCAATTGGTCCAGATCGTGCTCGGTCGCAAATGGAGCTAGGGCGGTGGCGACGTCACTGGCCGAAGGAATGCGGTCCTGCGGATTGCACGCCACCATGCGATCCACCAGCGAGACGAGTTCGTCGGGCAGATCGTCACGGAATTCGGCCAACGAAGGAGCTGCGCCGCTTGCTTTGGCCATCATCAACTTGAGCGTTGAATTGTGACGGTCGGGCGGAAACGGAGTGCGGCCGCTCAAGAGCTTAAATAGCGTCGCACCGAGGGAATACACGTCGGCCCGTGCGTCGACAGCGTGGCTGTCCGTTCCTTGCTCGGGCGCCATGTACTCGACGGTTCCCATGATGTTGCCGGCCGCCGTGAGCTCTGTGCGATCGGGTGCGTCGGCTTCATGTAACAGTGCCAGGCCGAGGTCGAGGACCTTGACCTGCACGTCGCCGACGGCAGTACGCGTGAGCATCAGATTGGCGGGTTTGATGTCGCGGTGAATCATCCCGAACTGGTGGGCGTGAGCGATTCCAAGGGCCGCCTGCCGGACGATCTCGCAAGCGTTCGCTACCGAGAGCGGCCCGCGTTTTCTCACGACGCGCGCCACGTCGATGCCGTCGACCAGTTCCATCACCAGATAGTGCATTCCGTCGGTCTCCCCGGCATCCGTCGCCTGCACGATATTTGGGTGACTGAATCGTCCGACTGCTTTCATTTCTCGTCGAAAGCGTTCGACGATACCTTTACTCTTTAGCCTGTCCGGCGGCAGCAACTTGACGGCGCAAAGCCGGTCAAGGTGTTCGTGGCGGGCCTTGAAGACGGTGCCCATTCCGCCCCGGCCAAGTTCCTCGATGAATTGGTAGGGACCGAGCGACTTGATCGATTCAGCACTGAAGTGCTCGTGCCGAGGTTCATCTTTGTCAGCTGACGCGACCCGGGGCCGCATCGACTGCACGACCGCGACGAGGTCCTGGCATTCCGGCTCCTGCTCAAACTCTGGTTCCGGTTTCGGGCCACGGAGTTCACGAATCAGCGGATCAGAGGGAGACGCCTCCAGTTCCCGCACGGTATCGCTACATGCGACGCACGTGTCTACGTGGTTAGCGATTTGCTCGAATGCTTCTTCCGCCAGAGCTCCGCCGGCAAATTCGTTCAGCTGATCGTGGCTGGGGTGCATGCTTCCGCCTTCTGCTACCTGCGATGGTGTGGTGTGATACCACCGTAGGATGTCACACGCGCCACGCGAAAACGCGCGCCTGTGGCGCAACCATCTCCAAGTGTTGGTGTTGCGTCGTCTCGCCGCCATGAAATCCGGGGGTAGCTGCTTCGGGCGGTCACGAGAGTTCCTCCACTTCGCGGCGGAGTCGCTGCAGCACACGGTACTTCGCCTGACGCACCGCCTTGCCCGTCATACCATACTCGGCGGCGAGATCGGCGGTATCGTCTCCTTCGACCGTCGACCGCCAAAAGATGTTCCAGGTGCGCTCCTCGAAGTCGTCCCGAACGAGATTCATGAGCCGGTGCATGAAAGCCCGCTCCGTATCGTCGTTTTCGATGGTCGACGGATCATCCAAACCCTCGATGTCGACGGCCGGCAGCAACTCTGCCTTTTCACCCATCAACTCCGGGTGTTTGGCTTTTTTGCGGAAATGCTCTTTGAGCAGCAGTTGCGTGGATTGAAACAACCAGTTCCGAAAACTGCCCGTCCGCCTTCGGTCGAAGTCGGATAGTTTCACTGCCAGCAACTGAAACACTTCCTGTCCGACATCTTTGGCATCTTCCTCCTGCAACCCCGCCCGCCGCGCCCACGCATAGATCCGGGGCGCATACAGCTGCGACACCTTGTCCCAGGCGCCGTCGTCGTTGCGTTTGGCACGCTCCAGGAGTGTGGGTGACGTTGAGTCGGAGGAGAACGATTCACTCATCGGCTATGGTTCTATAGCTACGGCCTCTCCGTTTCTTCAAAGTAACAGCGTCAGTTATATCGCAACTCGAGTGAGATACCACGGTTCGGTCGAGTGCGGCTGAATACCAAACTCGAAACGCCGAACAGCGGACAATCGCGTGGCCTTGGTGGCCGCTCAAGGGTAGATGTCAGAGAACAAACGCTTCCAACCGGAGCTTCCGCTGTTCCCAATCCGGCATGCAGCGGGTTAGTAGCCGATAGAAGTCGCGGCTATGATTGTGGATCTGTAAGTGGCATAGTTCGTGCATTATCACGTATTCGATGCAATATAGGGGTGTTTTGACGAGTTCGGTATTTAACAATATTCGGCCGGACTTCGTACAACTGCCCCATCGCTTTTTCATCTGTCGAATAATGATCTCCGGCGTTGATACCGCTAGGGAACGGGTGGAGTCGAGACAGAAGTCCAGCCGACGGGCGAAGATATCCTTCGCGTGGTGTCGGTACCAGGCGTCGAGCAGGCGTCGGACCTTTTCGGTGTCGTCGCGATCGGGCAGATGCACCCGGAAAAACCTGCCGACGAGTTTGACGGACGCGCTCTCGTCCTCAATCAGTTTCAACCGATACTGCCGACCGAGGTACAGGTGGGTTTCTCCCGGCACGAAGCGGCGACTGGGAGTGAGGGGCTGGAATTTTTCAAAATGGGCCCGCTGCCTGGCAATCCAACCCGCCCGCTTCTGAACACGATTGACGACCTCGGTGATATCTCGGCCTTCTGGGGCGAGTACGGTCACCGAGCGGTCGGGATGGACACTGATTGCCAGCCGCTTCCGGTCCCGAAACTGCACCTCGAATGGAATGCGCTGCTTTCCAAACGTGATCTCGTGAGTTTGGCCGTTGCGGTTTTTGGTCGTCATGACGCGTACCTCAGCCGTGCGATTTCCAGGCACTGCTCCATGATGCTGTCCATGTCCTCGAACGTGAGGTCAAACCCATGCTCTTCCTTGAGTTCGAAGAGGTAGTCCTCAATGTCCGTCTTCATCTGGTTCTGGACGTCGGGGTTCGTGGTCCAGTTAACGATCCGCCGTCGTTGAATGATGTCGTCGATCTCTGCACCGGCCTCTGCCCCGATCACTTGCGGGTCAACGCCGTTGTCTGCGTACCGCGAAAATACCTCGCGGGCAACGCCGTAGAACGCTTGAGCGACCTTCCGGCCCCGAAGCCGTTCCGGCAACTCGTCGCCAGTGCGGGTGCGGACTGACTCACTAATCTCAGATACCTGGCGCAGGTATTCCGCATCGGAGAGTCGCTGTTCGCGAAAAGCACGAATGGCATCTTCGAGCATTTCGGAAAATCGTCGGTAGAATGCCGGGTCCTCCTGCATTCTCTCCTCAATCGTCCGCTTCGTGCGAAAGGCGATCGTATCCGCTTTCGACGCGGTGCCCTCCAGCTTTTCGACTTCTTCGGCGAATGCATCAGCGTCGAAAATGTTGACCAAGTCGGTGATCTTCTCGACCTCGCCGGTTCCGATGTATGTGTCCACGAGCTTCTGGATTTTTGGCTCGTATTCTTTGAAATCGATGGCTTCGGCGTACCGTTTGCGGACCGACGTGCGGAGCTTCATAAAGAACTTCAGGTCGGCCTTGTACTTGTCGATTTTGCTGGCCGGCGCTTCTTCGAGAAACTTCGCTGACGCCAGTGCGATGGCGAGGCACCGGGAGTACGCCGAAAGACGTTCATAAAATTGAGTTCGGACCTCTTCGTCGGCCAGCAGCCGCTCGTAGGCCTCCTCGTCCTTCTTGTTTCGCAGCGACTTGAACAGATCCCACAGTTGCGAGTGCTTCTCAGGAAGTTTGCGAATCACCGCACTGACGTCGGTGAGCGTCCCGGCGAGGTCCTCCTTGGCAAATTCCGGCAGGCTGCTGTACAGATCAAGCGCGCTGTCCAACTCCTGCAGGACGCCGCGATAGTCGATGATGTAGCCGAACTCTTTGCCCTCGCAGAGACGGTTGACGCGTGCAATCGCCTGCAGCAAGGTGTGGTCCTTGAGCTTCCGCGTCAGGTACAGGACCGTGTTCCGTGGCGCGTCAAACCCGGTCAGGAGTTTGTCGACGACAATGATGATTTCCGGCTCGTCGGCATGTTTGAACGCGTTGATAATCTGCTTGTTGTAGGTCGTCTCGTTGCCGAAGCGCGTCATCATCTTTTTCCAGAATGCCTGGACGCCCTCGGGGTTCGTCTCTTCGACCTCCTCGTTCCCCTCCCGCATGTCCGGCCCGGAGATCAAGACTTCCGACGTCACCATGCCGAACTCGTCGAGGAACTTCTTGTAGAGCAGCGCAGTCGATTTGTCCTGCGTGACGAGCTGCGCCTTGTACGGAGTCCCCTGCCAGTTGTCGCGGTAGTGAACGCTGATGTCCCACGCAACTCGCATAACCTTCTGCTGCGCTTTGTTGAGCTGGTCGGTCGTTGTGAATTTCTTCTTCAGGTCGGCGCACTGTTCCTTCGAGAGACGATCCGTTAGCCGCTCGAACCAGTCGTCGATAGACTCGCTTTCGACCTTCTGCTCGACGTGCCGTCCCTCGTACAGGAGTGGCACCACAGCCTTGTCTTCGACCGCCTGGCGGATCGTGTACGCCGGCTCGATCAGGCCGCCGAACCTGTCGATCGTGTGTTTCTCCTTCTTCATCACCGGCGTACCAGTGAACGCTATGAAGCAGGCGTTCGGAAGGACGTTTCGCATCTTTGCATGCATTTCGCCGTACTGGCCCCGGTGTCCTTCGTCGACCAGTGCGAAGATGTTCGGGTTCTCGTTCCGCACTGCGTGCTTGCCCACGGCCGCGTCGAACTTGTCAATCACCGTCGTGATGATTCGCGATTTGTGGCTGGCGATCAGTTCGGCCAGGTGCTTGCCTGTCTTCGCCTGGACAGGCTCCGTCCCACAGTGCCGGAAGGTCTTGTAAATCTGGTCATCCAAATCCACGCGGTCCGTAACGAGAACGACCTTGTAGTCGTTGATGGCCGGGTCCGTAGCGATCGCGTTGGCCAGCATCACCATCGTCAATGACTTGCCGCTCCCCTGTGTGTGCCAGACAACGCCTCCCAGCCGCCGACCGTCTGTTCGCACGCCACCGATGCGATCGAGAATAGTGCGCACGGTGAAGTACTGTTGGTAACGAGCAACCTTCTTTTCCCCTGCATCGAACAGGATGAAGCGCTGCATCAGTTCCAAGAGGCGTTCCGGCCGACACAGGCAATACAACGCGCGGTCCTGCTCGGTGATCTCGCGGCCGTCGCGTTTGATCCCGTCGAAGTAATCACGGACGTACCGGAACCGCCCGGCGAACAGCCTGTCTTTCTCCTCAGGCGCGAGAGGTTGGTTGATCAGCTTCGAGAGATCGCTGTCGATATTCATTCGCTCCTTCCACACCGCCCAGAACTTCAACGGCGTGCCTGTGGTCGCATACTTGGCTTCGTTCTTGGAGATGGCCATGAGGAGCTGCGAGTAAAGGAACAGTTTCGGAATGTGGTCGTCCCGCTGGTTCCGAAGCTGCTGTGAAATCGCCTGGTCGATTGGATCCTTCATATCGGGCCGCTTGCACTCGATCACGCAGAGCGGGATTCCGTTGACGAACAGGACAATGTCGGGGCGGCAGGTGTCGTGGCTGCCGGATCGTTCGACGACGAACTCTTCCGTGACGTGAAAGAGATTGTTCGAGAGGTCGTTCCAGTCGATGTACTGAAGTGGGAAGCTCTTCGTGTCGCCGCGGATCGACTGTTGCAGGCTCTTGCCCCATAACAGCAGCTCGTAGATTTTCTCGTTTGTGCGAACCAGGCCATCGAACGGCAATTCCTTCAGCGCCTGGACGGCCGACTGAATGTTCCCCTCCGAGAATTCGAGCTCATCGCCTTTGTAACGGATCTTGTTGATCTTCCGGAGTTGCTCCTCGACGACACCGTCGAGCAGAACGGAACTCAGCCGGCCGCCGCGAAGCGTCACCGCTTCATCTTCGGTCAAGTACCGGTAGCCGAGGTGTTGCAGCAATTGCAGCGCCGGTACCTGCGAGATGTGGTCTTCTTTGAACGAGGGCAGATCGTGCGGCATGTCAATTACTCCTCAGTTTCCACGCCGGAAACAAACAGGTTGAACAGGAACACGTGAACGATGACGTGCCGCTGTTCATCTTCGGCCGATCGAAACTTGTACCGCCACTCGCCGGCCTGATCAGAGTTCAGTGCACGAACGCAGTTGGGATGCTGGCTCAAAGCTTCCGGTATTTTCTGCTGAATGCCGGTGAAACCCGCGACATCCTTGTTGAAGAAGATCAACGCAGCCTTGCAGTCTCTCCAGGTCAAATAACTCAATAACTGATCGACGGCTTTGGTGAGTTCTTTTGGGCCCCGCCAGACCTTGCATTCGGCGACGAATGCTGCGCGATTCTGGTCCTCGATGCGGATGTCGGTCTTGCCGTGCCGACGAAATGTCTCACCCGTCGCATCCCCTTCGAAATGACCATTCAGGTGAGCCACAATAATGTCGCGCAGCTCCTCTTCGTCGTGAACCGCGAACGTGCGCGGCGTTGCCTCGAATGTCCGGCCTTCGTGACGGATCACCTTTAGAATGTGCGTGTAATCTTCGTCGCGAATTCCTGGTTCGGGAGGACGATTCGATGCCGCAGGCAACGGCTTCACCAGTCGTCGTTTCACGGGTAGCGGTGAAAAGTCCGGCGACCCGGGCTTCCGTTTGAGAGGGATGTTCAGCACGCTGGCGATCTGCGAGTGCGTTCCCAGTCTCGCCCGTCGCTGGGCTACACACTGTTGGATGTGGGTGTGCAACTTGTGATTGTGCGCGTCTACATCGCGTTTGCTGTTTTCCAAATAACTTCGAATGCTGGAAAGCATGTTGTCGATCTCGCGTTTGAGTTCGTCTCCGCTGACATTATCTGCGGGGCGGGATTGCAGTAGTTCGATCTCCCCACTTTGGTCACCACGGCCACTCAGGACGTTTGCTCGCGGTGGATTCAGGCCGAACGTGCTCGGCTGACACTTCCAAAGCACTGCATCACCCGTAAACGGGATGGTCACTCGCACATTGACGGCGGGGATCAGTGCTGGGCGACTGCGGTCGAACACGGCTCGGTCAAAGTGGTGCCGAACATCGACCTGCGATTCCTCGGTCTCCATCTCCATGCGGTCCTCATGCAGTTCGAGCGGCACGGCCTCGCACTTCGAGAACACGTGGGCGGTAAGCTCGTCATCGCTGGCCTGCAGAAACTGCTTCTCCGGGATTCCGTCGACCTCTTGCCGCGCCCGCTGCAGGTTGTTTTCTAGCGTTTGGCGAAGGTCAAGTTCATGGAATAGCAGATCGGGCAAATCTCTCATGGTGGACTTGTCCTTTCGTCATTCGAATGCAGGAAGCGTGACAACATCTGCATCAACCCTCGCTTCTGGGAGCAGAGCTGACTCAATTGCTGATGAAGTAGCGCCAACTCGGTATCGGCTGTTGTCAACAGATCAGCAATCTTCCGTTGTTCCTCGCGTTGCGGCATGAGAATCGGCAGCTCGGCAATCGATTCTTTCTGGAGACGCCCAGTACCGTGACCGGAACGGGTCACCATCCTGATCAACTGGTTTCGTCGTCCGACGAGCGCGTAGGCAAGAAAGGTTGGATCGACATCATCATTCGCACAGATTGCACGTACATCTTGGTTGAAAGCTGCTTGTGTCGTCGTCACGCCAATCGGCACGTCCTTGAGCAAGGTCATTCCCCTGACGAGGATTAGTATTGTTCCAGGCCCGACGATACGGGATCCGCTCGTTGCGCCGCTCTCCGTAATCTGGATCTGCGAGGCTGCCAGCCGAAATGACTTCAGGTCCTTCGCGGTGTACCAAGGGTAGTTACCACCCCAGAACTCTGGATTGTCCTTTCTAGGGGTGCCGCCAGACAGAATTCGCGCGAGTTCGATCAGCTCCTTCCTTTTCCACCCAAATGGCATCGACCGCGAGCGAATCGGATCCCCAAAGTGAGACAGTCGGAGTTGTCCAGTAACGAGGCCGTGAACGAGGTGGTCCCTGAGTCGCTGTTTCGCTCTGATCAGTTCCTGTGTCTGCAGAATGGCCTGGTCGCTGGTCCGCAGCGCAGTTGCAAAACGTCTCTGATCTGCAACGGGGGGTGGTGCCGCCGGTATTTTGGCAAAGTCCTTGAAGTAGAGGCGAAGCCGGTCGTTGGTCAGGCCGTAGGAGTACGCCCAGAACAGGTAGATCATTCGAGGCGACTTGAACCAATACGACGCGAAGAGCGGATCGATTCCGCTGTTCGGGGCGACAACAACATAGGCGGGGCTGACGATTCCATCTTGCTCGGCCAATCCGGATGCGCCCTGCCACATGCGCATCATGTTGTAGGCTATGTCTCCCTTTTTGATAAGCAGATGCTCCTCGTCGGCCAGGTTGGTGTCCGTTTTCCGGTCCAGCGTGTCTCGGTGGACGAGCCCGTTGTTCATCGTCACCGAAAACAACGGCAATCCGGGCTTGCCCTTCTCGCTGCGCTTCTGGAAGTAGTCACCAAGGTGTTTCTCACTTTGCATAGCCGAGTTCCTTCATGTACTCAGCCATCTTGGCGCGTGTCTCGGCCAGTTCCGCTTCGAGTCGCGTGATTTCGTCTTGGACTGCGTCAATGTCGACCGGTTCTTCTTCTTCGTAGGTGTCGACGTACCGCGGAATGTTCAGGTTGAAATCGTTCTCTTCGATCTCGTCGAATGTCGCGCGATAGGCGTACTTCTCGACTGTCTTGAACGCCTGGAAAGATTTGGTGATCTTCTCGATATCATCCCCGCGCAGGTAATTCTGGTTCTTGCCATCCTCGAACTCCCGGCTGGCGTCGATGAACAGCACATCCTTCGCCTTCCTCCCCTTGTGGAAGATCAGGATGGCCGCCGGGATGCCCGTGCCGAAGAAAAGGTTCGGCGGCAGGCCGATAACCGCCTCCAGCAGACTCTCCTCAATGAGTTTCTGGCGGATGGCCCCCTCAGACCCGCCGCGGAAGAGGACGCCGTGGGGCACGATCACGCCCACCTTCCCGTCGTCTTCGACGGCTGTCTCGATCATGTGCGTGACGAAGGCATAGTCGCCTCGGCTCTTCGGCGGCACACCGCGCCAGAAGCGATTGAACTTGTCCGCCGTCGCTTCTTCCTGCCCCCACTTGTCGAGTGAGAAGGGAGGATTGGCGACGACCACGTTGAACTTCATCAACTTGTCGCCCTCGACCAGCCGGGGGTTACCGATGGTATCGCACCACTCGATACGGGCGGCGTCCATCTCGTGCAGGAACATGTTCATCCGGCATAGCGCCCAGGTGCTGCCGTTCGATTCCTGACCGAAGAGCGAGAAGTTGTCGCTGCCCACCTGATTTCCGACCTTAATCAGCAGAGACCCGGAGCCGCACGCCGGATCGCAAATACGGTCGCCGGTTTTCGGGTTGACCAGCTTCGCGAGCAGTGTCGACACCTCCGGCGGCGTATAGAACTCACCGGCCTTCTTGCCGGCGCCGGCGGCGAACTTGCCGATCAGATATTCGTACACGTCGCCGATGATGTCGCGGTCGCCGAGTCGAGACGGCCGCAGGTCGAGCTTCGGGTTGTTGAAGTCATCGAGCAGGTTCTTCAGACGGCGGTTGCGCTCCCTGGTCTGGCCCAGCGCTGGCTCCGAATTGAAGTCGATGTTGCGGAAGACGTTTTCGAGCTTCGTCTTATTGGCGTCTTCGATCTTCTCCAAGGCGATGTTGATCAACTCGCCGACATTGGCCGCGTCGCGGTGTGAGTAGAGGTAGTCGAAGTCGCACTCCGGCGGCACGACAAACCGCTCCCGGCCGAGCGCCCGTTCGACCCGCGTCTTGTCGCCTTTGTATTTCTCTTCGTAACCTGCCCGCTTGTCCTTCCACATGTCGCTCATGTATTTGATGAACAGCATGGTCAAGATGTAGTTCTTGTACTCGGCCGGATCGACGGCGCCGCGGAACGTGTCGCAGGCCTTCCAGACGATGTTGAGGATTTCTTCTCGTGAAACTTTGGGCGACATCGGTGTCCTTTCGATTCATGAAGGCCGGCGGGCGGCCTTCATGCTGATGGCTTGAATGAGTTGGGATCGTTTCTTCTGGACGGCTGCCAGCAGCTTCTGCTCCTGCAGCCGGAGCTGGTCAAGTTCGACAATGGACCGCTGCACGGACAGCGGCGGGATCGGAATTCGCAGCGATTGCACATCGGACTTTGATACCAGGGGAATGTGGGTTCCCCGCATCAGCGGCTTCAGCGCGGCCTGGAACCTTGGCTGGTTGATCCACCACGCCAGGTATTCAGGACCCACCGTATCGGCTTTGGGCCGCATGATGAAGAAATAGCCCGAGGCGATCGCCCGGCCGACCGGCTGGTCGACCACTGCAGCAAACAGTTGATGGCCGCGGGCGAGGAAGAGCACGTCGCCCTGGTGGACCTGATGCTTCTCCGACCACCGATCTAGTTGGACTGTCACGACGGTCTCCGGCGTCAACCGGTGGTCGTCGTCGAAGTCCTTGATCTGGATCACCTGGACGAGCTCCTCCGCCGGCGCAGGCTGGCCGAGACGCCCAGCTCGTGTTTCGTCGAACGGTTCGACCTTCCCGCGAAATTGGTAGCCGGTGTCGAAATCTGCCACCTGGCGGAGCTTTGGATTTTTTGATTTCATGTTGACGAAGCCCGTGGGTCAGGGCGGCCCGGATGGGCCGCCCCGTCCCACAGTTAGAGGAACAACTACTCGGACGCATCCGCCGCGCGGATGGCATCCTCGATGGAGAGCAGCGCCTCACGGATTTCATCCCGCAAGGTGGTTGCCTCCGAACTGATGTCGTCCGCGGAACTGCGGACGTCCGTCACCTTGCGGTTGATGCTGGTGACGCGCTTCAGCGCCGTCCGGATTCTCTCGATCTGGCATTCGACCAGCGAGCCGTCGAACTCGGGCGACTCCGACCGCAAGGTCCGAACTCGGTGTAGCGCGATCAGCAGCCGCAGCGCGGTCCGCAGATGCTCATGGGTCGTGGCGATCCACGGGCCAAGGTCGCACTCGCCCTCGGCCCACTCACCAATCTCGCGTGCCAGACCGGCCTGCGACTTACTGAGGTAGATGCCGGCGGTCGCGCCACGCTCCGACATTTTCGTGGTCAGCTCGTCGGCGACCGCCTTCCGGCCCATCGGCGATTGCCGGTCGCGGGCCTCGATGACGATCTTCAGTCCGGTGGCGGCCACAGACGTGCTGGTGATCGTGACCACCACGTCGCCCGGCCGGTTGTCGGAGCCGACGTGCTCGACCTCCGCGCCGACTTCCCGGGCCCACGGCTGGACTTGAACTACGACCTCTTCCTCGTAGGGCGTGCCCTTGGCGATCGTCTGCATGACGGCCTCTTCGGCTGCCTCCTGACCGCGGATTTCCTTGGCCAGGGAGTCGACCTCCTCCTTGAGAGGCTTGATGGCATCCGCGACGACCAATTTGACGGCCTTCGCCAGCTGACCGTCTTCTCCAGTCACCTTGGTAATGGCGCTTTCGAGCGAGCCCTGAACCGAGTCTTTGCGATTCGGGTCCAGGAGATTTCCCAGCGTCTTGAGCGATTTGCCCAAAGACGAAGAGTCCTTGCCGGGGTCGAGCTCGTCAGCAAACAGTTGCTTCACCTCGACGATTCGGTCATTGACCGATTTGGCCACCGTTGTGGTGGCGTCGAGGATCGGCTTAAGGACCTGGCCATCGCCGGTGCCGACCTTATTGATCAGCCGGTCATGGACGGCTTGCGGGATGCCGGACACCTTCGTCTCCGTCTCGCTGAGCAGGCGCTCAATATGACGTTTGACGAACTCGGTGTCCTTCGATGCCGATGCCCTCTCCAGGCAGAAAACCCCAACTTCGATGGCGCGGGTCAGCGCCAACGGCCGATCATCATCAGGGAGCGGCGTCAAGTAATCAGCCACATCCTGATTCCGGACACGGAAGTTGTGGACGGTGACGACGTCGCCAGTGACGTCGATCGAGTCAAAGGGATCAGCGGCAACACTGGCGTCGCCATTCCCAGCCACAGTTTTGGTAGTAGCACTACTCATTGTTGTTCTTCCTTTGGAAAAACAGGGCCGGCGGGCGCCGGGCTCACACGAACCTCGGAACCTCGCCCGCCAGCCGATCGGGACTACTCGGTCGTTCGGCACCTCCCTTCGGAATGGCGGCGAGCATTGACCGGCGCCCCGATCGGGGCGACAATGAGCAATGGTGCGTCTTGCTCGGGCAATGCTGCCTGGGTTAAGGCATCCAGGCTCCGTGTGACAGCACGGAGCCTCTTTCTTTCGATCCTCCAGAAATTCTGACGTATAACTGATACCGCGATTCTACCGCGTAACCCGCGGTGTACAAGTGCAGTATTGGAAATACTTCATTTTTTCTGGAATCGCGGCCGGGCGGCCAGATTGGCCAAACCGACGATCGCTGCAGATGGCATATCGCATGCCGCGACGGAATGATCGCTATAAGTCTCATTACGCAATTAACTTACAAAAAATACATGCGTGAGTTGTGAGGGCGGCACCGACGGCTCCGCCCCCCGCAACCGACGCCAGCATCGAGAAACCGCGGACAAGATGCGCCGCGGGCGTCACTCCGGCAAACCGTTCTGTTCGAGCAGATCGAGAATACGAACGACAGTTCGTACCCACCTCCGGGGCGTAGCGTATTCGGGCTGTTTCGCCAGCCGCTCCACAAAGCTCTGCTTCAGACGGCGCTCACAGCCCCAGGCCTGAGAGTGAATCCCGGCGATTCGATGGAAGAGCTCGACGCGCTGGGCCGCCGTTAGCTTCGGGCAGCTGTGCCAGCCTTGCCCAGCTTGCTCCTCTGCCTCGCGACTCCACTGATTAAATGTGCGAACTTCTTCCGGCCGAACGGTCTTCTGGCTGCGGATTTCTCGACCGTAGTTTGACCGGCCCCATGAGTCGAGCATTTCGATCACTTCCGGTGTGGACGCGAAGATGACGCGAACAGCCGGATATACCGGCGCCGAACAATACCAGGCGAGCGTCCTGAAGCAGGCGGGATGGCCTCGCGTGCCGATCTGACGAACGACGTTGTCGATCTCGTCGACGAAGAGCAGTAGCCCCTGGTGCCCGGTGTCTCGGAGAATTCGCTGGACCAGCTGAAGACGGTAGGCCACTGCGAAGCGTCCATACCAGCTCTTGTTGATCAGGTCTTGTCCGGACAGATATCGCAGGAGCTCTGAAAAGTACCTGGAACGAACGAAGGGCTGGTCGTCCTGCTGCATGTGCCAGAGGTAGCCCCACAGACGATTCGGATCGGTGCCAGCCGCAGTGTATGGATCTTCGGAATACGCGCCGGATAGCAGCGATACGACAGATTCAGGGTCCTCCTGTTCCATGAATGTGCGAACAATTTCTGCAAACCCCTGGCAGTGTTCGAACTTTTTCAAAGAGGAACGTATCGAATCCAGAATCAGGGCGAAGTGACGCTGCGGGTGATTGAGGGCGCCGTCGTCGCCGTTCACGTCGAGTGATGCCACAGCGTATCCGCGCTCAAGGGCATAGTGCTTCGCGTAGCAGTGAAAATGTGACTTTCCTTCTCCGTACTCGCTGGTGACGTAAAACCAACGAGGGCTTGCGTCGGGTGCGAGCAGGACATCGAGTTTCTTGCGCAGGCTGCGCATTCCGACAGACAGCTCGTCGATCGCATGGACAGGAGGGACGCCACGTTTCAAACGGTCGAGTGTCTGCCGACTGACGATGGCGTCCATCTTTCATTACTCCTTTGCCTCGTCAGCGAACGCCGCTGCGACAAACTCCGCAGAGTCGACGGATTGGAGGATGTCGGGATGCTGTTCAGCCACTTCCAGTGCCTTGACGACAGATTTACAGAGCGGCCGCAGACCGCCATGCTCGCCCATTCGCTCCTCGAAAGACTCGACCAGGGAATTGAGCCATTCGTCCGTCACCAGGGACTGCGGCTGCCAATCGAACGCCACCTCGTGGATGTCGCGAAGGCGTCGTGCCAGGTCACGACGGTTTTCGGGTGTCAGTGGACTCACGCTCAGATTGAGGATGACCGCCCGATAGTCAATCAGTCCGCGGAGTTGAGGAATGTCAATGCTGACATCCTCGATGCGGTCTTGAAGGGCGGGGTATTCGCGGAAACCTTTTTCCCCAGTGAACATTACGGGCGTGGCGGCTACATAGCATACCGCCCGGCTCAGTCCGACTCCGCTGACGCCGCCATCAACATTGTCGAGTAGTTCGCGAAGATTCTGATATGCCGTTCGGCGGCGGTTCTTCGGATAGTGCTGGGCGTTCTCCGCTTCGTCAATGAAAATCGCCATACCGCCGTATCCCAGCTCTCGCAGCAGCGAAATCACACTTCGCAGCGTCTGTTTCGCGTTTTTATTGCTGATTGGCGCGAGCACTCCTCGGCTTTTCAGCTCCGGCACTCTCTCGCACGCGAACCACCGAATTACAGCCTCCTTGAGTTGTTGGTCTTCCGCGCTGGCGCGATCGAAGGCCGAGCTTGCGTAGGTGCGAACCGCAGAGGCGAAATCACCCGATACATTGGCCTTGCGAAGCAAGAGTTCGAGGGCACTAATCGTCCGGTCACGGGCGCCCTGTGAATTCGGGTCGATGCCCGAGCCGGATTCGGCCTGGACGTGCCGCTTGATCCAGTCGTCGAGAATCCAGGGCCAACCATTCGCGTCACCTGGGTCATAGAGTTGTTCGTGCTCGTCGATAATGCGCTGACAAAGGCAGTTTCTGAGAATCGCCGCGTACAGCTCGTCGAACTTGTCGAGACGAACGCCCTCGGCATCGGAAAGCTTGACATAGCTCGTGACCCAATTCCGTTCCAACGCCATCGCGTTGATCATCCCAATGAAGTGGGTCTTGCCGTGCCCATAGTCAGCGTTAAGAAAACGGATGCTTGCGCCGCCGCCCTCCTGGACGTCGTCGAGCAACCGCTCGACTTCTTTGAAGTATCGCTCTCGCCCGACGTTTAGGAATGTCACGCCTTCCAGCGGTGTCGTGCCGGCCGAAATCTGGCGGATCATCTTCTTCGCCAGGGGACGGGTAAGTTGTCGCGCCATGATGGCATGCTCCGACTCAAGACTCATGTTGGCGAAAGCTAAGGCGGCCACAGGTTGCCAGCCGTTTCGTTTGCGGGAAATACATGAACAACCCGTCGTCAGCGAATGACCCGCCAACGATTTCCAAGCTATAATTGACGCCCAACTTCTTCACTGGCGGTGCCCCAGCCGCAAGGTACGACGTGAGATCGGCTCGAAACTGCGCCAGCGGATACGGCCGAAACTGTTCGCTGGATGGGTCGTGCTGAAACCGCTTGGATTGCCGCTGCCAGCACATCTCTCGTAGCAGGTCGAATACAAGCACTCCATCTCCGGGCTTCGTTCCAAGAGACTCAAGGCATTTCCAGACGAGCTCGACAAAGTCATCTGGCTTCGGAATGGCCTTCGTCAGCCGTTCTAACTCGGCCCGTGCCTCCATAACGAGTGTCTCGGCGCTGAGGGGTGGCGCAAGGGCGCGTCCATTGATCGTCGCCTTGTCCTTCTCCTCGTCGATCTTTACAAAGACGACTTCCTCGATCACCGGCTCGGGCCAATCCCCAACAATCTTCCAACCCAGATGCTGTGCACCCTGTTCGACGCGCAGGCGGCGAGAGCCTCGCTCAGCGGTTCGCCACTTTGAAATCGTCTCCGTTAGCTTGCCGATGTACTTCGGCGATTCACTGGTCAGCTCGACGAGTTGGCTGCTCACCTTCTCCGCAGTTCTGGCGAAATCCGTGGTTGCAAGCCGGTTCACTGCACCATGTTTTTGTGCATCGGTGACGGCCTTCCGCAGTGTATTGACCTGTCGATGCAGAGCGTCCAAGTGTTTGCCCAGTTCTTCGATAGCGTTCTCGCACGCGTTGGCTGCGAACCCTCGCGGTGCGTCAAGTGAAACTGGTGTGGTCGGTGCATTGGGGGAAGTCTTTGTCATTTGGGCGTCCTTTCACGCTGGGAAGTGGGCGGTAGCTGCTCCTCGATGGCATCAATCAGCCCCGGCTTCACCTTGATTAGGAACTCCTGGTCAAGCCGAGATCCGCCCGAGTATTCGAGATACGGCCTCCAGGGGCCGGCGGCCATTGTTCGAAGAACACTGAACATCTCAGCGATTTCGATAATCCAGCCCTCTTCCAGCCCTAGTAGGCATCCCGCCAACGCTATCGTGCGCCCCGGTGTGAAGCCAATTTCTCGTTCGAGATATGGAAACCCCCTTGCAAAGTAATAGAGGCGCCGAAGGTCCCCATCACAGGGTTTTGCATCGAAGTCGTAGATCTCTGCCGCCCAGTGGAAGAAGTGTGTATCAATCAATTCCAGCTGTTGTTCTGTGTCCTCACGCAAGGTTTGGAATACGCTTGCTGCACGTGAGCCAGCGTCCGTCGCGACATACGGAACCACGCGGCGGCCGCCGTCATCAGCCTCACTCCGATCGACCAGCCCCAACTCGAACAAATGGTGGTATCGCGGCTGTGCCTGGTTGCGGGCAACTGCCTTCGACTGCAAACGCTCCGCAAACTGACGGCAAGAGCGTAAAGATTCGACATTGGAGATGTCGGTGACATCTACCAGCGAGTCAACCAAATCATTGGCAGCTTGCGGCAGCAACTTCGGCGAATTCGACGGGTCACCCTGCTGGCTGCTTGCAAAGCGCTTCAGGAGAAATGGCGTCAATATGTCGACCGACAACAATGCGTACAACAAGAAAAGCTGCAGCGCCGGTCGTCTCGCGATTGCAAATGGGTTGGCTGTTGGTGCACCATCGAGGACTCCCGGCATCGTCGCCTGAAGGAACTTGTTGAGGAAAACTCCTTTTTCGGAAAGAGCATACCCCGTCGTCAACAGTTCGAATGACCGTCCCATCTCAAGAATACGCGTGGCGTTCTTCTCGGTCAGAAGTCCGAGGTGTGAAGGAATATCGCGTTGCGACAGCCAGAGCGCCTGCAGCTGGTAAGCGGGCGCTGAAGTATCCGTCATCCCAAAGAGTTCGTGTAGCTCCGCCGTCTTCTCATCTACGGGAGTTCGCATGCGCTGAAGCTCGTTGCGGTCAACGCTTTTGGCAAACTCAGGCCACCGTGGATCCGCTTCGTCGATCATCTGGAATACGAATCGGCCAAGTCGATCGACTAGTGCCTGCCGCGTGTCCAGTTGTCGTCCTGCGACCAACGAGAGGCAGCATAGATATCCCAGGCGCAGCTGCGAAGGCTCCATGTGTGTGATCAGTTTCATCGGGTCTCTCCACCATGCACACAAACTCGTGGCCGGACGTTCATGATGAAGCTACGCGCCAGTGCTCCTTCGCGCTCCAATCGGATGTGCGAGCTGGATACGACAGCCTGTCCGATTCCCAGTGTGCGAATGAGCCCGGAATAATCCAATTCGCGTTCCCGCAGTTTCACGCTCTCGGGCCACGCCGATTGCATGTCGCGCCATGTTGTCTCAATATCGTTCTGCGTCATGAGGCTATGGACAATCGTCGTATCCACCTGGGCCCGGACCTTTGAACTGATGGCACCAACGCTCGGCCGCTGTGTCGCAAGGATCATTGACAATCCGTAGTTTCTGCCAAGAAGACAGAAATCTTCCAGTGCCTGACGTGCTTCTTGTCCCTCATCACCGACCAATTCTTGGGCCTCGTCGAGCGCCAATACTGTCCGCGGAATCAGTCGCGCCAAATGTGCCTCTAACCCCTGGCGTTCTTCCTCTTCGATGTCGGGTTGGAGATCGAGACGATTGCGGATCTGCGAAGCCTCTTCACGCTCCCGCATGATCCGCCGGATCAACAGCCTTGTGAGAACCCGACGCAAGTCATGTCCGACGCGACTGGGAAGCATCAGGACGGACAAGCGCCCCTCTTGAATCATGTCCGTCAGGGGCGTTCCTCCAGCCGAGAAGAGCGGCAACCGTGCGTAGCCCCGAAAACTACGAAGCAGCGCTCGGCAGGTCTGCGTGGCGTGGTCAGTCAATTGGCCGTTGGCCACGGACGACCGTAGCATCTCCAAGTAGGCAATGATGTCCTGGATCGTGTATTGCCGCTTGGGAGGACGCCGACGGCCGTCGCTGTCCTGCCAACCATCTTCCCGAATTGCGTCGAGCGCCTCGGCGAGCAGAATCCCCTGCGGATCGCGGATCAGATTTGTTCCAAGAATGTCGGCCCAATCTGCTGCGTCGAGATCAGCGACGTCGACGTGAAATTCCTGAATGTTCGGGTGGTCTGTGTCGCGCTTGAAGCCAGCTGGAATCCAAACGACGACGTTAATGTCTTCGGGATTGCAGCCCCAACCTTCAAACATTTGAAACTGCTCGCGGACCCGGGGCTTTCCATCGCCTCGGACGGGAACCAGCGACGTCCAGAAGTTTCCCATCGGATCCAGCATCAACACACCACGACGTTTCGAAATCTTCGAGATGGAAGTCTCAGGCTCTGCTGTGCACAACCCCTCCAGAAGCGAACCCAAACAAAAGCTCTTTCCACTTCCGCGTTTCCCGATAATCAGGGAGACGAATTCCTTGGAAGCGTCAAAGAAGACCCGACCGGCGCCTCCAAATTCAGCCACCTTTCCGAGGTAGACTTGCGTTTCTCCTCCTTCGGTCCCGATCGCAATGTCGCCCTTGGGAAGCGCTGTCTCAACGATGAAAGTCTTTTGGTTGAGCATTGTTCTGACTCCCGACTACGCGTTGATCCCGTGTTGAACCAAAAAGTCTTCATTGATCAGCCGTTTCTCCTGCATGAATGCTTCAGCAGCCAAGAAGTCCAGTTTGGGGATGATTTCCGCCGGTTTGCCGATCTTCGGTTGTTCGCCGAAATAGCGGCAGAATTTCCGGAATGCCTTTTCTGTGAATGGGTAGTATTTGGGATCATATCCGGGTACCTGACTTGCCCAATCTTCTTTCGCCTCAAGTGCCTCCCGTTTCGATGGATCAACAAGATGAGTCAGGAGGTCCTCAACGAAGGCCTCCGCATCAGCGGTTTCGTATGCCGCCATCTGAATGTACTTGTCTACGGTGAACCGACGGACAATTTCAGCCGCATAGACGATTGCCGGAATACCATCAACGCGGGAAGCACCAATGGCGAGAACAATGCTGAGATTCGGGATATCCAGGACGGCGCGAAGAGTTTCAACCCAGCGAGCTTCCGCATTCTTGTTCGTGATCTTCGAGAGCGCCTCGACCTGGTCGACCATGTAAAAGAGTTGCTTGCCCCATTCCATTTCAATGATGGTGGCAAAGAGCTTCAGCACGTCGGCAAACTCAACGGAGCTGTCGAGGCAGTTCTTATGGACGTTGGCCACTTGCATCTCGGTTTTGACGTCCTGGCCGGCAAGAAATCGCCAGGCAGTTTCCGCAAACCGTTCGTTGTCTCCCCCAAGCACACGAAACGCATTGTGAACATCCTCTGATGTGGTCAGTTGCTCGAATGGGATCGGGCCCGACTCGCCAGTCCAGAGTTTTTTCGCATAGGAGACCGTCGCCTTCCGCATCTCATCAAACTTCAAGCGGCTGATGAGCTCGTAGTGGAGTTGTTCAAATCCGGATTTATCCTGCAAATCTCTCGTCGTAACTACGACTGGATAGAATGACGGATTCTTGTCGGCAAATTCAGTGTTGATAAGGTGCTCCATATACCGAAGCCGCTGAGTCTTTCCGATGCCGTAGTCGCCCCACCAGACAATTCTGACGGGATTGCTCAATAGCAAGGCGCGTTGCAGCTCACGCCGAATGTCCTCTCGCCACTTCACGTTTCCAAACATGAAATGATGGTCGCGATCGGGACGAATCTGGAAATTCGCCCGGTCGGCCTGCAGGCAAAACCATTCAGCAAAGGTAGTGGACATATTCAGGTTCCCTTTCATTTACGAATGTATCGGTCTGTGCACGCAGTTCGACTGCTGGAAGCTGAACTTTCTCATCGCACACAGCGCGACTTCCATCGTCCAAGAGTCGTCTCGGGGTCTTTGGCATTTGGAAAGAGCCTCTTGATCTCAGGCGGCTTTAATCGCTGCTCTGCTTTGAACGCGCACACCGCGCTCGTTACAAGGTTCTCGAAAAACTTGATCAATTCGTTCGGTTGGCCGGGTGGAGGTTCGTCGCCGTCTAGAACACGTTGCAAATAGATCGCCACGATTTCGTTGATGCTGCTGGCAATATCGCCGCTGGATGCCTCGTCTGGCCTGAAATCCAGCAGCCGTTGGGGTGCGAGGACCTCAGCGAGTCTCTGGTGGCCATTGCGATACACGTATAGTTCCAGTCGCTGCCGGAGTTCGCGGATGTTTCCCGGCCAGTCGTAGCGGGCGCACCATTCAAGGTCTTCGTTTGTAAGAACGAGGACCCAGTTAGAAGCGTGCGGCTTGCCACCCTCCCAGTCATCTTCAGGCAGAAGGCAAAAGTGGTCTTCTTTGGGGTTGAGTGACGGTCCGGACTTTTGGTGGCCGCGATGGCGGTGATTGACAGAACGGAGAATCGACCGTGTGAGGTCTTCAAGCACTTCCTTACGGGCACGTAGCGGGGGAATTTCTATGCGGTGACCCTGAATCCGCCAGTATAAGTCCTCGCGGAATCGTTCTTGCTTTACCCATTCCAAGAGGGGGCGATTGGTCGCAAGGAACAGGCGATGTGCTGAGACTCGTTCATCTTCCGCAGTTCCACCGACCGGGCGAAACGTTCTTGTTTCCAGGAATTGCAGCAGTTTCGCTTGCACAGCCGGGATAAGATCTGCAATTTCATCCAAGAGAATGTCGTCGACCGACTCATCACCAAAGATTCCTTGGTGTTCTCGTTGAGCTCCGGTGAAGGCGTGCTGTTTGTGGCCAAACAATTCGCTCGCTGCTAAGTCATCCGCCAGTTGTGGCCCCAGGACCGTTGCCAAACGGCATACGTAGCGCGGCTTACTCCCGCGCTCAGGAAGGTGTTCTTTCATCAGCAGCTGCTCGATGAGTTGAGCGGCCGGGAATACAATTCCGCCTTGGTCGTCATAAAAAAGTTCGCGGCGCTCATCGTCGGTGAGCGTGAGCCATTGGGAATGAGCGGAAATCGCGCGAGCTGTGAATGTCTTGCCAACGCCAGATTCTCCGGTGAACAGGACACAGGGAATGGAACCTTTGTAGCGTTGGCAGTAGCGATTCAACTTTTCGATGTCGAGCCGGAAGGCGCGCATTTCTGCTGATGAACCGGGGAACACGTGACACAGGAAATCGTCGGTGGTGTCTGAGGGTGTGGTCATGGGAGACAGCCTTTCACGCTCTGGAATCCAGAGGACATGCCCAGCATTAGCACTCTGTGCGCCAAAGGAGACGCGAGCTGTAAGTTGCGACTGATAAAACAGTTGCGTATAGACCAAGGAAACAAACCTGGGCTCGCCTCGACGCTATCGTCGATTACAACCGACGCTATCGTCGGCTGCAAGGTGTTCAGGTCAAATGGAGATCCGCTCGACGACGTTTCTGGTTACTCGCCTTTGCCGTCGGTCGTAGAGCCGGGTCGTACGAGGATCGGCGTGACCGGCAAGCAGCTGTACGTCCTCCAGCGGGAGCCCGTGGGTGAGCAGGTCGGTGATCGTCGCAACACGGAATGAGTGCGGCGATAGCTGGGTCGGCAATGCGGCATCGCGGAGCCTGCGTTTGACCATCCGCGCCATGTCGCCGGCTGTCATACCGTTCATTGTGATCGCCTTCGTTCGTCTGATCGTTGTGCGGAACAGCGGCATCGCCTTGTCCGCATATTCGAGACCAGCGGCGGCGAGATAGTCTCGGAGAAAGCCGCGTAGGTCATGACGGACCGGGATTTCACGGTACTGCGTTCCCTTCTCGGTGAATCGCAGACAGTACTGATCGCCGGCATCGTAGAAGTCAGCTCGTCGCAACCGGGAGACGGCGCCAACGCGGGCAGCGGTGTAGATCAGCACGGCAATGATCGCGCGGTCGCGCAATCCAACGACGTGCGATGTGTCAATGCTGGCCAACAACCGACGCGCCTGCTGAACGCTAATTTCGGGTGTCTTGCCCTCGATGGCCCGTAATCTTTCGCCACGAACTGAAGCGGCCGGGTTCAGAACCACCACGTGTCGTACGACGAGTTCATCGAAGAAATGCCGCAGAGCTGACAGGTGCAGTTTCTTTGTCGCCGGGGAGAGAGACAGACCGTCCAAATAACGGCCGACGTGGGCCGGAGCGATGCGAACGAGTTCGACCCGATGTTGTGCACACCAAGCGAGGAATCGATCCACAGCGTGCCGATACGCGCGTCTGGTGCCGGGATTGCGAAGCTTCCCGTAAATGAACTCTTCCCAGGCAAACTGGGCGGCATTCCCGCAGTCGCGGACCAGCGCGGGAGCCGGCTTCACATCTTCCGGAAGTTGTTCGGCTATACAAACTTCGCATGGCATAGCCAGATTGTTGTCCGATTCTCCTTCCATCTCCTTCGGGGCGAATGGAACGTATCTGCAAACCTGTTTTCAGGATGCATTACCAAGTGCCGATTGGGTCGCCACGCCATTCGTTTACGCACCCGTGGGGTCTGAAATTGCGAGTCTTCCAAGTACTTTTGCCTGTCAGCACGGTAACGCCTGAAAACGTCCTTTCTCAGGCATTACGACATGGATGATGGGCGATCGTCAAGCACAACTCAGGATGTTTTATCGGGCGTCTGGGTCTGGGGATTTCGTGCCGCTCCGTGCTCGGAGCCCGAGAGAGTCTTCTGGTCGCGTGGGCCGCACCTCGTTAACGATTGTCTCAGGCGAGACAACGAACATTCCGGCGGCGACTTCGAGCATCTCTTGAAACTCCTCGACATCATCGGGTGATGGCGGCTCCCCATGAAGGTATTGCACGACGCAACTGCCGTCATCGCTCTTCTCGTCAAGGCCGACCCAAACGCCATCGTAGATCCGCACGACAATGTCTTCGTCCCAGGCTTCATCTGGAAAATCTGCCATTTTCTTTACACTTTCGTACATTGCGATCTCCTTTCTGAATGCTCATGTGCTCAATGGCTCGGAAGCTAAAAGGTTTCCGGCCATTTCAATATGACGCGAGCGCCACGCAGTCAGTAATCCTCCGGGAGAAGGACGGTCGTTGCCTCGCGGTTCCGCTCGGTAATGACGTAGAACCGAATTTCGAAGCGGTCATCGTTTTTGTCGGGGACATGATATGCGGAGAAGAGTCGCTCATCGTTCTTGAGGGCACACTCGTTCGACGCACGGTCCTCCTCGTCGAGGTGGCCCCAGTCGCCAAGCCGGTGTCGCATAAGACAGGTGAGGACATCGGTCGGGTGAAGGACGTGGGCCGCAGCCGGCGTGATGACGAGCTCGCCAAGCGGGAACTTGCCGTCAAGGGAGCGAAGCGTATCGAGTCTTGGGATTATCGTCCCATCCTCTGGGAGTTCATGGCGAAGGAAGTCTTCCAGCCGTCGAAGGACGCCATCGCTGATCGCTTGCTGCCGTGTGTAGGCATAAATGGTTTTCATGATATGGCCTCCTTGCTAAATCAAGCCGATGAATGCGAAGTCTTCCAGCAGCGCCGCAAAACCATCGATGTCGTCTCCGAGCATCAATGCGAGTTCTTTGAGGGCATCCAGATCTTGGCAGGCCTTCTCAGTCAGGTCTTCCGGCCGTAGCCCTTTGCAGCATGGACAGCCGGAAATGAGCGCTCCCGTGCGTTCAAACGATTGGCGGTCTTCGTGCAACACATGCATCACATCCCAAGGTTCGCCGCAGCAAGTACAGAGTATGTCCATCGTGAGCTTCTCCTGTTTCGTGTTTCCCAATGCGGCTCAAAGCCGAGCCGCTGAACGATGGGAACCGGAGAGTCACGCCAGGAAAGGGGAAGTCTGGCCGAACAGACGCGGCCCACGGATGGCCGCTTCGGCCAGCAGCAGCAAGGAGGCGGCCCTTGGAGGGCGTGATAGGATCAATGTCGTTCAGCGCGTTGCAGTCAGACCGGCGCTCGCGGGCATTCACATCGGTTGGTCGGATCAAAAGGTGTGCCGACAGGTGACCGTTTGGTGGCCGGCGGTCTCAACCTTTCGGTGAAAACCAAGGGCCACCCGGACGCGCCCGATTGGAAACGGAGCAGCGCCCGCACTCGGGGTTCGGAGACTGGTGCAAACGAAAGTCGCACCGAGCGGTTCAGAAGCGAACTTCCTCCTCATTACGGCCGTTGTTATTGGAGCCCCCCGCCGCCTGATCAAAGATCCAAGAGTGGCAGCGGTCCAAGACTTTGGTGACGAGCGGCAAGTCGTCCCGACCGAAACTGGACGAATCCTTCCAGTCGTCTCCGTCCTTGTAGAGCCGCGTCACGGTCACGTTGTGCCGCGTCCCGTTTTGGGTGTCGTTCTCCCAAATGGCCGCCCGAATCCGGCCGAGACGAATCTCGTGGACCGGACCAGACTTTTTGACGGATGATTTCGCCATCGTTCTACCCTTTCATAGAAGAGACTGTGAAACTGCAAACAACGAACAGTGAGTCGTCACGTTCTGTCGGTAGGTTGTTGTGGACGTTCGGCCAGGTACACTCAGGCCGCGAGTGAAAGAAGCTGGCTGATCTTCGCATCGAGCTCCGAGCGGTCGCCGGCGAAGGTGATCGATCCGGAAATCCGCGTCAGAGCATCCACGAGCGAGAAAAGCGTTGCCCGACCGCTGCGCATGGCGTTGGGCAACGCCCTTTTGGCAAGCCTTGCCGGAATCCCTTGCTCACCGAGTAGCTTGACGACGCTGTCAGCGTCTTCGCCAAACGGCTCGTGCATTGCCTTCTCGATGACCGACGAAAAGCGATCGCGACGCTCGTCCCGGCGGGCGATGAGCCGCTCGATATGGCGACGGATATCGTCAAGCGCCTCGCGCACATGAGTTGTGTGCTTGCGCGAAAACTCGACCACTTCCACGGCATCCCACACGATGTGATTTCCGCAAATCCGCTGATACCAGAACGTCTGGATGCCGAGCGAACGGCGGCCGACCTCGCTATTCCAGGCGAAGAATCCTGGCGCGAATTGCTCGTCTCCGATCTCGGTCCAGCCCGTGGGATCGACCAGAAAAACGAACAGGTCCTGCTCACCGCAATACAAGCCCGTGCCGTGGCCGTTGAACGCCCGCTGGGGCGGTTCAAAGTCGGAACGGAACTCGGCGATCACGTCGAGCAACTCGTCGTTCCACAGCCGCGTGTAACTGACGCCGTGAACCGCCCGCGCTCCATGGCCGGTCTTCAGTAATTGGATCGGCTTCGAGGCACTGGGCAGCGTCTCGCGAATCGCCAGCGCGGCCGTTGCCGGTTGAAGACGATTGATCGTTTGGCGGCTGATTCCACACAGGCCACACAGCTGTCCGAAGGACCAATCGTTGAGTGAGCAAGGAGTGCCGTCATCCAGAGACAGCCGCAGCACGCCGTTCCCCTCGGGTTCCAGCAACTGCGGAAGCTGCCAGTGTTCGACGGATTCCTCGTGGCGCCGCCGGCATGCTGCGTGTAGCGTCTCAAACGCTTCAAAACACTCGTCCGGCTCCCGTTTGAACAATTCACGATGTGCCTTGTCAAGATGGGCCATTGGTTAAACCTCCTTCACGCAAGAATCGGATTCCCGACCACAACGGCCAGGCCACAGACCACCCGCAGGAGACAGCCTGGGGCCTGACGGTTGGGAAGCGAGAGAAGCGCAAGGAGTTGAAAAGATTGAGAAAACCTCGTGAGACCACCGGCCTCTCCAACTCGCAGGGGCGAATTCGAGAGGCGGTATTCGCGTCTACACAGAACGGTCCATTTCAACAGAACTCGCAGGCACGGATGATTCCTTATCACGGCGTGCGGGATTTGTCACGTCCCGTCCAGCGACCGAGGGGCAGCGGGGGAGGCACTCACGAGCACCAGAATGGCCAACCAGAGACAGGTTCCGGTCGGCCGACGTTGTCAGATTGTCGTGGCGAAGGCGAGTGCCGACGACAAATCATCTGTTGGAGGTGTGCATGAGCAACATAATTGATGGGAAAACGGCGATTTTCGAGCAACTTACGTGAGGCTTTTCAGATTTCACCCTCACGAAGCTCGATCGAGTAATCGCGGTCTTTGAGGGCGTTGATCCACGATTGAGTCTTTGAAACGTACGGATGTCGGGTAGCCTTCCCCCTTTGTTAACCATGACCGCAGGGAGTCCCGGAGTCGAGTTTGTTGGATGGTGTCGAGTCGCGGTCGTCGGTCAAGAAATTTGACGTGAAAGTGCCCATCTCGCTGATGGTCCGTGGTGACATCCTGGGAAACAGCAACGACTTGTCGGCGTCCGCTGCGGTCCAGCGGCGACATCACCATTAGAACGGATAGAGAAGAGGCCACCGGTACTTTATGCCACGGGCAAGTCCGCTCAGCAGGTTGCTCGCGACTGCCCGTTCCCCGTTCCCTATATAGGGAGAGGGAACGGAACGATCTCTCAACCGAAGGACGCGAGAACAAAGACAGCCGTCTGACGTCGCCGTCCACCTGGGACATCGATTATCTCGATCAGATGTATGTCAGATATCTTGCTTGCGCTCAGAGGCAGGATCGTCCCGAAGTCGACTGCGTGTCTATTGAGCAAATCAAATCCCTGGTGGAAGCGGCCGCAGCGCACCTGCTCGGCGATATACCGGCCAGCTGGCGGAGGAATGAGTGCCCAGAAACAGATCGCTTCGTTGGTCGAACGGGCGTATGCTCGCTTGAGCAGGAACGGCATACAGTGCTTCGTTTCCACAACGAAGAATTCCACGCCATTTCTTGTGACGATGCCTGCGTACGATTCGACCATTCCGCTTGAGTACCATGATTTGGCGAATTGAGTAAAGCACATAGCGCAGCGCCGCTTGCACGCGTTGCCGCATTCAAAGCCCCAACGCCCGGAAGAGCAGAATCAGGCCCGCGAAAACCAGCATCAGGACTCCGTACGCAACCAGATTTGCCACGATACCAACGGCCACGCTGGGCTCATTGGCCGAGGTCTCGACGTTCTGGGGCCACGATTGCCTGACATCCACCGGGTGTTCTTCGTGCGCGTCGGGATTGCACGCTCCGGGTGAGAACAGTCCGGCGATGAACGAGAACACGGCAAGTGCGGTAAAGACGATGACGAGAACGGCGACGGTGACGAGAAATAGTATGAGCATGAGATGATCCTTCTCCAATTGGCAGTCGCGGAGTGGGGTAGCGGGGCTCTCCATCAGCCGCAACTGGCGGACTCACGAATTCACGGCGTTAGACCAGCAACTGACGTGACGCGGCAGGATCTCGCGGTATAATGCCCTGCAATCTGTTCCCCTGCCGCCGGGAAGCGAAACATAAGGCGGACTGACCCCACCCGCCGGGCAGCAAAACATATGGCGGGATTTCTTTTGGATACCCAGAACCTTTATTCATCGATCCTGGGTCTGACAAATACTCGGCCACGGGCGGGCGGGGGCGAAACCGTCCTAGGCGCTTGAACAACGGTCGCGAGTTGATTGCTCAGCGATTCGGCCCGCCACATGATGTCCGCGTCGATCTTTTTCGACGTATCGGCTCGCACTTGCTGCAGGTGCTCGCGAATTTCAGTCAGCTCACGTCGCTCCAGCGGAGGTGGTGAGAGGTTCGCGAGATGTCGAGTGCTGCGCTCCAACGAATCGGCCTTTGAGGCGAGCCAGGCTATGGCTTCGTCCCGCGAGTTGAACTGCGCGAGCAATGCCTGCCGGCGGTCCTTGTCAGTGGTTTCACCCCACCCGCGCGGAGCAACAAGCGGCAACAAGAAGTACCCGATCAACACACCGGCCATCAATCCGGTCACCAGCCGAAACAGGCCGGTCGTGGTGGGAGCCGGCGCGATGGCCGCGATCTGACGAGTTCTGTAGTCTTCTTTCATCGTCGTTCTCCTTTAGATAATGGGCAGTTCGGTGTCGCTGGATTGGCCCTCTTGCGGGGAGACATCGTCGGTTGCCGTCCCCTCGTCATCTTCGTCCTCGTCGTCTGTAACGAGCGGGTTTTTGATGTCTCTAACCTTCCCGAAGCGCCCTCCTCCATCTGCAGGAGTGTCTGGTTCCTCTTCGGAAGGCTCGGGCGGAGGGACGTCGGGCTTGATCGTACCCGGAACGGAGTCAGGCCAAGCGGCGGCCTGGCGTTCTCCGTATGTGGTTTCGTCGATGTGAAACTCGGAATGCAGGACAAATGGCATCCCACCGTATTGAGCGTAACCCGCGCCACGTCGGATCTGAACGATGCTCTGATTCGGATGATCACCCGCTAGCAGGATGTCATTGATGGAAAGGCGTGGCAGCGACTGTTCTGAGCCGGCGACCGTCTTGCCGCGCTCTTTTTCAAAGAACAAACCTGTATCAAGATGCTGACCGAGCGTGAGGTTCAGAGAGACGGAGTCACCGCCCGATTCAGACAGGTGCTGTAGCTCTTCCACATCGGTAACCGAAAACATCTGTTTGAACCGACAGTTCGCGCGCACACTCGGAATGAGATTGACGGATCTCTTCCTCAAGTCGGCCAACGTCTGGTTGGCTAGGATGACCCCGATGTTCATGCTTCGGGCCTGCTGCAAAAACAGTTCGAGGTTGTTCGACACGATTCGCTGGAATTCGTCGATGAAGAGGAAGACTTGCGTGCGTGTCTTCGGGAGACCGTCGGGACCCGTTTCCCGCGATGCGTGCTTGGCTGCCAAAAGGAGTGAATAGAGGACGAACCGGGCGAACTCGGCATTCGAGGCTGTTCCAATCGCAGAAGGCAGGTAGAAATAGAGCACCTCGGGAGATCGAAATACGTTCGTGATGTCGTATCCGACTTGCGACGAATCTGCGGATGGGTCCACTGGATCAGAGACATTCAGGACAGGCGTCTCGGCAAGGCCGCGGACTATCGATCGAACGTGTGAGGCGGCGTCAAAAAGCTTGCGATCAACTCCAAGTAGTTCCCGATCATTGAGATAAGTGGCGAGTTGCGAAAACGAGCGCGGATTGGGACAGAGTCTCAAAGCCCGCCGCAGGAGCTCGGCGTTTGATTCGGCATAGTATCCCTCTCCGTATCCAGTGCCGTACTGAAGTCCCATGGCCGACGTGAGAATGTCGGCCTTCTGGGAGATGGACAAGCGGTGAAACGCAGGCTGCAACAATGGATTGAAGACAAAGGTGCTCCGGCCGAATTCGCTTGTGAACCAGCGAAAGGGATAGCTTCGAGGAGGACGGCCCGCCTCGCGATCCGCTTTTCGCATCCGTGCTTCGGTTCTCTCAGACTCGCACAGTGCATTCTGAAAAAGGGACATCTCGTCGCCCTTGAGGTCGATGACAACGATCGAGTACCTGCCAAATCGAATAAGTTGCGACATCAGCGGAGCCAACCCCAGCGCCGTCTTTCCCGACCCCGAGTCGCCAAGCATGTGGGCGTGCTCTTCGAAGACCTTGACGGGAACCACGACCGGTGTGTGGTCGTAAGCGTTCACACCGAGAAAGAGGCTCTCGCATTCGTGCTTGTTGTCAGATGCTCGGAGCCGATCGACGACTCCTTCCCAGTCTTTCTCGTTCGAGAGACATGCCGGATCAGACGTCAAGGGAGCCTCCCGGAGCCGCAGGCAGGCAAATCGCGCAGCAACGGTGAGAACGTACACCCGAAACAGCAGTGCCGGCACAAACGCGGCGGCGATCACCGGGTAGTACCAAATGACCTTTAAATACAGCGTACCCAGGAACAGCAGTGCCATGTTTTGTTGTAACGCCTTCTGGTCTTCGACGTAGGAGCCCGTGTTCATAGGTAGAAAGAACGGGTGAGTGGGCGGGGAATTGGTCGTGCCAGTGGATGAATCGTTGTCTGTCGTCGGAGATTCTTTCTCATCTTCAACCTGATCGTTCTCCGAGTCGGCAAAGATGCTCGATTCAGGTTCAGACTCGTGGAAGAGGTCTCCGCTCGACGACTTTGATTCCGCAAAGATTGCAGACGGCTCAGAGGAATCTGCAAACGCCGATGCCGGCGAACTCATGCTGTAGATTGGCTTATCGTTGAGATAGAGGAAAGCCTCCGGCGCGGCAGTCTTCTGCAGTTCCCACTTGACCAATATGGCCCGCCACCAGCCCGTGGACTGGGCGATGGCAACGGCAAGCAACACCAGGCATGCCAGGCTCATTCGCCACCGCGCTTTGTGTCCGCCAACGGGGCTTTTGAGTACTCCGGGGGCCTGCGTGTCTTGACGGTCATAGGTGAACCAGACTGAGATTGCTGAGCGGAGGCCACGACGGAGATCGGGGAACAACAACACGCGCCGTCTGCTCCACACGGCTGCGAACAGCTCCAGAATCAATGAGAGACCAACGGGCGCAAGCACAGTGAACACGATGGCCAACAAGCCGGGAAAGTAGATCGAATATGGGCGGTAGACGAACAGCAACACTGCTGGGAGCAGGGCGCAGGCCAATGAAACGCCATAGAATTCCAGACCGTATGGGCACCGAAAGAACGGGAAGATCAAGCGAGACCAGTTCCAGGACTTACGTTGCAGCTGAGCCTCGGCTTTTGGCGTCGGTGCCGTTGTTGCCAAGTAGAGATTCAGTTCGGTCATACGGTCTGCAAGACGGATGACGGCAATCGTAGCGACGAGAAAGAGAAATGGGGTCGTGAGAAAGTCGACCGCAGCCCAGGTGACGGCGATCAGCAACACGACGTAGCCAAACATAAAACTCGCGAACACCCACCAGTGTCGTCGCGACGCCATAAGGTCGTAGTAGAGGAAGACGGCCAATGCGCCCAGAAAGAGCACGTGTTCACCGACCGAGGGGGCCACCCGAGTTGTCAGAAATGACTCCAACATCCCGACCACCGCTCCGACAATCACGGCGATTCTGAAGAAGCGGCGAATGTATCTCCGGTTCTCCTCGGGTGATTTGCTTTGAGTTGGAAGATCTAGTTCGGCGGCAGGATCGTCGCGTTTGGCGCGGGGAATACGATCAAGCTGAAGCGGATTCTCACGCGACTGGTAGTCGCTTTTGGGACGCAGGGTCAGAAACTCGGGCCACCAGTCGGGAACTTGCATAGGTATGCTCCTCTCAGAAATCGGTGCGACGTCGCCCCAGAATTCCTTGGTCGCGACACAAGCGAGTCGATGTGCGTTCTTTGCTTTAAGATGAGCGATGCGCCACGCGAGAAATCGATTGGTCATGAGAATGCGGACACCCGGCGCCGCGTGACTCGACCAAAGCATTACCAGAGCTCGAACAAGCCCGGGACGCCCTCGACGCGAAAACGGATTGGCCAGGAGCGACGGAGAATGGCTTCGCGGATCTTCTCGGCACGCTGACCGTTGAGGCGGTCGGTGGTCGCGATAGCAATCTCAAACTGGCCATCCATGATCAGCTGTTGGAATGCCGGTACTTCCATGCGTTTGCGAATATCATCTTCACATTTACGCATGAGATTATCGATCGTCGAGCCGTAGTCGACGCGAATGAAGACCAATGTGTCTGATTTGGGAGTCAGCTCTCGATAGTAAGGGCCAGTTGCCAGCTTTCCCTTGACGAGTCCGGAGTCGTAGCGTTGCAATTCGCTAACTGTGAGGCGTTCGCGCGGCTTCCTTCCGAGACAGCAGTAGGCCAAGGTGCCGTATTCATCGACGATTGCCTGTTTGCCGATCGGCTTACACCGTTTCTCATTCAGTCCGAACAATCCCACACCGTTCTTTCCAAGGACAAAGTACTTTCTTGGAGCTCCAGAACGACGAGCTCCTGGGAAATTATAAGAGGCAAGACATTCGAGACGTTCAAGTCGGCTGGTCACCTTGGAAACCGCGGTGGCTTGGCAATCGGCGAATAGCGTATTGTGCAAAGCGTCTCTTGTCGTCATGCGGTAACGCATGACGTGTTCCAGAATATCCCAGTCACGGTCTCCGGTCGGCCTGGGTTGTCGGTTGCGACGTCGCATGCTTCACCAGATCTCGTACGGAAGGGCTTTTTTTCTGCAGTACCGATGAAACGACTCCAATCGTCGACGGTCGTATGCGCCGCCAAACTCGATTGCCCTCTCGAAGCCCCGCCGGTCAGCCTGTTCAATCAAAGCGTCGGGCACTTTCTGGCCTTTCGCGAAACGCAACATGTCTTCACCGACCCATCGTCGGGCTTTATCCGGTTCTGCAATTCGGAACTGCAAATAAACTTCGGCTGTGCCAAGGTCGTGCGTTACTTGCAGTGGATTGAGAAGCTGGCGGTTGAGTCCGCCAAGACGCTTGGCTGCGGTCGTCGTGGCAAAGCAGATGGCGGTCGAGGACTGTGGCGAATCCCAACGCGACTGGAGTTGCCACGCGACCGGGCCAAAACGGGGACGCGGAAGTCGCGGCCGCCAACTGACGAGCGGGACTTCAAGTCTCGGAAGGGGCCGCACGAAAACGCGCCGAATGCTCAGCAAATCACTCACCGACAGCCTTTGCAATCGGCGAAGTGCGGCGCGCTTGGAATTCTGTGAATCGCACCACCAAGTCTTAGCGATCTGTTCGACCGAGAAGACTCGGACCTTGGAGAGCAATGCCAATAGAATCTCCTCATCACGCGCAGTCAATTGCGTCCGATCTGCCATCGATTCCCACAATCCTGTCCGAAACTCGGATCCCACGTGAACGGACCTACTCAGAGCTGACACGTTGCAAGCTGAAATGGCACCAAGTTTAGGCTGAAGAGCGCCTCGCCCGAAAAAGACGGCACCTAGACCGGCATCTACAAGACAGACCCTGAGTGCCATGCCGAGTGATGCATCGGCAAGTCGACCGCCACGGCTTTCGTAGTGAAATGATTTGGGCGCCACGCCAGCGGTGCGGTCGCGATCGGTCGGTCAAAGCGGACACGTCCCACATGATCGAAAAACTGCTGCCCGGCGGCCTCAATTGCTCCGACCGGACTATCGGCAAACAATCGAAGGCTGAGTCGAGCAGCTGCCGTCGCCGCTGATCATTCCAAAGGCACCGACACTCACTCGGCGTCAGCTCGGGCCTACGGCAATGACCAGTCGGAAGCGTCCCAGCCAAAACACAGACGATCCGAAGCCGCGTGAAGGCGAACACTGACCACACCTTGCGCTGAAATGAGTGGTGACAAGCCAGGTTGGGTTAGCGAACTCTGACCGAGGCAATCACTGCAAGTGTTCCTGCCGTCACGCCTCGCCAATTTAAGGGCGTGGCGGCAGGGACACGTCCTGCCCGAACGCCTTGTCTTGGGAAGGAGTTCGCTTCGGGTCCCAACTGGCTTTCCGACCGGCGCGGTCAGGTAGGGCGACTCAGAGTTCCATCCGGTTACCCCTCAGCACGCAAGAGCCAATCGAGTTCTGTCGGGTGGGCAGGGAGACGTTGGCTGGGAAGTTGGACAGAGATGCGTTTCAGACGAAACCGTCATCATTTTCACTGTCACTCCTCGGCCGTCTCGGCGAGTTCACCCTTGATTGGTCGCTGCCGCGATGTCCCTTGTTCGTTTCGTGAACAGGCGACTCACATGCAGCGGTCCGAATCGCGCAGCCCCTTCCGGTCCGACCTTTGTGGTGCCGAGGCGAGGTGCATTCGCAGTTCCAAACCGCAATAAAGATCGACGACTTACGACGAGCCGGCGCCAAGCCCGGTTCCCAGCGTCGAATTCGAGATTGAATAACTCAACGTGCCCTGGGACTCGCGCTGCGGAGACTGGCACACGGGGCCGTAGGATTGCGTGAGTCTCTGCTTCGTAAATGCCGTTGTAGATGCCGTTGCGGATGCGTGTTTTTTGGGCCGTCCGAGAAGTCTCGTTACGCTGGACGCGTCGTGCGTGGGGTGAATCTCGGAGACCATTCAACGTGGAGGAAGACGGTGATCAGTAGTTGTTGCGGCAGCACTGTTGCCCCGCGGGCCCAGCACCTTGTCGAGCTGGAGGCAGCTCGGCTCATCAGACCAAAGTATTCCTGCTCCGCGTGCAGTCACAAAACGCGGGTTCCCCTGCCGCCGGGATCTAAAACATATGGCGGCCTGTTCCCCAGTCGCCGGGCAGCAAAACATATGGCGACCTTTATTGTTGTTCCGTCAATCGTGGTCGCGGAACTCATAGCTGATGGAGGATGCTATGGCACCATGTCGCAGGATGCAATGGATTTACACGAAGGTTGTGGGACGAGACGCCCCAGCGGGAACCATCCAATACCGGAATTCCAAATCTGGTGTTCGTGGAGCCGTCAAGCCTGTTCGAACGGTCACCAATGAAAAGCGGTATAGTGCCGCGTTTAAATGGGGTGATGAAGTTCCGTTTGATGCGGGAGAGAAACAGGACGGTTTCTTCGTTCAAGATGCGGAGCGTGAGGACATCGAGTTTGCCGCAAAGTTGGTGGATTTCGCTGAGCGGAAAGCTGACCAAAAGCGCAAAGGTAATCGACGATCCGTTCATGATCACCTGAATAACGGTGATCGTGGAGCTTCTCGCAATGCGCAGCGAGTCTATTAACCCACAGAGTGGCCCAGTCCGACACAGGACTGGGTCACTCACCCTTCTATTACATCACGAATTATTCTGCTCCGCGTGCAGTCACAAAACGCGGGTTCCCCTGTCGCCGGGAGTCAAAACATATGGCGGCCTGTCCCCTGTCGCCGGGCAGCAACACATATGGCGACATTTTCACTCCGGTCTCTTGTGAGGCTGGAACCATTAACAAACCTAACTTGGAAAGGAGGTGCCGTGGCACAGAAACAAAAGAAAGCTGACGGTCATAGATTATGGAGCAATAGCATTGGCCCCGTTGTGGCGTCGGTGTTCGAGAACGCAAAGAATGGCTCCGTGTGGCACAACGTCAGCGTCTCACGTTCGTATTCGAATGGTGGCGAACCGGAATACACACCGTCGTTTCGACACCAGGACCTGATGAACGTGAGGAGGCTCCTGAATCAGGCGTACAACGTGATTGAGGAGCGAAAGAGAGAGCTCAGAGCTGCAAGCGCTGAGTAGATGAGAAATGAGGCCGGTCTGTTCAGCGCAGACCGGCCTCCGCAAGGGAGTCGTAGGATGTTGACTCAAAACAAGCTTGCCAGGTCATTCCTGGCACGAATCAAGAGGAAAGTCAAGTTGCATGGCCACCTGCAGATTCCGGCGGATAGCGACATCATGCGGGCTGTCCGGGGCGTTCGCAAGGACGTGATACTGTTCGGCCCTGGGTTCTGCCCCCCAGAACTCGGTCGAGTAGTGGTCAGCCACGGTGTGATGCATGCCGTCGCAGAGCGCGAAGTATGGGATGCATTGCTACAGCACCAGTTCGCGGATCGGCCAAAATGGTGCGATGTAGTTGACGGGCGTCTGTCGCTTCCTGAAGGGGTTGAGCTGATTTCGGCGTATGCGTCGAGTCAGCGCGTTCCTTTCTTCGTGGTGACTGACCGTGAGGAGCTGAAGACGGCAGTCGTCCTGCCGGAAGAGGTGGCGTGGCGCATGTGACAATGGCATGGGCTGACAAGGATGTCGGCCCCCTCTCTAATTTCCGACCTGGTTCATTGCCATGAGATTGTCTCGCGCTGATGCTCGCGCGTCAGCGAGGGGCAAGCGAATGGCCACATGCGGGCCCCTCAGGGTATTGCCGCATGTGGCGGCCAGAATCAGGAGGCAAACTCCTTATGAAACATGAAAGCACAGAAAAGCGAACAGATGCAAGTCGGGCGTTTGATTTGGTTGGCTCAAAATATGAACGCGTCAAGGCAGGTCCACTCGTGGCCAATGTCAAGAGGACGCGTCATTGGAGAGACGGCACAGTCAAATACTCATTCAGTCTGGAGGTACATCGTCCCGTAATCGTTGACGGTAGCAGAACCACCGTTCCGAGTTTTGAGTTCCGCCCGGATGACATTCGGTTCATGCCGATGTTGATCCGAAATCTGGCGGAATTCTTCGTGGACGAACGTTGTACCGAGAGCGACTTGCATTGGGATCTCTCGAACATTTCGAGTTGTCTCACAACGACGTTTTGTTTCGAGGAGTGGGAGGACGATTTCTTCAAGGACGAAGATCGACCGTAGGTTGAGTCATCAACCTCAGCCCTCGGCAGGCATTGTGCCTGCCGAGGGTATTTATTCCGAGATACAGATCAGGAAAGCAGAGCGATGTCGAAGCGACCAGTCCACGAAATTCGGTATGGGCTTATCAAAGTGAGCATTTGGCGGAATCAGACAAAGTCGGGAGAACGCCACTCGGTCTCCGCAGTCCGGCTCTTTAAGGACGGCGATTCTTGGCGGGAGTCGACTCGATTCGGACGCGATGACTTGCTGACTGCGTCCAAAGCCCTCAGTGACGCGCACTCCTGGATTTACCATCAGAACGAAAACTCGACAGGCAGTACCGACAGCTGATGCGTACCGGAATACCATGGTACACGGTCTGTTGTCGTTGCAATGCAAAGACAATCTCACGGCAGCGGCCGACGACGTGCCCGCGGTGTGGCTCACGTTGTGTGCAGAATGTCCGGGCGGAATGCCCTTGGCTGGCTCGCGGTGACGGCTTCAGCGAAAAGGGAGAAACCAATGAATCAACGGCCTCAAACTGACACGGAACTGGCTGACGAGCGCGACGGCCCAGTTCTCGTAAGCGCCGAAACCGTGGCCAAAATGTTGAATATCTCCCCCCGAACCGTCTGGCGACTGCTTAGCGCAGGGAAACTCATCGAACCAGTGCGGCTTGGTGGCAACACGCGTTGGCGGTCCGCCGAAGTGCTGCAGTGGATCGCTGAAGGCTGTCCGCCGCCAAACAACAGAGAATAACCAGTCATTTTCCGAAGTAGAGAATTGTCGAAAGCGAGGTTCCGCATGGCAGCCATTTACAAGCGTGCTCAGGACACTGGCAGGAAGCGAGCCTGTTGGTATATCGGCTACACCGACCACACCGGGAAAAGAAGGACCAGAAAGGGATTCACGGACAAGGGTGAGACCGAGCGGCTTGCGGCCAAGCTGGAGCACGAAGTGATGCTCCGCAAGCGGGGGCTCATTGACCCGGAGCAGGAAAGGAACGCTGAAAAACGGCGAATTCCGTTGAAGGAACATCTGGATGCGTTCGAGAAGAGCCTCACAAAGAACACTTCGAAACACGTCAAGCTGACGATGAGTCGGATTCGGCGAATCGTCGACGGCTGTGAATTCACAGTACTTGCCGACATTACGATCGAATCCGTTGAACAGTTTCTGGTTGACCTTTGCGAGGAAGAGGATCTCGGGCACCGCACATACAATCATTACGTGCAGGCGCTCGACTCTTTTTGCAGGTGGTTGGTCGCAACAAAGCGATCACTCCTGAATCCTGTTCTCGGAATGGAGCGGCTGAATACGGCCGTCGATATCCGGCACCCCCGCCGGGCTCTGACGGCAGAAGAAGTCGCAAAGCTCGTGGGCTCGGCCCGCGAAAGCGGCAAAATGATCCAGTGCTACGACGGCGAAACACGGGCAAGGATTTACATTCTGTCATACATGACGGGACTGCGGCGCAACGAGCTCGCATCTCTCACTCGGCGAAGCTTTGATCTGAATGCCGAGCAGCCGACTGTCACAGTCGAGGCCGCCTTCTCCAAGCACCGCCGCAAAGACGTGCTCCCGCTTCATCCGGAGCTGGTGGAAATGCTCAGGGGCTGGCTCGAAGGGCTCAGGCCAGATGGGTTGCTCTTTCCAAAGCTCGCGAAGCGGCGCACGTGGCTCATGGTCAAGAAGGACTTGGAGCGGGTCGGTATTCCCTACGAGAACGCCGATGGAATCGCAGATTTTCACGCCGCCGGCCGACACACGCATATCACCGAATTGCTCCGCAATGGGGCGACGCTTCCTGAGGCGAAGGAGCTGGCCCGACACAGCGATATCAAGATGACGATGCGGTACACGCACATCGGTATGAAGGACCAAGCCAAGGCAGTCAGTCAACTCGCCTGGCACGCCTCAGCCGACCTCCCGGCAGATGGAGCGGGGCAGGAATCGGATGAAGAGAACGAAGAGGAATGCTGGGAGCGTTTTGGGAGTGCCTCAGGTGTCACTCGGTGTCACAATGGGGCACGTAGTGACTCTACATGCGAGTTGCATATAAACGACGCAACCCCTGTCATAGACAGGGGTTGTCGCCATTTTTCGCCGTCTGACAGCGATCGTCAAAAGTGGAGGCGGCGGGAATCGAACCCGCGTCCTGTGAACCCTGAGATGGGGCTTCTACGTGCGTAGACGGTCGTTTGGGTCTCGCTGCGATCGGCACGGCCGACAGGGCCTTACGCAGCCAGGTCACGACTTGTCTCGCTGCCGGCGTAGTGTCCGTTGACCGGCAGCCAGCCTGATTTTGTGACCGGCGTTTGGACTCCTCAGGCAGGGATTCCTAGGCCGGGGTCACTTATTTAAGCAACCAGAGCGTACTGCTTGTTGGCAGTTATTGTGTGATCAGCTTTTTACGTGGCCGGCTGATCAACCACGGCACGCGACCCACACCCGCGGAGAACCAGTCGAAGCCGATCGCCCCCGAATGCGAGAGTCGGGACGCGCATGCGTCCCACCCGGTTCTATTCTATCGGCCTGCGGTGCGCGGTCAAACGATTGTTTCTGCTCTCGCGGAGACGCAGAGTCGCAGAGAATTCGGGGCGGACGCATCCGCGGGCTGACGCCGCGCGGCTCGCCAGGCTGAGGCTGTGCGGCTCGCCGGCGCGATTCGACTCTTACAGTACGTTGCGGATTCGTTCCAGGAATTCCTTGTTGCTCTCGAACTTCTGCAGCGTGCGGATCAACTGGTCCATCGCCTCGGTGGGGCTCATGGAGACCAGGCTGCGGCGGAGCATGATGGTGCCGTCGAGGACTTCCTTGGAGAGCAGCATTTCCTCGCGACGCGTGCCCGACTTGCTGATGTCGATCGCCGGCCAGATGCGGCGGTCGGCCAGATCGCGGCTGAGGACCAGTTCCATGTTGCCGGTCCCCTTGAACTCCTGGAAGATCGCTTCGTCCATGCGGCTGCCGGTGTCGATCAGCGCGGTGGCCACGACGGTCAGCGAGCCCCCTTCGTCGAAACGGCGGGCGGTGCCGAACATCTTGCGTGGGATGTCCATCGCCTTGACATCGAGGCCTCCGGTGCCGGTGCGGCCACTGTTGCCGACCCATTTGTTGAAGGCCCGCGCGGTGCGGGTGATGGAGTCGAGCAGGACGAAGCAGTCCTTGCCTGATTCCGCCAGCCGCTTGCCGCGCTCGATCACCAACTGGCTGATCCGCACGTGGCTTTCGACGTCGCGGTCCATGGACGAGGCGATCACTTCGCCGCGAATACTGCGGCGCATTTCGGTCACTTCTTCGGGCCGCTCGTCGATGAGCAGGACGATGAGATGCACTTCGGGATGATTGACGCTCACCGAGTTGGCGATGTCCTGCAGGAGCATCGTTTTTCCGGTGCGGGGGGGGGCGACGATCAGGGCCCGCTGCCCTTTTCCGATCGGCGTCAGCAGGTCCATCACCCGCATGGTGACCGGTTCGGCGCCGGTCTCCAGTTGGATTTGTTCGAAAGGATTGATCGGGGTGAGGTTGTCGAAGTGTTTGATTTCTTCGAACTCTTCGACCGGCCGGCCGTCGACCGTTTCGACCGAGAGCAGCCTCGGGCCCTGACCGCGGGTTCCCGGGCCGACCTCCCCGCGAATCATGATTCCTTCGCGGAGGTGATGCTTCTCGACGATGGAGCTTGAAACGAACGGATCGGTCTCGCGGGCGCCGAAGTCGTTGGCGGGATCGCGGACGAAGCCGTACCCCTTGGGGTGCAACTCCAGCACGCCCTCGATGGCGCCGCTGGTGACGGCCGGTTCACCGCTGGGCGCGGTGTTCTGCTTGAATTTCGATCGCCGCTGGCGGTTTCCCCGCCCGCGCTGCCCCTGCGACTGTGCACCCTGGCGGCGGCCCTGTGTCTTCTGTTTCGGCACGTTGTCTCCGTTTCCTTTTGACTTCCTGCGTCGTCGTCGTTTTCTGCGTCGCCCGGGCGTCTGTTCGTCGTCCTTGGCGCGATCGCCGGACGCCTCCGATCCGGAATCGTCCAAGCCGGCGCCGAAATCGTCGTCGCCCGAATCGTTTCTGGAGTCTGGTTCAAAATCGAACGTCGCGAGGTCGTCTTTGCGCTGGCTGTCGGTCGCCACAGATGCTTCCTTCGTCCAGGATGTTGTCACGGTTGATTGGACCGTACGTCGGTCAACTCGATTCCGGGCGGATGGCCTTCACTCGGCGTGATGCGACGATTGGGGAAATCCGCCTCTCCTACGTTCGCGAATAGAGCTGGTTGTCGGCGGCGTGCGACGGCAGTCGCCCGCAGCATCGCAACGTCTGTCCCGTGCCGCGTCACTTCCGACAGCGCGCCGCACGGTTCACCGGCCCCCCGCGCAATTCTGCAACGCAGAATGGGTCGGCGGGCCGACGCCCACGGATCAGTTCCGGCGCTGCGGCAGGACGACTGTTCAAAGACGAATCGTGCGGAAGGCCGCTCGCAGCCGGAGCAAGGGCACGCTCTGCGGCGTGCTCAAACGTATGGTTCAGCTTGAACGCAACTCTCTCATCCCTTGTTGCGTGTGACAAAGCCTGACAAGAGGCTTTGCGAGGCGCCGGCAATCCCTGGTTTGATTCGCGCGGGGGGAGTTCACTCACCTCCGCAACCGGGCAGACTGTCAGCCCTCATTCAGACTCAGAAGGTTTTCCCGCTGTGTCGTTTCGTGACAGGACACGAGCATGGATTCGGTCGTCGTACGACCGATGGAGACGCACTTCGCGATCGGTGATGCTGACCTCTTCCCTTCGCGGGAGTCCGCAAGCCCTGCCTGGGCTCCCGGGATCGCCGTGACACCGCGGTGCCCACCGACGAAAAAGATCAACCAACCAGCGATGCGAGAAAGACTCTGTTTTCGTGATCTTGATGGAGCGCGCCCGCCAAGCGGCGACGTCCGGTTCCGTTTCGCTGGCAGCTCAAGAACCAGAGACGGCAAAGCAACACTGCCGAACACGCTGCGGCTGAATCATAGCTTTTCGCAAGGCCCTGTCAATCCAATCCTGACAATTATCATCGACGATCGGCCGCGCAACCGTCAAGATTGGTTTCCCCTCCCCCGCTCTGATAGTCTGGATCGGCACAGCCCCCATCAGAGACAGGGCGAAATTTCCACCTTCTGAGCGATCTGCCGGGCCGCATTCGCTCCCTTCTCACGCAATTGCAGCCAGATGATGCACGCACCGAGCCATCTCGTCCGGACCAAGACGATTCAACGGGCCGCGCGGCGACTCGCGGCAACTCTTGCCGGTCTGCTCATCACCGCCTCCCTCGCCGCCGCCCAGGACGACGGGTCCCGCGGCGCCGGCTTTCGTCCGGGCGCCGTCGCGGTGCAGGGAGCGAAACTGGTGATCGCTCCGGGAACGGTGGTTGAACAGGGAAACCTCGTGATCCGGGATGGACGCATCGTGGCTGCCGGCGCAGACGTTTCGATTCCGGTGGATGCCCGCGTCATCGACGGGGCCGGTCTCGTTGCCTATCCGGGCCTGATCGACGCCGGCAACGATTCTCTCATTGACGACTCAAAGCGAGACTCCACGGAAGACGGACGAACTCCCGATTTTCGCAGCGACGCTCTAGCCGCCACCAGAACCGACCACCGGCGCGGTCTGACGCCCGAGTTTGAGGCGCGTCGAGCGCTCAAACTCTCCGACGATCCACTCGATGCGCGACGAAAAGTCGGTTTCACGGCGGTGCATGCGACTCCGCTGCGCGCGGTCGCGGGCGGACAGGGGTGCGTCGTGTCGCTGGCCGGCACGCCGCCGCGTGAGTCGCTCCTGCTTGATACAGCCTATTGCGTCTTCCGCCTCGAGCCTCCGAACGACGAGCGGCGGTCGAGCACGACCACGTCCTATCCGGTCACCATTATGGGAGCGACCGCGCATCTCCGGCAGGCGCTGCTCGACGCCGGGCATCATCAGGAACTCCAGCGACTGTTCGCCGCGGGGCATCCCGACGCCGTCCGCCCCGCTCAGGATCCGGTGCTTGATGTGCTCGCCGAAGTTCTGGAGGGCAAGCTGCGGCCCCTCTTTCTGGCCGACTCGCGCGATGAGATCCACCGCGCGCTCGACTTCGCTGAAGAATTTGAACTGACTCCCGCCCTGCTGGGGGGACGCGACGCGCTCGAATGCATCGACCGGCTGGCGGCCGGCAAGGTTCCGCTGCTGCTGCGGGTCGATCTCCCGGAAAAGCCGAAAGTTGAGACCGAGGAGCCAAGCGAAGAACTGGTCGCCGAGATCAAGGATCCGCTGCGGTATCAGGAGGAAGTCGTGCGATTGTGGGAGGAGCGAGCTTCAACGGCTGCGAAGTTGATCGAAGCGGGTGTTCCCGTCGCCATCAGCACGCAGGGACTCGACAAACCGGAATCCCTGCTGCCGAAAGTCCGCATCCTCGTTGAGCATGGTCTGTCCGAAGACGCCGCCCTTGCCGCGCTCACCTCCGCTCCGGCCGAGATTCTCGGCGTCAATCACTTGCTCGGGACGCTTGAACCGGGCCGGCTCGGGCATGTCGTGCTGATGACCGGGCCGCTCACCGACGAGCGCAGCCAGGTGCGGCACGTCATCATCGAAGGCCGCACGTTTGAGTACAACAAGGAGGCCGAACCGGTCGGGCCCGATTCCCCCGCGCCCGATGCGATCGACGTCGCCGGACGCTGGGTGGTCGAAATCAAGTCGGGCGAAATGGAAATGACCAACGGCGAATTGTTCCTCGCCGTCAACGACGGCAAACTGTCGGGAACGTTCTCGTCGGAACAGGGGGACGGCCGGATTGACAGCGGGAAGCTGACCGGAACAGGGATCGAGTTCGTCGTGTCGATCGGCGCCGGCGGCCGGGACATCCGTCTGCGCTTCACCGGCGAGTACCAGGTGGGAGCGGAAGAGGAATCCCCGGACCGGCTCTCCGGCGAATTGAAGTCCCCCTTCGGAGCGCCGACTGCATGGACGGCCGAGCGAATCAAGGAAGAAGACGCGGCTGCCGACAATCCGGTCGAACTGGCAATCGAAGAAGACGCCACAGCGGATGAGGGAGAACCGGCAAACGTCGCCGTGCAGTTCCCGACCGAACTCGACACCGACCGCACCCAGCGGACCGCCGAGACCGGCGGGAACGTGCTCGTTCGCGGAGCGACGGTCGTCACCGGCACGGGGCAGACGCTTCCCGAAACCGATGTTCTCATCCGCGACGGCAAGATCGCCGAGATCGGAACCGGACTCACGGCTGATGAAGGCATCACTGTCATCGACGTCGCCGGCTGGTTCGTGATGCCCGGTTTGATTGATACGCACAGCCACATCATGATCGAGGGGGGCGTGAATGAATCGTCGCAGTCGATCGTTCCCGAAGTGCGTGTGCGCGACGTCGTCCGCTCAAACGACGTTTCCGAGTACCGCGCCCTGGCGGGCGGCGTCACGACCGCCCGCCTGCTGCACGGCTCCGCGAACGTCATCGGCGGCCAGGATGCGGTCGTCAAACTCAAATACGGCCGACCCGCCCATGAGCACATTCTCTTCGACGCACCACAAGGCGTGAAATTCGCGCTTGGGGAGAACGTCAAGGCCCGCACCGACCGCTTCCCCAACACCCGCATGGGCGTCGAAGCCACGCTGAAGCGGGCCTTCTTTGAAGCGCTCGACTACCGGCGGCGCTGGCAGGAGTACGAACTTGCGCTCAAACAGGCCGAGGCGGACGCTCCCGCACCCGTACCGCCGCGCCGCGACCTGCGGCTCGAATGCCTGGCCGACATCATCGACCGCGAGGCCTTCATTCACTGCCACTGTTACCGTGCCGACGAAATCCTGATGCTGCTCAGGACGGCCGAGGAACTCGGCATCCGCGTGCAGTCGCTGCAGCACGTGCTGGAGGGGTACAAGATCGCGCCCGAGATTTTGGCCCACGGCGCAAGCTGCAGCACGTTCGCGGACTGGTGGGCCTACAAGGTCGAGGCCTACGACGCGACCCCCTTCAACACAACGCTGCTCAACCGGGCCGGAGTCAATACCGTCGTCAAGAGCGACAACGCGGAACTCATCCGCCACATGAATCTCGAGGCCGCCAAGTCGCTTCGCTACGGCAACATGCCCTTCGAGGACGCCGTCCGCCTCGTCACCCTCAACTCGGCCCGCGAACTCGGGCTCGACGACCGCATCGGCTCGATCGAAGTCGGCAAGGACGGTGATCTGGCGATCTTCAACGGCCATCCCTTCAGCCCGTTCTCCCGCTGTGAATGGACCATCATCGACGGGGAAGTCTGGTTCCAGCGGGCCGCCCAGCCGACGGCGATGTCTGCAGAAGCACAGGCTCGCTCGGCACAGCCTCCCCCGTTGCAACTCGCCTCCAGCAGCGTCCGCGATCGAAAACTCGAACTGCCGCAGGCCGTGCATGCGGTCTATGCACTCACAGGAGCGAAAATCGTCCCGGTGGACGGACCGATGATCGACTCCGGCGTCGTGCTGATAGCAGAAGGCCGCATCGCGGAGGTTGGTGCTGACGTCGCTGTCCCCGAGGACGCCGTCGTCATCGACCTCACCGGGCTGGAAGTCTATCCCGGTCTGATCGACGCCGGCACCACGCTCGGCATCTCGGAAATCCGGCAGGTCGCCGCCACGCAGGACGCGCGTGAGAGCGGCCGGTTTCAACCCGACCTGCGGGCCGGCACGGCCGTCAACGTTGATTCGGAACTGATCCCCGTCGCCCGCACCGGCGGCATTACCACCGCGTTCATCCGTCCCGGCGGCGGAACAATCTCCGGCCAGTATTCCCTGTTGCAGACCGCCGGCTGGACCTCGGAAGAGATGGTCCTCAACTACCGCGCCGGCCTTTCTGTGGACTGGCCCGGCGACGAGGAGCGAGTCGACGAATTGCGCGAATTTCTCGAAACCGCCCGGCTGTACGACCGCATCCAATCCCAGCCGGAGGAGGAACGTCCGCCGGTCGTTGAAGACCCGCGTTACGAAGCGATGCGCCCTTACCTGAGTGGCGAGAGACGGATCTTCATTGAAGCCGACAGCCGCCAGGCGATCGTCGAAGCGATTCTCTTTTCCGAGAAGGAAGAACTTAAGATCGTCATCACCGGGGGCACCGACGCCTGGAAAGTGGCGGGGGAACTCAAGGCCCGCGAGATCCCGGTCATCGTGGGTCCTACCATGCGGTCCCCGGTCTCCGGCTGGGATCCGTTCGATGCGACCTATGCGAACCCGGGCCGCCTGTACGAGGCCGGGGTCGAGTTCTGCATCCGCTCAGACGACGCCAGCAACAGCCGCAACGCCCCGTTTGAAGCCGCGATCGCCGTCGCCTACGGACTGCCGGAGGAAGAGGCGCTTAAAGCGATCACCTTAAACGCCGCCCGAATTCTGGGGATCGATGAGCGCGTCGGTTCCATCACGCCGGGCAAGACCGCCAATCTCGTCATCACCGACGGCTCCCCGCTGCAACCGACAACACAGATCAAGGGAGTTTTCGTTGCCGGCCGGCCCTTCCCCCCCGAAAGCCGCCAGACCCGATTCTACGAACGCTACCTGCAACGGCTGGACAATTCGCCAGCGACGGATTGAGGGACCGGTCGCGGCGTTGGGTGCAATCTAGGGTCGATGGATACCAGCACGGCAAGCGAAGGCTCGACGGGCGCTCGGCTTGGTTCAGCACCGGCCAACGCTTCGACAACTCAGGTATCCGCGAGCCCGGGATCAGTTTCCCAGTTTGTTGATTGCAGCGTCTGCCACGTCTGTGACGACCTGCCTGATCAATTGCCATGATTCGCGATGGTAAACCTCGGGAAGTTCCAAGGCTTCACCTTCAGCAAACCGAGCCTGCCCCATGGATTTTCCCACGTATCTCGAATTCGTAACTCCATTGTTGTGCACGAGCACGTCGCGCGACGCCTTGATTTCGGCGAGTCGCTGAATCTGATCTGCGGTCGGACACCCCAGCTTTGCGATTCTCTCAAGATGCTCGAACCACTCAGCAAGACGTTGGTAGGCAATCCCCAACACCTCTCTCTCAACGACGGCGGCGATGATCTCACTCTTGCCAGCCGCATCCAAAACGATCCGAAACTCAACTTCCTTTCCGGAGAGGCTGCGCGGATATTCGGTCAGCCAGGCGCGGAGCAGATCGAAGACGAAGTGCTCAAGCAGTGACACAAAGTGTTGAAATGTGGCCGACGCCAGGTGACCGGTCACGTACTCCTGAGCCATTCCTGGCAACTGCGTTTCATTGATGGTATTGCCGGTCACTTGATTCCGGATTGTGACCTTATACCCTCGCTGTGCGAGCTGTTGGACTATCCGCCACGCACGTTTCGTGTGGGCGTAGTAGTCGTGGCTTGCGTCAAGCGCCGAAAGGCAATCGTCGCGGAGTTTCGTGACTTCGTCAATCAGGGGCATGGATCGATCCGAAGCCGATATCAGGAAGCGCTGTCCAGGATCTTCTGCACACTCGCGGGATCTGATCCACGCCCCAAGTTGACCACGGTCACTTCCGGCTTTCCGTCGAGAGAGATCGCGTCTTCGTCGACCCAATACGGGATATTGTTGTCGTCGAGGAGCGAACGAACGTCGTCGATCTGCTTGACAGGAACCATGATGTACGGCCCTGCATCGCCGTCGGTCGAAACTTCGAGCGACTTGCTTGTGCTGACATCGATCATCTGGATCTCCGGAGGAGTGCAAGTTTCATAAAGTGTGATGAATGACAGCGCTGGGCGGAAGCACGCCGCGTCATGAATCGGGTGGGGCTTCGGTCGCCGGCCCATCAAGCGGCTGATCGTCGTCGCCCTCATCCCTGTCCCAATACTCGGACTCTTCGACGAGGCCGTACTTTTCTGCAACCTTGGGGTCGGTCGTCACGAGGAGTGCGTAATCGTCGCCGGCGCCCCCGTTGTCCTCGAGCACCACGCCGTCTTTTTGCATCTGCTCGAGTTGCTCGGCGGCCGATCGCAACAGGCGATTCATGTCGTCGATCGATTTCGCTTCGGCGGTCAGCCATTTGTTGCGCCAGATGGTGACGTATCGTGTCCGGCCCTCCTGCCATAACTCCTCGAACTTGCTGCGCACATAGGGGTTTAGGCGATCCGCGAAATCGATCGAAAGATCGAGCGTCCTGATCAATTCGAGCACGTCCGAGAGGTCTTTCAGTCTCCCCGGATTCGTCATTCCCGAGGCGAGCTTGAGTTCGATCAGCTTTTCCAGATTGATGTAGTTGACTCCGTCCGCCTCAAGACTGACCGACTGAGGCTCGGGGAACGCGACCGGCTTCGGCTTGCCGTCGCCGGGAAAGTCGCCCGTCGTCAGGAACTCGATCTTCACTCCCAGCTCGGTGTCCCGCAGGTGCTTGCTGTTCGGAAACGGCGGGAGATACCCAAGGCCTCCCAGCTTTTCGTGAATGAGCTTGAGGTCGCTCTTGCTCACCAGCAGGTCCACATCTTCGGTGAACCGGCGCACGCCGTGCCGGAACAACGCCATGCCGCCGACGACCGTATAGGGGATCTCCAGCGATTTGAGCCGAGAGGTCACTTTGTGCAGCGCCTGAAAGACAGCACTGTTCTCTTCGAAATGCCGGCTTCCTTCACTCAAGGCCCACCTCGCATCCCGGTTCAATAGCTCTTCGTAAATCGGAACGTCAGCCGCCGAAACAGCGGCCTCGCCCGCCGATGCCGGCCGGCTATCGGACACTCGTTGTAATCCAGGTTCGACCATCGTGACACAACCCGTTCCAGTCGGACCGGCTCTGCCGGTCGGCGACGGTGACACCTGCACCGCCGCTCGCCCATTCCAACGATTCATTCTCGCAAGGAGAGCGGTTGATCTCCACCGAAATCCTTCAAGACTGCGCCTCGCTGCTGTCGTTGACGCACAACTCTCGATTCCCGATTGCGTGACTCTTCGAGAGATTCGAATGGAACGCGGATGACCACGGATTGGACCGATTTTCGCTGATTGCTTTCTGTTGAGTGTGGAGTATCGACGCCTGAATCGATGCGGTCGCGTCGCTGCCGCCTCTTGAGGAAAATTCCCGCGAAATCCGTGCTGATCCGCCAAGTCCTCTTCCGCCGGACTCCGCCTGGTTCGGCAGGCCTCGGCGCGGCCCGGAAAATCGACTTTGCGGCCGGTTCTGTCTCTGGTCTATAATCGGCGGTCGAGGAACGAGCGCGGCTCACGGCGTCTTGCGACGTCGGAAAGAGAGCGGCCGGGCGTTTCGCTCACAAACGGCCGCTCCTGCAGCGCGGCGGTGGCGACGATCATCTCCTCGTGCGGCGGGCAATCTTCAGTCGATGTTCAGGGCGAGAGTATATGCCGGAGACGACGGACATCGATGAACTGATCCAACAGGCCCGTGCACTGCTCAAGCAGCGGAAATTCGCCGAGGCGGTGCAGACTTACGAGCGAGCCGTCGCGGAGCATCCCGACAGCATCGCGGCCCACGAGGGGCTGGGGACCGCGGCGTTCATCACGCAGGATTACGATCGTGCGATCAAGTGCTTCAAGCACGTCTGCCGGCTCGATCCGCGCCGCGCGCAGCCGCTCGTCAATCTCGGGGCGATTTACAACCGCCAGGGGGACCATAACTCGGCCGCGAAATCCCTGCGCCGGGCGATCGGCAAGGACCGGTCGTGCGCCGAGGCGTATTACAATCTGGGCATCGCGCATCGCGGTCTGAAGCAGCTTCCGATGGCGGTCTCCGCCTACCGCGAGGCGATTCGCATTGCCCCCGAGATGGCCGAGGCGTACCAGAACCTCGCCAACGTCTACACCGAGATGGGCAACACCCAGCAGGCGATCCTCAACTACCAGCGGGCCCTCGAACTCCGTCCGGACTTCGAGCGGGCCAAACGGGGCCTGGAACAGGCGCAGCAGTCGGCGGACAAGGTGAAGCGCTCCATCAGTCCCTTCGGGCGACTCGTCGACATCTCCGCCGCCGGCGAACAGACCGAAGGCGCGTACCGCAAGCTCTCGCCGCAAGAGCGCTTCGAGGACCGCAACGCCGTCCACACCCTCGCCAAGGAACTCGAGCGCGCCGCGGCCGTCCTCCTGAAGCAGGTGCGCGAACAACTTGACCCGGCGATCGATGAGTTGACCCACGCCTTCTCACAGAGCGCCGACCGTTACAACTTCAAGGAAGAGTTCGAACTGTTCCAGAACGCCCATCGAAACTTCCAGACCACCTTTCAGAACCTCCGCACCCGCGGGGACAACCTGCGGCAACACGAAGAGACGATGAAAGAGTAGAGCCCTGACAGGGCTTTGTTCTCGGGTTGGCCGAACCGCGAATCCGCACGAAACCCTGCGGGATTCGTGCTTCCGAGCGAACCGCTCAACCCAAGAATACGCACCTGACGAACCAGTCGAACCGCTGCAGCGTCTTCCCGAATGCGGGCGCGGCGCGGCTCCGGGGGGGCGTCCCAACAATCGCAGTCGCAACCTGGAATCGAGGCCGGTGCATGATCGTTTTCTCTCGGCCGTTGCTCACATCGCTGGCGGCAATCGTCCTCTGCACCGGCTCGTTCGCCGACGATTACCACGTCGGACCGGAGCAACCGTTGACCACGCCCGATCAGGTTCCGTGGGAGTCACTCGGACCCGGCGACCGCGTCTTGATCCATCACCGGCCGCGCCCGTACCACGCCAAGTGGGTTCTCTGCTGCCGGGGTGCGAAAGACGAACCGATCGTTGTCAGCGGCGTTCCCGGCCCGGACGGAGAACTGCCGGTGCTGGACGCCAAGAACGCCATCAGCCGGCCCGGTCTCGATTTCTGGAGCGGCGAGCGGGGCGTCATCAAGATCGGGGGCGCCGGCTTCGCGCCCGAGCTGACGCCGGCCCACATCATCATCGAAAACCTCGACATCCGCGGCGCCCGGCCGGGACGCTCTTTCGTCAGCGGTCGCGGGATCCAGCAGTACGCCGAAGCCGCCTCCGCCATCTTCGTCGAACGGGCCGAATACGTCACGATCCGCAACTGCGACCTGCACGACTGCGCCAACGGCTTCTTCACCGCTCACGAAACCTCCGAGATCTCCGTCCAGCGGTGCCGCATCTACGGCAACGGCATCGAAGACAGCTACTACCAGCACAACGTCTACACCGAGTCTGCGGGAATCGTGTTCGAGCACAACTACATCGGTCCGCTTCGCGAGAACTGCCCCGGCAACAACCTCAAGGACAGGTCGTCCGGACTCGTTGTGCGTTACAACTGGATCGAAGGGGGCAACCGTCAACTCGACCTGGTGGACGCCGAGGACAGCGAGCGGATCCGCCACGACCCGCGCTACGACGCTGCCTACGTCTACGGCAACGTCCTGATCGAACTTGACGACGAAGGCAACAATCAGATCGTCCACTTCGGCGGCGACAGCGGCGCTGAGGCCGGCTACCGGAAGGGACCGCTCTACTTTTACAACAACACGGTCGTCTCCCGCCGGCCCGGCAACACCACGCTGTTGCGGCTCTCAACCAACGACACGGCGGCCTGGGTTTTCAACAACGTCCTGTCCGTTCAGGCCGCCGGCGACCGCTTCGCCATCCTGGACGAAACCGGCTTCGTACAGTTGACCCACAACCTTCTGCAGCCGGGGTGGAAAACCTCACACGGCGTCCTCACTGGCGCCATCCAGGCCGAAGAGAACGTGCCGGCCGAGACGATCGAGTTCCTCGATGACGCCGATCAGGACTACCACCTCGCCCCCGGCTCCCCCGGGATCGACGCTGGCGGCGGCGAAATTCCCGACCAGCACCCGCTCCTCTTCGAACCGGACCGCGCCACCAAGCTGATGAATCGACGCGCCGCAGGATCTCTTGATGCAGGCGCGTTCGAGACGCGTGCTGATTGAGCCGGCCTTCGGGTGCATGCTGGATGCTGTCGCGACTCTTGAGGAGTCGTGGGTTCTCGTGGCAGCATTGCAGTTTCGCAGAATTGCCGCGCCGATCATGGCGACTTCACCGAAGCATTATATGTCACAATTGACATAACGCAGGTTTGGCGGATAGGATGTCGGATGAACGGACATGACAAGCCACTTGTGTGGCTCCAAGCCGAGATCAAAACGCCGCCCTTCTCGTCACAGGCTCGCGTTGAAGCGGGAACATTGTTGCGCCGGTTGCAGGGCGGTCAAAACATCGGGTTGCCGCACAGCCGGCCGATGCCATCAATCGGTCGCCGGTGTCACGAGTTGAGGATACCGGACGAGGACGCCAATTGGCGCATCGTTTATCGAATCGATGAAGATGCAATTGTGATTGGAGAAGTTTTTGCAAAGACGACCGGCAAGACGCCGAAAAATGTGATCGACGTCTGTAAACGACGGTTCAAACGATACGACGAGAGCACAGGATGAAATCTTCGAAGCGAAAAGCCCTGGAAGCTGCCGGCTGGAAAGTTGGTTCCGCATCTGATTTTCTTGAGCTGAGCGATGCGGAAGAAATGCTCGTCAATATGAAACTGGCGCTCGCTGCACAGGTAAAATCGTTGCGGCTGAAGAAGAACATCACTCAGCAGGAATTGGCGAAGCGAATCGGTTCCAGTCAGTCCCGCATCGCGAAGATCGAGGTCGCCGACCGCTCGGTGTCGATGGAGTTGCTCATTCGCTCGCTTGCCGCGCTGGGCGCATCGCGCTCGCAGATTGGGAGGTATGTCGGTGCTCGCGACGTGAATCGCCCAACGCCGCGATCTCGACGAAAACTGCCCTCCAGAACCTAACCTGGTTTATTCACCACGGAGACACGGAGGAGGTTGATCACGCTTCTCACAGTCACGGCGTCGTATGACGCACGCATGTCCTGCGATGATGAAGGACGCGTGGCGATTCGTCATCGAGCGGCCGCGCCGAATCGCGAGATCAACTTCACCACGATTCCAGCGCAGGCAGCACACAGTGTCGAACTTGCTGCGCCTGAAAACTTCTCCGTAAGTCCCTTTCTCTGTGCTACTCATTGGCGAGAGTTTGTCGTCCTGCGGAAATTGCGGCGTTTGTCCGTAGCGCACGCTGCCAGCGTGCGGAAGCGGTTTTTGCGATCAGCGGGACGCACGCAAGGCTGCGTGCGCTACGTGGTTGGGTTGCGGGCGACGCCCGCGCTGGGTCCTCAGTGTCTCTATGGTGAAATCCTTGATGCACAATCGGGGCTGACCCGGTTTATTCGGGCCCCGGGCCGCACAACCGGTAATACCGGAAAAACTTCCCCAAACAGCCGAATCGGCTGATGCGTCCCAACCGGCCCGGCCGATGAACTCAGGCAGGAGATATTCCCCGTCTGCGCGCGCCGTCTTCTTGTGATGACGATCCGGCGGCGGACGGAGTGATTAGTGGTCAAGGAGTCGACCATGCGACGGATTGCCTGGTGTTTTGTTGTGGGCGGGCTGCTCATCAACGGTTTGAGCATCGGATTCTCGGACGACAGTGCACCGAGAACGGAACCGGCCGCTGCAACTCCTCCCGCGCAGTCGGCGCCGCAGGCCTACCGCCGGAGCGGAAGCCCGCCGGCAGAGGAGCGTCCCAACTTCGCGGAACTGTTCCGGCGCTCCGAAAAGAGAACGGCCGACAACCCGTTCGCGACGGAAGCTGAAACCGGTCCCGCTGCCGAGGAAACGGCCCCGCCGATGCCGGCCGCTGCGAAAGAGGCCGCGGCCCCGCGCCGGGCGGGAAATGTCTCCTTCTCGCGCGGCCCCCGCAAGGTTCTCGCCACCGAGTCCCTCTCGGCCTACCCGACCGCCGAAACCGACGACGACGTCATCCACGCCGAATACGAGAACGGGCCCGACGCATCGTCCAGCCCCGCGATTCAACAGGTCGCGGAACGCAGCGCCGCGGACGCGGACTTGCAGACATCGCCTCTCTTCGAGGGACCGGTGGCGGGCGCCCCGGTCTCCAGCGACCTGCCCCGTCCGTCGCCGCAGCCGACCTACACAGAGCCGTCGGCGAAAGCCATCGCTCCGCAGTCGGCAGTGACCGTCGCCAGCGGTTCGCAAACGCCCGCCATCGAAGTGGAGTGGGTCAAGAAGAGCGAAAGCCACGTCGGTCAGGAATTCACCTGTGAACTCGTGGTGAAGAACACAGGCTCCGCCCCGGCGACGAACATCGAACTCTCGGCGTTCTTTTCGGACAACGTCCGCCTGTTGCGGGCCGACCCCAAGCCGGTCAACACCGAAGACTTCCTGAGCTGGACGCTGGCCGGCCTGAAAGCCGGAGAGTCGGAGACGATCGCCGTCACCATGCTGCCGCTCAGTGCGGAAGAGATCACGACGCAGGCGGAAGTCCGCTTCAGCACTGCGGTCGCCGGCCGGTTCGACGTCTCGCAGCCGATGCTGGCCGTCGAACTCAGCGGCCCGGAAGAAGTCCTCATCGGTGAAGCGGCGTCGCAGACCATCCTGGTGACCAACCCCGGCACCGGCGTGGCCTCCGACGTGCAGATCGAAGCCATCATCCCCGGCGGGCTGGAGCACGCTCGCGGAACGCGTCTGCTGATGGATCTCGGAGCGCTGCATCCGGGTGAATCGCGCACGGTGCGGCTGCCGCTGGCGGCGGTCGCCGGCGGAGATCACCTGATCCACGTCAAAGCCAGCGGCGCTGCCGACCTGCTCGACGAGACGATCGCCAAAGTCTCGGTGATCGCACCGCAGGTCGCGGCTTCGATCGACGGACCGTCGCTCCGATACCTCGGCCGCCGTGCGACGTACACGCTGAGCGTGGTCAACGACGGACACGCCCAGACCGAGAACGTCCGGATGATGCACAAGGTTCCCGATGGCTTCGAACTCGTGTCGATCGGACAGGGCGCCCAGTTCGACGCCAAGAACCGGATGATCAACTGGTACGTCGGACACCTTGACAGCGGCGACGCCGCCCGCCTCGACGTGACCTTTGAGTGCAGGAAGATCGGCGCCCACACGCACTTCATCCGGGCCACCTCGGAGTACGGTTCGGTCAGCGACGCCCAGATCAGCACGGCCGTCGAGGGCACGCCCTCGCTGGCCATGGACATCCAGGACCTGGAAGACCCGGTCGAACTGGGCACCGAAGCGGCCTACGAGATCAAGCTCAAGAACGAAGGCTCCGCTCCGGCCTCGATGGTCAGCCTGGCCTGTGAACTGCCGGAAGGCATGAAACTGATCGACGCCGCCGCGCCGGTCGAGTTCATCAACGAGCGGAACGTCCTCGTCTTCGAGCCGATCCGCTCGCTCGGACCGGGCCAGACCGTCACGGTCCGGATTCAGGTCTCGTCTCAGGTTTCCGGCAACCTGCGGTTCCGCGCCCGGCTTTCGAGCGAATCGATCGAAGAGCCGCTGATTGAAGAGGAACTGACCAAGTTCTACGGCGAATAACGTTCGCCTGAAGCGAAGTTCGCAACACGCACCGGACCGCTGATCATTGATCGACGGTCCGGTTTTTCGTATTGCGGGAGTCACTCGATACACGAAATGGCGCGAGGCATCTTCCGGATTTTCAACGCAAAGGCGCAAAGCCCGCAAAGGGACGCGGAGGGATTCCGAAAGGAGAGGAAGTCTTTCAGGTTCCCGGGATGAAAATCCCTGGTGACACTCTCTAATGAGGCAGGGCCCCAGACCATGCGAGCTGCCGCTCGAAAGCGGGAACTCGCTCCCGCCCGCCGCTGGAGTTTGACTCGACCGCAACAACTTCCGGGAAAAAAGCAACCCGATCTTCTACTCTGCGAGCCTTGGCGGCCTTCGCGGCTTTGCGTTGCAACCCGAATTTCGCACAACACCGCGCGCACTTCACCGCGAACGAACGCGAGGAAGCCTGAATGACAAAAATTACCAATGTCGTCGCCCGCGACATTCGCTTCCCCACCTCGCGCGGGTTGGACGGTTCCGACGCGATGAACCCCGACCCCGATTACTCCGCCGCGTACGTCGTGCTGGAGACCGACCATCCGGACGGTCTGGCGGGTCACGGGATGACGTTCACGATCGGGCGGGGCAACGAGTTGTGCGTCCGCGCCGTCGAATCGCTCGCCCCGCTTGTCGCGGGGAAGACGATGGAGGAATTCATCGCCGATATGGCCGGCTTCTGGCGGATGATCACCGGGGACAGCCAGTTGCGCTGGGTCGGCCCGGAAAAGGGCGTGATTCACATGGCAACCGGCGCGATCGTCAACGCCGTGTGGGATCTGTACGCCAAGCTGGAGGGAAAGCCGCTGTGGAGGCTGCTCGCCGAGATGAGTCCCGAGCAGTTGGTGTCTTGCATCGACTTCCGTTACATCAGCGACGCCGTGACGCCGGACGAAGCGATCGCCCTGCTGGAAGCGCACGCCGGATCGAAACAGGAACGCATCGCGGAACTGGAACAGAGCGGGTTCCCGTCTTACACGACCTCGGCCGGCTGGCTCGGCTACTCCGACGACAAGCTGCGCGAACTGTGCCGCCAGTGTCAGGCCGACGGCTGGTCGATGTTCAAGATCAAGGTGGGACGCGATCTCGAAGACGACATCCGCCGCTGCCGGATCATCCGCGAAGAGATCGGCCCCGAGACGCGTCTGATGATGGACGCCAACCAGGTCTGGGAAATCGACGAGGCGATTGACTGGATGCGGGCGCTGTCAGTCTTTCGTCCGTGGTTTATCGAAGAACCGATCAACCCCGATGACATCCTCGGGCATCGGAGAATCGCGGAAGCGCTCCGGCCGGTGAAGGTGGCCACTGGAGAAATGTGCCACAACCGCGTGATGTTCAAGCAGTTCCTGCAGTCCGGGGCGATCGGCGTCTGCCAGATCGACAGTTGTCGCATGGGGGGCGTCAACGAGGTGCTGGCCGTGCTGCTCATGGCGGCGAAATACGGCGTTCCGGTCTGTCCCCACGCCGGCGGGGTCGGATTGTGTGAGTACGTGCAGCATCTGGCGATGTTCGATTACATCGCGGTCAGCGGCACCCTTGAAGATCGCGTCTGCGAGTACGCGGCGCATCTCCACGAACACTTCGTCAACCCGATCGTGATGCGAAACGGCCGCTACATGCCGCCTCAGGCGCCCGGTTACAGCGCCCGGATGAAAGACGAGTCGCTCGACCGGTTCGAGTATCCGACGGGCGCGGAATGGGCGGACGCCGGAGCGGGGTAGAACGCTGTCGTTTGCACGCGAGTCGGCTGGAATCAGCCGCATTGTGCTACCAACGGCGAGACTCTTCGCGTGGTGCGCAAGTTTCGCGTGCAGCGAATTCCACGTCGTGCACATCCGACTCGGCGGAGCGAGTCGGCCACGTTGGTTGCGTCGGGAGGCCGCGCTGCGTTCGTCCGAAGTCTTACGACTTCGGCTACCGGGCCGGTGCGACGCGAAATCGCTCAGGCCATGATCCGCGCCGACCTGAGATACTCCGACAGCCGGACCCCCTGCTCATCGGGGAGAGCGCACCCCAGCAGCGAGTCGCCTCCCCCCTGCCTGGTATGCCAGCAGACGTGACCGTTGGCGATGGTCCCGGCGTCCGGCCGGTTGACATCGAACAAACGAACCTCCTCCGACTCGGGCAGGGAGCGCGAGGCCTCGACCAGGAAACCCGAACGCGAGTAGTTGATGAGCACGGCGTCGGCCGTCTGCTTGTTGCGGGGCAGATAGAGTCCGCAACTCCACCGGCAGTCGTAGCGGAGTTCCTTGCGAAGGTCGGAGAAGAAGTGTCCCACCACTTCATGCGGCAACGCGCGGTACAGGAACAAACCGATCACCGATGCTTCGCCGGATGGCTCCCGCCAATGGACCTGGCCGCGCACGGACGTCGCAAATCTGAACAGTTCGCTGGTCAATTCGAGTTCGACGATGCTGCCCAGCTTGACGTAGCCGCTCACAACGAGCTTCAAGTCGCGGGGCGACATCTCAATGATCCGCCCCCCCACGGGCGAAGAACTCGGCGCCCAGACTGTGGCGTCGATTCCGTCCAGCGGCATCGCGGAGAGCGCACAGGGCGCGTTTGTCGTTGTGGGACCGGAGACCTCGATCATAAGAGTCAATAACCGGCAGGCCGGTTCGAGGAGAAGAGGCGGGGCGAAAGAAACATCGAGTCGGCCGATGGCCCGCCGCCTGAGTGATTCACTCGAAAGGGTAAGTCAGCCCGCGTCGCCGGGGGCGGGATACGTCACAATTCCCCGGCTGGGAACTGCCGGTGGCGACGCTTGGGGCGGGTCGTCCGGTCTGTACCGGTTCTTCAAGGATCGCGCTGTGAGAAGCGCGAGAGCATGACGTCAATCGGCGTATCGAACGGGGTTCCAGTCGCGGGCCAATTCGACCAGCACGCCCAGCGTTTTGCGGTTTACCGCGCAGGCGACGATCCCCGGCAGCCTGAGCATGTCGGCCCGGTCGTCCATCCATGTCTCGCGGAAGTGAACCGGTTCCCCGTTATGCACCCAGACGGCGTCTCCGCCGAGGATCCGCGCGAGCTGAAGCGAGACGGGAAAGTCATAGAGGTTGGGGGAATGGATCAGCGATCCGCCGAACTCGCCCGAGGCGAGCAGCGGGTAGATGCTGCCCGGCATCTCCTCCGGCGCGAAGCCTGTGAGTCCGGCCTGTGTAACAAGCTCCGCCTTTTGCTCGCAATCGTCGAGGAATCCGATCAGGTAGATGTTCGCAGAATCGGGCCGCGCCTCGGCGTCGACGACCGGAAGTTCTTCTACCACCTGTTCGGCCGGCCGGCGCGGGTCGTCGGGCCCCCACTTCACCGTCGCCCCATAGGCCTGCACCCAGGTTCCGTGCACGCCCATTTCCGGCAGATAGACGAGCGAGTAGTGCAGGTCTTCGTCGTCGCGCAGATGCAGCATGACGGCGTAGCCATCGCCCGTCCGGTCGCGGAATTGTCGCGTCCCGTCGATCGGGTCGAGCGCAATCACGCACGGGCTCTCCTTCGCAAAGGCCGCCAGATCACCGGTCTCTTCTTCCGCCTCGATGCGGCACTTGAGAAACAGCGGGTCGAGATCGCGCAGCCCGTCGACCAGGAGTTGCTGGACCGTCAGATCGGCCAGGGTCAGCGCATCGGTGTTGGCATTGCCCGACGACTTCCCTTCCACCGCCACGTTGAACCGGCGGAGATTGCGGGCGATCGCGCCCGACCACCGCAAGAGGTTCGGCGTGTGCCTGCGGAGCGGATCGATCAGTTCAGCCGTCAGTGCGTTCATGGCGGGCGATTCAAAGTTGTGGGCGACCGGCGAGCCGGTCTCGAGGGTGAGAGGGGCGTCAGATCAGATACCGTTGCGCGCTGGAGTAGATCGCCAGCCCCGGATCGTTTCCCACGAAGGCCGGAATCCAGGATTCGCAGGTCAATCTTACTTGTTTCCTGCGCGGGTTGTAGATCATGTGGATCAGGTCCCGGTAGGGAACGAACGTCCGCGACATCACCTGCTGCAATTCGACACGCCAGATATTGTGATAGCACTTTTCCGCCGTCCGTCGGCACCAGTTCGCCCAGAGCCTGCGGCCGATGTAGCGATTGAACGTCCAGCCACCGATGCCCGCCACCGCGACGCAACCCAGCAGCGCGAGGAAGACCGGTCCGTCGTTTTCCCCGAACAGCGCATGAGCGGGCACATAGAGCGTCAAGAAGATCAAGCCGTAGATGAGAACCGTCCAGATGCCGTAAGCCCGCATGCTGAAGTTCCACATCCGGCCGAGCGATGAGCGATCGGTCTTCGCTTCGATTTCCATCAGGACGGGAAAAATATTGAGCGTGTGGAGTGCGTCCTCCGACGCCGCCAGGCGGTCCCCGTACTCGTAGTTCATCAGCAGCCAGAGCGCGGTGAATGTGTTGAGCGCCTCGGAATTGTCGCCGGCAGGGAAGGCGTCCAGCACGTCGCGTCCGGCGGCGGTGAGCCGCACCTGGCAGTCCAGAAACGCGCGATCCGCGTCGACGTCGTCGGACGTGCAACAGGTTTCGATCGTCTTGTCGACGAGCGCCCGCAGCGGATGCCCGCTCCGAAACTCTCCCCGCAATCGCTGATACTCCCGCAGGTGCAGCAGCACTTCGACGTCGTAATCCAGAACGCCTGGAATCTCCTGGTAATGCTGTTCGAGGAAGTCGAACTTCTCATCGGTCCAGTCGTCGTCGGCCGACCACATGGCGCGCTTCAGAATGTGAATGTAGAAGGTCAGCTTGCGAATCACCTGGTAGTCGACCACGTTCTCTTCACAGCGGGCCAGCACCGCGCGAAACCTGGAAAACGGCGCCTGCTGCAACAGCCGATCCCAGAGCGGTTCGGTGAGAGAGTAGAAGCGCTCGTCGCGAATGACCTGCGAGACGGCGGTCAGCAGTCCGGCGACCTGTTCGTCGGGCGGGATGTGGCGAATGTATGAGCGGAGCAGTTGCAGCAGCGCCACATCGTGCGGAAAGCTCTTCAGTCCGCGCAGAATCCACTTCACAAAGCCTTGTGGAACGGACTGTTCCAACCCGTCGGAGAGCACCGCGAGGGCGTAGAAGTGATACGGCTGTTTGTCCGCAACCGCCTTCACTTCAGCGAAGATCGCCTCAGGCGATTCGGTCTTGAGACGCTCATGCAGAGGTTTCGGGGCCGGACGCGCGACCTGTCGCGGCTCAGCCTTGTCAGACGGATCGCCGTCCGGTGAATCGGGACGCCCCGCCCCATCCGGAATGTTCCAGGTATAGCGCTCCTGCTCGGGCTGCAATCGGGAGAGCGGCGCGCCGTAACGCAGCCGGTTGTCCAGTTGCTCGTAGGCGCTGCGGATGCGGCGAAATTCATCCGGATGTTTCTCGGGTTTGAACTGCCGCAGCAGCCGGTTGTAGCGCCGTTTCAGTTCCTTGCGGTCGTAGTCTCCGCTGAGCCCGAAGAACGCTTCGGGGTTGTGCGGCAGTTTGTCCCAGTCGGGATCGGGAGGAGCGCCGGACATGTCAGTCCCTCATCGCCATCCGGACGAAGCGGAGGACGACCAGAATCAGAATCCAGATCAACCATCCGTATCCGTCGAACGAGAATCCGCCGAATACCGATTCCCCGCTCCCCTCCTTGGCCGCCTTGCGGGGCTGATAATCGACGATGGAGTCGAACCAGTCTTCCTCCAGCCGGTAGAGCCCGGGATAGTCCCGGCGGAGCAGTTGCACCATCTTGCGGGCCCGCCGTCGATCGTGTTTATCGCCCAGCGTTTGCAGGAATCGCTGCTTGACCTGGGCGGCGTCGCGCGGGGCGGCGACCAGCACCTTCTTCATCGCCGCGAACAAGCGGGGATCGAAATTCGGCCTCTGTGACAACGCGGGAAAGTCGCGGCGGTGGTCGGCGGTCACCTGCAGCCGGTGCACAGCGTATTTGAGATCGGGGAATGCCTCCAGGTTCAGCGACGCCAGGCGCCGGTGCAGCGCGTTGAGTTCAACCGTCCAGAATCTCTCGCGCACAACACGAATCACGCCGGCCGCCTGCTCGCGGCGCTCCTGCAAGTCGTCAACAGTGCTGGAAGTCTGCGTCGCTTCCGGGCCGGAGAACCCGAGCCACCGGCCGCGAAGCCGCATCAACTCGTCCGACTGCGCAAGCGGGTTGAGCGTCAGGGCGCGGGCCAGATACCGGACTCGCTGTCGACGCCGTGCGGGGTCCGCGGTGCTCATTGTTCGTCGTCCGTCTCCTCGTATTCGATGCCGAGTTGGGAGAGCATCAGCAGCAGCCCGATTCGCGACTGCTCGAACCGCTCGCGGTCGCCGGAAGACATCGAGTGTTCAAAGACGTCAATCGCCTCTTCGAGCTGCTGCCGATGCAGCGGGCTGATCTCACCCACGATCTTCTCGCAGAACAGGATCAGCCGCTGATTGCGAACGTCCTCCCGGGGATAGAATTTGACATCCTGCATCTTGCGGACGGCGTCTGCAATCTCGCGCTCGGTGAGATCGGCCGCGTGCTGCGTGAGGACCGTCTGGAACTTCGCGCCGGTCTGCGGCAGATAGGCCTCCACCTCGATGATGCCGTTGATGTCGTAGGTGAAGCGGACGCAAACCTGCTGCCCGGCCGGACCTGGCGGGATCCCGTCGACCGAGAGTTCGCCCAGCTTCAGGTTGTCCTTCACCTTGCGGGCTTCGCCCTGGTAGATATTGATCCGGACGGAGTTCTGGTTGGCGTAGACGGTGGAGAAGACTTCTTCGCGCGAAACGGGGATCGTCGTATTGCGGTGAATGACCGGGACGTAATACCCCTCCTGCATATGGTGGCCGAACTGCTTGACGGTCTCGATTCCGAGCGTAAAGGGACAGACGTCGGTCATCACCATGTCTTCGACGGCGGCGTCGTCCATGATCAGCGCCGCCTGAATGCCGGCGCCCAGCGCGACCACTTCATCCGGATTGAATGAGCAGAGCGGGTCCGCCTTGAGGTACTCTCGGGCAAAACTGCTGACGAGGGGCATCCGCGTCGCGCCGCCGACCAGAATCACTTCGTCGACCTCGTCCGGGCTGCAATCGCCGTCGCGCAGCGCCTTGCCGACCGGTGCCTTCAACCGGTCGATCAGCGGCTTGACGACTTTTTCGAACGTCGACCGTCTGACGCGGGCTGACCTGGCGTGTTCGTTGATCTCCCCCTGCTCGTCCGGAATGCGGACGACCGCTTCCTCCGCGTCGTGAAAGGCGCACTTGGCCCGCTCGCATTGTTCGCGCAGGCGGGCCACCAGCAGGGGCTTCTTCAGTTCGGCCGTCTCCACGTGTTCGCCGATTGTTTTCAGCACCGTCGCAACGAGCCGGTCGGTGAAATCCTCGCCGCCCAGAAAACTCTCGCCGGCGGTCGAGATGATCTCCAGCGTCCCCTCGAAGACCTCCATCAGCGTCACGTCGAACGTGCCGCCGCCGAGATCGATGACGATGAGTTTCTTGTCAGCCTGCGGTTCGTGGAAACCGTAGGTCAGTGCGGCTGCGGTCGGCTCGTTGATGATCCGCCGTGCTTTCAATCCCGCCAACTCCGCCGCCAGTCGCGTCGCCCGGCGCTGGGCGTCGTTGAAATACGCCGGCACAGTGATGACGGCTTCGCTGATATTCGTGCTCAGGAAGGCCTCGGCGTCGTCGCGCAATGATCTGAGCACGAGGCTGGAAAGCTCCGGCGGCGTAAACGTTCGGTCGCCGAGTCGCGTTTCCCGGTCGGTTCCCATCCAGCGTTTAAATCCGGAGACGCAACGTTCCGGCTGTGTGACGCGCAGATCCTTCGCCGCAGCGCCGACGAGGATCTGCCCGTCTTCCAGACGACCGACGACGGACGGCGTCATCACGCTTCCGTGAGCGTTCGGAATCAGTTGCGGTTTGCCGTCCGCGAACACCGAACAGAGCGAGTTTGTGGTTCCCAGATCGATTCCAACGATCCTCGACATTTGAGATTCTCCGCAGTTCGCCTCGCAGCCCCGCCGGCGCCTGGCCGTCAGCGCAAACTCAAGGAATACTCCAAATATCACGACTTCGCGGCAAGGGACGCGGCCCGACGTGTGAACCGGTCGGGTCGAACTCGGGCGTCGGCGGACGTCACTCGTTCTGCGGACCGCGGTCTCCGTGCAGAGCGTCGAGGATTCTTGCGGCGACGTCGATTCCGGTCACTGCGGCGAAGGCCCGCCAGCCGGGGACCGCGTTCACTTCAATGACCGCGCACCATCCGTCGCGACGGTAGAGCAGATCGATTCCGGCGAATCGGGCGCCGGAGGCTGCGGCTGAGCGGATTGCGAGTTCCGCTTCCCGGTCGGTTAGAGCGTGTGCGACGGCCGTACTCCTCCGCGCGATGTTGGTTCGAAAATCGGCGTCGTTGTGGCGGCGGATCGCGCCGACGATTCCGCCGTCAAGAACCAGCACCCGCACGTCGAATCCCTCGTGCGGAATGAATTCCTGCAGGTAGATCACCGCCTGAATCCGCTCCAGCGTGCGAAAGGTGCGGAGGGCCAGGTCCGGATCGCTCACCCGCAGGATTCCTCTTCCCTCGGCGCCGAAGATCGGCTTGACCACCACGTCGCGGCCGAGTCGATCGTAAGCGTCGAGGGCCGCCTCGCTGTCTTCGCAGACGATTGTGCGCGGAACCGGAAGACCGGCGTAAGCCAGCCGAGACGTGCACAGGTACTTGTCGACGGCGCACTCGACCGCTTTGGGCGGATTGAGAATGGTCACTCCCGAGCGCTGGAGAGTCATCAGACAATCCATCCGAAAGACGACCTGCTCCAGCGACGCCGGAGGCATCGTGCGGACAATCACGGCGTCGAATTCGTTTAGAGAAAGCCTCTCAGCCGTCGATTCTCCGGGCGGGGAGGAGGCGTGATTCGGGGCGTCCTCCGGGAGAGCGGCGGTCACCGTTTGCGAAGCTTCAGTCCCCACGGCGGCGGTGATGGAGTCGTATCCGATTCTGCGGCAGAAGTCGCCGCGCGACTCGGCGGCCCGCTGCAGATCGGCGACGTACCAGCTTCCCGCATTCCCGAGGACGGCGATTTTCATCAGCGGATGATCGGTCAGCAGCCCGCATGCGGCAAGTGAACGCGGCTTCGCTGAAAGCCGCAAGCAAAGCGACCGGGTGGCCGGGGCTGGACTGCCTGTCGTTACCCACTATTTGCCTGGCACTTGAGAGCAGCGAACCACCGGATCATTCGGAAATCCCGGCGGCTTATCGCCGCAATGAAGTGAACCTGTCACCCGTGGTCCTGGAACCATGCGACAGGATTGCCACGAGAAACACAAAAAGCCCCAGCGCGGGCGTCGCCCGCAACCCAAGCACGTAGTGCACGCTGCCAGCGTGCGTCAACCGCCTCTGCGATCAGCGGGACGCACGCAAGGCTGCGTGCGCTACGGGCCACCGCCAGAATTTTCGCAGGACAACAAGATTCTGCACGTCAGTAGTACAAAAAGTAAAGCCGCGAGATCGTCTCTTTTTCGTGCTACGAACGGTGAGAATCTTCGCGTGGTGCGCGAATTCTGCCAGCCCGTTTCGTGTTCGAGTGCTCAATTGGACGACCACAAAGGCACAAAGAACACCAAGGAGTTCCCTGGACGGGGAATCTCAAGGTGCGACAGGTTGGAGGACTGACTTACCTGGATGGTTGGCTTCGTATCCTTTGTGTCGTGGTGGTTCACCAACGATGTGCGGTGTGTCGCGTCCAGGGAGGACTCCGCGAGTCGTCGTTCGAGAGGACTGGTCCGGTCGAGAGGTTGCTGCCGCCGCGTTCGCGGCTCACTTCATTTGTGAGCGGGATGTTTTCCATGAGCTTGCGCTCACGGCTCCATGCTTTCGCGGCTTCGCCGCTCGCTGTCGATTCGTCTCCAGTTGGGTTGCGGGCGGAGGCCGCGCTGGGTCTCTTTGTGCTACTAACGTCCAGAATCTTGTCGTCCTGCGCAAATTGTCGCGTTTGTCCGTAGCGCACGCTGGCAGCGTGCGCCGGCCGGCTCTGCGATCAGCGGGACGCACGCAAGGCTGCGTGCGCTACGTGGTTGGGTTGCGGGCGACGCCCGCGCTGGGCTCTCTGCGTTTCCGCTTGGTCAGGAAGACACGGTCGAATCGGTGCCGATCCGCCGCATCCGTCAAGTCCGCGGTCCATTCGATCCAATCGGCGCGTCCGTGTTGCGGCGACGCGCTCACGGCGAGTTGTGGGTCACTGACAGGGTTTCGGCGTCTCCTGATCGATGAATTCGCGAAAATCGCTCTTCCCACGCGCCGCGTGCAACGGTATTATCCCATCACTGGTTGCGCTCACGGTCTGTCCATCCGTTTACCTTTGCAGGCAGGGTGGCGAAATCCGGAGCGAGTCTTCACACGAGTCGTACAACAGCCTTCACGAGACGAAAAGGACGTTTGCCGATGATTGACCATTCTGAGCCCGCACAGCGGCGAATGGCCTGACGGCTTCTTTTCGTCGCTGTGAGGCGACGCTGCCACGACTTTCTCTGCTTTTGACCGGCCCCCGGGTGTTGGACGGACGCTGTCCATCGTTCCCGACAATCGGCAGGCCGACCACCCAGGGACTTGCCCCCCGGAGCAACGAATCCGGTCCATAAGAACACTCCAAACCGACTGCGATCATGGCCAGCCTGAAAACCGTCCGAAACATCGGCATTTCCGCCCACATCGACTCGGGGAAAACGACCCTCACCGAGCGGATGCTGTTCTACAGCGGCCGCATTCACAAAATCGGTGAAGTGAAGGGGGACGGCGACGGCGCCACCATGGACTTCATGGACTTGGAGCGGGAACGCGGAATCACCATCACCTCCGCGGCAACGCAGGTGGAGTGGGACGGTCACACCCTTAACGTGATCGACACCCCCGGCCACGTCGACTTCACGGTCGAGGTGGAACGTTCGCTCCGCGTGCTGGACGGGGCCGTGCTCGTGTTGTGCGCGGTTGGCGGCGTGCAGAGCCAGTCGCTGACGGTCGATCGTCAGATGAAGCGGTACCACGTGCCGCGGATCGCGTTCGTGAACAAGATGGACCGCACCGGCGCCGATTTCGATTCGGTCGTGGCCCAGATGAAAGAGAAACTGGGCGTCACCCCCGTCCCGCTGCAGATGCCGATGGGCAGCGGCGCGGACTTTGAGGGGATGATCGACCTCATCGAGCAGCAGGCCTACAGTTTCGAAGGCGCCCAGGGCGAGACCGTCCAGCGGGTGGAGATTCCCGAGCAGTATCTGGAGGCTGCCGCGACCGCGCGGGCCGCGATGCTCGAAACCCTCTCGCTCTTCAGCGACGAACTGATGATGGCGCTGCTCGAAGAGCAAGAGTTTCCGACCGAGCAGATCTACAAGCTGATCCGCGAAGCGACCCTCGGCCACGAACTCGTGCCGGTGCTCTGCGGCACGGCGTTCCGCAACAAGGGCGTGCAGCCGTTGCTCGACGCGGTCTGCCGCTACCTCCCCTCTCCGCTCGATCGCGAGGTCCATGCGATCGACGTGGACGCGACCGAAAAGGCGCGACAGGAAGCCGACAGCCAGACGGTCGATGCGGTCCGCACCCCCCTGTCGACGTCCGCCTCCGATCCGCTGGTGTCGATGGCGTTCAAGACCGTCGTCGAGCAGTTCGGGCAACTCACGTACTTCCGCGTCTATCAGGGAGAGCTGAAGAAGGGCGAGAGCTACACCAACGTCAGGACGGGACGCAAAGTCCGGTTCGGGCGGCTTGTCAGGATGCACGCCGACGACCGCGTCGACATCGACGTTGCCGGTCCCGGCGACATCATCGCCGTGGTCGGCGTCGACTGCGCATCGGGCGACACGTTCTGCAGCGACGGGGCGAATTACGCGCTGGAGAGCATCTACGTTCCCGAACCGGTCATCCGGCTGTCGATCGAGCCGCTGGCCCGCGACGGGGCCGATCGCCTCGGCAAAGCCCTGGAGCGGTTTCGCCGTGAAGATCCGACCTTCCAGGTCTCCAGCGACCAGGAGACCGGCGAGACCGTGATCGCCGGCATGGGGCAGTTGCACCTCGAAGTCTACATCGAGCGCATCCGCCGGGAGTACCGGTGCGAGGTGGTCGTGGGCGAGCCGAAGGTGGCTTACCGCGAGCGGCCGACGCGCGAGGTGGAATTCAACTTCCGCCACAAGAAGCAGACGGGCGGTTCGGGACAATACGCGCACGTCGTCGGGCGGATGTACCCGCTGGACGAGGAGGCGGAGGCGCCGTTCGAGTTCGTCAACTCGGTCACGCAGGGCCGCATTCCGAAGGAGTACATTCCGTCTGTGGAAGCCGGCATGCGGCGGGCCCTGGAAAAGGGACCGTTGTGCGAATGCGAAATCGTCGGCGTCGGGGTCGAGCTCCAGGACGGCAGCTACCACGAGGTCGATTCATCAGAAATGGCGTTCAACATCTGCGGTTTCAACTGCATGCGGGAGAACCTGCAGAAGGCCGGCATGGCGCTGCTGGAGCCGATCATGCAGCTTGAGGTGGAGACGCCCGACGATTACCAGGGATCGGTCACCGGCCATCTCGCGAGCAAGCGGGGCGTCGTCACAGGCACGACGACGCGGCACGGCGCCACGATCATCAACGCCGAGGTTCCCCTGGCCAGCATGTTCGACTACGCCAACGAACTCCGTTCGATGACGCAGGGGAAGGCCAGCTTCAGCATGGAGTTCGCGCGCTACAAGCAGGTGCCGCGCAACATTCAGGAAGAAGTCGTGGAGCGTCGCCGCCGCGAGAAGGACGAGCGACTCGTCGCCGCGAGCTGATGCCGGCGACTTCAGAATCAACGCCCCCCGGTTGCCACCCTAAGCATTACCCATAACTCGCCTGGCATTCGAGAGCAGCGAACCACGGAACACTCGGAAATCCCGGCGGCTTATCGCCGCAACGAAGTGAACCTGTCGCCCGTGGTCATCGAACCATGCGACAGGATTGCCACGAAAAGTGAAGCCGCGAGATCGTTTCTTTTTCGTGTTACGAACGGTGAGAATCTTCGCGTGGTGCGCAAATTCTGCGAGCCCGTTTAGCATTCGAGTGCTCAATTGGACGACCACAAAGACACAAAGAACACCAAGAAGGTTGCTGTCGCCGCTTTCGCGGCTCACTTCATTTGTGAGCGGCATGTTTTCCATGAGCTTGCGCTCACGGCTACATGCTTTCGCGGCTTCGCCGCTCGCTGTCGATTCGTCTCCAGTTGGGTTGCGGGCGGAGGCCGCGCTGGGGCTTCCGTGTATTCCGTGGTTGTTCACTGATCTGAAATTGTGGGAAACGCTCAGGGTTGCCACCGGGGGGTTTTTCGACTCACCACTTCACCTGATTCCGGCCGGCGTGCTTCGCTTCGTAGAGCTTCTTGTCGGCGCGATCCATCAGTTCGCCGCTCGTGACGGCCGACCGCCCGTCGATGTGCGCCACGCCGATGCTGACGGTCGCCTTGACGGCGCCGCGCGACGTGACAAACGGACGGTCGCAGATTGACGCTCGCAGTTCTTCCGCCAGTTTCACGGCGTTCTCGTGCGAGATCTCCGGCAGCGCGGTGACGAACTCTTCACCGCCGATGCGGGCCAGCATCTCATCGCCGCGCGTCCGCTCGGCGAATCGCTGGCCGATGGCCCGCAGCACTTCATCGCCGACCAGGTGTCCGAACCGGTCGTTGATGTGTTTGAAGAAGTCGACGTCGATCACAAGCACGGCGATCGGACGCTGGTGCCGAACGGCCCGCAGCACTTCCCGGCGAAACGCGTCCTCGAAGTAGCGGCGGTTGTAGGTCTGGGTCAACGCATCGATCGTCATCATCTCGTAGACCGCTTCGTGGTACTGAATCTCCACCTGGTCGGACGAGAGAAACTTGAAGATGTGATTGCCGATGCGGATCTGGTCGTCCGGCTTCAGGGAATGCTGTTCGATCCGCTCATCGTTGACGAACGTCCCGTTGAGGCTTCCGCGATCGGTCAGCACCCAGTGGTCGCCGATTTCCTCGAGCATGGCATGCACGCGGGACGCGAAGTCGTCGGTGAGTTCGATGTCGCACAGCGAGTCGCGGCCGATCGTCATCCGCGGCTTGTGAAGATCGCGGAGCGCGTCGCTCGCGGAAGCCGGATAGATCCTGACGAGGCAGGAGTGGCGGGGCTTCTTCTTGATCTCGGGGTTCGATCCGGAGAGATCTTCCAGGCGGAATGCGGGGAGAGTGCCGGCCATTGCAGAGATCCGTCGACAGAGGATGCGACGCAGGTCGGAACGGAGCACGCGTGAATGCGTGCGAAGTGAAACCGATCGTTCCGGCGATGCCGCCGCGTTGAAAAACGGGAACATCTGAAGATTAGGCCGCAAATCAAAGGCGGTCCCGAATCGCCTGCCGAATGACGGTCCCGGCGGGGGAGCCCGCGCGGACTGTGCGTGCGTTGCCGGTTGTAGGGGGCGGTTTGCGGTCGCCGGACGCCGACTTTGAAGCTGTCACTGATGCGATCGCTCCGATTGACCCGCTCCGGGCGGCCCGCGATACTCGTCGTCGATTGCAGGTTTTCGGATGGAGCGGTTCGCTCGGAAGCACGAATCCCGCAGGGTTTCGTGCGGATTCACCGTTCAGCCAACCCGAAAATAAAGCCCTGACAGGGCACTTGAGGTTCATCCCCAGCCTGTCTCGGAAGGCCGATATGCAGCGCCTCGCACTGTTGATTGTCAGCTTCACGACCGGATCGCTCGCTTGCGCCGAACCCCCCAACGTGATCCTCGTCATCACCGACGATCAGGGCTATGGCGACGTCTCTGCGCATGGCAACGAGATGCTCGAGACGCCGCATCTCGATCGCCTGCACGGGCAGAGCGTGCGGCTCACCGACTTTCACGTCGATCCGACCTGCTCGCCGACCCGCTCCGCCTTGATGACCGGCCGGTATTCCACGCGGACCGGTGTCTGGCACACGATCATGGGACGGTCGTTGATGAACACCGACGAACTCACGCTGGCGGAGGTCTTCGCCGCGAACGGTTACGAGACCGGCATGTTCGGCAAGTGGCACCTGGGAGACAACTTCCCGCTCCGGCCGCAGGATCAGGGCTTCGCCGTCAGTCTGCATCACGGAGGGGGCGGCGTCACGCAGACCCCCGATTGGTGGGGGAACGACTACTTCGACGACACCTACTTCGATCAAACCGGCGCGGCTCGTCCCCAGTCGGGCTACTGCACCGATGTATGGTTCGACGCGGCCATGGATTTCATGGCGCGCCCCCGCAACGAGCCCTTCTTCTGCTACCTCGCGACCAACGCGCCGCACGGCCCGTTCCTCGTGAGCGAGGAGGACAAGCAGCCCTACCTCGACGCCGGCGTGGCGGAGCCGATGGCCTCGTTCTACGGAATGATCGCGAATATCGACGAGAACATGGGCCGGCTCAGCGAGTTTCTCGACAGCAAGGATCTCGCGGACAACACGATCCTGATGTTCATGACCGACAACGGCACCGCGGCCGGAGTCGCCCGCGGGCGCAATCAGTCCGATGGCTCAACCTGGCGCGGCTTCAACGCCGGCATGCGCGGACAGAAAGGATCCGAATACGACGGCGGACACCGCGTCCCCTGCTTCATCCGCTGGCCGGCCGGCGGGATTGACGGCGGCCGAGACGTGGCCGCGCTGGCCGCGCACATCGACGTCCTGCCGACGCTGGTCGACCTGTGCGGAATCGACGACCCCGGCGGGCCGCCGATCGACGGCATGTCGTTGCGATCACTGCTGCGGGCGGAGTCTGATGTCGCCGCCCCGCAGCGCACGCTCTTTGTGCACTCGCAGCGACTTGAAGTCCCGGAGAAGTGGCGGAAGTCAGCCGTGATGACCGATCGCTGGCGCCTCGTGAACGGCCGGGAACTGTACGACATTGAGGCCGACCCGGGACAAGAGCAGGACGTCGCCGCTGAGCGCCCGGAAACCGTCGACCACCTGCGTGGCGAATACGACGAGTGGTGGGACGGCCTGACGGAAGTGTTCGACGACTATGTACGGATCGTGCTGGGAGCGGAGGGTCAGGCGCCGGCAAAGCTCACCTGCCACGACTGGCATACGGAGAACGTGCCGTGGAACCAGAATGCCGTGAGCCGCGACCCGGAATCAAACGGGGCGTGGGCCGTGGATGTCGCCGAGGCCGGACGCTTTGCATTCACGCTGCGGATGCGACCGGCGCCGGTGGAGTACGAGATTCCGCCGGGCACAGCGCGGGTGCAGATCGGCGACGTGGACGCGGAGCAGCCGATCTCCCCCGGCATGTCGGCCGTTCGCATCGAGGCGGACGTTCCGGCCGGTCCCGCCATGCTGCAGACCTGGCTGGAATCGTCCGAGGGACCATCGCGCGGCGCGTACTTCGTCGAGGTGGAACGCATTGAGTGACAACGTGCAAGGACGCTGTCAGGCCGCCGAACCGCCGACCTCTCGCAGCAGATCCTGGATCGCCCCGCCGGCCGCCGGATTGTTAAAGCAGATGTAGAGCTTCTCGCCCGACTTCCAGGCGACGTGTTGCACCGGTCCTCCGTGCGGCGTTGTCCCGATCCAACTCGTGTCATTGGGCGGTTGTGAGATGCGAGAGAGGGGCGCCACCACGAGGAAACCGGCTCCGCGGCCGCTTCTCGTTCGGACGGCGTAAACGGCGACGTCATGCGCTCCATCGCCGTCAAAATCGACGCCCTTTGGACCGGCCGCCGCATGAACACTCCAGCGGCCGTCGATATCCGCCACCTCAGCCGGCCCGTCGTAGTCCTCGAGAGTGACCAACTGCAATCCGTCCTCAGAGGCAATCCGGTCTCCCAGATCTGAAACGAGACCACTGAAGGCAATCTGCTGTGGTTCATCATCCTGAAGGAACGGGATCACCACGGCGGCAATGAGGACAGCGGCGGCGAGGGAGCCCGCGGCCTTCAGCCAGGTGCGTCGCGTCGGGGCCGGTTTGACCGGTTCAGTCGCAACGGTTGCATCGGGCGCGGTCTCGCCCGCCTCTTCCAGTGCGTGCAGAATCCGGGACTTCAATCCGTCCGGAGTCGGAACGTCCCGCATCGCCCGCGCGATCTGCCGGTCGAACGCCTGCCGCTGCTGATAGACCTCCTCGCACATCTCGCACGAATCGAGATGCGCAAACTCTTCCCGCAGATCCGGATCGTTCCGATCGGAACGGTCCGGACGAGTGACTTCCAGTCGATCTCGTGCAGTTTCACACTTCATGCAGTCATTCCCTCGACGGTCGAATCCGTGACTGTCGCTTTACTTTCTCTCGGCGCCGACGGTTGATGAGGCATGCTCATACGCCGGGGCCATTCGTTCCCGCAGGTGCTCCTTCCCGCGCGACAACCGGCTCATCACCGTGCCGACCGGGATGTCGAGCATCTCCGCGATCTGCTTGTAACTGAAGTCCTCGAAATAGAACAAGATGAGCGGCGTGCGGTGCTCTTCGGTCAGTTGATTGAGTGCGGTCTGCAAGGCGTCGGCGTCGGCGACCGCGTCAACCTGCGCCTCCACTTGCGGGTCCGGTTCCGAAGGCAGCGTCGAAAAGGCCTGGGGATGCTGCCGCCGGACCTGCTTGCGGAACGCGTTGTGAACGATCGTGAACAACCAGGAGCGGACCTTATCTGATTCCCGCAACTGGTCCAATTTCGCATGCGCGGCCAGAAACGCCTGCTGGACGAGGTCCTCCGCGTCGGCGGAAGATCCCGACAGCCGGTAAGCGAAGCGATACAGCAGTTCGTAATACTGCTCTACCAAATCACTTACGGAGAGCCTGGCGTCCGGGCTCGACATGAGGTTCCTTCAAGTAGCTGATCCGTCTCGGCGGACTGATATTCCAAAGAACAGCGACTGTTTCTGCGAAAGCTGTTCGTTTTTTCGGCGAGAATCTTGACCGTTCCGCCTGCTGAGCGATGATGCGGCGGGTTCCTGTGGCGGCGAAGAACGACCGATTCCGCGCAGAATGACCGCCTCCGGGAATAACCGCCATTCTGGGCGCATCTTCGAGTTCAGACAAGGCGCTGCCGCGTCCCGGCGGACCTTCGTCAATCGCCCATCAATCAACGTGGGACTTTCGAGCACCGGGACGGACCGGTGCGATCGAATTTTGAACACTGCGTAAGGAGAGTTTCGTGAAGCACCTTTTTGCACTGATCGCTGTCTGCGGACTAACAACCGGCATCGTCGGCTGCTCCGGTGAGGAGCCCGCCCCGCCGCCTGAGAATACGCCCGATCTCGGCGACCCGGGCGATTTGACCGAGACCCCGCCGCCGACCGATGAGACCGATTCCTTTCCGCCGGCCGACAGCGGATCGACGACCGACACTGACGGTCCGGAAATTCCCTGAGTCCGTCCGTCTCACAGACGCGCAGCAACCGCCCTCGAATCGTGTCAGTGACACACATCTTGATCGGGTGGCCGGGGCTGGAGCGACCAACGGGAGTGAAGCCCCGGTCGTGGGAAGGGTTCGTCCGAAGTCTCACGACTTCGGCTACACGACCGGGGCTTCCTTCGCTTCGCTCAGTCCAGCCCCGGCCACCCCGATCAGGCAGATTGAAGCCGAGTTGTGTCTCAAGGACAGCCCTCGAATCCCCAACTCTCTTGGGGATTCGGGGGATGATTCTTGCACCTTCGTGCTGCGCCAGTTCCAGCACGTCAGCAGCAGGGTCCGCTGTGGGGACCACCGCTTGAATGTGGCTCGTGGTCCGCAGAGCGGACCCTACATTGCTTCATCAGTGGACGCGGCCAGTTCCTGCTCGTCAGCCGCCGGCAAGGTCTTCGGCCATTCGCCTCGGTGACGGATGTTTCGCACGCGCGCTTCCGACGTCCCCTCGTCATGAAACAGTCCGAAGAATCGTTGATTGCCGGCGTCGATCGGACGTTCGTAGATCAACTCCCCGTTGAGCGACAGGCGGAGTTGATCCCCCTCGATCTCGAGCCGGACGCTGTTCCAGTCTCCGTTGACGAGCGAGAGCGTTTCCGGTCCGCGGCGGTGTTCTGCTTCAATCGCGACGTTGCCGGCCGGCAGCCCGCTGCGCTCGTACTCAGCGTTTGTGAGCCAGTGCTCGCTGACTCCCCCCTCCCCGATCAGCAGGGCCAGACGACCAAGCGCGGGATGCACCACTGACTCTCCCGGCTCGTAGAAGAACTCGTAGTCGACATGTCCGTCTTCGAGCAGCGGGCGATGGTAGCGGATGAGACTCTGGACCTGCCGGCCGGCAAGCTGAGATCGGCTCCGGCCGATGAGCGTGCCCGAATCGAAGCGCCACTCGGCGTTGTCGCCCTGGCCCGATTCGCGATAGAAGTCGGTGATCCAGTTTGAGAGGTCGGGGTGCGTCAGGAGGTCGATCTCCTCCGGCACGCGAGGTTCCCCTGTGATGACGAGGCGTCGAACGCCGCCTGTCGATGCGGCCCGGCAGTGGATGTCGATCCAGGGGTCGGGATTCTCGGGCAGCGTCTCGGCGTGCAGCACGCGGCCGTTGACGTATGAGGTGGACACGCCGTCTTCGACGACCACCCGGTAATCGTACCAGTCGCCAAGGGGCGGCAGTTGCTGCTCGAGCGCGATGTTGTTGCGCCGGAATCTGGCGTGTCCGATGCGGTAACTGTCGAGCGTATCGTCGGGCGCGGTGTAAATTCCGGCGGCGGTGATTTCGATGTCGCGCCCGCCGAGTGCCGACAGCCGGGCATTGATCTCATAATTGCCTCGCAGCGGGACGGCGAAGTACACCGAATCCGACTCGTGTCCCGCCAGATGGTGCAGCCCGCCGGAATTCGCGTGCCAGCGAGCCTGCGCATGGCCTTCGCCTTGCGAGCGGCTCGTCCCGTGGCTGGCGGGCGTCCATTGGGTCAGTTCCAGCTCGTCCGTCACTTCCGCATCGTCGGCCAGCGCCCAACCGAGGCCTCGAATCGCTCTGGCGTGAGAGGCGAAAACGGCGGGACCGGGCCTCTCATTCTCGATTTGCGACGTGACGATGAAGTCCATGAGTTCGACGGCAATTTCGCGCGTGGCGGGATGCCGGACGGCGCGGTGGGCGGCGACGAGATCGATCCAGCGTGTGTGCTCGGTGGATGGATCGTCCTGTTTCGTCAGGGTGAAGAGTTCATTCAGCCATTCGGCGGCCTCCTGCGGGCGGTCCTGGGCCAGCGAAATCATGGACAGCAGACCGGCCCGCGAACGCTGCTGAGAGAGAACCGTCGGAGCGGTTGACTCGATTTCGCCATACAGTTCATCCAGGCGCTGCAGTTCGGCTGCGGCGTCGACCAGTTCCTCCGCCGGGGAGACGAGTGCTCCGCCGATCAGGATCCGGTTTCGGCCTTCCGTGCGGGCGCGATGGAGTCGCTCGACGTCGCTTGCAGTCAGCACGGCGACCGGTTCGGGCGGATCGGTCGGCGTCGCGGCGGCGTAGGTCCGGAATGAAGAGTGAGTTGCTCCCGGCAGCACCCACGCCCGCAACGCGGAGAATCGCTCCTCAGCCGGCAATTGCCGACAGGCCAGGTACACCTCGTAGGTTTGCTCTGCGAAAAATTTCTCGCCGATGATCCGGTTGATGGCCCGCCCGTCGATGTTCCCTTTGGCCGCCGTCACGGGGGATGCCGGATCAGCGAGCAAGTCAGCGGGAACCGTCTGCGGCCAGTCACCGGTCAGCGTCGCATTGCGAACTTCGACGGCCGTTCGGTTCGCATAATGAAACAGCCCGAAAGAGAGCGGATCGTTGCCGCAGGCGTGCGTATAGACGTCGACGCCGTTGAGCGCGATCACGACCGCACCGGCGCTCCGCGTGAGCGTGACGAGGTTCCAGTCCCCTTCCGTCAGCGGCAGCTTTCCGGCCGCAAGCTGATCGCGATCAACGACAATGCGGTTGTCAGCCGGGAGTCCGGTCGAGTCGACGTCGTCGTCGGTCAGCCAGTGCAGCGCGACGCCCTCCGGTTCCAGCAGAAAGGCGATCCGGTCCAGAGCCGGATGAACCACAGTCTTTCCCGGAACGTACCGGAACTCGTACGAAAGCTGTTCATCCTCCAGCAGCGGCCGGTGGTAGGTGAGCAACGATTGCCGGGGCAAGTCGTCATCGACCTTTCGTCCGCGAATCGTGCCCCCTTCGGCCCACCAGTCGTATTCCACAGTCGGGGTGGACGACCGCAGCAACGCTGGTACGGGCGAAGATTGCTGTTCCGCCTCGGAGGCCGGCTGCCGGGATTCTTCGTACCGAACAGTCAGCCAGCCGGTCAGGTCGCTGCCGGTACACAGTGAAACTTCACGCGGTATGACCGGATCGCCGGTGAGCCGAAGGTTGGCGAAGACCGGATCGCGCCCCAGGTTGGCATTCAGGGCGAGCCACGGTCTGGCCGGACGTTCATCGAGGTGGACGGGATGTCCGTTGAGCAGGAACTCGGCCCGGCCCTCTCCGACGCGAACGGTCTGCCGGTTGAGGTGCGGGCTCCGCGCGAAGGGCGCGACTTTGAATTCCGATTCCGTCTCCCCCATTCGCGTGAATTCGACGCGATGGCGATCCCCCAGGACCGCCATGGTTGCCCCCCCGAAATGCAGGTTTCCTTCCGCCCAGTTCCCATCCTGCGCGTTGACGGAGAACTCGAACTCCCCGTTCAGCGGGTAGCGGAGGTACAGATACGATTGCCGGGGGCCGGCGATTTTTTTGATGAGGCCTCCCTGCGCGATCCAGACCGGCTTGAGGGAACCGGCGGCATGCTGGTCGGCCGACTCCCAGCCCGCCGCCGCGAAGTGCGCCGGCGCAGCAGCCGCAAACTGGAAATCCCGCGCCGCATTGTCGTCTCCCTGGAGAGCCAGCGCGCGGCACCAGCGCGCGTGCGAGCGGGGCAGATCGGCCTGAATTCGTTCGGTGTAGGCAATCAGCGTCTCCAGCAGCAGAATCGCCTGGGATCGCAGCGGCGGATGCCGCGCCGCCTGCGCCGCGATTGCGTGCGTCACCATCGGGTAGGCGGCGAACTCCCTGTTGTCCGCCAGCGTCTCAGCGAGTTCCCGGGTGATCTCGACGAGCGCGGTCTCGGCGGCTGCGTGGTTTCCCACTTTCATCTCGGCGAGCAGCGTGAGTTCCCGCGCGTGGGGAAACTGCTGCGCCAGCGGTTCTCTGAGTTGATCGATCAGTTCTTCCAGCCGGCCGAGATCCTCCGCGGCGTCAATCAGAGCCTGCCCCGTGCAAAACAGGTCGCCCGCGATTCCGTGCCGCAGCAGGTCGAACGGAGCATCCCCGGCGCTGTGCCGCAGGGCGGCGGCGAACATGTCGGGCGGCGCGTCAAGGGGGAGGTAATCGGCCGCGACTCGCAACAGGCGACGATCATCGCCCGGGAATGTGAAGCCGTGCAGCAGTTCATACTGTTCCTCGCTGCTGCGTTGGGTCAGCCCGCGCGACAGCAGGGGGCCGATCCCGGAATCGGGGGCCATCCCGTAATTCCGCAGCGTCGCGATGTCCGATCGTTCGGAAAGCCGTTCGAGCGCTGCATCGATCTGCCCGGCGCGCAGCAGTTCGAACACGACGACCCCGAGCTGTCCTTTGCGGAGGAACAGGGGATAGTCGCCGGTGTATTGCTGGTTGCCGACGGTGTGGATTTCGAGGAACCTGTCCAGCATCGCCCGCCCCTGCTCGACGTGACCCGCGTCGAAGTGGGCTCTGGCGGCCAATCGCACCAAGTGCGAGAGAACCTCGATGTTGCTTCCCTGACCCGAAATGATCGGGCTGGCATTGATGATCAATTGCTCGACGAGCGGGAGCGCGTACGGGGGCGCCTCGGCGTCCGCCAATGCGGGAATCGCCGCGTGAGCGGCCAACTCGGCTGCGAAGCGGGAGGAGTTCTGCTTCAGGGCGGAGGCCAGATCGGCCAGCGACTCCGCGACTGCTTCGCCCTTATTCTCCCGCAGCGCCAACAACGCCAGCAGAACGCGGGCCGCAAACTCGGTCTGCGGGTTCTCAGTCAGCGGCATCAGCTTCTCGCGGAGATCCGCCTCTCGCCCCGCCCGAACGGCCCATGCGGTCAACAGTTCTCCGCTCCCCCGCGGCGTGGGGAGTTCAATCGGCGTCGAGACCGTCGAGTAGACGATGGTGCGCTGCGACTCATTCATCAACACCGGTTGAGAGTAAAGGAACACCTCATCCGGTCTCGACTCGGGCAGCACGACCGCGACGAGAGTCTCGTAGACCTGATCCGGCGGAAACTCATGCTTCTGCCACAGTTCGGAGAGGGCCTGAAGCTGCCCTTCGACCGCCGCTTGCACCTGCTCATACGACCCCTGGTCCGCTGAACCGGACCCGAGCGTGGGAACAAGTCCCGGAGGCGCGGTGTTAAAAGTCGCCGAGAGTTCTCCGGGCGACGCGATCGGCGGACCCTCGCCCAGGGCGCGGCGAACCGCCGTCAGGGAGAGTTCCTGCAGGCCGTTCTCCGCCCCGAGTTGGGCCAACTCCAACGCATAATTCACCCGCTCCAGCCGCGACATCCCACGGGGCTCCGCCGCCGTAGCCGGCGGCTGGATCACAACACTTCGCGTCGTCACCTGAGCCGGACAGGGGAGGGCCGACAACAGGACACCCAGACACGCCGCGGTGCTGATTCCGAACCTGACACTGCGGGGCGTCTCCATGTGCTGACTCCTGCGACTCAACTTGAGGTGCCGACTGCCAATCGACCCGAGCGGGCATCCACCGCAGAAGGGTCAGACCACCCGCGCAGAGATGGGTGGAATGACTGTGGTCGCCGAGGGGGATGTCCTGAAACTTACTGTCCTCGACATTCGCGCCAGGCACAACCATCAGCCCGGTTTTAACGTCCGGGGGGATCGGCGCGTTGGGCAAGACCTTCTGTTTTCCGCTGATTTCTCCACCCAGGGAACGGGGAGCGATCCCGTAATCGGAAGATTCGCGCGAACAGGCTCAGAATGGGGCATTGCCTGATGGAGGACCGGGAAACACCAGAAATTCACGCAAAATATTGCGATGCAACGTTAGAATGTTGTCAAACGCAAGACCGGCTTTCCGGGTCACAGCGAACGCGTTTCCGAAATAACCGCCAACCCGCGACGAATCCTGATCGAACAGCAGAGAACGAGTGCCATGCAGCGGTTGCTCCTGACGCTGATAGTCCTCGCCGGTGCATCACGGGCCGCTGCTGACGAGCAAGGCCGCTTCGTCGACCGGGTCTACCACGACGACGCGGGAGCGCACAAGTACGTCGTCTATCTGCCGGCCGACTATTCCGGCGAGAAGCGTTGGCCCGTCATTCTCTATCTGCACGGCGCCGCCGGCCGGGGAAACGACGCGGTCAATCATCTTGACGACGGCCTGGCGCCGGTGCTGCGGATCCGGGAGAGCTACCCGGCGATCGTCGTGTTCCCCCAATGCGAAAACCGCCGCGACCCGCTGCTGGAGTGCTGGACCGCCTCCTCGCCGGACGGCCGCCGCGCGGTCGAGATACTGGCCGAAGTGGAACGGGAGTATTCGATCGATCCCGAGCGGCGAGTGCTCTCGGGCTGGTCGATGGGTGGTTACGGCGCCTGGAGCCTTGCCGCAGCGTACCCGGAGATGTGGTCGGCCGTCGTCCCGCTCGCCGGAGGGGGCGATCCGGGCACAGTGGCGAGCATCGGTTCCACGCCGGTGTGGGCGATTCACGGCGGAAGGGACCGGGCCATCCAGCCGGTGCAGTCAGAGCAAATGGTGGCCGCCCTGCAGGATGCGGGAGGCGACGCGGAACTGACCGTCATCGAGGATATGGGCCACGACGTGTGGATGAGCGCATTCTCATCGGAACTGCTGCTCGAGTGGATGCTCGATCCCGAATCTCAGCCGCGCGACTCCGACGCCCTCAAAACGGTATGCACCGCCTTTCTTGCGTCCGGCGAGTCGGATCTGCTGCTGGGCGAATTCAAACCGGCGCTCATCGTGCCGCGGGCGGTCTCGCTCCGCCTCGGCAACGACGCACTGCGGACGCTCTCCTACGCGCTGCCCGAGGCGATCCCCGCCAACATGCTGACCGGCGCCGTCGACGACGTTCACTTTACGGTCGAAGTTCAGGGCGACGAATTCGAGATCACGTTGAGCGATCTGCGTTACACGACGGTTTACGACCACATCGACGTCGAAGCCCGCGAGAACGGAACCGTTCATCTGCTGGTCGGCGCGAAACCCCTCGAACTGAGAATCGGCAAGACGACGGTGTCCGGTCCGGAGCACTCCGCCGAGGCCGGGCCCGTAATGATCCGCCTCGGACACCGACGCCCGGTCTGGATTGATCTGAACGTCCGGCCTCAGATCGTGGAGGGTGAGTTTGATCTGTTGACCGAGCAGATTACGTTCGAGATTCCCGACGATAACTGGATGATCACACCGCCCGAGGAGGTCACCGCCGAAGGCGAGGGACTGACCCCGGACCTGGTGCGGACCGGAATCGTCGGCGGGCTTTACCTGCGCCGCGAAGAAATCGAGCAGGCGATCCGCGAGGCGGTTCCGAGGACGATTTCCGAGGCTGCCAACCATCTCGAGCCGCTCGCCGCAAACAGCCTCGTTCAGGAAGTGTGGCCGCTGCCGATCTTCAAACCTCGTTTACGATTGCAACTGGACGATGTGTCGGTCGACCGCGACGGGATCAGCATCGCGATGGCGATGATCGCGGCCCCGTCCCATCGCGGACACGGGCCGGACCAGCCGATTGTCGTGAGCCCGATCGGTCCTGAAGCGAAAGACATTCCGCGCGGCCGGCAGCTCGAGATCGGCGTGGCGCCCGGTTTGCTCGCGCCTCTCTCGCAGATGTCGGTCGCGGGCGACGCGGCCCGGGTCGACGTGCGGGACATGCCCGATTCCGCGTTCTTCCGCCTGGGCGACCGCGACGAACTGATGCGCGTGATTCCGGCCCTCGGCCAGCTCCCGGACGACGTGGAGATCCGTGCCGAGATCATGCTCGCCGGCCCCTTCACGGTTGAGGAACTCGAAATTGAGACCTCCACCGTCGAGGTGGGGCCCGAAGCGGGCTCGGCCACATCCAACGGGTTGCAGCCGAGTGCAGGGTTTTCCGAAGAGATCCACGGAATGTTCCATCTGCACCGGGCCTCCGTTGTGGTGTCTGTGCGGAACAGCGAGAGCGACGAGTGGAATCATTGTGTGCGATTCGACGTCGACGTGAAGCAACTCGCCACCGTCGATATCCAGCACATGGGGGACCGCCGTCGCATCCGCTTCGGCTGGGACGGGGAACCGGAAATGGAAGTCACGGCCGACTCTACGGGCGCTCTCGCCGTCAACCACGCGGAAGTCGACCTCGAATACTTCGAATCGCTGATGCGCGAATGTTGGAACTCCTGGGTCGCGGAGACGCCCCAGACGTTCAAGGATCTGCCCGACCTGAACCTGGCCCCGGCCCGGTTGCGGCTGGAAGACATCGCCTCCGTCAACTCGCTGATGGTCGCGCGGTACCTGACGCCGCCGATCTTCATCACCAATTACAAGCAGAAGGACGTCGCCTATCAGGTTCGCGGGCCGAATTCGCAGTGGAGCCGCACGTTCACGCTGCCTCCCGGCGAGTCGCACCGCTACGACGTCCCTTACAGCCTGATGCTCCGACGCGCCGACACCCCTTATCGCGTCAGTCCGACTCCCGTGCCGCTCGGAACGCGGTTCGAGTTCGGAAGAGAAGACGATCAGCCCTGAGGCAGTGTCGCGACGCGGTTCATAATGCCGTTCCTGACTGAACGGCGCGCGTTTCACGCGTGCGCGTAAGCTCCCGAGGCGGCGGGCCGGTCGGCGCCCGGCCCCTCGGCCAGGCATTCTGCAATCGTCTTGACGGCCCGCAACACGCCGTCGGCGTCGACGTCGAGATGCGTGCAGGCCCGCAGCCGCTGTGGCCCGCCGACGTTGTTGATGTGCACGCCGCGCGTGCGGAGTGCGGCCGAGAGTTCGGCGGCCGTGCCGCAGGCGGGGTCGATTTCAAAGAACACCAGGTTGGTCTCGACCTCGTCGGGGTTGATGCGGATGCCGTCGATCTCCGCGATGCCGCGGGCGAACAATTGCGCGTGCTCGTGGTCGATCGAGAGGCGGTCGATGTGATGCTCGATCGCATAGAGGCAGGCGGCCGCCGGGATGCCGGCCTGACGGAGGGCGCCGCCGAAGATCTTCCGCGCCCGCCGGGCCCGCACGATGTCCGACTGGGAACCGACGAGAATCGACCCCATCGGGCAGCCGAGACCCTTGGAGAAACAGATGGAGACGGTGTCGAAGTGCGCGGCCACCTCGCGCGGTGTATAGCCCCGCGCCGTGCAGGCGTTGAAGAACCGCGCGCCGTCGAGGTGCGTCTTGAATCCCCGCTCGTGAGCGAACGCGCAAACCCGCTCGATCTGTTCCAGCGGATAGGTCCGTCCGCCGCCGATGTTGGTGGAGTTTTCGAGGCAGACAAGCCGGGTCGGCGTGAAGTGCTGATTGATCGGACGCAGCGCAGCCTGCACGAGATCGACGTCGATCAGTCCCCCCTGCCCGTCCAGCATCCGCACGCTGGCGCCCGACAGGACGGCCGGCGCGCCCGCCTCAAAATTCCCGATGTGGCCCGTCTTGTCGATCAGAATCTCGTCGCCGGTCTGGCAATGCGTCCAGACGCCCATCTGGTTGGATTGCGTCCCCGAACAGGCGAACACGGCGGCTTCCTTGCCCAGCAGGTCGGCCATGCGGGCTTCCAGCTCATTGACGGTCGGATCTTCGCCCGACATGTCGTCGCCGACCTCGGCGTTCGCAATCGCTTCGCGCATGCCCGGCGTGGGGCGGGTCATGGTGTCGCTGCGGAGTTCAACAATCGAATCAGGCATGTTTCGGCTCTCGCGGACCTCGAAGGTCCATCGCAGTGGGGAGGATCGTTCACGGATTGAGGCCTCAATGTAGCCCCGCCCCGGCGCCGCTTCAATCGGGCGCGTTCAGGCCACCGAAGCCGGCCCGCTGCGGCGTTCAGGAATGCTGCCCCGGGTGCCACTGGCGTTCCGCCAGTGCGTCACTCCATCCCCTCACGATTTCACGCTCACAACCCGACTTCGCCAGTATCCCCATCCCGTCCTTGCATTTTGGCGGCTTCGCATCCCCCTGCTAACACACCGCGCAGTCGGGCGGGCGCTACGTGTCAATCATCCGTTCGTATTCAGCGTGATTCCCAATCCAGAACCAGAGCAGACCATTCTCAACCTCCACAGCCAGCGCCCGGTGCTGCAGTCCGACACGCGCAGATCGGAACCGCCCGACTCGTTTGAAGTGCAGGGACGGGTGACTCTGATCGGCCTGGAGTAGCGCGAAATTCTTGTCCGCCAGTTCCTGAATCTCACTTGGAAGTGCATTGTAGCACCGCCAGAAGGCGCGACTGGCGAAATGATTCATAACTCAGTCGATTCACCGGCCTCGTGCTCGCGGATCGCTTCATCCGCCAACCGGTCGAGCCGACCGGCAGACACATCGGCCTCGAATCGCTGATCCCAGTTCCGCGCATCGAAGGCCAGAAACCATTCGCGGAACCGTGACAATTCGTTCGGAGGAAGTTCCGAAATCGACTGTTCCAGTTCTTGTAGCGTCATGTCGGGATTGTACCACCTGGTTCGACCACTGACGACGTTTGCTGACCGCCCAACGGTTGCGTGGCGCGTCCTGAGTGAAGCGCAGCGAAACGGTGGGCGTGGTCGGCCGAAGACATATTGCGGCACAGCCCTTGCTGCCGATCGGCGTCAAGCGAGCAACCCGCCACGCCCATCGCTGCATTGCATTCCGCTCTGGGTCGTGCCACCCGTCCGCAGCGACCGGGTGATCTGCGGATTGGAGATCGGGCAGGTCGGAAGGATGATGTTGAACGAAGCTGCGGCTGTGCGGGTCGCGATGGGGATTGTTCAACGTCTGCCGCGATGAGGGTCAGTCTACGCCTCCGCACGCGGCGGAGCAATCGGGATTGCCGTGCCGCGCCCGGAGTCTCAGTCTCGCCGTCAACCTCTTGGGAGCCCGCCGGGGTGATGTCGTCGGGGGGGGGCACTGGCGAGACGCCAGTGGCACCCGGTGCCATCCCCGGTTGTTAGTCGAAGCTCGCTGCCACCGAAAACTCTGGGGAATTGTGTGTAACGGACAGACCGATTATTGTTCGTCGACGATCGGAACGTCCTCGAAGTCCAGAGGGACAAAGAGTGTCCGCTCGTTTCCCGCGAGCGTGATCCGGACCTGGAGGTCGTCCGGGAGGGGCTCGTCGCTTTGCAGAACGATGCGGGTTCTGCTTCCCGTGCTGAAGTTGAACGAACCGCTGCCGATGCGTTCGCCCGCTCCGTCGAGCAGAGCGGCCTCGTGAAGCACGTCGTCCGGCCCTTCGAATTCGACCGCCAGTCCGTGTTCCGCTTCATCGGCGTCCGGGCCCTCGAGCGTCAGTTGCCCCTGCTCGACCAGTTCCTCAGGCTCGGTCAACGGTTCGCCCAGTTTGCCGAGCGCATCGGGCACCACGAACGTCGTTCGCGCCTTGATTTTCAACGAACCGGCGACGCGCGCCAGTGCGGTCGCGTCGTCGCCCGGCTTTTCGAGCACGAACAGAATCGACAACGTCGACGGTTCGTCCAGAAAGAATTGATCGAGTTCGACGAACCGGTCGCCGAACTCCTTGTCGAACTTGTCCTTCACCGGAGCGGCGAGTTCCAGGGAATTCCCCTGGTCGTCCTCGACTGTTTCCAGCGTGAAGTGCCCGTAGGCGAAACCGCCGTCAATGACTTCGCCGACGAGATCGAGCTTGCCGTAAACGGCGCCTTCCGGAAAGTCGCCGAACAGTCCGAAGGGAGGCTCGCGGGAGACGGTGAGATCGAGGTCGAGCCCCTCCTGCAGTTCCTCTTCGGGCAGGTCGGTTTGCAGATCGTCGTTCGGAGCGCCACTCGACGCGGAATCGAGCGTGAAACCCGGCTCTCCGTCCTGCGTGAAGATGTCGCTGGAGAAGTCGACCAGCCAGCGCCCTTCGACCTGCGCGAATTCGATCTCCTCGGTCTTCTCTTCACCATCTTCGAGCAGCGTCAACGTGCCGTTCGCTCGCTCGCCCTCGATGGTCAAGTCCGAGAGCTCCGCCTCGCCCCACTGAGCCGGTCCTTCGTCGAAACCCTCGCCCACCTGCTCGAGTTCCGTCAACAGGTCGGCGATAAACGCCGCCTTGTCCTCGATCACCGGTGTCTCCGGCGCTTCGCCCGGCTCGGAACCCTGCGGGGGAAAACCGGACGGCGCCGCGTCGACTCCGTGCTTCTGGAAGACCGCCTGCACGCCCTGCATCTCCTCCCCTCCGAACGCGGCCATCAACCCCGCGACCAGGACGAGTCCTCCTGCCATCATGTCCTGTGATTCATCGGTGAGGCAGTCGACCGCCTGTTCCCAGTCCTTTTCGCCGACCGCGTCGCGCATGGCCGAAAAGGCCGCTTCGGGCGTGTCGAATCCGCGCGGTTCGTCGGCCTCGCTCGGCGCGGCCGGAGACGCGGCGTCCGCAGGCTCGTTCGTCCCAGCCGTCTGGACCGACTCGGCGGAAGCAGGGCCGTCCGGCGGGCCGGCCGAATCGCTCACTTCCGGGGAGGACGTTCCTCCGCAGCCGCAGAGGCTGAATCCGATGCTGCATACCAGACCGAATTGAGTCAGACGTAACATCACTTGCTCCCCTGGCTTGAGTCGGATTGCGGCGTTCCTTTGATTGTGGATCGCCTCGTGAGAAATGCGGAGTGCGGCATCATACCGTTAGACGGCGATTCCATCACTGCCCCCGGCTGCCGGTTTCTTGCAATGCCACGAAGTGGTCTCTTGCGGAACGAGTCCGGCCGGGGCAAGGATCACGGCAATCGCGGAATCCTCACAAATACCGTCTCTCCGGGCGCGGCCGAAAGACCGGGCGCGCGGCCGGCGCGGGGTCGCCGCAACCCACTGCGTTCCACGGAGCTGCGACGATCTCCCCGTATCGGAATCACGGTGTGTCGCCGATTCGAACAGGAGCCGTCGCTCTCTCACTTGGCGCTCGCCGCCGATCGCGAAATCGACGTAGCCTTACGATCGGGCTTGTGTTAGGTTTCCGCTCCCTTTCGGGCCGATTCGCAGGTCCTGTTGAGTCGTCGAGCGGTCCGGGTCGCCTTGCGGGCAATCGCCGGACATCGAGCCGGCGGACGTTCAAGGAGGAATGTCATGCGTCGTCAGAGTCGTCAGCATCCGCTGCAGTCGTTTCGCTTCTGGTTTCTGATTCTGGTGGTCGTCAGTGCGACGGCGGCCTGGAAGCTCGGCCTGTCGCCGTTCGGCAGCGGCGGGTCGGCGCCGCAGATTGCGGAGACTCAAGGGATCGAACTGGGCGAGGGCGCGACGGCGGATGATCTCGTCCTCGATGCGGCCCCGCCGCCTCAGGCGGAGCCTTTTCCCTCCGAAGCGTATGAGCCGATGACTCCTCCGGCGGAGTTTTTGACGGAGCGGTCGAACACGCCGTTGCCGCGAGCGAACACGCCGGATCGTCCGATCGAAGAGAACCCGTTCGGTCCGGCGGAGCCGGAGTTCGTGGCGGTGGACGATCCGCGGACGGCTGCGGTTGTGCAGGCGGCCGGGACCGAGGAACCGGCGCCGGCTGAGGAGCCGGTGGTGGCGCGGGCCGACAACGACGTCCCGTTTGAACCGGTGGACTTCACCGAGATCGACGCGCTGCTGGAGCAAGGGACGATCGAGGGAGACGTGGCGGCTCACCGCCTGCTCTCCGAGTTGTACTGGCAGCAGCCGAACACGCGGGAACAGCTTTACGACCGGATCGACACGACGGCGCGGCGGATCTACTTCCAGCCGCAGCCGCACTACATGGAAGCTCACCTGGTCCGCCCGGGGGACGCTCTGGAGGCGATCGCGAAGGAGTACGACGTGACGTATTCCTACCTGGCGCAGTTGAATCGCGTCGATCCGAACCGAATCCGGGCCGGGCAGAAGCTGAAGGTCATCAAGGGGCCGTTCAATGCGGTCGTTGACCTGAGCGATTATGAACTGACGGTTCACTGTTACGGGTTTTACGTGTACCGGTTTCCGGTGGGGATCGGGAAAGACGGAGCGACGCCGATCGGCACGTTCACGGTGGAAGACAAGGTCGTCAATCCGCCGTATTACGGTCCGGAAGGAGCGATCGCGGCGGACGACCCGGCGAATCCGATCGGCGAGCGGTGGATCAGCATCGGCGACGGGTATGGGATTCACGGCACGATCGATCCCGATTCGATCGGCCGGAACGAATCGCGCGGCTGCATCCGGATGCATAATGAGGACGTTGCGACCGTTTACGATCTGCTGACGGTTGGGTCGGAGGTGGTGATTCAGCGGTAGCGGGCTGCGCGGGGTCGGTTCGGGTATGATTCCTGCCGCCGCCCCGCAGGGGCGAAGGTGGTCGTTGCGGACGGCCGCATCGGCACCGCGTGCAGGCGATTGGAATGGAATCATCACGGCTCGATACGGCGCGCCTGGCCGGCGAATTGCAGCTTGCGCAGCGGCAGGTTGAGCAGACGCTCTCGCTGCTGGACGCGGGCAATACTGTGGCATTCGTCACCCGCTACCGGAAAGAGGCGACGGGGAACCTCGACGAAGAGCAGATTCGCGCGATCGAACGGCTGGCGGCTCAGCAGCGTCAAGTGAACGAGCGGGCCGCAACGATCGCCCGGCTGATTGATGAGCAGGGCCGGCTTACGCCCGAATTGCAGACGCAGATTCGGGAGGCCGACTCGCTGCAGGCGCTGGAAGACCTCTATCTGCCGTATCGACCCAAGCGGCGGACGCGGGCGGAGGCGGCTCGGGAGCAGGGTCTGGAACCGCTGGCGGATCTGGTGTGGAACGGGCGGCCGGAGAGCGATTTCCAAACGGCAGTGAGGGGGGCGGTCGATCCGGAACTTGACCTGCCGGATGATGAGGCGGTGACGGCGGGCGTGGTGGATATTCTGGCGGAACGGATCAGCGAACAGGCGGAGATCCGGGACGACGTGCGGAAGACGGCGTGGAGCACGGGTGTGCTGCGGTCGAAGGTGGTCGACGCGGAGGACCATGCGGCGCAGCCGTTTCGCGACTACTTTGATTACCGGGAGTCTTTGCAGAAAGCGCCGCCGCATCGGGTGCTGGCGCTCAACCGGGGGGAGTCCTCGGGGGCGCTGCGGATCCGGGTCGAGTGGGACGACGAGCGCGTGATGCGCGGTATTTCGCAGCGTCTCAACGCGGCGTTCCGCGCGAACGGTCGTGTGATGGAACGTGCGGCGCGGGAGGCTCTGTCACGTTTGCTGCGACCGGCGATCCAGCGGGAAATCCGCAAGCAGTTTACGGAGCGGGCGGAGTCGCATGCGATTGACGTGTTTGCGCGGAACCTGAGAAACCTGCTGTTGCAGCCGCCGGTGACGGGGCGGCGGGTGCTGGCGATCGACCCGGGACTGAGAACGGGTTGCAAGGTGATTGTGCTGGATGAACTGGGCAAGCCGCTGGTGGAAGACGTGGTGTTCGTGACCGGTTCGGAAGAGAGGAAGCGGGCGGCCGTGGCGAGGCTGATCGAATTGCTGAAGGAGTTCGACTGCCGGCTGATCGCTCTGGGGAATGGCACGGGTTGCCGGGAGGCGGAAGAGTTGCTGGCGGACGTCATTTCGGAGGGCGTGGAGGATGCGCGGTACGTCATTGTCAACGAGGCGGGCGCCAGCGTTTATTCCGCCACGGCGGTCGCCCGCGAGGAATTCCCCGAGCTGGATGCGACGGTTCGAGGGACGATCTCGATCGGGCGGCGGTTGCAGGATCCGCTGAGCGAACTGGTGAAGATCGAACCGCAGCATCTGGGCGTGGGAATGTATCAGCACGATGTGAGCGAGAAGCGGCTCAGCGAATCGCTGGAAACGGTTGTGGAATCGTGCGTGAATTTTGTGGGGGTCGATCTGAATCGCGCCAGCAGCGCGTTGCTGCAGTACGTTTCCGGGTTCAACCGGTTGATCGCGCGGCGGGTGGTGGCGTGGCGGGAGGAACATGGTCCGTTTGCGGCGCGGGCGGAGTTGCTGGATGTGCCGGGCATCGGCCGGCGGACTTTCACGCAGTCGGCCGGGTTTCTGAAGATCGCCGGGGGCGATGAGCCGCTGGACGCGACGTGGGTTCATCCGGAGAGCTATGCGGCGGCCCGGGCGCTTCTGCGGCGAGTCGACGTGTCGCCCGAGCAGGTGGGGGGGAAATTCGAGGCGGATGTGTCGGATCGCCTCGGAGGGATTGATCTGGAGTCGCTAGCGGGCGAGCTTGGGGTGGGAAGTGCGACGCTTGAGGACATGGCGGCCGCTCTGCTGCGTCCCCAGCGTGATCCCCGGTCGGAGTTTCCGGGGCCGGTGTTCAAGCGGAGCGTGTTGAGTCTGGATGATCTGGAGGTCGGCATGGAACTGACGGGGACCGTGCAGAACGTGGTGGACTTCGGCGCGTTCGTCGACATCGGTTTGAAGAACGGAGGGCTGGTGCACATCAGCCGGATGTCGGAGCAGTTCGTCAAGAATCCGCACGATGTCGTTGCGATTGGAGACCTGCTGACGGTGTGGGTGGAGGAGATTGATCGGGAGCGAGGCCGCGTCTCGCTGACGATGGTTCGTCCTGACGGTGCAGAGGCGGCTTCGCCGGAAAGCGCGGTCGGAGCCGCGGTCCCGGCGCGGGCCCGGACGCGGAGACAGCGGGGACGGGGGAAGTCGTGACGCCTGAGCGTGGCAGGTTGCTGTGATGCCGGATTCGATTCGAACGTTTGTGGGGGCGAAGGTTCCGTGTGACCGGGTGATCGACAAGCTGCTGGACGCACTTGGCGGCATGGGCCGCGCGGTGCGGCCGGTTGCGGCGGATGGAATGCACGTCACGCTGAAGTTTCTGGGCGACGTGCGGGCGGAGTCTGTGGTCGAAATCGAGCAGGCGTTGCGGACTGCTGTTTCCTCGGTTTCGGCGTTCGAGACGGAATTGAAGGGCCTGGGAGCGTTTCCGCATCCGGGGCGTCCGTCGGTGGTGTGGATCGGCGCGACGAGCGGCGATGAGTTTGTCCGACTGGCAGGCGCGGTGGAGGAGGCGTTGAGCCCGCTGGGATTTCCGCGGGAGAGTCGTCCCTTTCACCCGCACGTGACGGTTGCCCGCGTGAAGGCGCGGCCTCCGAAAGAACTCGGAGTTCTACTGGAGCAGAACGCGGAGACTGTTTACGGGGCGCGGGTGGTGAGTGGAGTGACGCTGTATCGGTCGGAACTCAGCCGAAGGGGACCGCGTTACTCGGTGCTCGGGGAGTTTGCACTGTCGGGCGGGTGAGCCGGATTGTTCACCACGGAGTCACGGAGGGGTTTCAGGAGGGCGGTTTCGACAGAAAGCCTGTCGAACGCCTTCAGCGTTCTTGCAAGGGGCAGACCCCGAGCCGGGGGTGCGCTCCTGACGTCGCGACCCCCGGCTTTGCTGTGCGACGCTTTCAGCGTCGTTCACGGCGGGCGCGGCTGGAGCGACCACAGGGAGTGAAGCGCAGGTCGTGGGAAGTGTTTGTCCGAAGTCTCACGACTTCGGCTACACGACCGGGGCTTTCTTCGCTTCGCTCAGTCCAGCCGCGGCCACCCGGCGGGACGTGCAGCACACACGAGAACGGAAGGTTTCAGTGAGATCGCTTGATGAATCGCGAGTTGTGCATGCCCCGAAAGAGGGGATGCGGTGCGATCTTCTGAAAGCGGCGACGGGTCGCCGCACTCCGAAGGTGGGGGCCGCCGGGGCTTTCTTCGCTTCGCTTTGTCCAGCGTGATCTTTGGCAGGCGAGGGGTCAGACGGTTTCTGCGTTGCGGCGGCGTTCGGCGGCGTCGAGGACGGCGCGGACGATTTTGTCGTAGCCTGTGCAGCGGCAGAGGTTGCCGGCGAGGTACCAGCGGACGTCGTGCTCGGTCGGTTCTGGATTCTCGCGCAGGAGGGCGGTGGCCGAGACGAGGAAGCCGGGCGTGCAGACGCCGCATTGGAGTGCGGCGCCTTCGAGGAATGCATTCTGAACGGGAGTCAGTTGATCTCCCGCGGCGAGACCTTCGACGGTTTCGAGTTCGGCGTTCTCACATTCGACGGCGAGCACGAGGCAACTGTCGACGGGACGGCCGTTGAGCATGACGGTGCAGGCGCCGCAGTTTCCGTTGCTGCAGCCTTCCTTGGTGCCGGTCATTCTGAGGACGTCGCGGAGCACTTCCAGCAGCGTCTGCCGCGGTTCGCAGAGGAAGGTTTCCTCGCGTCCGTTGATCGTGGCGGTGACGACTTGTTTCTTCGACATGGTGCAGGCTCGTGAAGGTGCAGGCAGTCAGGCTCCGGCGGCTTGCTGAGCGCGGGACACGGCTTCACGGAGCACGCGCTCGGTGAGGACGCCGGTGAGATGGACGCGGTAGTCGCGGGTGCCGCGCATGTCGTCGATGGGGACGGCGATGGCGCGTGCGGCGGCGGCGGCTTTCTGGAAGGTTTCGTCATCCACCGGCGCACCGGCGAGCAGGTTGGAGGCGTCGACGGCATCGAGCGGGGTGGGAGCGACCGCGCCGACGGCGATTCTGCCGCAGACCAGCGACGTCCCGGATTCGTCGAGTGTGACGGCTGCACCGACGCCGACGACGGCGATGTCCATTTCATTGCGGGGGATGAACCGCCGGTAATGCGAGCCGGACCGGGGCGGAGGGGCGGGGAGTTTCATCTCGACGAGGATTTCGCCGGGCTGCAGGACGTTCCGGCCGGGGCCGGTGCAGAACTGTTCGACGGGCACCTCGCGCTCGCCCTCGGGGCCGACGATGACGCAGACCGCGCTGTGCGCGATGAGTGCGGGGATGGTGTCGGCGGCCGGACCGGAGTTGCAGAGGTTTCCGCCGACGGACGCGCGGCTTTGAATCTGGATGCCGCCGATGATCGAACAGGCGTCGACGAGCGCCGGATAGCTCTCGCGGATTTCGGCCGATTCGTAAATCCGCCAGCAGGGGACGGCGGCTCCCAGCCGGAGGCCGTCCGGTGTGATCTCGAGTCTGTTGAGTTCAGGGATGCGCTTGACGTCGATGACGACGTCGGGCGTGACGCGGCCCGTGCGGACGTGGTCGATGAGGTCGGTTCCGCCGGCCAGCGCCCGCGCTGCACCGTTGTGCCGGGAGAACAGCGTGACCGCTTCCTGAAGGGTGGCGGGAGCGGCGTAGTCGAAATCTCGCATCTTCGGCCGGTGTCTCTGCTGGATACTGGACTGAACCGCGACCCGCATCGGACAGAATCGTGCTCGCGGATGCAAGTCAAACGGCGGGAGCGGGCGTCGCGGGGGCGGTCACCACGTTTCGATTTCGAGTTCGAGATCGACGCCGTGGACTTCTTTGACCTTTTCGCGAATCGTTTCAATGAGTTCCCGGACCTCGGCGGCGGTGGCGTTGTCCTGAGTGACGATGAAGTTGGCGTGGCGGTCGCTGACTTCGCATTGTCCCACCCGGGCGCCTTTGAGTCCCGCCTGTTCGATGAGGGCGCCGCTGCTGAGTCCGCGGGGGTTTTTGAAAATGCACCCGGCCGACTGAAAGGAGAGTGGCTGCGTGGATTTTTTCATGATCCACTGTTTCCGCATCCGCCGGGCGATCTCGTCGGGGTCTTCCTGGGTGAGTTCGAACTCGGCTTCGATGACGGCGAGTTCGTTGACGCTGCTGACGCGGTAGGCGAACGACAGCTCGTCTTCCTGGCGGACGAACTTTTCTCCTTTGCCGGTGATGACGGTGACGGACTTGACGAGCCGGCCGATATCGCCGTGGCGGGTGCCGGAGTTGCCGTGAATTGCTCCGCCGACTGTGCCGGGGATGCCGACGAGGGCTTCCATTCCGGCGAGACCTGCGGCGACCGTTTCGGACATGACGTGCGAGAGGAGCGCTCCGGCGCCGGCCCGCACGCGCGTCCCGTCGATTGAGACCTGGCCGAAGGCCTCGCCGACGATGCGGATGACTGCGGCGTCGACGCCTTCGTCGGGGACGAGCAGGTTCGATCCTCCGCCGAGGACGCGGAGGGAGATCTCCTCACGGAGACAGGCCTGAATGACGGCCTCGAGTTCGTCGACGGAGCGGGGTTCGACGAGAAACCGGGCCGGTCCACCGACTTTCAGCCAGGTGTACTGCCCCAGGGGGACGTCACGACGCGTGATTTCGCTGAATTCGTCGACAAAGCTCATCGCGGACCTGTTCGATGTCTCCGGCTCCCATGATGACGACCACGTCACCGGGCCGGGCGTCAGTCTCCAAAGTGGAAAGAACGTGGTCAAGCGAAGGGACGAATCGGGCGCGCCCGGCGAGGGGAGAGATGGAACGGGCGAGAGTTTCGGCAACATCGAAGGGTTGCCGGCCGACCTGTTCGCGGGCGGCGTAGACGGGCGAAACGAGGACTTCGTCGGCGAGAGCGAGGCTGGCCGCGAACTGTGACTGGAGGGCCACGGTGCGGGAGACCTGATGCGGCTGAAAGACGGCCCAGAGCCGGCGCGTAGGAAACTGTTCGCGGGCCGTGCGCAAGACGGCTGAGATCGCTGAGGGATGATGGGCGTAGTCGTCGATGAGATCGACGCCCTTCCAGGCGCCGAGGAATTCGAATCGTCGCCGGAGGCCGGGAAATGTCTGCAGGCCGTGCGCGAGGGCCTCGCGGTCGATCCCAAGTTCATCCGCGAGCGCCGCGGCGGCCAGTGCATTCAGGACGTTGTGTCTGCCGGGGAGGGGCAACGTGCAGTCGATCGCGTGGGCGCCGCGGTGTTCCATCCGAAATTGCGTTGCGCCGTTGCGGGGGATGATGTTGCGGGCGACCCAGTCGGCGGGACCGTCGACGTCGAATGTTACGACGCGGACCGGAGCGCAGCCCAGCGCGGAATTGATTGCGGAGCGGCCGGCTCGGCAGACGAGCAGGCCTGCGGGGGCAATCTGCCGGATGAAATCGGAGTAGGCGGCGATTGCGTCGGACTGCGTGGGGAAGGAGTCGAAGTGGTCGGGTTCGATATCGAGCACGGTTGCGAGTTGGGGCCTTAACTGATGGAAGTGGCGGCGGTATTCGCAACTCTCGGCGACGAGGAGTTGGTCGCTGCCGCCCCAGCCGGCGGATTGGACACCGCAAAGGGTCGCGCCGCAGAGGAGGGATGCGTCGCGCCCGGCTGACCTGAGAATCCAGCCCAGAAGAGCGGTGACGGTGCTCTTGCCGTGGGTGCCCGCGATTGCGACGCCGGTGCGGGAATTCATCAGGCGTCCGAGCATCTCCGGATAGGAGATCTGCTCGATGCCTCGCTGTGCGGCGGCCGCACGTTCCGGATTGTTCTCGGGGACTGCGGCGCTGTAGATGACCAGGCGGCATGCTGGGGGGAGGTTTTCGGCCGCGTGCCGGTTGCTGATGCGGAGGCCTCGGCGGGTTAAGGCGGCCCAGGAGTGGGCTGAGGGCTGTGCATCCGAGCCTGTGATCTTCCAGCCCCAGTCGCAGAGGAGTTCCGCGAGGGCTCGCATGCCGGCGCCGGCGATCCCGACCAGGTGGGCGGAGCGATGGAAATGGTCCGGGCCGATGGGGATGAGCGGTCGATCCGGCAAGATTCTGGTCGTGTTGTGGCGGAGAGGGGGCGTGGTTCGTACTCGTGAGGAGGGGCGGCGCTCGCAGATTTTGTTGGTCGTAGGTTCCGCGTCTTGGACAACCGACTCGGCGGAGCGAGTCGGCTACTTTGGGAGCGGCCGGAGGCGGTGCTGGGGGTTTTCGGGGTTTTGTTCTTGAGTCTGCCGGACTGCATGGTCGCACGAGATCGTGCGGGATTCGTGTTTGGGCGAGAAATGCTCGACCGGAAGACGAGTCATTGATGGAGATTTACTGTTTGACGAAGCGGAGGCTGCGGACCATTTCGACGTCGCGGCCGTTGAGCAATTCGAGGTAGGCCGGTTCGATGGTGAAGACGAACGAGAGTTGTTGTCCGGTGCGACCGGCGCAGAGGTAGTAGATCCATTGCATGGGGATCGTGACCTGTTCGGATTCGCTCTTGAGCGTGACTTCTCCCTCGGCGACGACGCGGAACAGCGACCGGCCGTCGTCGGTCGGAATCTGTTCGCGGGACGAGAATTTCCGGAACCGGTCTCCCAGGGCCTGTTGGATGTCGGCCTCGAATTGTTCGAGGGGGGTGTGCTTGCCGGGTTGTGCCGACGCGACGGGTGAAATGTTGCATTGGCAGATGAGGCTGCCCTGTTCCATGAGGCGCAGGATCGCCACCTGGGGCGTGCCTTCGAAGAGGGCCTGGAAGACGTACCAGTTGCGATCGTGACGCAGTTCGACGTTCCAGGGGGGCGCTTCGAAGAGCAACAAGGATTCCGCCTGGTCGGCTTCGAGCGGAATGGCTTCGACGGCGGCGTCGGTCAATCGACCGGCGGTGGTGCGGAGCGCGCGCTCGATGCGGACGTCGACGACGGCGTCGATGCCGGGGTTGATGGTTCCGACCGAGGATTTGATCTGAAACTCTGTCGTCGCGGAACGAATGAATTCGTTCTTGCGATCGAACGTGAGCTTGCCTTCGATGGCGACTTCGGTGTTGGCGCCGTAGCGTTGACCGGTGAGCGAACCTGCAAAGGAGATCTCCGCCGTGTCCGAGTCGGCTGAATCGAGCGTGCAGGTGAGGTCGACTTTCTGGACCGCCTCGATGCCGGCCATCATCTGGGCGGCCCAGTCGGACGGACTCCATTGGCCGCCGACCTGCACTGCGGTGAGGGGCAGCATTGCTGTCAGCAGGAGGGGGTCGGAGGGGAGTTCGAGCAATTCGACGGCGTCGCGCGTCATCGATTTGCCGGGGGCGTAGCAATCGATCCCGGAGCGTTTCCCGCGGGCGACGATCAGTCGCAAGTCGTCGGGGAGTTCGATTTTCGTGTCATGATCGGCGACTCGGGTCTGCATGGTGGCCATTTCGAACTCGCGGAGCGCGCGGAGCGACAGGTCGTCGCGGCCGGCGGGCGGGAGGCGGCGTTCGCGGAAGCGAAATGCGGCGGCTGAGGAGAGGTCGTGTTCGGCGGTCCGTCCTCCGCCGGCGTTGGTGTAGATTTTTCCCGTGGTATGCACTTCGCAGGCGGTCAGCTTGACGCGCTGATCGGTGGCGGGTTCGGCGAGTGAGATCTCCTCAGCCGCGGTTACGAGGCGCGGGATCGCAAGCCACACGAGAGCGATCAGCGCAGGACCGCATCGACGTCCGGGACGAATAGCCATTCTGCACCTTCCTTGGCGTCTGAGAATCGAACGGGGGGCTGGGCTGGGGGGAGCCGCTGTTTGACGGACGCGTCGGCGGGCTGGCGCCGCGCTGCTCGCCGTTGCCGGCTGACAATTGATTCCGCTGCGACGACTTGCGGAAACATACGCGAACTAATGCGCCGGGATGCCTGTTCCCAGTCGGGCGGCCATCTGCCGCGCCGTCCGCGCCAAGCCCTGGGCGTCCAAACCGAGGTCGGCCAGGAGTTCTCCGCGTTCTCCGTGCTCGATGAACCGGTCCGGCAGGCCGAGTCGCTTAAGGCGGCCGGTGGGCCACCCGGCATCGTTGGCTGCTTCCAGCACTGCGGAGCCGAAACCGCCGCAGAGGGTACTTTCTTCGACGGTAATCACAAACCCCGTTTCGGCAAGGGCGCGGCCGAGGACTTCGGTGTCGAGCGGTCGGAGGAACCTGGCGTTGACGACGCCGACGTCGAGTCCGTCCAAGGCGAGCGATTCGGCGGCTTCCACGGCGGCTGGGAGCAGGGAGCCGAAGACAAGGAACGTCCCATCTTCTCCCCAGCGAAGGACTTCCGCTGATCCGAGCGAGATTTCTGCGGGTTCGCGGTCGATGCGTTCTGCGGTGCACTTCGGATAGCGCAACGAGACGGGCCCTGGGTGGGAGAGGGCGAACTTGAGCATGGCCTGCGCGTCGAAGGCATCGCCGGGGGCCATGACGACGATGTTGGGGAACGCCCGCATGTAGGTGTTGTCGAACGCCCCGTGATGAGTCGGCCCATCGGGTCCGGTCAGTCCGGCGCGGTCGAGACAGAAAGTGACGGGCAGATCCTGGAGGGCGACCTCTTGGAAGATCTGGTCGTAACTGCGTTGCAGGAAAGTGCTGTAGATATCGACGATCGGCCGCATGCCGGCCTTGGCCATCCCGGCTGCGAACGCGACGGCGTGTCCTTCGCAGATTCCGGTGTCGAAGAAGCGGTCGGGGAAGTCGTTGCGAATTTTCTGGAGTTTGTTGCCTTCGCACATGGCGGCCGTGAGGACGCAGACGCGGGGGTCGTCCTGCATCGACTCGTAGATGGCTTCGCTGATCTCGTGGGTGAAGGCCCTCGATCCGGACTGGGCCAGGTATTCGACGCTGTCTCCGTTGCGGGAGAACGGCGGCGGCGTGTGGAATTTGACGGGGTTTTCCAGCGCCGGTTTGAAGCCGTGACCTTTTTCGGTGAAGACATGGAGCAGGACGGGGCCTTTTACGTCCTTGACCATCTCCAGATAGTTGCGGAGGGAGGCGAGGTCGTGGCCGTCGATCGGGCCGACGTAGCGGAAGCCGAGTTCTTCGAAGATCATTCCGCCGTGGAAGAAGGTCTTGAGCGCATCGCGGAACTGGACGAGGACCTTTTCGGCCGGTTCGCCGACGACCGGGAGATGATTGAGCAGCCAGGAGACATCCTTCTTGAGGCCGTTATAGAAGGGCGCCACGCGCGCGCGATCCAGGTATTTGGCGAGGCCTCCGACCCGGGGGCAGATGCCCATTTTGTTGTCGTTGAGGACGACGAGCAGGTTCTTGTTCAGTTCGGCGGCGTTGTTGAACGCCTCGAAGACGATGCCGGAGGGGAGCGCTCCGTCGCCGAGCACGGCGACCGCCTTGCGTTCGCCGGCGCCCCGCAGGTCGTCTCCGGTCTTGAGGCCGAGGACGGTTGAGACACTGGCCCCGGCGTGGCCGGTCATGAAGAGGTCATAGTCGCTTTCGTTGGGGTTGGGGTAGCCCATCAACCCGCCTTTGCGGCGGATTGTATCGAATTCGGGGAAGCGACCGGTGATCAGTTTGTGGGGGTAGATCTGGTGTCCGGTGTCCCAGATCAATCTGTCCTGGGAGAAGTCGAAGACGGAATGGAGGGCCAGGCAGAGTTCGACCACGCCGAGGTTGCTGGCGAAGTGGGCGGGCCGCTCGGCGACGACGGAGCAGAGCGCTTCGCGAATTTCCCGGGCAAGCCGGAGAAGTTGCTCATCGCTGAGCGTTTTCAGTTCGGCCGGTGAGCCGATCATGGGGAGTAGTTGGTAGTCCATCAACGATCCCTCTCAATCACGTAACGGGCGAGCGCTTCCAGCGTCCGGCCTCTGGCGCCAAACGGTTGTAACTCGTGGCAGGCTGTGTTGACGAGACTCTTGGCTCGCTGCAGGCTCGCCTCTTCACCGAGGAGAGCCGGATAGGTCAATTTGCCGTGGTCTGCATCTTTCCCTACATTCTTACCCATTTTTGCGGCATTTCCACGGATATCCAGAAGATCATCCGCAATCTGGAAGGCCAAGCCAACCGCATCACCGTAATTGTGCAGTCTGCGTTGAGTCTCCGGCGGCGCTGCTGCGATCCTGGCCCCGAGAATCAGCGCAGCCGACAGAAGCCGACCGGTCTTCCGGCGGTGGATCGCTTCGAGTTGTGCGAGGGCGTTTTCTCTGCCGGTGGGGTCGGCGGATTCGGCCTGGAGATCGGCGATCTGGCCCGCGACCATTCCTTCGGCTCCGGCTGCGGCGGCGAGGTCTGCACAGCAGGCCGCGGCGAGTTCCGGAGGTTGAACGCGGCGGGCGATCACTTCGAACGCGAGCGTGAGGAGGGCGTCTCCTGCGAGGATTGCGGTGGCTTCGTCGAACTGGCGATGACAGGTGGGGCGGCCGCGACGGAGATCGTCGTCATCCATGGAGGGGAGGTCGTCGTGGATGAGGGAGTAGGTGTGCACCATCTCGATGGCGCACGCGGCCGGCATGGCGGCTTGCAGATCGCCTTCGCAGACTTCGCAGGCGAGGAGCACGAGGATCGGCCGGAGGCGTTTGCCTCCGCTGAGGAGGCTGTAGGCCATCGCTTCCCGAAGCCGCGGGGGGCAGTCGAGCGAAAGGTCGAGGCAGGCGGACAGATGGCCTTCGACCTGCGTCTGGAGTTCGGCCAGACGGTCGTTGAGTGAGATTGTGGGACTTGCCATGAGCAATTGAATGACGCCGGATCGCCGCAGTGCCCTGTCAGGGCTTTATTTTCGGGTTGGCCGGACGGTGACCGGCCACGAAACCCTGCGGGATTCGTGGTCCCGGGCGAACCGCTCAACCTGACAATTCTCAATCGACAAACGTGCAGGACGAACGGCCAAAAAAAACGGATTTCGTATTGTAGGCGATGATCCGGATTCTCACAGCGAAGGGGGCGGGGTCAGCGGGATTCCGAATGCTGGTATTCTGTGGCGCGGTTTCGCTGCTGAATGAGAGAAGCCCGCGAACGGACTTCGCGGGCTTCGTGGTTTTTCGGCGATGAGCGGCGGGGGTCAATCCGCGAGGACGGTGACCCATCCGTCGTTGGCCTCAATGCTGTGGACGTTGAGGATGACCTGCTTGCCCTGCTGCTCGAGTTTCAGGTCGTTCCTGAAGGTGCGATCAGGAATCGACCGCTGGACCTTGCCGAGCATGATGCGCTGCCGGACGATGTTGCGGCGGACGCCTTCGCTGGGAACGACCCGGACGCTGCCGTTCCGCGCCATCACGATCTGTTCGCCTTCGACGCTGAGGCCGAGGGGGACGGTGATGACGTGCTCGGGGATATCGTCTTTCCCTTCGCGTTTCAGTCCGGTTTTGAGGGTGACGTTGATGATTCCTCCGTCAATCTGAAAGCGAATGGGGTCGGACTCGCTGAAGACGTAACTGGCGGATTCGTCGTCTTCTTCGTCCCCGGCTTCGGCGTCTTCGTCCTGAGCGGCGGTCTGATCGTCTTCCGGCTTTGAGAATTCGAAGTCCTTGCCGGTGAGGGTGCTGATTCGGTCTTCGATCACCGCCTTGAGTTCCTCATCGGTGAGGGTTTTTCCGGCGATGTCGAGACCGTCGACGCCGTTGTTGAGCAGGCTCTCGTGCAACTGCAAGACGAGTCCGCCGCGCGGCGGGGAGGGCATGTTGGCGGGAATCTGGGCGGCGAGTTCGTCCGGTTCGAGCAGGCGGGCGCGAATGGTCATGGATTGCTCGGTGCTGCTGGTCTTGAGCGCATCGGGATGCCAGCCCAGTTCGCGGAGGGGGCCGTACAATTCGGACTCGAGCTTCATTGAGGCGTTCCCGAACTGGTTGCTGACCTCGGTGTCGACCTCTTCGCGGACGGTGGACTCCATGCGCTGGCGGGTGAGCGCAGTGGTCTGGGGACGCCGCTTTGCGACTTCCCTCTCAGCGATGGCGTCAGTAATCGGCCTGAGCAGAAAGAAGAATTTCGTTTGAACGTCGTAGGTATACGTGTTGGCGTTGGCGTAGACGTTGATACGGCCGAGGTTGAAATTCTTACCGTCGAAATAGACCGGCTTGGTCGCGGAGAAGTTGCCGGTGCTTCCGCCGTACACCGTGGCCTGGCTCGTATTGGCGGTCGTGTTGGCGCGCACCGTCCCGTTGACGAGCACGTTGAACTGGGCGCGATCGTCGTTCGGTTTGAAGTCGACGGTGACATTCGTGGCGGTGCACGTGTTGCCGCAGACCCAGGCTTCCTGGACCGGTTCGTTGATGGTTCCGGCTTCCTGGCGGGAATCGTTGGCGAACCGCCGCATCAGTTCCTCATTGATGGCGATGCGGAGATTGAACCCGAAGTAGTGGGTCCGCATGACGTCGGACACGAGGGCGCCGCCGTCGGCGGCCACTTCGCGCAGCTTGTTGTATGCGTTGCGGGCCGCGCGGGCCTGCGCGTCGCTGCCTTCGACTTCGTACGCTTCAACAGCGGCAATCAGTGCGGCGGCCTGTTCGCGGACGGCGGCGTTGTTTTCGGCGGTCGGCTCCCAGTTGGCGGCGTCGAGCACGCGGGAGAGGGCGTCGGCCAGATTCTGGAAGGAGTCGCGTCCCAGGAATTCGCGTTGAGCATCGTCCTCGAGCGTATCGCGGGAGACGATCTTGTTGTGGGCGGAGCTGATGGCCTCCATCGCTTCGGGGGAGAGATCCCGGCCGGCGGCGGCGCGTTTGAGTTCGCCGGCATTGACATAAGGGAGCCAGGCGGAACCGCGGGGCACGCGGCGGAGGTCGCTTTCGAGCGATGCAACGGCGTCGCCCAGGGCCTGGAAGGCGTCGGCCGTGCGGGCGCTGCGGGCGGCCTCTACGTCGACCTCGATGGTGTTCAGGACGGCTTCCGCCAGGTCGACGCGCCGGAGCAGTTTGTTGTAGAGGGAAGAGAGGGCTTGTGCGACGTCTGCGTTCCGGGAGTCGCGGCGGGCGGTGTCGAGATCGGAAAGACGAGTGCGGAGGTCGGCGATGGCTGCCCGCTGCGCCTCAACGTCGTCGGTCCGGCTGCTCTCGTAGAGCGCTTCAACGGCGGCGTGCATTTCGGTGGACCAGGCGGAGAGTTCGCTTTCTTCGAGCGCTTCCCAGTCGTCGTCGGTGAGTCCTTCGGGCACGTCCCTGGGAAGGATGCCGTTGAGTCCTGCGGCGGGCTGGTCGTCGTCGCTCAAGCCGGCTGAGGCGGCGACGAGCGTGAGAACGACGGAACCTGCCAGCAGACGATGGATGGCTCCCCTTCGCAGTCGGCCCGGGATGTTGCTGCGTGTCCTTGCCTGTTTTTGCATTGTGTTCGCTCCTTGTTGACCGCCCGCGACTGGGGATGGGGGACGGGGTGTTTTGCACATGCCGGTCTGTTCTGAATGTATCGACCGGGATTGGATGGGGGACGCTGTCTCGAAGGGGGAGTGAAGATCGAAGCTCCGTCTCCCGCAACAAACTCCCTGCATGACCTGCGCGACCCGCACACCCCTTCTTTCCCCGACAGTCTAGTTGGACGCAATGCCCGGTTCAAACGAGTATCCGGGCTTGCGCAGATGCCGGGGTGATTGTGAAGATTCGGGTTGTTCGGATCGGGAGGGAATTGCCGGGGGGCGCTGCGAAGGGGGCAGATTGTGAGACTGGCGGGTTTTGCGGAGGATTGCCTACGATCGCCCGCTCGATGCAAATCCCCCGCCCTTCAACTGCCTGGCTCCCAGATGACGACGCTGAAGATATCCGGGGGGACGATCTTTGATCCGGCGAACGGAGTGGACGGCGACGTGCGGGACGTGTGGATCGAGGAGGGGCGGATCGTCGCTCCGCCGGGCGACCCGCATCAGAGGGCGGACAAGACTGTGGATGCGACCGGGATGGTCGTGATGCCGGGCGGCGTGGACATGCACTGCCACATCGCGGGGCCCAAGGTCAACGCGGCGCGAAAGATGCGGCCCGAGGAGAAGCGAACGTCCCCCCCGGTGCGGCGCACGCCGCATACACGGTCGGGCACGACGGGGAGCGTGCCGAGTACGTTTGCGACCGGCTATCTGTACGCAGGTCTGGGCTACACGACCGCGTTTGACGCCGCCGTGCCGCCGCTGGCGGCGCGGCACGTTCTCGAGGAACTGCACGATACGCCCATCATCGACAAGGGCTTTTACGTCCTGATGGGAAACAACCACTACATCATGCAGCAGGTGCGGGCCGGCGAGCCGGAACGACTGAAGGCGTACGTTGCGTGGTTGCTCAACGCCACATGCGGATACGCCGTCAAGCTGGTGAATCCCGGAGGCGTGGAAGTGTGGAAGTCAACCGGCGGGGACGCCCGTTCGATTGACGACCCGGTCGAGCATTTCGGCGTCTCGCCGCGGCAGATCGTCCGGGATGTGGCGCAGGCGGTGGACCGATTGGGGTTGCCGCATGCGGTGCATATCCATTGCAACAATCTCGGACTGCCGGGGAACTGGCAGACCACGCTGGAAACGATGCGAGCGCTGGAGGGGCATCGGGGACATCTGACGCACATTCAGTTTCACAGCTACGGCGGCGACCCGGACGATCAGGCGACGTTTCATTCGAAGGTTGTAGAACTGGTGGACTACGTTAATTCGCACGAGAACCTGACGGTCGACGTCGGCCAGGTGATGTTCGGCGAGACGACATCGATGACGGGCGACAGTCCGCTGGGGTATTACCTGCACAAGGTGTTCGGACGGAAGTGGTTCAGCGCGGACACGGAGATGGAGGCGGGGTGCGGGATCGTGCCGGTCGAATACCGGGACAAGTCGCTGGTCCATTCGCTGCAGTGGGCGATCGGACTGGAGTGGTACCTGCTTGCGACGGACCCGTGGCGGATTGCGATGAGCACGGATCATCCGAACGGCGGGTCGTTTCTGGCGTATCCCGAGATCATCGCGCTGCTGATGGATCGCGGCCGGCGGCGGGACGTTGTGCAGCGATTGCCGGCGGCCGTTCGCGACCGCTGCACTCTGGCGGATCTTGACCGCGAGTATTCGATGCAGGAGATCGCGATCGTCACGCGGGCAGCGCCGGCGCGGATGCTGGGCCTGACGCGAAAAGGCCATCTCGGGCCGGGCGCCGACGCCGACATCACGGTTTATCAGCCGGACGACGACATCCAGCGGATGTTCGAACTGCCGCGGTACGTGATTCACGGCGGTCGGATCGTGGTGGATGACGGCGAGATCCGTTCATCGGAAGAGGGCAAGCTGTTTCACGTCGCACCGGGATATGACGAGGCGTGCGTGCCGGACATCCGGGAGTGGTTCGAGAGGAACTACAGCATTCAGTTCCGGAACTATCCGGTGGAGGCGGGGTATCTACACGAGCATGAGGTGGTGGCGGGTCGGGACGCCGGTTGCTGAGGACAGCGCTTCACCTCGCGTCGGGCGGAGCTATTCGTCGGGAAGTTCATCTCCGGGTTGCGGCGGCCGCGATTTCACTTTTTGCAACACCTTTTCGTATTCCTTCCGGCTCCCTCGCTGCCCGCGCTCTTCGAGATACTCGGCGGTCAGCAACGCGGCCAGTTTCTCAGCCGTCGCCGAGGCGATGAACTGATTGATCGAGATTCCTTCCTGCTTCGCCAGTTCCCGAACCTTCTTGTGCACCGAGTCGGGCAATCTGAGACTCAATGTGCTCATTTCACGTCTCCGATGATCTTGAGAAAGTCCCTTGGCGTGACGGGCGCGATTCCGAATCGGTCGAGTCCCCGGAAGTCACGAACGTTAAAGGTGATGACGAATTCTGAATCCGACTCCACGGCCAGCTCCAGCACCAAATCGTCATCCGGATCGCTGAGACACGGCCGCCACAGGAGAAAAATCTCTCGACGGCACCCGACTGCACAAACGTAGTCCAAGAATGCCCGGATGTCGGCTCGCGTCAATCCCAAGGCTCGCGACTGCCGCGTCAGGACTTCCTCGTACTCCAACACGAGCGGGACCGAGAGATTGATCTGAAACCGCGACGTCTCTCCGATCAGTTGCAGCACTCGATGCGACGCCCCGTGCCGCGACCTGAGCCCGGCCACGACGACATTCGTATCGAGGACGACCTGACGGACACGCATCGTGGTATTGTATACGATACCATGCGATTGTCGATCCAGGATGCGAAAAGAAGATCGTCCCTCCCCTCACGCCGCTTTCATTTCGGGATCGTCGTTGCCGCGGATGGACGACTTCTGTTCGATGATGGACTGGGCGTCGAAGCGTTTGCCGAAGTAGAGATCCTGGGCGATGGGGTCGCTGAGGACGGTCTCGGCGTCACCGGCGACGACGACGGTGCCGGCGCAGATGATGTAGTTGCGATCGGTGATGGTGAGCGTTTCGCGCTCGCGGTGGTCTGTGAGGAGGATTGCGATTCCGCTGTCGCGCATCTGGAAAATGATGTCCTGGATGTCGTTGATCGCTCGCGGATCGATGCCGGTGAACGGTTCGTCGAGCAGGACGATTCTGGGTCGACTGGCGAGGCAGCGGGCGATTTCGAGCCGGCGGCGTTCGCCTCCGGAAAGCGTGGAGGCGATCTGCGTCCGCTTGTCGCTCAAGCCGAATTGATCGAGCAGTTCGTCGATGGTCGCGCGTCGTTCCGAGCGGCTGAGAGGAAGAAACTCGAGAATCGCCTGGATGTTCTGCTCGACGCTGAGCTTGACGAAGATGCTCTGATCCTGAGGCAGGTAGCCCATTCCGTTCCGGGCGCGCTTGTACATCGGCCATCCGGTGACGGTCTCGCCGCCGAGCGTGACTTCACCTTCGGTCGGCGAGATAAGGCCGCACGCCATGCGAAAGGTTGTGGTTTTCCCGGCTCCGTTGGGGCCGAGGAGTCCGACGATCTCGGACGGTTCGACTTCGAACGACACGCCGTCGACGGCGCGCTTGCCGCCGGGGTAAACCTTGACCATCTGCTGGCAGGTGAGCAATGACATGGCGGCAGTCCTCCTTGACTGGGTGAGCGCTCCCCTGCGGGTCGCGGCTAAACGGAAAACGAAGTCGCGGCGTATTCTCAGCGAATTCTCTGCATACGGCTGATCTGGGGGTAGAAGGGAATTGTGTACTTCGGATAGTCGTCGACCGGGACGGAGACGGAACGTCCGTGTTGATCCCGGGAAATCGCGTGGTGGGACCAGACGCCGTAGCCCCGGCCGTCGTTCAGGAAGGGGACGCCGTGAGGCCAGTAGATGTAGAAGGCCTTGCCGACGAGATACTCGCGGGGGACGGTTTTGGTGGAGCGCCAGAGGCGGCTGTCGCTGCTGCGGGGGCTGTTGTCGCCGAGCGCGAGGTAGCTGTCGGGGCCGATTTCGAGATCCAACTGATCCTTTGTGAGGCACTCTTCCACATAGGCCTCGGCCCACTTGTCGGGATCGTCGAGCAGTTCGCTGAGCGTGCGCTGGAATCCGACGGCGGAGTTTTCGTCTGAATCGGCGCGATAGTAGATGTCGCGTTCGATGAAGAGATCGGAGACGGAGGCTGCGGCTCCCTGGAGGGCGATCGCGACGGGCGTCAGGTCGGCCTGGGTGGGGACGGCGCTCGCGAGTCCTTTTCGCTCGTAGGTGGTGGGGTTGTTGAACTCGACCAGATCGTCGTCGACCCAGAGGCAGAGGCGGTCATCGACGTTGGCGAACGAGAGTTCGTAGGCGCCGGGGCCGCCGATCGACGTGTGAGCGGTGGCAATTTGCCGGACGTCGGTGTCTTCGAATCCGGACTGCAGTTCGAGCAGGCGGGCGGTCCCATCCTGCAGGTTGATGCGGCAGTGATAGCGATAAACGCCTTCGACGAGTTCGATGGTCAACTCGGCGTCTTGCTGGACGTCTTCGAGATCGAGCCGGAAACTGAGGGTGAGATCGCCGACCCAGAACGGTCCGTAATCGATGCCGCCGTTGAGGTTCAGACCGTGGTGGTCGTCGGTGGTGTAGGCGTTGTAGCCGCAGAGATCGGAGATCAGACTGGCCTGGGGTGTGGGCGGCCCGCGTTCGAGGTTGCGCCAGTCGTCGGGTCGCGCGAGGAAATGCCGGTACCTGAGCCAGGACGGTTCGTTCGTGACTGGGGCGCTGTAGCGTCGCTCGTCCCCGTCGTCGGCGAGCGTCCAGTCGGATGCATCGGCCCAGTCTGCGAGCAGGGCGTCGTTCTCGGATTTGCGCATGGCGTGCCAGCGCTCCGGCCAGCCGGCGGCGATCAACTCGCGAGGCGGATGCCGGTCGTCGTAGACGGGGATCTGCAACCGGCGTTGCTTGTCGGGGTTGTCTTTGCGGAGGATTTTTTCGCTGCGCTCGCCATCGGCGCCGACTAAATAGAGGTTGCCCTGTTTAATGCGGATTGTTTCGTCCGGCAGGCCGACGACGCGTTTGATGTAGTTCGTTTCCGGTTCTTCGGGCCACTTGAAGACGAAGACGTCGAACCGGTCGGGGTCGCCGAACTCGTAGGGATACTTGTTGACGAGAATGCGGTCGCCGTTGAACGCGAGTTTTTCTTCGAGGTTCTGGTTCTCGAACCCGCAATTCGGGCAGAGGGCGGTGTACAACCGCGGTCCGCCGAGGTAGTCACCCTGCCTGTCGACGGTCCACTTCAGGTAGCCTTCGCGATCGACCTCGTCGCTTGCGCCGACCACGATGCGGTACCCGCATTGCTCGCACAGACATTCCTTATGGCGACCATACAAAGTGGGGGCCATCGATCCGGTCGGAATGACGAAGGCCTCCGCCTCGAAGGTGCGAAACAGAAAGGCGAGCACGAAAGCGAACACGATCGATTCAATCGTGTCGCGCCAGCTCTCCCTGGGCTTCGTCTGTTCGGGCGCAGACTTGTCGGCGGACCGGGAAGTCTCACCTGCCGATTTGTTCGTCGACTTCTCTTTCGCCATGGTCCTTGAGCGTTCTGATCGAGACGGTCTCCCGTGGGGACCGCTGTGCCTGAATTCCTCGGGAAGGGACTGGGGGTGATTTCGCCGGTGGGCGGGCGTTTGCCTCTCATCTTAGGGCGAGCGCGTTGCGTGAACAGTGACTACGCCGCTGCCGGCCGGTTCATTGGAGGAAAGTGCGAATTGCGGGGCGCCTCCGATTCGCTGCAAGTTACTGAATGTAGCGGATTCGTGAAAAATCGGGAACGCGGATCGTTCTTGTGCGGTTTCCGATCTGGAAGCGGGCGGGACGCGAGGGGAGGTGCACGACCAGCGGGCGTCCGATGAGCAGTTCCCTCCGGAGGCCGGGGTTTGTCCAGTGGCGGCTGTCGACCGAGACGGCGCTGTTGTCGCCGAGCATGAAGAATTCGTCGGCCCCCAGTTGGAACTGCTGCGTGGGCCGATCTCTGGCAGGGGTGTAGTAGACGTCGCGGAACAGACCGACGTGGTTGACCGCGGCATCCAGTCCCGCGCCGCCGAAGCTGACCGGTCTCTGCAGGGCGGCTTGCGAGTCTTCAGACTCTTCGTAGCGGAAGGGCTCGCAGATTGGCGCGTCGTCGCAGGCGAGCAAGATCTGGCGGTCAAACGTCGACATGATGAGGATTACGGGGCGTCGGCGGAGTTTCGGGGGGAGCGGTGCGGTGCGGAGCGGCTTGTCGACGCCGTCGGCCGTGATGCGGACCTGATCTCGCCCGAAGTCGAACTCGGCGTAGAAGACGTTGGCTCCGTCGGTCATTTCCATGACGAAGAGTCCGGTTCCGGCTTTCCATTCGAGTTCCAGTTCCAGCATGAGATCGCGAACCGGGTAGGACTCCTCGTCGCTGTGGCTGTGGTTGTATTCGAGCGTGTTGGTGAGGGGGGCGACATGCGATCGAACGTAGAGCCTGCGGACGGCGCGACGAAACTCCTCGTCGTCGGTCATTTCGTCCCAGCGCCTCCAGGAGCGGTGCGGCAGGGCCCCGAAGCATGTCAAACGCTGCGGCTCGGCGTCGTATTCCAGGGATGAGAGGAGCGGATTGGGCGGTTCGACGCCCTCCGGCCAGGCGGACAGTTCGACGGAGGAGCGATGGATTCCGCCGGCGCGCTGCCAGTGACGGTATTCGATCCAGTCGAGCGAGGCGGTTTCGGGGGAGCGGCCGGCGGTCGAGGGGGCGGTTGCCCCACTCGCTTTCAGTAGGAACCGGCTGCCGTCGCTCGTCCAGTTGGAATTTCGGGCGACGCTGGACCAGCGGGGACGCCAATCCGGATCGTCATCGTCGGGCTGGAAGTCGTGCAGTGTGACTGGAATCCGGATGCCGAGCTGGGTCGCGAGGGGTTTCCGCGCCAGTCTGCCATCGACGTAGACGTCGCCGTCTTTCAACTCGAGCTGTTCCCCCGGCAGACCGACGACGCGCTTGACGTAGGGGGTGGTGGCGTCTTCGGGGCTGCGGAAGACGGCGACTTCCCAGCGGCGCGGTCCCTGGCCGCGGAGGCGTTCCCGCCAGGCGAATGCGTTCTTGTGCACGAGAAGCTGGTCGCCCTCGGTTCGTGAGAATGAGCCCAGGGGGATTCCCGTTTGACCGCAGTTCGGGCAGGCGACGTGAGCCTGCGAATCGGCGGTCGAGGCGATGCCGACGGAGGCGTCGCCTCGGACTTCGGCGCCCTGAAAGGCGTCGTCCGGGGGGGCGGCGCCGCACGCGAATTCAAGATGACAGGCGGGGCAAGTGACCCGATTGTGATAGCCGAGCAGGCAGGGGGCCATGGACCCGGTCGAGACCATGTAGCCTTCGAGGGCGAAGCCCCGGAAGATCACGACCGCGAGTGCCAGGAGAATGAGCCACTCGACGAGCGCCCGCATTCCTCCCGCCGCGTGTTCGGGAGGTTGTGAATGCGACCACGGGGCCGCTTTCGGAATTGGTTTCTGCACGGAGGTCAATCGAAGCTCCACACCGCATGCTGAGGGCCGCCGGTGATTCTAGATCAACGCGTGAATCTGAGGGAACGCCGACTTTTCGGGGGATGGCGGAGCCAGAGGTGGGTCGGTTGCAGCGTTGCTTTGGTGGTGCAATGCTCGCACGCGTTGGGAGGGCGCAAGCGAGTGATGTTGCGTCTTCCGTTCGGCTACAGAGGATCAATGCGACACACTGTTCCTCGAACCCACGGGACGCGGCCCGTGGGCTTTGAGAGGGGAATAGGTCAATCTGGTGCTCTGTAAACCTCAAAATCAATCATCGCGAAATGCCTGTTTCCCCGACCGATCTGGTGTTGGCTGCCGTTGCGGCGGCGGTGATCGGTCTGGTCTCGGGGATCTTCGGGATCGGCGGGGGATTTCTGTTGGTGCCCGTGTTGAATGTCGGTCTGGGCGTTCCGATGCACATTGCGGTGGGGTCTGCGGCGTGCCAACTGCTGGGGCCGGCGACCACGATTGCGCTGGCCCGCAAGGTGCGGCTCGCTGATACACGGCTGCCGCTGTTGATTTCGGGGGGGCTGTTGATTGGCGTGTTTCTGGGCGCGGACGTGCTGCGGCGGGCGAGCGCCCACGCGTCGTCTGATGCAGGGGGCGGGGCCGAGACGGCGGACGTGATCGTGCTGAGCGTTTACCTGGGCATTCTGTTGTTTCTCGGCGTGTTCTCGTTGTACGAGACGCATCGCGCGGAGGCGGGACGTCCTTTGCAGCCGTTGCAGATCGGGGTCTGGCCGGTTCCTCCCCGGGTGTTGCTGCCGATCGAATTTTCGGAGCGGGTTTCCGTAACGATTCTGGCCTGGCTGGGTTTGCTGGTCGGTTTTGTGTCGGGACTGATCGGGATCGGCGGGGGATTGCTGGCGGTTCCGGGAATGATCTATCTGCTGGGCGTGCCGACGCAGCGGGCGGTGACGTGGTCGAACATTATCGTGTGGATTGTCGCGTTGCAGTCGACGATTGTGCATGCGTGGTACGGCCACGTGCTGCTGCCGCTGGTAGCGAGCCTGCTGTTGGGGGGGACGGTCGGCGCGCGAATCGGGACGGGCGTCGGGCAGCGAATGCGGGGACGGCAGTTGCGGCGCAGTTTCGGCTGGCTCACGTTGGCGACTGCGGGGATGACGCTGATCCGGCTGGTGGTCCTGTTGAAGTAATGCGCTGTGAGGGCTTTGTTTGCGGGCTGGATGACCGGCAAGTCCGCACGAAATCCTGAACTGCTAACGTACAGAATCTTGTTGTCCTCCAGAGATTGTTACGTTTGTCTGTAGCGCACGCTGCCAGCGTGCGTGAGGGGCGTTTGCGGTCAGCGGGACGCACGCAAGGCTGCGTGCGCTACGGTAATGGGTTGCGGACGACGCTCGCGCTGCGCTACTCACCAGCGAAAGTTTGTCGTCCTGCGCAAATTGTCGCGCTTGTCTGTAGTGCACGCTGCCAGCGTGCGTGAGCGGCGTTTGCGATCAGCGGGACGCACGCAAGGCTGCGTGCGCTACGGTAATGGGTTGCGGACGACGCTCGCGCGGTGAGATTCGCGCTTCCGAGGGAACCGGTCGAACCGAAGATTGTCGATTGAAAACGAGTCGTGCGCCGCAGCAGCGAGGCCGCTGGCGGAGGCTGATTGCCTGCGATAGATTGAAGGGGACGCGGCGTTTCGCGTAACGACGATTGGGATACTTCAGGACTTCGGGACATTTCAACCATGCCGCAGAAACAGATTCTTCTTCTGGCGGGGGACTTCGTCGAAGATTACGAGATCATGGTTCCGTTTCAGACATTGCAGACGGTGGGGTATACGGTGCACGCCGTCTGCCCGGAGAAGAGCGCCGGCGATACAGTGCGGACGGCGGTGCATGACTTTGAAGGCGACCAGACCTACTCGGAGAAGCCGGGGCATAATTTCACGCTGAACGCTGATTTCGCAAACGTGAAAGCGGGTGATTACGCAGGGTTGGTCGTGCCGGGAGGACGCGCTCCGGAGTATCTCCGGCTGAACGAGGCGGTGTTGTCGCTGGTCCGGGAATTCGCATCGGCGGGGAAGCCGATTGCGGCGATCTGCCACGGCCTGCAACTGCTGGCCGCGGCCGGGTTGCTGGAAGGGAAGACGTGCACGGCGTATCCGGCCTGCCAGTACGAAGTGACGGCGTCGGGCGGGAGTTACTCCGCCGTGCCGGTGGACCAGGCGGTCGTCGACGGCAATCTTGTAACGGCACCGGCGTGGCCGGCGCATCCCCGATGGCTGGGGGAGTTTCTGAAGGTTCTGGGAGCGAAGATTGAGCTGTAAGGGGCTGGCCAGTGCAATTCGGTTCGTGTTACCCGGCAGAGAGGGCAGGCAGCAGCAGTGAATTCTTCGACTCGATCATGGTGGAGCGTCGTTGGCGCTGTGCTGGCCGGGGTGGCCGTTGTGACAGGCGCGTTCGGGGCGCACGGTCTCCCGGCCTGGTTGCAGGACATTTACGGCAGTCAAACGAAGATGGTTCACGGTGAGGAGGTTCTGGCGTGGAAGAAGTACCTCGGCGACTTCCAGACCGCCGCCGAGTACCAGATGTATCACGCTCTGGGACTGGTTGCTTTGGGCCTCGCGACGAATTTGCGCTGTACGAAGTCGCGTTCGATTGCCGCCTGGTCGCTGCTGCTGGGGACGCTGCTGTTCTCGGGGAGCCTGTACGTGCTGGTACTGACGGGACAGACGTGGCTGGGGATGATTACGCCGATCGGCGGGTTGCTGTTCATCGTCGGGTGGCTGGCGTTCGCGTTCGCGGTGTGCCCGTGCGGCGGTGGAACCTGTCCGGTTTCGGATGAGTGAACTGAGATTTTTGACTTCGGGAGCAAACATTTGCGTGCTACGACGATTCGGCAAGTGTTTTCAACAGCGGCTGATCGACGCACCGCTCTCCTGGCGTTTCTCTTGCCGGCGATCTGTGTGCTATTCGCTTCGATTGCTGCGGGTGAAGAGGAGTCGGCGCGGCCGCCGAACATTGTGCTGATCGTCAGCGACGATCAGGGGTACAATGATCTCGGCGTGCTGAATGAGGAGCTGATCTCGCCGAACCTCGACCGTCTGGCGCACGAGGGGGTCCGGTTGACGAGTTTCTATGTGGCCTGGCCGGCGTGTACGCCGTCGCGGGGTGCGTTTCTGACGGGCCGGTATCCACAGCGGAACGGGCTGTACGACATGATCCGCAATGAAGCTCCGGATTACGGGCACGAGTACACGCCTGAGGAGTACGCCGTCACGTGGGAGCGGATCGGCGGGATGGACACGCGGGAAGTGCTGTTGCCGGAGGTGCTGCAGCAAGCGGGTTATCGCTGCGGCGTGTTCGGCAAATGGGACATGGGGATGTCGCGCCGGTTTCTGCCGTTGCAGCGGGGGTTTGATGACTTCTACGGGTTCGTGAATTCGGGCATCGATTATTTCACGCACGAGCGGTACGGCGTGCACGCGATGTACGAGGGGAACGAACCGACGCGCCGCGATCAGGGCGTCTATTGCACCGAATTGTTTGAGCGGGAGGCGTTGCGATTCCTGGATGAAAACCACGAGCGGCCGTTCTTTCTGTACCTGCCGTTCAACGCACCGCATGGGGCATCGAACCTGGATCCGGCCGTTCGCTCGGCTGCTCAAGCGCCGGAGGAGTACAAGGAGATGTACCCGCATCTGGAGGACGAACTGGTCCCGGGCAGGCGGTACGGTGAGGAGGCGATGGTTGCGGGACCGTCGAAGCGGAAGCTGGAATACCTGGCCGCCATCACCTGCATGGATGACGCGATCGGCAGCGTGCTGGACCGGCTGGATGAATACGGTCTGTCAGAGAACACGATTGTGGTTTTCTTTTCGGACAATGGGGGCGGGGGATCGGGCAAGAACAAGCCGCTGCGCGGCGGGAAAGGGAACACGTTCGAGGGGGGCGCGCGGGTCTGTTCGATCGTGCGTTATCCGCCGCGGATTGACGCGGGTACGGTCAGCGATGAGTTTCTGACGAGTCTGGAGTTGTTTCCGACGCTGGTGGAACTGGCGGGAGCGGATGCGCCGGACGGGGTGATTCTCGACGGTTACGACATGTTGCCGACGCTGGCGGAAGGAGAGTCGTCGCCGCGGGAGGAGATGTTCTGGAAGCGGCGCGACCATGAGGGGGCGCGGGTGGGCGACTGGAAGTGGGTTCGCAACGGGACGGGGACGTTTCTGTTCGATCTGTCGGAGGACATAGGCGAAACGAACAATCTCGTCGACGACGAGCCGGAGCGGGCGGTGAAGATGCGGGAACGATTTGAAGGGTGGCTGGCCGAGATGGACGCGGCCGAGCCGCGGGGACCGTTTAAGGACTACTAGCGTCCACTGTTGGTCAGTTTGAGGAATGCGTTACTCTGTTTATCGTGACCCACGGGACGCGGCCCGTGGGCTTTGGAAGGGCGAACGAGTCTATCTGATGCTCTGTGTACGCAGCCGGTCGAACCGGTTCGGCAGTTTTGGAATGCACTGTCGGTGTTGATGAAGGCGGTTGATTCTGAATGAAGTTCGATTTTGCGCAGGATCGTGTCCTGGCGGTAGTCGCTCACCCGGACGATGCGGAATTGTTGTGCGCGGGGACGCTGGCGCGTGCGAAGCGGGATGGGGCGGCGATCGGCGTGTGCGTGTTGTGCCGGGGAGACAAGGGTCAGCCTGCGGAAGGGGCGATTGCGGACCTGGTCGAGGTTCGCCGGCGCGAGATGCAGGCTTCAGCGAAGTTGCTGGGGGCGGAACTGTTCACGGGCGAGGCGGAGGATTCGAGATTAGCCGATACGTACGAATTGCAAGGTTGGCTGCGGGACGTGGCGCGGCGATTCCGGCCGACATTGCTGCTCGGTCACTTTCCGGGCGATTACCACGTTGACCATCGGGCTGCATCGGCTGTGACGGAAGCGGTTTCCTGGAATTGCGCTTCGCCGGGCCAGCCTTCGGAGGAGCCGCCGCTCGAGCGGCCGACCGCGTTGTGGTGGATGGACACGGTGACGATGCAGGGCTTTGAACCGGAGATCTTCGTCGACGTCAGCGATCATGCCGAGTTGAAGCACGAACTGCTGGCGTGCCATCAGAGCCAGCTGGCGCGGGCGGGGGACTCGGCGTTTACGTCGCTCGATGGGTTGATGCGGCAGCAGTACACGGCGCGCGGGATGCAGGCTGATGTCGCGGCCGCGGAGGCGTTTCGGGTGTATCGCTCGTTCAAGCGGACGCGGGCGTGGTGAAGTAACGAGAGCTCAACTGATGCGTTGATGCTGCGAAGCCGCGAAGCGGCGGGAGCATATAGCCGTGAGCGTCAGCTCATGGCACGCGGGTTGCGACCTGAACGGTGAGCCGCGAAGCGGCGTGAGCAATCATGCGAGGTGTTCCTCCTCGAATAGCCATTCGCGTTTGAATTCAACGTCGTGCCGCCGCAGGAAGGCGATGTATTCCTCTTCGAATGTCGTTGTTCGATGATGCTGGCGCTGTTTCTGTATGTACGCCTGCACTGACGGAACGTTTGAATGACTGACCGTAAACTCAGCGTAGCCTTTCTGCCATTCGAACTGTGACTTCACCTGGGGCAATTGGTTCATCCACCGCGAGGCGTTGGCCTTGACGTCGCGGATCATGTCCGAGACGGCTCTCGCGGGCGTGAGATTCGTGAGGATGTGGAGATGATCCTCAACGCCGCCGATCTGAATGAGATGGCCGTTCAATTCGCGAATCGTGCCGCCGATGTACTCGTAGAGCCGCTCCCGGAGTTGTTCTCGGATCGACGGTCGGCGGTGTTTTGTGCCGAAGATCACGTGATACGTCAGTTTGGTGTAGGCGCCCATTGGTCTCCCCGCTTGCTGTCGCGGCTTCGCCGCCCTCGACTTCGGGAGGGGACTCGTTATCCATGAGCTGACGCTCACGGCTACATGCTTTCCGGCTTCGCCGCTATCACAAACGCCTGTCGTATTTGAGAAGGACGTGTGTTATCGGCCACCAGTTGTCACTGTTGGGGTCGCTTGTGTCCATCCAGTAAGAGAGTTCCTCTTCATGGATGCGTCGATTGTCAAAGAGGGCATGAAGAATTCGATCTTCGAGAGGATGGATTGCACCGGACTGAACAACTTCGTTGAGACACTCCAACATGAAGCAGCAAAGCACGTGTTTCTCGGATTCTGGCGTGTCAACACGCTCATACAATCTGATGTATTCCGACAGTTCTGCGATTCGGCAGGAGGTGTACTCCGCATCCTGGTCTCCCGATCCAACCCGAGTGGATGGATCCACTCCGATGCGTCTCAACACGTTTTCGATATCGGAGAATCCAAATGGCATGTCGGGTGTCTAGCAATGTTGCAATGAGCTTTCCGCCAGACTTTCCCCTCTCTGTGAATGTCGTTTCTACTCGATCCCGTTTTCGACCAGATTATTCTCGACAACTACGTTCTCTCCGCCGGTCACCCGCATCCCGACCGAATCGGCCCCCTCCCGTTCGTCGCGCACCATGCAGCCGGTGACGTTGACTGATTCGCAATTCTGGAGGAGCAGGCCGCAGTGGTCGTTGTCGAGGAGGAGGCAGTCGGAGATGGTGAACCAGCGGCAGTTTTCCAGGGTGAGGGCGGCGCGGTCGTCGCGGGCGCCTTTGATGACGTTGCTGCTGAGGATGCCTTCGGTCGAGTTGCGGATGAGGACGCCAAGTTTCGAGTCGGCGCCGTCGCCGTAGTGGTAACGGGGATTTCGGTGGAAGGCGTTGTTCGAGACGACGACTCCCTCGCAGTTGTCGATCACGAGGTTGTGCTCGTATCCCTTCCATACGGTGTTTCCGGTGATCGTGACGCCGATGGCGTTTTTGATCTCGATGTTGACCTGCACGTCGGAGAGGACATTGTCGGCGATCGTGACGTAGCCGTGGCGGGTTTCGTCCGTGAAGTCACGCGGCGTTGACTCGCCATTGAAGCGGATGTTGGCTGAGCCGGGCGCGTCGTGCGAATGCTGGATCGTGCAGCCGACGATGGCGACTTCGGCGATCGAGGCGCCGGTCGAATCGAGCCAGATGTTTGCCGTCGGTTCGGAATCGGGGCCGCCCATGTTGCCTTCGATGTCGCAGGTTCCGATCTGCAGGTTGCGGACCTCGCTGCCGCGCACGACGATTCCGCCGCCGTCGTTGTAGCTGACGTGGCAGCCGACGATGTTGATCTGGTGCAGGTTGACGCCGTCGAGAAAGATTCCCGCGCCGTGATTGTCGTAGATGTGGCAATCGGAGATCTGGACGTTGCGGTTCCGCTGGGTGATGTGGATGCCGTGCAGGGCGTCGCGAACGGTGACTCGTGTGATGGTCGGCTGCATCGTGCCGGTGAGTTCAATGCCGCATGCTTCGGGGTGGCGGCCGATGACTTCGATTCCATCGACGAGCGGCATTCGCTGGTTCTGCCAGACATTGGGCTGCACGGTATCGGGTGAGGCGGTTCCTCCATGCGTGCCGACGAGGTGGATCGCCGGTCCCGGTCCGTCCATGACGAGCCGGGTGACGCCTGCGGCTGAGATCGAGACGGGGCCGACTTCGTCGAGCATGACTTCGAGAGGCCGGGTGAGGCGATACGTGCCGGCGGGGAAGGTCAATTCGCCGCCGCGCGGTCGTGCTGAGTCGATCCATGCCTGGAGGATGTCGGTGGCGTCTTGTGAGCCGCCTTCGACTGATGTGAGGTCGGGCGCAGCTCTGGGTTGAGCCTGAGGTGCAGCGCCTGGGCTTTGGACGACGGCCTGGTAGATGGCGATCAGAACGAGCAGGCCGGCCGTGCGGGTGAGGAGGAAGCGCGGGGTGGCGTGGGGCATGGTGAGTCCTTTCCGGATGTCCCGCCGGACGCAGCCGGCGGGCTTTGTGCGGTCGCAGCCGGCGGGCTTTGGCGGCGGCGCGTTACTCGGGCAGTTCGCGACCTCTGGTTTCAGGGGCGAAGACGAGGACGACCGCTCCGACGAGATAGAGCAAGCTCAGGAGGGACCAGGCGTCTTCCTTGGGCAGATCAAGATCTTGAACCCAACCGCTGAGGATCAGGATGGGGGGGACGATCATGCGGGCCGCATTGAAGCAGAATCCGCCCCCCGTTCCGCGGAGGCGCGTGGGATAGAGTTCGGGGAAGTAGATCGCGTAGCCGGCGTGCATCCCGAGGGTGAAGAACCCGAAGATCGGGAGCACGATCGTCAGCAGTCCCAGCCCGGCGGCGAACTGGAATGTGAGCACGGCGACGATCAGGCCGCCCAGGTGGAAGACGAGAAAGGCGGGACGCCGGCCGACCCGCTCGCAAAACGGTCCAAAGGCCAGCAGGCCGAGTCCGCCGCCGGTGGTGGCCAGCAGCATGCCGAACATTTCCCAGTTCTTGAGCTTCTGGTCGATACGCAGGCGGACGGCGTGCATCGATTCTCTCACAAACGACGCGCCACCTTCCGTGAGATCATCGGCGACCACGATCGTTGTGCGGCTGGACGGCTCCTCCGGATTCGGAGGGAATTTCGCGAGGACGCGGTTCGTCCCGCTCTGGGGATCGGGCTCGACGTCGAACGCGCGGGCTGCCTGCCAGGAACTCGCGAGATAGCTCTGCCGGACGATGTCGAACAACGTTTCCTGCTGCGCCGCGTCGGGAACCGGTTGCTCCTGGGCCTGCAACTCTTCGAGGGCGTCCTCCCGGGCGGTGTCGAAGACCGGTTGCATCCACTCGCGACGTTCCTCAGCGGTGACGGTCACGCGGGCCTGGTCCGCCGGGACCGGAACGAAGTAAGGGGTCGCGTCGCGGCGCATCAGGTTGCGGCCGAAGATATGCGCGCCCCAGAATGTCGCGAGTCCGACGGCCGCCAGGGAAACGCCGACGAGAGTCGGGCGCAGGAGGTCGCCGCGGAAGAGGTCGCTGATGCGGCCCATCGATTGCGAACGGCCGGCAGAGGCCTCGGCGCGGGCTCGTTCCCAGGACTCGGGTTCTTTGAGGCTGCGGCGGATCCAGAGGATCAGCAGCGCCGGCAGCGCGCCGACGACAAAGCCCAGGCGCCAGGAGAGTTCGGGATGCTCTTCGCTCTTGAACATCGGATTGCCGATGATCCACACTCCGGCGGCGACGGCGAGGTAGGTTCCAAAGACACTGGAAGCGTGAAAGATTCCGCTCACCCGAGCGCGGGCCCGTTGGGGGAACTCCTCGGCGACCAGGGTGCTGGCGACCGCCCACTCTCCGCCGACGCCGATCGCCACGAGGAGGCGAAACGCCGCCAGGTGCCACCAGGCCATGGAGAGCGCGGAGAGACATGTGAAGGCGGAGTAGAACAGGATCGTCAGCGACATGGTCTTCTTGCGGCCGATGCGGTCGCTGAGCATGCCGAAGCCGACGCCTCCGACGGCGCCGCCGAAGAGAAAGGCGCCGAGAGCGATGTTGTTGTAGGTGGCGACGGGCGCTCCTTCGTCGACGAGGGACTTCATCGCCTCGTTCATACTGGCGACGAAGATCTGGCCTTCGAAGACGTCGAACACCCAGCCGAGCGAGGCGATGATCAGCACGGTCCACTGGTAGCGGGTGATTCCGTCGTACCAGCGGCGGTCGTCAACGGGTTGATCGGACTCAACGGGTGAAATCACATGTCCCTCGCATCTTGCGCGTCAGCGACAGGATGGCGGGACAGGGACGGGGATTCAAGTCGGCCGGTTCAGGTGCACGCCGCGCTCTTCAGCGCCGACGTTTCGACGCAAAGACGCGGAGAGGCAAAGGACCGCGAAGGGGAACAGGGAACAACGGTGTTCAACCGGCATGCGGGCGAGGCGCACTGTTCCAGGGTCGCTTGCCGGGTTACGATACTTTCATGAGCACAACCGCCGAACGATTGTTCTCCGAGGCGCTGGAACTTCCGGATGCGGAACGGGCCGCGCTGGCGGCGCGGCTGATCGAGAGCCTGGATTCAGAGGCGGAGGAAGACGCTGCCGAGAAGTGGGAGACGGAGATCCGGCGGAGAGTTGAGGAGCTCGATTCCGGCGCCGTGAGGCCGATTCCCTGGAGCGAAGTCCGGCGCACGATGCTTGGGCTCGAGTGATGTCCCACGGTCGTAAAGTGAGACGAATCCACGGACGGCGCGGGAAAGGCGAAGCGCACTGTTCCAAGGTCGCTTGCTGACGCGGTTGCAGCAATGAGAATTGCACTGCATTGTCAACGACAGAGAGCCTTTTCGGCGTTGTTCCCGCCCTCAACGATCCGGGGCGCAGGAGTCGAATCGCGAAAAAAAAGCGGCGACGGGTCGCCGCAGTCCGAAAGACGCGGCGCCGCCTTGCAATTCGTTGATCGCTCGAAGAGACGGGCCGGACGCTCGCGTTAACCGGGTGGATCGAAGGCGAGGAGGACGGCGCCGTCTGCGGCGCGGACTTCCGTGGGCAGGCCGCTGCGATGGTGGGCCAGTTCGGCCATTGTTTCCGCCTCTTGAATCGAACTGTAGACGACCGTCTGGATCCACCGTTCGCGGTGCTTCACGAACATGTAGAATTCTTCGGTATACGATTCGGCTTCTGTCAGCTCGAAGAAGGCGGTTTTGGCGAGGGACATGGCAGTATTCGTTCTGTTGCCGGGACGGGCTGCAGCGCCGTGAGTCAATGCGACCTGTTGCTGGCTGTCGGGCGACCGCCTCGAATGCTGTGGGGGACTCTCTGGAGCGCGGAACCGGAAATAATAGCCCCACGTCACCGTCCGGCGCGAGAATCCAGCAGAAACACGGCAGGTCGAGGGACCGGATGTGACGGTCCCACGGGGACTAGGGGAGCCCGGCGGCAGGTCGTCGCGGTTGTGCGTTCTGTGAGAGTGAGGAGAGAGGAATCGAGCCGCGATTCAACGCGGAGCGGTGCCGTGCAGGTCGCGGCGGAACGTTGCGTCTGCAGTTGGCTATTGAATCTTGAGACTGGCGACGGCGACGAGTGCCAGGAGGGCTCCGCCGATCCAGAAGCGGACGACGATTTTATGTTCGTCCATGCCGCGAAAGAGGTAGTGATTGTGCAGCGGGCTGCAGGCGATGAGGCGGTTGCCGGTGATGCGAAACCAGCCGACCTGCGCCAGCACACTGAGCGTCTCGACGACGAAGACTCCGCCGACGACCAGCAGCAAGACTTCCTGTCGCGTGACCAAAGCCGCCAGGGCGAGCAGCGCTCCGAGGGGCAGCGCGCCGGTGTCTCCCATGAAGACTTGCGCAGGGTGGCAGTTGTACCACAGGAATCCGAGCATCGCGCCGACCATCCCGCCGAGGAGGATGCCCATTTCGCCGCTGCCGGAGACGTAGGGGATGCCGACGTACGCGGAGAGGACGCTATGCCCGGCGAGATAGCAGAGAGCGGCGAAGGCCGCGCCCGCAAATACGACGCATCCGCTGGCGAGACCGTCGAGGCCGTCCGTCAGATTGACGCCGTTTGAACTGCCGACGAGGACGAGCACGCACCATCCGAGGAAGCCGACTCCCAGCGGCAGCGCTACGTTTCCGATGGGCCAGATGAGGTCGGTTCCCATCGGTTTGGACGCTTGAACGGCGTACAACCAGCCGCCGGCGATGACGGCGAGGAGAACTTGCAGGGAGAGCTTCTGCCTGACGGTGAGGCCGCGTCGGGCCGTTCGCAGCTTGATCCAGTCGTCAACGGCGCCGAGCGTTCCGAAACTCAAGGCGACGAAGAGTCCGATTTGCAGGTAGGCGTTCGAGAGATCGCCCCACAGCAGGACGGATGCGACGATCGCGGCCACGATGAACAGGCCGCCCATCGTGGGGGTATCGGACTTCGTGGAGTGGAGTTCATTGAGTTTTTCGGAGGCGGAGTCGATCCGCTCGCGGAACCTGGCTTTCAGCCAGCGAATGACGATCGGTCCGAGCAGGAGCACGGTGAGAAACGACGTGACAACGGCGGCCGCGGTTCTTGCCGTCAGAAAGACGCGGGAATCGCCCGTGGTATGCGCTTCCATCTGGGAAGCGAAGGGGCGAATTTGTTCGAGGAGCCAGATCAACATCGGAATTGCGGGGGCCCATGTTGCAGTCGGTTGATCTGCGATTCGAACGGGGTTGCCTGGTCGCGAAAGGAAAAACAAGCCCTGCTGTGAAGCGGCGATTGGAGTGATCGACCCAGTAACCACTATGACCCAATTGCCTGTAGCGCTTCCATCCGAGACGCCGGGGACGGTGCTGCCGATTCCCGCAAACCGACAGCACACAGCAGGGCTCAATAGTTCCTTCCTGAACGAGTTCTCTTGGATTCGATGATTGCTACCGATTCAGGCCGCCTTGCGCGACCGGATCCGCTTTTTGTGGGCTGTCGCCAGTTGTTGCAGCGACTCGACGACTGTTTCCATTCGCATTGCGCGCGAGCCTTTGACGAGCACGACGTCGCCCGGTTCCAGCCAGCAATCGAGGAGGACGGCCAGTGTGTCGAGATCGTGACAGGCGCCCAGGCAGCCGGCATCCATGCCAGCTTGTTTCGCACTCCCTGCGACAGTTGCTGCCTGGGCGCCCAGCGCGACCAACCGGTCGATTCCGTTCCGGGCGACGTCGATTCCGAGCTGTTGGTGGTAGTGCTCGCTTTCGTGTCCGAGTTCGCGCATGTCTCCGACGACGAGGATCCGATGGCTGGTCGTTTTCCAGTCTCGCAAGAGGTGGCATGCGGCGTGCATTGACTGCGGACTGGCGTTGTAGGTGTCGTCGATGACCGTCCAGGGACCGATCGTGGAGACCCGGCAGCGTCCCGGCATGGGGCGGAACTTTGCGAGACCGGCGGCGATGTCTGCGTCATCCATCCCGATTTCGCGGGCGACGGCAACCGTCAACACGGCGGAGGTCAGGAAGTGGCGGCCGGCGGCGTGGACCATGAACCGGGAGCGGTCGACATGGAACCGGAGCCGGTCGTTATCGATTTCAATTCGGCGGGCGACGACGTCGTTTCCGGCGCGTTCTCCGGCGAAGAGGACGGGGCAGCGGGCTCGATTGGCCAAAGATCTGGCCCGTTCGTCGTCGCCGTTGATGACGGCGAAGCCGCTCTCGGGAATCGCCTCGATCAATTCGCCCTTGGCGGTGCAGACGTCGTCGATCGTTCCGAAGCCGTCGAGATGGGCGGGGGCGACGGCGGTGACGACTCCGACTTCCGGCTGCGCGAGCGCCGCCAGTCGGGCGATCTCACCAACGGCCGAGGCGCCGAGTTCGATCGCGGCGAATTCGTGATGGGATTCGATGGAACACAGGCTGAGCGGTACGCCGAAGTGGTTGTTGAAATTCTGCGGGCTCTCTGCGCCTTCGAAGCGGATGGAGAGCGTTGAGGCCAGCATGTGACGTGTTGAAGTCTTTCCGACGCTGCCGGTGATGGCGATCACCAGAGATTCAAGGCGGCGGCGGTGCCAGGCCGCGAAGTCCCACAGGGCGTGGAGCGTGTCATTGACGATGACGGCCGGTCCGAGGGCGTCGGATCTTCTTTCTGCGGCGACGATTGAGGCCAGGGCTCCGCGGGAGTGGGCTTCGTGCAGGAAGTCGTGTCCGTCGTGCCGGTCGCCCCGGAGAGCCCAGAAGAGATCGCCGCGGCGCACCCGTCGCGAGTCGGTTTCGATCCTGTCGAAACTTCGCTCGGCGTCCGAAATGCCGACCGGCTTGCCGCTGGTGGCGGCGACCAGTTCGTTGAGGGTGACCGACTGCATGACGTGTCTGAGCCAGGGCGGCGAGTTCGGGCCGCCGGAGGTGATCCTTCTTGAGTTCAGGCCTGTTGCATTTCGCGATGCGGGGATCTGTGAAGGCGATTCAGCCAGGACCGGCATTCGATGCGGTCATCGAACGACAGCCGCTGCGATCCGACAATCTGATCCTGCTCGTGACCTTTGCCCGCGACGAGGACGGCGTCGCCGGCTCTGGCGTGGCGGACGGCCCAGCCGATGGCGTGACTGCGATTCGGCTCGACGTGCACCTGGGCGGCGGCATCCGGAGTTCCGCGCAGAATGTCGTCGATGATGCGGTCCGGCGGTTCGGAGCGCGGGTTGTCGCTGGTGACGACCATGACGTCTGCGGCCGTTGCGGCTTCGCCCATCAGAGGCCGTTTGTTCGCATCCCGGTCGCCTCCCGCGCCGAAGACGCAGAAGACGCGTCCGGGCGTGATGCGGCGAAGTGATTGAATTGCGTGCCGGAGGGCGTCGTCGGTGTGTGCGTAATCGACGTAGACGCTGAAATCCTGGCCGACGTCGACCCGTTCCAGTCGCCCGGGAACGAACGCGACGCCTCGAATGCCGGCCGCGATCTGCGGCAACGAGAGGCCGAGGTGCTGGCAGGCGGCGGCCGCGGCGAGGCAGTTCATGACGTTGTGGCGGCCCACCAACGGAGTCTGGACATCGACCTGTTCCGGACCGCTGCGCAGGGTGAACTGGCAGCCGTCGGCGGATTCTTCGGTGATGAGTGCTGACAGATCAGCATGGGCGTCGAGCCCGATTGTTCGCAACTGGCAAGTGGCGGGGATCTGCTGCGCCAGAACGGCGGAGATGGGGTCGTCGGCGTTGAGGACAACCAGGCCGCCGCGCTTGACCATCTGCAGAATTTTCGACTTTGCGGCGACGTAGTTTTCGGCGGTTTCGTGGTAGTCGAAGTGATCGCGGGTGATGTTGGTGACAACGGCGACGTCGAGCAGGGTGCCGGCACAACGATATTGCTCGAGGGCGTGGCTGGAGAGTTCCACGGCGGCGTACCGGGCGCGGGAGGCCACCATCGACGACAGCCAGGCCGCGAAGGTCTTGGAGTCAGGGGTCGTGAGCCGGGCGGGGGATCGCTGCAGGCTGTCGCTGTATTCGACCGTGCCGAGCAATCCGGTGGGCTGTCCGGCCGACTCAAGGATCGAACGCGCGAGCCAGGTGGTGGTGGTTTTTCCGTTGGTGCCTGTGACGCCGATCAGCCCGAGACGCCAGGAGGGGTATCCGTACAGCGCGTGACAAACGGTGGCGTATGCGGCGCGGACGTCCGGAACAACGCACTGCGGGACGTGAGCGGCGGGGAGCGCGTGATTCGTGAGAACGGCGATCGCTCCCCGTGCGAGCGCATCGGGGACGAAGTCGGAACCGGTGTGTGTTTTGCCGGGGATGGCTGCGAACACGCCTCCCGGCCGGCATTGGCGGCTGTCTTCGGCCACGTCGGAGGCGACGATGTCTGCACAGCCGACGAAGCTGGCCGACGGCAGCAGTCGCCGCAGGCTGACGCTCATCGAGGGGGGCCGGTTCGCGGGATTCATAAACGAGGGGCGTCCTTGCCCGGCGAAGCGCGCGGGAGCGCGCTTCGCGATCAGGTCCATGATCAGTTGGGTCGTGCCGGACTGGGAAGGGAAAAGAAAGGTCGTCCGGCGGGTCTGGAGTGGACTCCGAATCAGGCCATCGATTCGGCGGGCCGGGATTTTGGCGAAATTCCGCAAACCGTCAAGCAGACTTGAACAAGTTTTCAATTGGGGCGGCGGCAGATTGTAAACGTTACACGGTTCTGCGGAGGCTCGGGGTGAGAGCGGGGGTGCTGCGTGTTCGTGCGGTCGCTTCAAGGCGCGTTTCCAAACGGAAGTTTGGGAACGAGGAATGACGTGTGGGTGTTCTTTCCTGTTCGTCCGAAGACTCACGACTTCGGCTACGTTTCGTTCCGGTTGTTTCGCCGGCTTGACGACGGCGTTAGAATTGGGTGGACGGTCAGGTTGGTTGCGCTCCACTTTCGGTTAGGTGTCAGTGCGGTCAACTCAGAGGGGCGTTCCCAAACAGAAGTTTGGGAACGAGGTATTGATTGAGTCCTCGAAAAACCGAGTTGCGATGCATCTTTTGAATCTGACGCGGGCAACCGTGATCTTGTCTGTCTTGAGCGGCATTGTGCAGGCTGCGGATGGCGGCGTGGAGACAGAGTTTCGTCCCGAACAGATCCGGTTTTTCGAGACCGACGTGCGGCCGCTGCTGGTCGAGCACTGTTTTGAATGTCACGCCGCGGAGAAGCAGAAGGGGGGACTGCGGCTCGACGCCCGCGAGTTGATTCTCAGCGGCGGTGATTCGGGGCCGGCGATCGCTGCGGGAAAGCCCGATGAGAGCCTGCTGATTGAGGCGGTGCGTTACGAGTCGTTCGAGATGCCGCCGAAAGGGCAGCTTCCGGAGGAAGACGTTGCGACTCTCGTCCGTTGGGTGAAGGCCGGCGCGCCGTGGCCGGACGGAGAGACGATTGCGTCAGCGCGAACTGAGCCCGATATCACGGACGAAGACCGTAACCACTGGGCGTACCGTCCGCTGACCGACCCGGACGTGCCCGAGGTGGAGGACGGCGGCTGGTCGCGGACGCCGATCGATCACTTCGTGTACCACAGGCTGTCGGAAGCAGGTCTCGAGCCGACCGAGGAGGCGGACCGGGTGACGGTCGTGCGGAGGCTCTATCAGCAGTTGGTCGGCTTGCCGCCCGCGCCGGAAGACGTCGATGCGTTTCTGAGCGACGATTCGCCTCGGGCTGTGGAGAACCTGATCGACCGTCTGTTGGACAGCCCCCGGTACGGCGAACGGTGGGCGGTGTTCTGGCTCGACCTGGTGCGCTTCGCCGAGTCGGACGGGTACAAGGCGGATCATCTGCGGCCTGATGCGTGGCGCTATCGCGATTACGTCGTGCGTGCGTTCAACGAGGACAAGCCGTACGACCGGTTCGTGATGGAGCAGTTGGCGGGAGATGAGTTGGCGCCGGGAGACCCGGAAGCGCTGGCGGCCACGGGATATTTGCGGCACGGGATCTACGAATACAACCAGCGTGACGCCGAGGGGCAGTGGCAGGACATGCTCAACGACATCACTGACAATGTCGGTGACACGTTTCTGGCGATGGGGATGGGCTGTGCGCGGTGCCACGACCACAAGTTCGACCCGATTCTGCAGAAGGACTATTACCGTTTGCAGGCGTTTCTGGTGAATGTTTCGTTCCGTGACGAAGTTCCGCTGGCGAGCGCGGCCGAGGTTGAACGCCATCGGCAGCAGGAAGCCGCCTGGCGGGAGGCCGCCGCCGACGTGTTGGCCGCAATTGAAGAGATTGAGGAGAAGCAGCGCGAAAAGGCGGAGCAAGCCACGGTGGCCAAGTTCGCGCCTGAGATCCAGGCCATCTGGGCGAAACCGGAGGAAGAGAGGACATCGTACGAGAAGCAGATTGCGCGGCTGGTGTGGCTGCAGGCGATCGGCACGGAAGGTCAGAACGCCTCGAAACTGAGCAAGGAGGATCAGGCGCGGTGGGAGTCGCTGCAGCAGGAACTGGCTGAGTTTGCGGACCTCAAGCCCGAGCCTTTGCCAAGCGGTATGACTGTCGCTGATACGGGACCGGTCGCTCCAGTCGTGTTTATTGACGGCAAGGAGCGACTGGGTGAGATCGAGCCAGGGTTCCCGACGCTCTTCGAGCCGGAGCCGGCGACGATCGAACCGATTCCGGAATTGCCGCAGACGACCGGACGGCGGCTGGCGCTGGCACGCTGGCTGACCCGCCCCGATCATCCTTTGACGTCGCGGGTGATCGTCAACCGCATCTGGCAGGAGCACTTTGGAACGGGGCTTGTCAGCACGACCAGTGATTTCGGGCGGTTGGGAGAAGCGCCTTCGCATCCCGAACTTCTCGACTGGCTGGCCGTCCAGTTCGTCAACGACGGCTGGAGTCTGAAGGAATTGCACCGCAAGATCCTCCGTTCGGCGACGTTTCGGCAGACATCGTTGCGAGAGATGCCGGACGCTGCGATGGCGGCGGATCCTGCGAATCGGTTGCTGTGGCGGTACCCTGCACGGCGGCTGTCAGCCGAGCAGATTCGAGACTCGATGCTCGCCGTGAGCGGCGAACTGAGTCTGACCGAGGGAGGACCGGGAGTCGGCCCGGACGTCCCGCGACGTGCGGTCTATCTGAGGATGATGCGAAACGAGCGGGATCCGGTGCTGGACGTGTTCGACTTCCCGGACCGGATTACCGGAACGGGCGACCGGAACGTGACGACGACGCCGGGTCAGTCGCTGCTGATGATCAACGGCGACTGGGTGCTGGAACGGGCCGATCGATTCGCCGACCGGGTTGCGCAGGAGATTCCCGGGGCTGCGGATTCTCAGGTCCGGCACGCCTATCGTCTGGCGTTCGCGAGAGAGCCTTCCGACTCGGAACTGCAGCGGGCGGTGCGGTTTCTTGAAGATCGTGAATCGTCTTCGGTTGCCGGAGAGGCGGGAGACGATCCGCGACGGGAGGCGCTGGTCGACCTGTGCCACGTACTGCTCAATGCGAACGAGTTTCTCTACGTCGATTGAGTGGCCTGTCAGGGCCTTGTTTTCGGGTGGGCGGGATCGCGAACCCCCACGAAACCCTGCACGTGGGTATCCGCGCGGATTTCGGCAGTTGTTGAACACGCGCGGCTCGTTCCTTCGTAGGACAGGTTGAAAACCTGTCGTTTACACACATCTCGAGATCACGCTGGCTCCGTCAACGCGGCGCGGGCGCCAATCGTACGCTGAAGGCGTACGACAGCGGAGCCCAGGGTGAGCGGCGCAGCCGCGTCACCCTGGGTTGTCGTGGGCAAGGATTCCGTGAACTCTGAAAGAGTTCCACAGTGACGCGCCGCAGCCTGTCGAACGCCTTCAGCGTTCCTGCACGCGCGCCAACCTCAAACCGGGGGTGCGCTCCTGTCGTCGCGACCCCCGGCTTTGCTGTGCGACGCCTTCAGCGTCGCTCGCAGTCGGCGTTTCTGGCCAACGTCGCACGAGGGAATTGGGAAGACTTGTGCGTAAACAACAGCCTTCCAAGGCCGTGATCGAGAAGAGTCCTGCCGACAACGTCCGCGCTGGGCAGTTTGATGGCGATCGTCGCATCCCAGAAACTGAGAAACGGACTTCAGAGTGCTCAGGAGAAGATCGCTGAGAGCGGTCGGCCGCCGTCCATGATCGGGACGGGGCGGCCGAAGGCGTCGTGAACGCGGGTCTCGGGCGAAATGCCGAGCGCGCTGAAGATCGTGGCGCCGAGGTCGATGGGGCGGACGGCCCCTTCGATGGGATAGGCGGCGTCTTTGTCAGAGGTGCCGTAGACAGCGCCTCCCCGGACTCCTGCGCCGGCCAGCACGGCGGGAAAGCTGTAGCTCCAGTGGTCTCGTCCCCAGCCCGCCTTGCCGCGCGGCGTGCGGCCCATCTCCCCGAGACAGACCACGAGCGTTTCGTCCAGCAGACCGCGGTCCTGCATGTCTTCCAGCAGGGCGGACAACGTCTGGTCGAGTCCGGGCAGGAGGTGGTCGCGGACGTCGTCGGAGTTGAGGTGACTGTCCCAACTGTAACCGTCGGGGCAATCCCAGAGGACGGTCACGAACCGGGCTCCGGCTTCGATCATCCGCCGACCCATGAGCGCCGACTGGCCGAACAGATGGCGGCCGTAGCGATCGCGCAACGCGTCGTTCTCCTGCCTGATGTCGAAGGCGGTCCGCATGCGGTCGGAGGTGACGAGGTCGAAGGCGCGGCGGCGGCTGTCCTCGAAGTCCTGCACACGGGATGAGCTGTCCAGTTCCCGGCGGGCCGCGTCGAACTGCGTCAGCAGGCTCTCGCGGCGGACAAGCCGATCGAGGCTGACTTCCGACTGGGCCTGCACGCCTTCGATCTGGAAATTGAGTTCGTCGTCTGTGCAGTCGCGGAAGTAGGGGTTGTCGCTCGCGTCGCGCTTGCTGATCTTCGTGGCGAGGGCGTTGTAGGAACGGCCGAGCCAACCGGCGTACTGACCGAGGCGGTCGTAGCCCTGAATGTGCCCCAACCGATTCGGCAGATAGACGTAGCTTGGAAAGTTTCGTCGCTCGGCGAGCGGTCGTTGCCGGTCGCGCTGCTGATCGAGGTACTCGACGACCGATCCGAACGCGGGCCAGTCGTTTTCGGCGGCGTTGACGCGGGCGGGGCCGCGCTCGGCGGGCGGCATCGGGTGGCCGGTCTGGATGTAGTGGGCGGCATTGTGGTCGTTCTGTTCGTGCGCGATGGTGCGGATGACGGCGTACTGATCCGACATCGCAGCCAGCTTCGGAAGCTTCTCGCAGATGCGAAGTCCCGGAGAGCGGGAGGCGATCGGCTTGAACGGTCCGCGGATTTCTGTCGCCGCCTCGGGCTTCATGTCGAAGGTTTCGAGCTGGCTGGGACCGCCGAACAAGAACAGAAAGAGGACGGATTTCGCCCGGGGCTGGACGACAAGACCGGCGTCTTCGGCCGCGAGAAGCTGTGGAAGGCTCGTTCCCAGGAGACCCGCGCCCCCGGCCCGCAGCACGTCGCGGCGCGTGGCGCCGCTGCAAACAGTCTGGGGATGTCCGTGGATCGTGAGCATCGCGGCTTCTCCAACAGTTCATTCGTCTGCCGACAGTGACCAGCATAACCCCGTCCATGGAAACCATCAACGGGAACCGATGGGTTGTGCCGACGAGGGAAACATCGATCGGCTTACTCTTCTGCCTGATGAAGCCGGATCTTTTGAAACACGAGGTAGCCGATCTCCTGCGGATCGCCGGTTGTGACCGAGACCGACAATTCGTCCTCGACGGCAACCCGCTCGAGGGAGAGAGAGAGTTCGCCGGGATCGATTTCCGACAGTTCGAGTTGGATGGCGTCTGTTCCAGTTCCTACAACGAGTGTTCCGGTCCCGGCCACTCCCAGAACCTCAATCGTGATGCGGTGCGGCCGGCTATGGATGTCGATCAATCGGAGTTCAATGGAACCGCCGTCGACCGATGACGGGGGGCGGCCTACGTGATTGGGTTGATGCACGGGAACGTAGGTGGCGTCGTCCCCATCCTGTTCTGCGGTCGCTCGCAGATGGATCGTGCCGGAGTGACCGCGGAGGACGTCGGTCGGTTTCCAGTCGACGTAGACGAGCGGGTCGAGACCGGCCTCGATCCATTGCTGGAACCACAAGTCAGTTTCGTTCGATTCGGCCAGGTCTCTTGGGGAGTCGGCGGCGAGAATCTCCGTGATGGAGAGGACGTCGTCGCGGGCTGCGTCTGGTTTCCGGAACACCGTGCCCCAGGTGACGTCAAAGAAATGCCAGTCTTCGTCGTAGAAGACTTCGACGGCGATGTGACTGGAATTCTCGTCGGGAGTTTCTCCGTGCGGGTAGAATTCCACGCTGCGCGCCTGCAATCCGATGCGTTCGGCCAGAGCCAGAAACACGGCGACCTGGCTGCCGCAGATCCCGGCGCCCCGAACGAGGCATTCGTCGGGATTCTGCGGCGGTTGCTCACCGGCGCGGATGAGCATCGAGTAGTTGAGCGGACTGACGCGCGACTGAACGTAGTTCATGACGGCGGTGGCTGCGTAATAGTCATGCGACAAGCCGTGCGGCCGGTCGCCGAAATGTGCGACCTGCCGCTGAAGCAGCTTTGCGGCCGCATCGACCGGGGACGACTCGGGCTGTTGGCCGGATGCAGGGAGTGAGCGCCCCAACAGCAGTGCGATGCACCACAGCAGGTAGACCGGTCGACGTTGACTTGAATCCAGGCTTGCCATTGCACCCTTCCGCTGTCCGATAACATGGGTTCCCAACGACCTTACGGCCGGAAAGTCTCTCACCGAGTTGCCGATTGAAACGATTGCCACGGGCGCGACCGATTCAGTTCGTCATTGCCTTCAGCACGCGAACCGTTTCGGCGGCGCCCTGCTCGGGAGCGAGCGCCGTAACGGCGATTCCCGATACGACTCTGGTGATGTTGTGGTCGACTTGGCCCGCTTCGTTCCAGACGGCGCCGTCCGGTGCAGTGATGTAGACGGAAAACGTGTGGTGACCGGCGCCGGGGCGCTCGCCGATGACGTGCAGGATGGCTCTCGGCCCCGGCAGACCTCCGAAGAGGAGTTCTCCGATGCGGTAGCCGGCCCGGACGCGCCCCGACGTGACGACGAAGTGTTGCGGAGCGGGGCGATAACCGGCCTGGTTCAGCGCATCGCGAACTTTGGACAGGAAAACGTCGAGGTGTCCTTCGTCGGAGATGGCGAGGGCGTTGAGGCCGTCGGAGATCACGATCTGCACGTCGAACTCGCCGGCCTGCTCCCTCCGGACTCGATGAACGGTCTCGATGGCTGAATCCGAGAGTTGCTCGCCGGACTGCGGATGCAGAATGTAGTCGTTGCGATCGATCGAGAGGGTCGTGAGGGAAACCTGATCCGGAATGGTTGCCATGAAGGCCGGTGTGAGTTCGGCCCAGATTGACTCCTTTGAATCCTCATAGATGTGCTGGATTTTCGCTGCGAGTGATTCTTCGAGGTCTCCGTATTGCCGGCCGTAGCCTTCGGCGAGGAAGACGCCGCGGCCGCGGACTTCTTCCATCCGGCGGCGGCCCTCGTTTCGGATGTCTGCATCGGTCCGTGAATCGCCCTTGCGGCGGCGGTATTGGAGGTAGACCCAGAGTGGATCGCCGAAGTGCTCGGTCGGCCGGTCCTGATCGTCGAGGATGCCGAGTTCGCGGAAGAAGGCCGTCACCCGGTCGTCGGCGCGAAGCGCGAACTTTTCGCGGAGGCGCACGTGATCCTGGTAGCCGGTGGTGAGGTAGCCGAGCATCGGGTCGATCTTGGTCGGCAGCGCCATCAGGTACGCGGGACAGGCCGGCATGATGCGGTCGAGGCACCAGTCGAGGTCTGCGAGCGAAACGTCCATGTGCAGAGTCGAGCAGACGTCGAGGCCGATGGTCAGACCGTGCAGTTTGCCCATGACGATGTCTTCCAGGCAGCAGCGGACGAGTTGCTCGCGGGTACGGAACACTTCCGGTCCGATGAAGCCGGCGACGTCGTTGAGATGCACCCACGGCGCGGGGACTCGTCCGGCGTTGCGTTGGGCGTCGGCGACGATCTTCGTCAGAGCGCGGGCGAAGCCGTACTTGCGGGACTCGTGCAGGACCATGTCGAATCCGTGCGCGTGGCCGTTGGTGAAGTCGGCCCCCTGGCCGGTTTCGAAGTAGAGGCCGAATTTGCCGGTGCGCTGAGCCGCGTAGTCGCGCATCTTCTCGATGCTGATGTCGAACGTCTGGTTGGCGCCGTCCGTTCCGGCGATGCTCTGGAACCAGAGGGCTGTGCGGTCGGGGAAGGTGCGTTCCACTTCGGCCTGGACGTCGATATGGGCCAGCACGCAATGGGGGAGGACGTTGTCGATTCCGAAGGTGACCAGCAGATCCTGCAGAGTGCCTTCCACCGCTGCGACCGAAGCCGGATCGCTCGAGACGGGGTTTGTCCCGAGAAGGGCATCCCCGACGGCGTAGGACCAGCCGCTGAATACCTGCCAGCGGATGTCGTCCAGGTTGTCGGTCGGTGAGTTGGGCTGAATCCGGGCGGAGAGATAGCCTTCGCCGCCGATGTTGCTGTCGGGCAGCGAATGAAAGAGTCTGGCGCCGACGGCGATGAGTTCTTCATTCGTCATCAGCTTGACGAGACAGCCGATCACGTCGCTGGTGAGACCGGCCGCGGCCGATTTGACGTCATCCTCGGATTGTGTGAGGACGAACTCCTGAAGCTCTCCCAGCGTCAAATTGGAGGATTGGTCATCACGGTCGTTAAATCCGGCGGTGATGAAGCGGTGCAGGTCGTCTTCATGGACGGGGTGCGCAGCCAGGTCTCCCACGCGGGTGGCGGCGATGAGTGATCGCGCGTTCTGTCGCGACTGGTCGTCCGCTGCCGCGACGCCGACGATTTCGTCCCCCTCTTTGAAAGGGTTGGCCGCGCCGAGAATCTGCCGGTAGAGCGCGGCATCGAACTGACCGCGCTGCCGGCGAACATAGGTGAAGAGGTCTTCGCCGGAGCGAATCCGGTCGACGGTGACACGGCCCGCCGGGGATTGCCCCTTTGCGAGGAGACCGGGGGGCAATCCGGCGATTGCTCCGCCGGCGGTGAGGAGTTGCACGAATCGTCTCCGGGTGAGCATGGTGGTCTCGCTGTTCCGGAAGCTGCGATTGAAGCGGCCGAGCGGCGCGGCCGATCGACGACGTTGCGTTCGCTTGCGGCACGCCATGCCCAATTTACCAGTCCACGATTGCTCGGGGAAACAGGAACGGCGGAAATTGCCGGTGTCCCATCGGTGATTGGGTGTTCGAAATCGGGGCCTGACCAAGCTTGGAACTTCCTGTTGCCGCAACTTTGTGGACCGATTAGTCTCCGGCCCCCTCCCTGTTCCGTCTCACAGTTTCCCTCAGCAATTCCATTCTTAACGGTGTCGCCTCGGGCAGAGTGCGTCCACAGCACGCGCATCGCGCTGGCTGTCGACCGTCGCCTGGGTTGCCGCCCTACCCTCATGCTGCGTCTGGGCATCGTCGATTTCGATTCGTCGCACTCGATCGAGTTCACGCGACGGTTCAACCAGGTCGGGCTGAATCCCGATCAGTACGTCGATGGTGCGCGCGTGGTGGCGGGCTGGCCGGGGACGTCGGAGATGGCTCCGGAACGGATCCCGGGATTTCTTGAACAGATGATCGACGCCGGCGTCGAGATCGTCGACTCGCCCGATGCGCTGCATGACAAGATTGATGCGGCGCTCGTGCTTTCGCTGTGCGGCGCGGCGCACCTCGAACGGGCGCGTCCGTTTCTGGAAGCGAAGATTCCGACGTTCGTCGACAAGCCGTTCGCCTGTTCCGTCGAGGACGCGCGGCAGATTGTCGAACTGGCCGATTCGAGCGGAGCGCAGTTGTTGTACTCCTCGGCGCTGCGTTACTCGGAAGAAGTGCTGGCGCTCAAGCGACTGATCGATTCCTGCGGTCCGCTGCACGGACTGGTGAGTTACGGCCCGGCCAAACGGGCGGAAGGGAATCCCGGACTGTTGCATTACGGGGTTCACGCCCTCGAACTGATGTGCACATTGATGGGACCGGGATGCCGCCGGGTGAGTGCTTCGCACACGGATGGGGTCGACGTCGTCACCGGAACGTGGGACGACGGACGGGTCGCCACGCTGCGGGGACTGCGAACCGGTTCGACGGCCTACGGTCTCGTGGCGTTTTGCGAGCAGGCGGTGCTGCCGCGGCCGGTTTCGACAATCTACGCGTATCGAAACCTCTGCCGGGCGATCGTGCGTGCGCTCGAATCGGGTGAGGAACTCGTCACGCGGCAGGAGATGGTCGAAATCGTGGCGGTGGCCCTGGCGGCACTGGAGAGCGAGCGGCGCTGGGGAGTTCCGGTCGACGTTCGGCCGAGCGAGGAATAATACAGGTCTTGTGAAACGGAAGTGAAACGACGCGCGGCAGGATCGTCGCGCGATGTGTACGTCAAAGAAGTCACCTCACGAACTGCGACAAGGAGGTCGCCATGAGTCGGTTTACGAATATTCTTGCGGCAATGTTACTGGCGACAACGGTTCCCGCGAGCGCCGCGGCAGACGACGTCACGGTGTATACGACCGTCACGCGAGTGGGCAAAGACGCGGCAGATTCTCCGGTGGTCGGGCGGAGCCTGACGCTGTTCCACGCCGGGAAAGTTTATGACTGGATGGAGGACTTCGACGAGGTTGTGATCTTCGAGCCGATTCATGACCGGTTTGTGATCATGAACGGCGACACTTACATCGCGGCGCGAGTGGAGTTCAGCGAATTGCACCAATTCCTGAACGTCGCTCGTCATGAAGCGGAGAAGTATCTTCAGGAGTTGTCGGTCAGCGACGACCGGGCCGATCGCCGCCGGGCTGCGGCGCTCGAGTTTCAGCTCCAGCCGAAGTTTGAGGAACGGTATGAGCCGACGTTGAACCGTTTGCAACTGGCCGGCGATACGCTGAGTTACAACGTCGAGACCGCGCGGATCGAAGACGCGCAGGTGATTCGTCAGTACCTGGTTTACGCTGACTGGGCGTGCCGACTGAACTACGTGCTGCACCCGCATTCGATGTACCCGGCGAGTCGCGTGGCGCTCAATGCGAGCCTGATGGAGAAGGGGTTGCTGCCGACTTCGGTCGAACTGCGGACGCAGATCGATGAAGAAGAGGTGGTGCTGCGGGCCAGTCACAAGTTCCAGTGGGAACTCCAGCCGTCCGACAAGACGCACATCAATTTCTGGGAGCGGCTGCTCGATTCGGACAAGATCGAGTGGGTCAGCTTTCACGAATACCAGCAGCAGTTGTTTTCCGAAAGTGTCGCCAGGGACTGAGGATAGGTCGGCAGGCCGGGGATCGGTCGACGCATGAAAGCGGGAGTTGGCGAGTTCGGTTGGGTCGCCTGTGACATTTCCTGGCTGTCGGCTGCGGCGGTCGAGGGCGGGTTTCCGGCGGGATTGGACCTGCTAGAATGAGGGCTGCCGCAGACGATCGGCCCGCTGATTCGGGCCGTCTGCGCCGTTTCGACTCTGACCCGCGATCAGGGAGGTGGATGATGGTATTGAGATGGACGTTGTGCTGTGCGTGCGCCTGGATGCTGACGATCGGAGACGCACAAGCTCAGTCGCGCGATGACGATGCTCTCGACAGTCGGCGCGACGGCGATGCGGCTGAGATCGAGATCGACGACGACGGAGAAGTTGAAGTCGACGATGAGGGCGACACTGACGTTTCCGGTCTGGTGCTGGACATCTTGCGTCGGGTCGGGTCGGGCCGCCACTCGGCCAGACATTCTCGCCACAAGATGAGGCATGCGCGGCGGCACGGAAATGTTGCGCCGCAGGCCGTCACTCCGGCCAGCCGCGAGGAAATCGCCCCGCAGCCTGTTGATGCCGAAGAGAGCGACGACGTGCTGGTGCCGCCGCTGCCGCTGCCCGAGGACGCGGAGGGCGCTGCGACGCCGTTGCCGCCCGAGGGTCTCGATCCGGCGGTGGTTGCTCCGGCTGCTCCGCTTTCGTATCGCGACCGGTTGCTCGCCCGGCGACTGGCCCTGATTGACCGGATGCGTGCCTCCGCCGCAGATCCTGCTCAGCAGCAGCAACTTGACTACCTGGAAGGAATGGTGTTCGAACTTCACGACCAGGGGCTGATGACGTTTGCTCAGAGGTTCATCGGCAGCCTGCAGGAAGGCGACTCGGCCGCGGCTTCGGAGATTCCGCCGGTCGATGTTCCGGAACTCGACCTGGGAGAGTCGTCGCCGCTGCCGCTCGACGATGGTGAGGCCCCGCCTGAACTTCCGCCGCCTGCGCCGGAGAACGAATAGTCCGGACAGCGGCCGCACGCAGAAATCGTCAGAGACCCGGCTTCCTGAAGAGGCCGGGTCTCTTTTTTCTTACGCAGGGTGCGCTTGCGACTCTCCGGCGATTGCGCTCGCCGGATCGTCGTGCCTCATCGCTCGCATGTGGTATAAGCGGGGCTTCCGGTCGGTCCGGCGATCGCGGCAGGTCGGCGATTGCGGACAATCGGCGCAGACGGATCAATGATCCCAACTGACAAACTTCGGTCAGGGGCCTGATTTTTGTGATCCGATTCAGACGGAATCCGTTTGCCAATCGAATCGGTCGCCGTGCATGTTGCATATTGTCAACGTGCAGGCATCGGGAGAGCAACGATGGTGGAATCCCTGCAAACCTGGTTTTCGTGGCCGACGCTGCCGTTTTCGTTGCTCCTGTCGGCGGTGCTGGCCTACTGGCTGGTTGTGATCCTGGGCGCGCTCGACGTCGACATGTTCGATTTCGACATCGACCTCGACCCTGGGCTCGACGGGCATGAGTCGCTGTTCGACTGGGGACTGGTGGGCCTGAGATGGCTCAACCTGGGCGACGTGCCGCTCATGGTGTGGATGAGTGTCTTTGGGCTGGCCGCGTGGCTGAGTTCGACGATGCTGGACAAGGGAATGACCGACCCCACGGCGGGGGAATGCGTGATTTCCATTCTGAGGAGTACGGGAATCGGCCTGGTGGCAGCCAAGCTGCTCACACAGCCGCTGAAAGGGAAACTGAAACTGGTGGAACCAAACCCGGTCGAATCGATGATCGGGCGAACGTGCGTGATTACGAGCAGCGAGGCGACGCCGGAACACGGGCGGGCCAGTTGCCAATCGGACGGAGCGCCGTTGATTTTGAACGTGCGGTCGATGGATGGACCCATTGCGAAGGGCGAGACCGCGGAGATCGTTGACTATTCACAGGACCAGCACCTGTACTACGTCCGCACGATGAAGAGCTGACCCAGCAATTCATCACACGCGACAAAAAGGACCTCGGATCATGGAATACATCGTTGCCGGCGTGATCGGTGTTTTCGTTTTGTTCGGCCTCCTGGTGATGGCCTCGCGCTTCTATCGCAAGGTCGGACCGGAAGAGGCGCTGATTATCACCGGGTTCGGTGGATTGCGCGTGGCGACCGGGCGGGGAACGATTGTCGTCCCGGTCGCGCATCGCGCGGAGCAGATGGACCTTTCGGTCAAGCGGATCGAGATCGCCCGCCGCGGGGAATCGGGTCTGATCTGCATGGACAACATTCGAGCCGATATCGAAGTCGCCTTCTTCGTCCGCGTGAACAACACGCGGGAAGACATTCTGCAGGTGGCCCAGTCGCTCGGTTGCCGCCGGGCCAGTGAGCATCAGGCGCTGGTTGAACTGTTCGACGCCAAGTTCTCCGAGGCGCTGAAGACGGTCGGTAAGCATTTCGACTTCGTCGATCTCTATACCGAGCGGGACAAGTTCAAGGACGAGATCCTGCGGCACATCGGCACCGATCTGAACGGCTACATTCTCGACGACTGCGCCATCGACTTCCTCGAGCAGACGCCGGTCGAGTTGCTGAGCCAGATGAATATCCTCGACGCCGAGGGCATCAAGAAGATCACCGACCTGACGGCTCGCGAGCACGTCCGCGCGAACGAGATCACGCGCGAGAAGGAAAAGACGATCAAGAAGCAGGACGTCGAGGCCCAGGAGGCGATCCTGGAGCTGGAACGTCAGCGGGTGGAGGCGGTCGAGAAGCAGAAGCGGGAGATCGCCGCGATTTCGGCGCGGGAACATGCCGAAGCCGCGCGGGTGCAGCAGGAAGAACGGCTGAAGGCCGAACGGGCCCGCATTACGACGGACGAAGAGGTCGCCGTCGCCGAGCAGAACAAGGACCGGCAGATTATTGTCGCCGAGCGGAGCAAAGAGCGGACCGACGCGGTCGAGAGAGAGCGGGTCGAGAAGGATCGCATGCTGGAAGTGACCGAGCGCGAGCGCGTGGTCGGGCTGGCCGACATCGACAAGGAAAAGGCGATTGAAGTCGAGAAGCGGAATATCCAGGAGGTCATCCGCGAGCGGGTCGCCGTCGAGCGCACGGTGGTCGAAGAACAGCAGCGGATCAAGGATACGGAAGAATTCGCAACGGCCGAACGATCGAAGAAAGTGGCCGTCACCGCGGCCGAAGAAGCGGCGGAGTCGGCATTGGTCAAGGATGTGAAGGCGGCTGAGGCTCAGAAGAACGCGGCTGAGCATCACGCGCGGCAGGTGCTGATCGAAGCGGAAGCGGAGCGGGAAGCGGCCGTGAAGCAGTCCGAAGCGCAGAAAGTGCTGGCCGAAGGTCGGCAGGCGACCGTCGCCGCCGACGGACTGGCCGAAGCCGAAGTGCAGGCGGCCCGTGCGGAGTCTCTCGAGAAGGAAGGGACCGCCGAGGCGAACGTCATCCAGAAGAAGGCGATTGCGGAAGCCAAGGGGCTCGAGGCGAACGCCGTGGCCGTCCAGAAACAGGGTGCGGCGGAGGCGGACGTGATGCACCAGAAGTTCGCCGCCGAGGCGAAGGGCATCGAAGAGAAAGCCGAGGCGATGAAGCTCTTCGACGGCGTGGGCCGCGAGCACGAAGAGTTCAAGCTGCGGCTGAACAAGGACAAGGACATCGAGATCGAAGCGATCCACGCCCAGGAAGAGATCGCCAAGCGTCAGGCGGAGGTCGTCAGCAAGGCGCTCGAAACGGCGCGGATCGACATTGTGGGCGGCGAGACGGAGTTCTTCGACAAGATTGTTGACTCGATCAAAGCCGGCAAAGCGGTCGATCGCTGGGTCTACAACAGCGACGTGCTGAGCGACGTGAAGAACACGTTCTTCGACGGAGAAGCGGCCGGCGACTTCCGCGAGAGGCTGACCGGTTTCGCGAGTCAGTTCGGGATCAGCTTCGAGGACGTGAAAGACCTGTCGGTGACCGCCTTGATTGCCAAGATGCTGGTGCAGTCCGACGACGAAGGCACGAGCAACGAACTGCGACAGTTGCAGCGGTTCATCAAGTCGGCCGGACTGGGCGAAAAGAAGATCGCCGCTCTGGGGCTGGGGGCGATGGGCGCCGAGGAGAAGTCGAACGCCTGATCGCCCGTAGCGCACGCTGCCAGCGTGCGGAGGTCACGATGGGCGAAGAAGGTGCCGTTGAGTCAGTCGAATAGACCGCGGATGACGCTGATTCGGCGGATTTCCCCTTGTGCCCAAACTTCCGTTTGGGCACACGCAACCGAAGGCGTTCCCAAACGGAAGTTTGGGAACGAGGGGTGTGAAGAGTTTCAGGAACGACACGTTGTGCCCAAACGGAAGTTTGGGCCCACCCCACGGGAGTTCGGATGCAGTCGGCATCAGCAGATTTCAAAGGCGTTCGCAAACGGAGCGTTCCCAAACGGAAGTTTGGGAACGAGGAGGTAATGGGGCGGATGCGTCAAGCGGGTCATCGGAGCGGCCGGGCGCGGCGGCCGGTCTGGCTGACTCTGGCGATCATCGCACTGGCCGCCGGCACTCTGGTCTATCGCAGCGGATTTGACGGAGCGATTGAGCGGGCGGATGGGGAACGCGGGCCGCAGGCGCGCAACTCCTCGACGCAAGAAGCCGAACAGGAACTCCACGGCGCTGAGAGTGAAACCAACGAAGGCTGGGGCGAACTGACGGAAATCGCTCCCGGGGTGTTCGAGTCGACGGCCGGTCTTGTTTACAAGCCCGGCAGCCGGGAGGGGCATCGGATTGACCATGTGCTGCGGCATGCGGAGGATGCACCGGAGCGTCCGATCCACGGCGTGTTCGACGGGGGCCGGGATGAAATCTTCGCGGTTCTGGACGAAGCCTGGTCGATCGCAAGGCAACGGGGACCGCCGGTTAAGATCGAAAGGAACGGGCAACGGACCACGTACACAATTGATATGGGCCGGCGCGTTGGATACGTCGGCGGCGGAGCCGGTCTGAGGAATGGATACCCCGCCGCATCGCACATCCGGCTGGTGTTGGAGGACCGCGACGTCATTACCGCCTTTCCCTTGAACCCCTGATGGCGTCATGGAGCACTTTGGAATCTGTGCGGCCTGCGGGCAGGGGGCGAAACGGCTTCGGGCGTGCGCCTCGGAGAGGCACTTCCTGATTCTGTGTGATGAATGTGACGCGGCGTGGTTTACTCTGGAAGACGAAGCCCCGACCTACCTGAAACAACCCGACCTCCCCTGCCCCGCCTGCGGTGCGTCGCTCGTGCAGCCACCGTCGCGGTGGGCGACACTCGACGAGATCCGGCAACTCGGCTGGGGAGACGACCTAGTGAGCAAGAGCGAATAGGCCGCGATTGACGCGGCACACGCAATACCATTGCGAATTGAACCACGAAGACACAAAGGACACAAAGTAGGGCCGGCTGTGCCGGCCGCCTGAGGGAAACAATTCCACGAGCGCGTGCTCGTTGATACTTGCACAACCCCTTTGTGCCCTTCGTGCCTTTGTGGTCCCCTTCACCGCGATTGAATCCGCGTTATCCGCGGTCTATTGAGTTGTGACATGGCTGACGAACAGGCCACAGCATCGACGGACGCGGAGCCGCAACTGGAGGGCGGCACGTATGAGATCATCCGCAATCGCTTGCGCGGATATGGGGACGAGCTGCGCGCCCGGCTGGCCCGGCTGAATGAAAGCCGCAAGGAGGTTTTCGGCTCGATCGACCTCAAGCTGCTGGCGACGGAACGGATTACGACGGATCACAACTGCATCGCGCGGGACATGGTCGCCGTCGGGAACCGGTTCCTGTTCGGATACAACGTTCACTTCGGGCTGCAGACCGAGCGGAACATCGCCGACGTCTTCGCGGCGTATGAATACATCGCGCCAGGCGCGGACGAAGCCCACAGATTGCAACCCGTGGGCTTGGAATTCCTTGCCGATCCGCAGTTCGAGAAGGATTTCAAGGACGTCTACCGCTATTACAAGAACGCCACGTTTGCGCGGTTCTTTGCGCGCGGGCCGCACCTGTTCATGGTGTTTCAGGTCGGCAAGACGCCGCGGGACATCAAGACGTTCAAGTGGCTCGTCGAAGGCGACACGCTGCGGTACCTGGACAATCGCAGCGATCATGAAGTGGGCTACCCTGCACAACATGAGTTCGAATGGATTCGCGCCACGCGCGACATGCACCGGCACGGGACGCACCCGCACGTTTCGATCGATGATCGCGTCTTCGTCGAGACGGTCGGGGGCGACCTGACGATCAAGATCGAGGACAATACCGATTCCGGCCGGGGCATCTATTCAGAACCGGTCGACGATCACGATCAGACGCTCGACGACGCCGAGATCCATTACGCGATCGTGGGCAACACGGTGCTGCTCAAGATCAAGCCGTATCAGGAAGCGCAGTTCCGGTACATCGTCTACAACGCCAAGATCCAGCAGGCCCGGCGGGTCGATTCGATCGCACATTCGTGCGTCCTGCTGCCGGACGATCACGGGCTCATTTTCTCGAACGGGTACTACCTGCAGTCGGGTGAGCACAAGACGTTTGAGAGCGACCTGCAGGGCCTGTTGTTCGAGCGGCGGATCGCCAGCCCCAACGGCGAGGATACGCTGTTCGTGTTTCACCAGCCGGAGTCGGGCGCGTATGTGCTGCTGGGCTACAACCTGATCGCGCAGCGCGTCGACACGCCTGTGGTCTGCAGCGGGTTCACGATGTTCAACGGCGGCGAGATGGTGCAGTTCAAGGCGCACCACGAGCCGCAGAAGCACCATGCGATTCAGGTGTGGCAGACGCCGTACGTCGGGGAGAACTACGTCCCGACGACCGACACCGATTCGTACCTGTACAAGATCGGCAACCGCGACATTGTCCGCGGCATGGCGGAATGCCACGAGGTGCTCAACCTCATCGACAAGGAGGACACCTACGCCGGCCTGTACGTCGATCTGGTCAAGCAGACGACCGATATTCTCGACTCGTACTTCTGGATCAACCACGACGAAGCGGCCAATCCCGGTGAATCGGTCGGACAGATTCGCGACGCCGCGCGTTCGGCCGTCGACGAGTTCGAGAAAGTCGTCCGCGTCAGGCGGAACACGAACGAGCAGACGCAGGCCGTTCAGGAGCGGACGCGCGAGTTGCTGCAGTCGGTGAACCGGCAACGGTTCGAGACGATCGACGAGTTCGTGAAGTCACTGGCCGGCTTGCGGGCCGTGCGGGGCGAAATCATCGGGCTGCGGGAGTTGCGATACGTCGACCTGGAACTGGTCGAGCAGTTGGAAGGCGAAGTCTCCGAGGAGACCGACCGCCTCTCGCATCGCTGCGTCGAGTTCCTGCTGAGGCCCGACTCGCTGCAGCCTTATGCCGACAAGGTGGCTGAGGAGCAGGCCGGGATCAGCAGCCTCACCAAGGTGGCCGATGCGAAGCAAGTCGAGGAGTTAATCGCCGCGTCGGCGAACGAACTCGAAATGCTGATCGAGATCGTCTCGAACCTGAAGATCGAGGATGCGACGCAGCGGACCACGATCATCGACAGCATCTCGGCGATCTTCTCGACGGTGAACACGGCGCGGGCGGAACTGAAACGGAAAACACAGGAACTCGCCTCGGTCGAAGGGGCGGCGGAGTTCGGTTCGCAACTGAAGCTGCTCAACCAGTCGGTCGTCAACTTCATCGACGTCTGCGACACCCCCGACAAGTGCGAAGAATACCTCACCAAGCTGATGGTGCAGGTGGAGGAACTCGAAGGGAAGTTTGCCGAGTTCGACGAGTTCGTGGTGCAGCTCGCCGAGAAGCGCGACGAAATCTACAACGCGTTTGAAACGCGCCGTCTGCAGCTTGTCGAGGCGCGGAACAAGCGGGCGGGGGCGCTCGCTTCGGCGGCTGAGCGGATTCTCAAGGGGATCAAGACGCGCGTCGACGGGCTGGCGTCGGTCAACGAGATCCACGGCTACTTTGCCGCGGACCTGATGATCGAGAAGGTCCGGGACATCGTCGAACAACTGGGGGGGCTGGGCGACAGCGTCAAGGTCGACGACATCCAGTCGCGGCTGAAGACGATTCGGGAAGACGCCGTCCGGCAACTCAAGGACAAGCAGGAACTGTACGAGGACGGCGACAACGTCATCCGCTTCGGCAAGCACCGGTTTTCGGTGAACACGCAGGTGCTCGACCTGACCACGGTGCTCCGTGACGACGAGATGTGTCTGCACCTGACCGGCACGGACTTCTACGAGCCACTTGACAGCAGCGAACTGGAAGCGACGCGCGACGTGTGGGATCAGGAGGTCGTCAGCGAAAACGACAGGGTGTACCGGGCGGAATATCTGGCGCATGCGATGCTGCAGGCGGCGCGCGGCGGAGAGACGTTCTCAACCGATGATCTGCTGGGAGAAGTGCAGCGGTTTATGGCCCCGCGGTACAGCGAGGGCTACACCAAGGGGGTTCACGACCACGACGGGAAGGTGCTGCTCGAGGCGCTGCTGGAGATCGACGCGAATTGCGGGCTGTTGCGGTTTTCGTCGCAGGCGCGGGCCCTGGCGCGGTTGTACTGGGAATGGTTCGCGGACAAGCGGACGAGAACATTGATGGCCGCGCGGCTGAGCGGGTTCGGCGCGGTGACCGCGCTGTTCCCCAAGACGCCTCACCAGCGGCAGTACGTCGCGCAACTCGCCCGGATGCTGACGGAATGGCTGGCGGAAGTGCCCATCGTTGAGAGTGAAGACCGAGACGCATTGGCGGACCGGGCGGCGGAGTACCTGTTCGAGGAACTGACGACCGGGGACACGTTCTGTATCAGCCAGTCGGCGGCGGAGTTGTTCCAGGGCTTTCACGCCCATCTGGAGAGAAACAGCGCGGCCGATCGATTCGCGAATTCGATGAAAGGTGTGGAGAAGAATCCCGCCGCGGCGTTTCAACTGGCGCGGGACTGGGTCGGGGCGTATGTCGGCTCGGCGGAGGATCAGGACTCGTCGGAAGACGCGGAGGACGCGCATGCGGCGCGGTCCCAGACGGCACTGGCTGATTACGTGGACGAAACGGCCGTCTGCCTGCTGGCGGGCGCCATTGATGAGCGGGCGGTCATCCGGGCTCATACGGACCGCGATCTCACCGGCCTCGTCGGGTCCCACAACGTCGTCCAGGGGGGCGACTACCAACTGAACTTCAATCGCTTCCTGCGGAAGCTCGATTCATTTCGGCGAAACGTTGTGCCTCGGTTCGAGCAGTATCACCGGCTCAAGTCAAAGCTGGTCGACGCCGCGCGCGAGGAGATGAAGCTGGACGAGTTCAAGCCGCGGGTGCTGACGTCCTTCGTGCGGAACCGGTTGCTGGACACGACCTATCTGCCGCTGATCGGCGACAACCTGGCCAAGCAGATCGGCACGGCCGGGGCCGACAAGCGGACCGACCGGCAGGGTTTGCTGCTGCTGATCTCTCCGCCCGGTTACGGCAAGACGACGCTGATGGAGTACATCGCCAACCGGCTGGGCATCATCTTCATGAAGATCAACGGCCCGGCGCTGGGGCACGACGTGACTTCGCTCGATCCGTCCGCCGCGCCGAACGCCGGGGCGCGGGAGGAAGTCGAGAAGCTCAATCTCGCCTTCGAGATGGGCGACAACGTGATGATCTACCTGGATGACATTCAGCATTGTCATCCGGAGTTTCTGCAGAAATTCATCTCGCTCTGCGACGCCCAGCGGAAAATTGAGGGCGTCTACAAGGGGCACACCCGCACCTACGACTTCCGTGGGAAGAAAGTCTGCGTGGTGATGGCGGGCAACCCGTATACGGAGAGCGGCGAGAAATTCCGCATCCCCGACATGCTGGCCAACCGGGCCGACATCTATAACCTCGGCGAAATCATCGGCGACAGCGCCGACGCGTTCGAGTTGAGCTACCTCGAAAACTCACTGACGTCGAACCCGGTGCTCGGCCGGCTCGCGTCGCGCAGCCGGGGCGACGTGCAGGGCGTGATCAAGATGGCCGAGCGCGTCGCCCGCGGCGATTCCGTCGCGGCGGCTGCGGAAGGCATCGACCTGGAAGGGAACTACTCGCTGGAGGAACTCGGCGAATTCGTCGGGACGATGCGGAAGCTGCTGCGCGTGAGAGACGTGGTGCTTGCCGTCAACCGCGAGTACATCAAGAGCGCCGCGACTCACGACGACTACCGCGTCGAGCCGCCGTTCCTGCTGCAGGGTTCGTATCGAAACATGAACCGCATCGCCGAGAAGGTGCTGCCGGTGATGAACGACGCGGAACTGGAGTCGCTGATCGTCTCCAGTTACCAGAACGACGCGCAGACGCTCACGTCCGGAACGGAGTGGAATCTGCTGCGGTTCAAGGAACTGCTTGGCATTCTGACCGACGCGGAACAGGCGCGGTGCGAAGACATTCGCCGCACGTTCCGGCAGAACCTGAAGCTCAAGGGAGTCGCGCCGGACGACAAGATCGGGCTCGTCATCGCGCAGCTTTCGACATTTGCGGACGGTCTTGATTCAATCCGGAAGAGCGTTTCGGACGGCGTCACGCGGTTGAGCGACAACGCGGCCCAGGACGAGCATCTGGCGGCGGCAGTCGCCCGGATGGAGTCACTCGGCAGCGGCGTGCAGTCGCTGTCCGATCGACTGAACGAGGGGCTGACGCAGATTGCGCGTCTCGCCGACCGGCCGATTCAGATCGACGTGCCGCCGATTGACGTGAAGTGGCCGGACACGATGCCGGCGATTTCCGGTGCTGGAGGAGATCCCTCCGCGGCGGGTGCGGTGGAGAAGCGCGCGGAACCGGAGATCCCGGATCGCATTACGGTGGTCAACAAGCTGCCGCGCTCGGTGCTGAATGTGCTGGAGCAGCAATTTGAACTGATGCAGGGCTGGATGAAGCCGCTGCTCGAGTTGTCCACTCAGCAGCGGGAAGAATTGGCCGATTTGCGTCCGATGGTCGAGGAGTGCCTGCGACATTACCGATTGCTGCTCCGCAAGCTGGAAACGGCTCACGACCACGACGCCTCGCAGCAGGTTTGAGGCCGCAATGCGTTACGGCCGGCTTACGCCGGCCGCTCGCCGCGGGAAATCCCGGCAGGTCGGGTGCGTCCCGATGCACGGCTACCGATTGGCCCGCCGCCCCCACGGTCCGGTGATGGCGAGGGTCAGTCCCTCCTGCTGCAGGTTCACAAACAGCGTGGAATAATCCGGGGAGAACGCAGCCCCGGCCAGTTCCGAACGGACACAACTTTCCGCCAGAGTGTAGATGCGGCCCTCCGGGGTGACGCCGACCAGCCTGCACGGGTGGGCCGACGTGTCTTCACAGACGATCAAATCGCCCCACTCTGCGATCGTGAGGTTGTCGCAGTTGGCAACGAGCGACGCATCGTCGGGTTCGATGAACAGTTCGAGCTTTCCGGGACTCTCGATCTCGCCGGAGTTGCCCTCATGGGGACTCGGCGTGTAGCGCCAGATCTGTCCCATCTTCGCCGCGCCGCCGCTGGTGCAAGCGAAATAGAATTCGCCCGCGCCGTACCAGATGCCTTCGCCGCGGGCGAACCGGGCGGCGCCTGCCTGAAATCCCCGCGTTCTCAGATCATCCTGCGGAGCTTCGACGTCGTCGAGGTCGATCCACTCGACGTCGAAGGTCTGTCCCTGTTTGAAGCGGTCGGCATCCTGCGACCAGTTCCTGGTGTCGGCTGAAGCGCGACTGACGATTCCGAGCGCCTGCAACCGACCACCCGCTCTCAGATCCTTTCCCGTCTCCGGCAGGAACCGGTAGAACAAACCGTCGTCGCGATCTTCGGTCTCGTACACGAAATCGGTGGCCGGATCGACGGCTACGGCCTCGTGGTTGAAGCGTCCCATCGCCTTCAGCGGAATCGGATCGGCAAGGCCGATCCGCTCGCGCGCGGGCACCTCGAAGACATAGCCGTGATCCTGATCGGTGACGTACCGGCCGTCTTTGTGGCGACCGCGCCTCAAGACCGATTCCTCGCAACTGAGCCAGCTTCCCCACGGCGTCAGTCCGCCGGCGCAGTTGCGCACGGTCCCGGCCAGGCTGAGGAACTGTTTGACGACCCGGCGCCGTCTGGTGTCATAGACGACCGTTGTTGTGCCGCCGAGCGAGGGCGTTTCGTTGTTACCGAGATCATAGATCCGGTCCGGATCGACCATTGCGAGGCGTTCATTCCCCGCGCCGAACGGGCCTCGCTGGTCGGGTTCGAGTTCGTGGTTGCGAACGACGATCGTCCGCCCCTCGTTGCCGGGAAACGTCGCCATCCCGTCCGGGAGACCGGGAAGCAAGAGGCCGTCGTCCATTTCCATCCCGTGCCGGGAGACGACCTGGTAGGCGAAACCTTTCGGGAGGCTCAGAACGCCGTCGGGATCCGGGTGTAACGGTCCGTATCCAACGGCGGGTTCTCCCGACGTTGTGTCGGACCACGCGCGGAGACCGGCGAACGCTGCTCCGACGGCGCTGGAGGCGGCCAGAAATTCTCTTCGTGACAATCGCATTGTTTTTCTTCTGCTGGAATCGACAGTCGGCAGTTTAGGGCGATGGAGTGATTCTCTCCACGGCGGGGAGCATAAGAAAGAGCAGAATTGTCGCTCGTGCGGATGTCGTCCGTCCGCTCCCGGGTTCGCCGTCACTTTCAGCAAATCGAGACCCACTTTGACGTTGCCGCAACCGACGATGTATAGTTGATGAACGGGCATGTTCCCATTTCTCGCGGTTCCAGGCAGCCCGGCGCTCTGCGGGCAACAGAGAACGCCCAATCCGAGGTGTCGATGACATCACACGCCGAAGCTCCTGCTGCGTCGTCTTCGAAACCGGAGGCTTCCGATCCGAAGCGGCTGGGCAAGTACGTGCTCGAGAAGCGTCTCGGAACGGGCGGGATGGGAACGGTTTTTCTGGCGGTCGACTCGGACCTGCACCGGACCGTTGCGCTCAAGCTGCTGCCGAAGGACCGGGCGGCGAACCCCACTCTGGTCAAACGCTTCAAGTCCGAGGGGCAGGCCGCTGCCCGGCTGGAACACGACAATATCGTGAAGGTGTTCGAGGCCGGCCAGATCCAGGGTCAGCTCTATCTTGCGCTGGAATACGTCGACGGCATTGACGTGCTCGAGTTGACTCGCAAGCGAGACGTGTTGCCGGTGCGGCGTTCGATCGAAATCGTGCGTCAAGTCGCCGCAGCGCTGCAGCATGCGGCAGAGAAAAAGATGGTCCACCGGGACATCAAGCCGTCGAACATCCTCATCCGCAAGGACGGCGTCGTCAAACTCGCCGACATGGGGCTGGCGCGCGTGATCGACGATACGACCGACACGAACATCACGCGCGACGGGATGACGGTCGGCACGGTGGATTACATGTCGCCCGAGCAGGCGCGGGACAGCAAGTCGGCCGACATTCGCAGCGACCTCTACTCGCTGGGGTGCAGTTGGTATCACATGCTGACGGGTCAGCCTCCGTTTCCCGACGGGAGCGTGACGAGCAAACTGCAGGCGCACGCCACCTCGCCGCCGCCCGACCCCAGGCACGTGAACGATCGTGTGCCGGAGGCGATCGTCGCCGTGATCCAGCGGTTGATGGCGAAGCGGCCGATTGACCGCTACCAGACTCCGGAGGAGTTGATTGCGGATCTGAGCCAGTCTCATCTGGGACGGACCGGCGTGCAGTCGGATCTCCTGGCCGGATTGGCGGACGCTCACACTGAGGAATCCGCGTCGGAATCGACAACCGGTGAAGAGGGCGCTCCAACGTCTCCGGAGAAGAAACGCGTCCGGAAGCGAGGGCCGGGCGAAAAGTCCACCGGGGAAGAGAAGTCTGCCAGGAGGTCTGCTCCGCGCACGGCGCGACGGAAAAAACGCGAACAGTCTTCCAGGGAGGTCGAGGGTGAGGGGGGTTTGCCGCCGCGGTCGGCCAATCCCGAAGCGCTGGGAGGGTCTCAGCGGAAGCTTGATCCCGAACTGATCAAGTTTGCATTCTTCGGGGTGTTAGGGCTGGCATTCATCGGCATCGTGGGCTGGGCCGTTTCCCGACTGAGCATCTTCGATGATGGAGGCCTCGGTCCGGGAGGCAACCCGTTCGCCTCCCGAGATATTGAGCTGGGGGAAGAGCCGCCGGCGGCGACTCATCAAGCGGTGACACCGGCCGCGCCACCGGAGGATACGTCCGCAGCACAGGCCGATCCGGTTCCGACGACCGAGGTTCGCGAGTTTGACCGCTCGGATCCGTTTCCCGGAACCGAACGCGCGCACTTTGACGACTCCATCGATGACGTCCCGCAGTGGGTTTATGAGGCGAGATCGCAGCCGCTGAGAGGGTTGTCGACCTTCAACGTCAATTCCGGCTCGGTGAGCCGCGAAGAATTCGCGAGAGTCGTCGCCGCGTTGCCGCAATCGGGAGGGATCATCGAGTTCGTCGGTCGGGGCCCGTTCCCGATCGATGCGACGGAGATTTCGGGGCGCAGTCGCGTTGTGTTTCGCGGCGCGGGGGGGAGTCAGCCGGTGTTGTTGCTGCGCTCTCCAATGCGATTGAAAGGGGGGCAGTTCGAGTTCAGGGGAGTGCATGTCGTGGCGCCCGGCCGCGACGTTGCCGGCAGCAGTGGGTTGATACAGGTTGAGTCCGGAACGCTCTTGCTGCGCGACAGTTCGATCACGGTCACGGACCCGCTGCCGGAAGCGGTCGCTGCGCTCAAAATCAGCGGCGGGACTGCGGCGGGACGCTGTGTTCTTGAACACACGATCATTCGCGGCAACAACCTGACGGCCGTGGCGACGTCGGGCCCGAATGTCGAAGTCGTCATCGGGAACTGCCTGTTGGCCGGGGGAGACGCAGCCCTGGTCTCGGTTGCAGACCCGTCGACGAAAGAGGAGACGTCCGGTGAGTCGGAACCGGTTGCGGGCTTCGACATTCTTGCGTCGGCGCTGGTGACGCGGAACAGTGGGTTTGTCTTTTCGCAGTCTCCCGGACGAGCGGTCCCGGGCGTCCGGTTGCGGACTGGCGATGTGCTGTTTGTCGCCGCCGGAGACACACCAGCGCCCTGGATGCGACTCAACCTCTGGCCGGAAGTCGCCCGCGGCGACACGAAGAACGCTCGCGCCAAGGGCCTCGACTTCAGCCGCCGGGAGACCCGTTGGATCGGTTGGAACGAACTGGTCCGGATGGCCCCTCCGACGGGAAACGAAATCCTTGTTTCCGATGAATCGGAATGGGTGCAGTTCTGGCGACGACCGATTGACAGCCGGACGCTGCTGAGTTCGCCGGCGGTGAATCTTCCGGCTGACGAGAGCCGGTTGAACCCGGCCGAAGTGGAATCGGCCGTGGAGACTGTCTTCACCGCAGCGGGAGAAAGTTCCGGCCTGCCGATCGCGGTGGATTCGCTGCCCCGCGTTCCGGAGAGCGTCATCGAGCGGATTCGAGTCGTCAGCGGCCGGCCCCGCCTGCCGGCGGAGTTTGCCGCCGGGTCGACGACGAACCGCGTCGAGTTCGATCTCGACAAGGGGCGGACGCTGAATGACTTTCTCAACAGCGACGCCTGTCCGGATCGGTCGCACGTCGTCCTGTTCGGATCCGGCCGCAAGGTGATTGAGGCGGTTCGCCTCGAAAACAAGACGCTGCGCCTGGAGTTTCTGGCGCGCGAGAAGCCGCTGTTTATCGAGCCGATCGCGGCGACTGCGGGCGAGCGTCCGGAGGCGCTCTTCGACGTGGAGGGGGGGCGGATCGATCTGGTGGGGGCCCGAATTCGCATTCCGGCCTCGGCGACGCGTAAGTATCCCCTGCGGATCCTGCGGGTTTCGGGAGGCGATTTCACTTTGCAGAATTGTCAACTGGAGGGCCAGTTGCGCGACGGTGCGACCGATGATCCGCTGATCGAGTGGAACCGGTCGACAGGCGCGGAGTCTTCGTCGCGGGGGCGCGCACTCATCAAGAATTCATTCCTGGTGGGACGAAGGGCGGTGCTGGCCGCCGACGCGGGCGGGTGTCTGCTGGAAGTGCGGAACTGCATTCTGCTGAGCCAGTTCGACGGCTTGTCGCTGAGCGGCTCGGAGGGGACGGACGAGGGCCATGTGGTGCTGACGGACTGCACGGTTTCGGTGGGCCGCTCGGCTGTTGTGCTTGAGGCGCCGTCGAATGGTGCGCAGATCACTGTTCTCGTCGACCATACGGTTTTCGGCCCCGCTGTGGAACCGGTCGACGAAGGCCCGATTGTTGTCACACTGCCTGCGAGTGAAAGCGGGGCCGGGTCGCTCTCGTGGTGGGAAAACAGGAACGCCTTTTCTTCGCAGTTCGAGACGTTTCGATCGTTGTCGGAAGAAACGCCGGAGCCGCAGGACTTTCAGGAGGACTGGCAACGCGCTTGGGGGCCTGAGCATGTGCTCGACCCGCTGACCGGACCGACGGCGGTTCTGTTCGAGTCGCCGCCCAACTCCATCGAGAAGGCGGTTCCCGGCGATTTCATACTGGCCGATTCGTCCGGCGCGTCGCGCTGGGGGCCCGGCGGCGGTCCGGTCGGCGCCCGGCCGGCTGAGATCGGGCCGGATGCAGAGGCTCCCGAGTCAGACGAAACCGGTCGGCCGAAACCCAAGCGGCCGTCACGAACCATGCCGGATTTTTAACCACAAAGGCACGGAGAGCAGCAAGAAGATTCAGAGAAGGGGAATTCCAGAAGCCGACAGGTTTGAGGACAAACCCGGTCCGTTGGCCTGGTGTCCTTTGTGTCTTCGTGGTTCACCACGGCTGGGCGGACGCGTCGGTTCACGTCAAACCCGGGATCGGTGTGGCGTTGGTGGCGGCCTTGATGACGTCGGCCGGCAGGCCGGGGATCAGCCTGACCTGTCCGACGTCCATCAGCGTGTGCAGAATCGTTGAGACGAGATTGGGGATGCGGATCGGCTCGGTCAATGGCTGCGACGCATCGCGGGTCGACTGACCAATCACCTGCCCCATTCTGAGTCCGCCGCCCGAGAGCAGCAGCGGGGCGAGTCCACCCCAGTGATCGCGTCCGCCCCGGGCGTTGATCTTCGGTGTGCGGCCCATTTCTCCGCAACAGACAAGGAGGATCTTCTCGTCCAGGCCGCGCTGATGGACGTCTTCGATAAACGCGGAGACGGCATGGTCGAACGGCAGTCCCATATAGCGCATGCCTTCGACCACGCCGGCGTTGTTCTGGTCCGCGTGCATGTCCCACACGAAATTGGTGGTGACGGTGACGAAACCCGCGCCGCGCTCGCAGAGCCGCCGGGCGAGGAGCATCAGCTTGCCGATCGACTTGGCGTTGTCCGCGTATCGTTCGTGGTTGTTCCATTTCTTGTCGATCGCCTCCGGCCGGACCAGCGGAGCGGTGTCGTAGCGGGCGATGGTGTCGGGGCTCTCTTGCGAGAGATCGAATGCCTCCGCGACGCCGCCCAACAGGGCATCGAAGGCCTGCCGGCGCAGGTTGTCGACGCCCTCCATTTTTCCGCCGGCGTCGATCGTCCGCTGAATGCGGTCGAGACCGGCCAGCAACCGGCGTCGATCGTCGAGCCGGTCGACCGGAAGCTCGAGCTTCATGTTCTCGCGGAGGTCGCTGCCGCCGCTCGGCGCGAAGGGGGCGTAGGCGCTGCCGAGAGTGCCGGTGGACTCGAACTCGCCAAACTGTTTGATGGCCGGCATGGTGGAGTCGTCCACGGCGCGGGGGTAGAGCGCCACGTTGGTCGGCATGCCGGAGTCGGGGCGGTTGGCCCCGGCGACGCGGGCGTAGAGGGAGCCGAGGTTGGCGCCGTAGGTCGCTTTGTCGACAACCGGCTTGATGTTGTGATTGCCGTCGCCGGTGGTGAACGAGCGGACGATTGCGGTCTTGTCGGCCAAAGCGGCGAGCCGCGGAAACGCGTAACCGTAGGTCACCCCCGGGATGTTGGTGGCGACTTCGCCGTTGGCGCTGCATACGCCGGGCGGGGCGGTCATTTTCGGATCGAACGTTTCGATCTGGCTGGGTCCGCCGTGCATGAAGACGAAGACGACCGACTTGTCCGAGATCGGCGGGGCGACTTCGGCGGCGTGCAGATGTCGCGCGACCATCTCCGGCAGCGCCGCGCCGCCGAGGGCCAAACTGCCAACCTTCAGAAAGTCGCGTCGATCGCGCCGAGCGGATTGGCCGCCGATCTGCAGCATCTGGTCCTCCGAATCTACAGCGCCTTCGTCCCTCTTAAGACATATCAGAAGGCGCTGATATCTTCAATTGGAATCGATTCGTGGATCTCAAGTCCACCGCTTTGGTTCCTTCGTTCCCTCTTGTGGCGTACGATCGCTGCGTGGAGTCCTCTCAGCCCCGGAGGAGGGTCGCTTGCCAGCGCAGATTGATTTCAAATCAGGTTCGGAGGTCCGGTCGGCCTGCCGGAACGGGGAACTGACCGGGCAGACCTCGGGTCTCGCGCCGGGCTATGCGCAGGCGAACCTGGTCGTGTTGCCGAGGGAGTATGCGTTTGACTTCCTGCTCTTCTGTCAGCGAAACCCCAAACCTTGCCCCTTGCTCGATGTGACGGAACCGGGTGAAACGTCGCCGCTGCGCGCGGCTCCCGCTGCCGATCTGCGGACGGACCTGCCTCGCTACCGGGTGTGGCGGAATGGAAAGCTGGCCGATGAACCCGGCGACGTGAGCAGCCTCTGGCGCGACGACCTGGTCTCGTTCGTAATCGGTTGTTCGTTCACGTTTGAGGCGGCGATGCTCCGCGCGGGACTGCCGGTTCGGCACGTCGAGCAGGGTTGCAATGTGCCGATGTACAAAACGAACATCGCCTGCGATCCGGCCGGTTGTTTCTCCGGGCCGCTTGTGGTGTCGATGCGACCGATGACGCATTCGCAGGCCGTGCAGGCCGTTCAGGTGACGTCCCGCTATCCGCAGGTTCACGGTGCGCCAGTTCACTTCGGTGAGCCGTCGCTGATCGGTGTCGGTGACCTGTCGCGGCCCGACTTCGGGGACGCGGTCGAAGTGCGCGATGGTGAGATTCCGGTCTACTGGGCGTGCGGTGTGACGCCGCAATGCGCTTTGATGAACGCTGGCGTCCCCTTCGCGATCACACACTCCCCCGGCTGCATGTTTGTCACCGACCTGCTGGACGAATCACTGGCGATCGGCTGACGACGATGCGGTCGCCGACCCGAAAGAGAGGGTAACCGCGTCCGCCGGGATGAATGGGGGTCGTGCGTCAGGAATCGCGATTCGGCAGGCGGGTCAGAGTTGATAGCCTGCGGGGATTGCAGTACCGTTCGCGTCAGGCAAGTGCTTCGGTGGTCGTCAGGCTGGGTTCGTGACTCCGAAGTGCAACGGGTGGGTCAGGCTGCGTTTGTTCACCGATGAAACGCTATCCCCAATGCATCATGGCGACCTGTTGCGTCCCTTGGGACGAACAGGGGCAATTCATGGAGGAAGTGTTTCGGCGCGGCGTGGGCAACACGTTGCGAGACGGCACGCGACACCTCTACGTGTTCGGCACCGCGGGCGAAGGCTACGCCGTCACGGATGAACAGTTCTTCGCGATTGTGACCGCGTTCGTCGACGAAATGCGGAGCGGGAACGCCGAGCCGATGGTGGGGGTGATCCACCTTTCCCTGGGAACGATTCTGGAGCGGATCGAGCGTTGCCGGGAGATGGGCGTCCGGGATTATCAGATCTCGCTGCCGAGTTGGGGCGCGCTGAGCGAGCGGGAGGTCTTCACGTTTTTCCAGGAGGTGTGCGGGCGATTTCGCGACTGCCGGTTCCTGCACTACAACCTGCCGCGGACCAAGCGACTGGTAACGCCCGAAGAATACGCCCGACTGGCTGAAGAGCATCCCAACCTGGTCGCCACCAAGAACAGCAGCGACTCCTTTTCGACGACGGCCCGGTTGCTGGAGCAGGCGCCGCAGCTTCAGCACTTTCTCAGCGAGACCGGGTTCGCGTACGGCAGCCAGTTCAGCGAGTGCGGACTGCTGGCCTCGCTGGTGACCGGATGGTCGGAATTGCGGCGGTTGTTGAGGGCGGGCATCGAGAAGGATGCGGCGACGCTGACACAAGTCACTCGCGACGTGCGGATCTACTTTGAACAACTCCGATTCCTGATGGACCCGCCCTTGATCGACGGCGCGTACGACAAAATGTTCGCGCGCATTCATGATCCGGAATTCCCGCTGCGGTTGCTGCCGCCATACGAGTCGGTCGGCGAGGAAGAGTTCAAGCGGTTCGAGGCGGCCTTGCGAGAAAAGCTTCCCCACTGGATGCCCCCGCTGCGATGATCCTGGTGTGTCCGCGAATCGCATCGATCCAGGAGCGAAAGAGCGGCGGTTGCTTATCGCAGTCAGGCTGAGCGCTCTCATGGAATCCGAGTCAACACCGGCGATTGACGTTCACGGGCACTACGGGGAATACATCCGCGTCGAGGACGGCAGCCTGCGCGACCGTTTGCCTTCAGCCGACGCAGCAGAGGTGGCCAGGCGGGCGCTCCAGGCGAATATCGTGGTGACGATCGTATCGCCGCTCCAGGCGCTGCTTCCGCGTTTTGGAGCGGACGCGGTTTCGGGCAACAGGCAGGCTGCAGCGGACGTCGCGGGAACGCCGGGCTTGCGGCAGTACGTGGTGATCGACCCCCGCGTCGAGGAGACCTACCGGCAGGCGGCGGAGATGCTCGCGCAGCCTCAGTGCGTCGGGATCAAGATTCATCCCGAAGAACATGGCTATCCCGTGGTGGAGTTCGGCGACGCGATCTTTCGATTTGCCGCAGACCAGAAAGCGGTGGTCCTCACGCACACCAGCGAGGCCAACAGCCGTGCGCACGAGTTTGTACGGTGGGCGGACGAGTTTCCGGAAGTGAGAATCATTCTGGCGCACATCGGCCACGGACTGGACGGCGACCTGGCGGAACAGGTGCGAGCGGTCGAGCGATCCCGGCATGGGAATCTCTATGCCGACACGTCGAGCGCAAGGTCCATCACGCCGGGTCTTATCGAATGGGCCGTTTCGGAAATCGGCGCAGAACACGTCCTGTTCGGAACCGATACACCTCTGTATCACACGGCCATGCAGCGGGCCCGCATCGATCACGCCGACCTGTCGGACCGCGAAAAGACGATGATCTTGCGTGAAAACGCCGTGCGGCTGTTCGGTTTCGAGGAGGATCCGGCGACGCTTCCGGCTGCTGCTACTCCAGCGTAAAGGCCGGCAGCGGCACGATCTTTCCGCCCTGCTCCGTCGACTGATGGGCGCAGATGCCGACACAGGTCCAGTTGGCGGACTGCACCGCGTTCGGCCAGGGGTCGCGATCTTCCACGAGGGCGCTGACGAATTCGTGCACCAGGTGCGGGTGCGAACCGCCGTGGCCGCCCCCCTGGATGAAGGAGAGGTGCCCGGCATCGTGGATCTCCTGCGGTTGGGTGAACCGGCGGATCGGTTCGGGGAGCAGGTGGGCATAGTCGGGCGCCTCGATCAGTTCCGGGATTTCCGGTTCGGGCTTCTTTGCCGTATGCAGCACGTGCGGCTGATTCTCGATCAGCGTCCACTCGAAGCTCTTCTTCGTGCCGTAGACGTCGAAACTCTCCCGGTATTGGCGCGCGGTGTCGTACAGGAACCGCCAGATATGAGCCGCGACGTCGGAATCCTTGAGCTGAATGTGGCATGACTCGACCGCGTACTTGTTGCCGGACTTCTGCTGGATGTCCTCCCGGACGGTTCCGGAACCGAAGCAACTCACGTACTCGGCGCGGCTGTCCATCAATCCCAGCACGGGACTGACGACGTGCGTGGCATAATGCATGGGGATCATGCGTTCCCAGTAGTCGGGCCAGCCGTCCATGTCCTGCGGATGCGAGGCGGCCATGTACTGGATCTTTCCGAGTTCGCCCCGCTCATACATCTCCTTGATGAACAGGAACTCGCGGCTGTAGACGACCGTTTCGGCCATCATGTACTTGCGCCCGGTGTCGGTAACGTCCTGGCAGATTTTTTCGCAGTCGTCGATCGTGGTCGCCATCGGGACGGTGCACATCACGTGCTTCCCGGCCTCGAGCGCTTGCAGCGACATCCAGGCGTGGTCCGGGATGGGACTGTTGATGTGGACATAGTCGATCGAACCGTCGGCCAGGACTTCGTCGTAGGAGGTGTATCGTTTCTCGATCCCGAACTGGTCGCCGCACTTGTTGAGTTCGGCTTCGTTCCGGCGACAGAGAGCGGCGACATTTGCTTGCGGATGGGCCTGGTAAATCGGAATGAACTCCGCACCGAACCCCAGCCCGACCATTGCCACGTTCACCTGCCGGTCGCTCATGGCCACCCTCCTGCTGTTTGATTGAAGACGTCTCGCGCGGCGTGCCCGGGAAAGTCTCCGCGCGTTGTTTCAAGCGACAGGAAGCGAAACACGCGGGCGATGCGATTCCCCCGAGAGCCGGTGGAGGGAGTCTATCGCGTTGGAATCGGAGAGGGCAACTTGGGGCGAGACTCGTGCAGCGAAGAGTGTGGAGGAGACCGGCAGCGGCCTGTGCGGTCGTCGTCAGCAGTTGTCAGAGCGCTTCTCAGTCAGTTCCCGCCGTCTTCTGCGCAGCCGTGAAAAGAGCCGCTCGTAACGTCGCTGCCCGAACTCCGCGTGCTCGACCGGCAGCGTCTGCACGACTTCGTCGGCTGTTTCGTCGCCGGAATCATCGGTTGTCGGCTCCGCGCAATCGGTCGCGTTTTGGGCCGTCTCCACAGCGCAAGAATCGGTAGCCTCAAACGAAGCGTCGTTTTCGGTCCCGTCGTCGGGCTGGATGACGTCCCATGCGTCTCCGTTCTCCGCGTCGGCACGGTCCCATGTCGAGGCTGGAGTGTCGCACGGCGCGTGGTGATCTGTGGTCAATGCACGAATCTCCTTCTGCAGTTCGGACAGCTCGCTTGCCAACTGCTGCTCGATCCCGTGTTGTTCTCCGGGGAACTCGTCTCCGGCGTGCAAGTCGAGAGGGACTTTCGCCGTCTTCCAAGCGGGCGCGGCACACGCGGACATCGCTACGACGCCGTCGCGCTCCGATCGACTGAAGGCGGCATTCCGCAGGGGCACGCACGCTCGCTGTCTTTCGGCGGCGCTGTCGAGAGCGGCGTAATGGTCTTCAACCGAGAATTCGCGGCATTCAACTGCGTCGTTTACGCGAGGACCATCGTTTGCGGAATCGATTTCACCGGAAGCGTCGGCCATGATCTTGTCCTGTTTCTGCGCCTGCTGTGCTGCCGGTTCCTCACGCATCACTCCGTTCGCTGAAGTCCGGCCGTCGTCGTCCATGTTGTCGCATCCACTCTCCGCCCCGACCTCCAACACCACGGCGTGGTCGTCGGCGGTCCACCAGGCGTCCTTGCTCTCCGTTTCCGAGGACTCGATTTCGCCTTCGGTTCCGTTGCTCGCTTCTATTTCGGTCGTCGCTTCCGGGTCGTCGCCGTGGTCTACTTCAGAGTCCATCGCGCGGGTGGGAACATTCCAGTGCAACGGGAGTCCTTTCAGGTCGTCCAACGCCGCCATGACGATGCTCGGCGAGACGGTGGGGATGCCGTCGATGCACGCCAGCAGCAGGCTTTGATCGCAGAGATGATTCAGGCACCTCGGGTTGCCGTCAGCGATTCGGCAGATCAGGTGGATCGCCTCTTCTTCAAATATCTCTTCACATTCGCCTCCGGCGGCGGCCAGACGGCGGCAGATGAATTCCGCCGATTCGTCGCGGCTGAGCGGCTCGAGGACGTTGTGGCAGCCGATTTGCTGATTCAGCGAGTCGACTTCGGCCGACGCAAGACTCTCTTCCAACTCGAACTGCCCGCTCAGCAGCAGGCGGACGAGCGGCCGGCCAGCGTGTCGTTGACTGGTGAGGGCGGGAAGCTGCGCAAGGATCGCCGGGCTGAGGCAGTGGGCGTCGTCGAGCAGCAGCAGAATTCCTTCCGAGTCGGCCGTCTCCTTGCGGGCCGATTCGAGAATCTTGAGTCGGGCTTCGTCCTCTGTGAGGCCGAGATAACTTTCACCGAGTTCGAAGAGAACCGTCTGCCACAGCGATGCGACCGAATCGACTCCGGTACAGCCGACGGAGACGGGAAGCAGCCGCGCGCGCGTCCTCTCTGCCACTTCGTGCGCGAACGCGGTTTTGCCGGTCCCGGTCGGTCCGGTGACGACCGCCACCCCTGCGCCGTCGAGAAGAGCCGCCAGAGCCTGCTGGAGCAGGTTTTCGAGCTGCCCGACCGGGACGAAACCGCCCGGTCCTGCATAGGCGCGAAAAGGTCGGCTCTGGAGGGAAAAGAAGCCTTCGTACACGAATTCCTCCTGCAATCTCTCGTCCGCGAGCGATGGGACTGTGGGCGGGCGAACCGGACGTGTGGGCGCGATGTCGAACCGAGAGCGGGAGACGAGTGTTCTGTCAGGGCTCTTTTCTCGGGGTTGGTTGGACTGCCGATGCGGACGAAACCCTGCGGGATTCGTGCTCCCGTGAGAACCGGCCCACCCCAGGCATCTGAATCGACGGACCACGAGGGCGCGGACTGTCAGACGAGGCGCTTCACCCGCTCCTTGGAAGAAATCGAACCGGAGAGGGCCGCGTCTTCAGCCGAACCGAGTCGACCGCCCTGACCGGTCGATTCCCGCGCAGCGAAGCGCCGTCAGACACCGGTTATCGCGGGTTTTCGGGACATTTCCGATGAATTCGGTCAGGAAGGATTGGCGAGGAAGGGCCGGATCTACCGACGGTCCGCCGGGATCGGCGCGCGTGGTTCAAAATCGCCGCAGAAGGTTGTGATGGCGGAGGTTGTGCTGAATTCATCGTTGACATTCCCGATGAGAATTGACTTCGTCGCCGCAGGCGAGCACGCAAGGATCGTTGTAACGCTTTTTCGATAAACAACATGCGTCGTTCGTTCGTCGGATAAGAGGCCGGCCCGGCGATGTCGCGATCGAGAACCCCACGTGAGGGAAACGGCGTTCGGGCCAGTGGAATCTCTTGCAATTCTTTCCTTGGAGGCGATACCGGGCTAAGATGCACAGTGGAGCCGCGAGGCGGCGCTTTGGCTGTACGCTCCCGACTTCTGTCACTGGAACCGACCGCAACTGCAAGCGTCTGTCGAAATCCTCTGTGCTGTGCTTCGTCCGACTTCGCTGAGACCAACCTGCCAACTCCGAGTCCGCGAAAGTCCTGTTCTCTCATCAGAGCCGTCCGCAATGCCGACGACGGCGTATCCGCACCAGGCCCAGTCGAACTGAGTTCCCGGCCTTGAGTGAAACTGCTTCCCGATCGGGCGAACCCCACCGCATGTCGACCGCGACGATCCCGTTCACCAATCCCGACGATGTGCGGACCCTGTTCGGTGCGCAGGATCATCATTTGCGCCGAGTGCGCGATGCGCTGGGCGTGATGCTGGTCTTGCGGGACGGAGAACTGCACATCGAGGGGAGCGACGAGCAGGTGGATCGGGGACGGGAAGTGATCGAAGAGCTGCAGTCGATCGTGTCCGAGACGGGAAGCCTGGCAGAGGATCAGGTTTCGCAGGTTCTGGCCCGCTCGCTGCAGGATCCGGGCGACTCGAAGTCGACGATCGACCTATTCGAGAAGTCGCGTAACGTCGTGCCGCGAACGAGAGGGCAGGCAGGTTACATTGAGGCGATTCGCCGGCACGATTTGGTGTTCTGCCGCGGGCCGGCGGGCTGCGGAAAAACCTACCTGGCGGTGGCCATGGCGGTCAATGCGCTGCGTCTGGAGCAGGTGCGAAAGATCGTGCTGGTCCGCCCGGCCGTCGAAGCGGGCGAGCGATTGGGCTTTCTGCCCGGCGATCTCCTGGCGAAGGTGAATCCCTTCCTGCGTCCGCTCCTCGACGCCATGAATGAGATGCTCGACTTCGATCAGGTCCGGCGTTACATGGAGGCCGACGTCGTCGAAATCGTGCCGCTCGCTTTTATGCGCGGGCGGACGCTGAATCAGACGTTCATTATTCTCGACGAAGCGCAGAACACGACGGTGACCCAGATGAAGATGTTTCTGACCCGCATGGGGGAGGGTTCCAAAATCGTCGTGACCGGGGACGTCACCCAGGTCGATCTGCCTGCGAACATCACATCCGGGATGCAGGATGCGATCCAGCGGTTGAAAGAGATCACGGGAGTTGCGGACGTGGAGCTTTCGACCCGGGACATCGTGCGGCATCGTCTGGTGCGTGAAATCGTTGACGCGTATGAAGGCAAGTCCACGAAAAAGGGAAAGAAGAGGAGCCGCTAGAGCGAATTGCTCTGCCATGTGTCCGCGTCGAGTGGTAATTGGACTGTCGAACCGGTGATTCCGCGAGACAGATCGCCAACACGGATCCATAACGCGCAATTAAGCAGGCCCGGCCCCTCAATGCCTGCGCCGAGAAGGCCGGACATTCTGCGGTTGTCGACACCCTCCGAAAGAGGCGTCAATCGTTCGTTCCATGTTCAACACCCCCCCGAAACGAAGCCGGAAATCCCGATCCGCCGGTCTCCGCGCGCCGGAGACGGTGTGGTCGAAACTGGCGCATCGCTTGCGCGACCGGGGGACTTTGCTGCGACTCTCGCTGTGTCTGATCGCGCTGGTGATGTTCCTGGTGCTGGTCAAGAGCTGGCGGACGCCGTTCCCGTTCCGGGCCGGCCAACGCGTCCCGCACGGCGTCGCCGCAAAGATTCCCTTTGAGCGCATCGATGAACAGGCGACGGCCGAACTGCGTGAACAGGCCGACCGGGAAGTTCCGTTTGTGTTTCGCAACAACCCGTCCCGCCTGGACCCGCTGCCGCAGCAATTGCGGGCGGCGCTGGGCGAAGTCTCGCAGTCGACATCGATCGACGACCTGACTCCCGCCGTGGCGAAAGGATTCGGACTTGCACCGCGCGAGACCTCCGCCGGGAACGAGAATCCGTTCGCCGCTGCCGACCCGCTTCAACGATACACCGAGTTGAAGCAGGCGCTCGGGCCGATGGATACGACCTCGCCGCGTCAGCGGATCGACGACATTTACGAGGACTTTTCCAAATTCATTTCCCCGCTGCGGCGAATCGGATTGATCGATCCGAAAGACGCGCAGTTGGACGGACTGGACGCCGACCGGCGGATTCGCATCGTGGGCGCCGAAGCCGTCGCCGACGAAACCGAAATCTTCCTGCCGCAGGTTCGGATCGCAGATCGACTGAACGATGCGGGCGATCTCGGCAAGTCGTGGTTGTCCTATCCGTCGCTGACCGAGTCGCTGCAGCCGGCGCTGTCCCACTGGTTGGTCGTCAATGCGCCGGCGACGCTGCAATTCGACCAGAATGCCACGACGGAACTTCGGAGCGCGGCCAGGGACGCCGTTCCCGTGCAGAAGCAGCAATTTATTGAAGGCGACCTGCTGGTTCAGCCGGGAGCAGTGATTACGGAGAAATCGTTACAACTGCTCCGCGACGAATACGAAGCCGTGGAAGCCCGGATCGGTCCGACAGAACGGCTGACGCGAATCGCGGTCGTATTTCTGCTGATCTCGGTGCTGGCCGTGTTGAACGGATACTACATCGTCCACAACGAGCCCCGCCTCGTGAAGAGCGTCTCACGACTGATCGTCTATCTCCTGATCATCGTGGGGTCGGCGGCGTTGGCCCGCCTGCTCTCGTTCTTCCCGATGCCGGCGGAAGTGGTCCCGCTCATCGCCGTCGCGATGCTCTTGACCATCAGTTACGACCAGGTTCTCGCGACGCTTTCGGCGCTGACGCTGTGCATCGTGGTGACGCTTTCGACGACGTTTGAACTGTCTCAATTCATTGTGTTGATGAGCGTCGCCGCGATTTCCGTGATCCCCCTTTCGAGGGTTGCTTCGCGAAAGAAGATCGTGATCGTCGGTTTTTACGCGGCCCTCACCTATTTCTTCGTGCGGATGGGGTTGGGGATCATCGAAGCCCAGTCGCTGAACGAAGTCACGCGCGACATGACGCTGTTGATCGAGAGCGCGCAGGGCGCGGGTCTCTGTCTGGCGGCGGCGTATATCGTGGCGGCCAACCTCCCGTTCGTGGAATCGGCCTTCGGCGTCGTGACCGACATCAGCCTGCTCGAACTCAGCGACCCGTCGCATCCGCTGCTGCAGGAACTCGTTCGCCGCGCGCCGGGGACGTACAACCACTCCATTACAATGGGCAGCATCGCCGAGTCGGCGGCTGAGAGCATCGGTGCGAACGGACTGCTCGTCAGGGTCGGCGCGTACTTCCACGACATCGGGAAAATGCTCAAGCCGCAGTACTTTATCGAGAATCTCGAAGAAGGGGGCGAAAACCGCCACCAGCACCTGGCGCCGGCCATGAGCACGCTGATTATCGTCGGTCACGTCAAGGACGGGATGGATCTGGCGGAGCAGTACAATCTGCCGCAGGTGATTATCGATTTCATCGAGCAGCACCACGGCACGACGCTGGTGGAGTATTTCTTTCACGAAGCGACCCGGCAGGCGGAGGGCCAGCCCGACCATCGCACGGATGCTGAAGAATCCTCGTTCCGCTATCCGGGACCGAAGCCGCAGACTCGGGAAGCCGGCGTGATGATGCTGGCCGACGCCGTGGAGAGCGCCAGCCGCGCGCTGTCCGACCCGACCCCCAAGCGGATCGAATCGCTGGTGAACGGGATCACGCTGAAACGACTCCTGGACGGGCAATTTGATGAGTCGTCGCTGACGCTCAGCGAGATTCGAACCGTGGAGGACTCGCTCATCAAGTCTCTGATCGCCAACTACCATGGCCGGATCCGATATCCCGATGTGAAGGTGCAGACGGCGTGACGCACCGCGTGAGCATTACGGATTGGCAGTCCGCGCTGCAGATCGACGCGGACCGCCTTGAGAAGATCGTCCTGCGGATCATCGAATGCGAGCGACTCGCCGCCGCTGAGATCAGCGTTGCGGTCGTCGACGACCGACGCAGCCACGAACTCAACCTCGCCCATCTGCAGCACGACTACCCGACCGATGTGCTCAGCTTCCTGTTGGAGCAAGATCCCGAGACGGACCGTGATCCGCTGGCGGAGTTTCCGTCAACCGGGCTGCGGATCGAAGGTGAAGTGGTCGTGAGCGCGGAGACGGCATTGCGGGAAGCGGATCGCTTCGGCTGGAGCGCGGAGGACGAATTGTCGCTGTACGTCGTGCATGGGGTATTGCATTTGTGCGGTTATGACGATTCACGCGACGATTTCCGCCGGGCGATGCGTCGCCGCGAGCGCGAAGTCTTGAAAAACTGGAGTCTCACGCCAAACTATACCGAGGAGCGGACCGGTTCCGGTCGATGCTCCGACGCGGCCCATTCACCCTCGGAGTGACATGTCGCCAGGATTCTGGGTATCGGTCGTCATCGGCCTGCTTGCCGCCGGCAGCGTTTTCCTCGCGACTGCATGCTTCAGCTTGCGGAATTTCTCCCGCAGCCGTTTGGCGTCGGTCTGCAAAGCTCGCGGCAACCTGCAACGGTTCGGGGACATCCTGAAAGAAGATGAGACCGCGCTGACGGCCTGCGAAATGCTGCTGCTCGGCGCGCTGGCGCCTGCCGTCGCGCTTCTGGCCCGGTGGATCGATGCGGGAGCGGGAACATTCTGGGCGACGACGGCGATCGAACTGCTGCTGATTGCCACCGGGACGGTGCTGATGATCGTGGTCGTGCCGTTGTCCATCGGGAACGTGTTCGGCGAGAACATTCTATTTCGGTGCTGGCCGGTCATCCGCTGTCTTGCGTCGCTGGCCCGGCCGCTCACTTACCTGTCCTGGCGAATCGACACGCTGTTCCACCGCGTTGCCGGCAGGCGCGATCCCGAGCCGGACACGGTGGAAACGTTCACCGATGAACTGCAGAGCATCGTCGACGAGGGTGAGCGGGAAGGCCTGGTCGAATCGAGATCGGGGCGGATGATTCAGCGGGTCATGGAACTCCGCGAAGACGACGTGCGGGCCGTGATGACGCCGAGGACCGACATCGTCGTCATCCCTTCCGACGCTGACTGGAATCAGGCCCGCACGACGATCCTCGAATCGGGCCACTCTCGAATTCCGGTCGTCGACGGCACGCCCGACAATATCATCGGGCTGCTCTTTGCACGAGATCTGCTCGAGCACTCCTCGCCGGACGCTTCCGACCGGCAACTCACGGAGATCGTTCGCCCCGCGCGCTACGTGCCGGAGTCAACCACCATCGATCACCTGCTCGAGCGAATGAAGCGTGAGCGATTTCACATGGCGGTTGTGCTGGATGAATACGGCGGCGTGGCGGGGCTCGTCACTCTGGAAGACATCCTCGAGGAAATCGTCGGGGACATTGCCGACGAGTTCGACGAAGACGAAGAAGAACAGATTCACCGGGTCAGCGATGACACGACGGACGTGGACGCCCGGGTGCGCGTCGACGAGTTGAATGAACTGTTCGAATACGGCTTGCCGGAGGAGTCCGATTTCGAAACGGTGGGGGGATTCGTCTTCTCCGAACTGGGACACGTCCCGGCGCCGAAGGAGACCTTCACGTGGCGGAATCTGCGGTTCACCGTGCTCGATGCGGATGAGCGCCGCATCGGCAAGCTGCGAATTCGAGTCGACCGAACGCTGGTCGCCACCGAAGAAGAGAGCTGATGCCCGGCGGGCTGTGTCATTCGTCAGCGGCGGGCCGCGTGGACAACCGCGCAGTGCTACTAACGTGCAGAATCTTGTCGTCCTGCGAAAATCGATGCAATTGTCCGTAGCGCACGCTGCCAGCGTGCGTCAGTTGGCTCTGCGATAAGCGACACGCACGCAAGGCTGCGTGCGCTACGTGTTTGCGCTGCAGGCGACGAACGCGCGGTGGTTCGCCGGTTCCTCCAAGTGCGGGGGCGATCTGTACACCGCAAGCTGCGCGCCCTAACACAGCGGGATCGGTTCCGGAATCAAGAGGAACGGAAACACGCGCAGGGGACGTCCCGGTTCCAGTCCTTTTGAGTAAGACAATTGCGCTGCCCGGTCGGCCGCGAACTGCAGGACGGTGAACTCCAGTCCGCAGAAGAACTCCGCATCGGTGTCGGCCGCGACGTCGGCGAAGACTTCGCCGGCGGAGGCGGCGTGGCGGCGGACGCCGTGGATGCTCTCTTCCCGCACTTTGATTCCGGCCGCTGCAAGTTTGACCAGGCCCTTCAGGAACTGGCCGACCGGGGTTTCGGGACCGGATGCGCGGAGCAACCGGTCCCATTCGTCGTTCGCTTCCCAGTAGAACCCGAGATTGAAGTAATCCAATCCGAGCAGATAGGAGCGGTTTTCGGCCCAGCGATCCTGCTCCAGGGCGGTTGGGGTGCCGGGGCGACGGTTGTAACTGTGTCCGCGCGGGTCGCGGTAGGGATGCGGCGTCCCGGTTCCCGGAACGTGCGTGTACCGGGGGAGTTCCGCAGAGGGAATCAATCGTGTGAACTTGACGTCACTCTTGCTCGCAGTCGACATGGTCTTCCTTCTAAGACAGCGTCTGTTCAACCCAGTGCCCTGCCAGGGCTTTATTTTCGGTTAGCTGGACTTGCGGATTCGCACGAAACCCTGCGGGATTCGTGCTCCCGTGAGAACCGCTCCACCCCGGGAATCTGAATTGACGGACCACCAGAGTTCCCGGCATCTTGCGCCCGATTGACTCTTGGAATAACAGGGCAACGCCCCACCGGGGGCGCCTGGAACCGTTCAATGCGAGTTTTCAATCATCACGAAAATACGCATTGTGAGGCGGCCTGTTTGCGAGACGATCGTTCATCTCGCGCGTCCTGCCGATTGCTCGAGTCGTGGCAATCTGCGCGACCGCACGCCGGGCAATCAGCCCGTCGGTATTCCTGCTGCGTCCGCAGTCGGTCCGTCCCGACATTGGCCAGGCGATCGGCTCTTGCGACGAAACCTGCCGTCATATCCATCCGTAGTGGATGGAGGCCAGCCCTCCTGACCTGCCCCCGTCAAATCGACTCCCATTAAAATCAATTCCGACTCGCTTGAACAGACCGCTTTTCGCAATTTTACGGGTCGGTCGACGACCGACAGCGCGTCCTGCGTGGCATGCCGTTCCGGAAAAGTCGACCGGTCGCGCAGTCTCTTCCGCCTGCCCGGGGATTTTCTCCAGAGCCCTCACCCTGCGCAAGTCTCCAACTTCGGATTGACCAATCTTCATACGAGGCTTATACATCCGCCGCGCCGGGGGGATCTCCGGGAGTTCTGGAGAAGAGCGGAGTCATCGCGACTCATCCGTTCGCAGCACACGCCGGGGAGTAAACGCTTTGACGTCAGGCAGAGACCTGCATCGCCCTGTCGATTCGCGACGACGGCCGAAATCTCAACGGCCGTTCGGTTGCCGGTTTCTGACGCACATGGCAACGGTTCTCTGGCTATGGAACGGTTTGATGGGCCAACCGGTCGCGGCCCAGTTCGAGCGGCCCGCCGGCGCGCCGTCCCGGATCGAGACGTCCGGAGCGAACACCGCGACGATTCCTGCGAAGGTCATCGACGACTCGCCCCCGGGATCCTCTCCGGGTGTTCCGTCCGAATCGAGTGGAGATTCCCGCAGCGTTTCGCGGACGCCGATCCGCCGGGCCGAAGAACCCGGTGCAGGATCGTTGCGCCGCTCCGACCGCGGGTCAATCTGGTCCACCGTGGCCATGCTTTCGGTCGTCGTCGGGCTATCGGCCGTCGGCATTCGCGTTTACCGCAGGCAGTCTCGATCAGGCGACCGGACCAGTCGCCACGAAATCGTGCGGTTGATCGCGAATCGTCGCCTGGACGGACAATCGTCGGTGCATGTGTTGCAGATCGGTGGTCGGGTGCTGGTCGTGGGCGCCGGTTCCGGCGGAATGACGACGCTGGCGACATTCGAAAATCCGCGTGAGATTGAGCAGGTTCTCCACGGGGAGCAGGATCCTGCGGCGCCCCGGCCTCAAGCGAGACTGTTCGAGGGGCGAGGAGTTTCCGGCGCGGGTTACTCGCGATCAACCGCCGGGATCGCTCGCGAGGGTTCCGACAGGGAAGCCGACAAACAGTCCGGCACGCCGCAGGAGGTGCGTCGTGTCTGAGGGGCTTGCACTCAACCCGGAGGGACTGCTGAGTCCGGACGGACTTCCTGCGACTCTCAAACTCGTGCTGATGCTGAGTGCGCTGAGCCTGGTTCCCAGCCTGCTGATGATGACGACCTGTTTTGTCCGCGTGTCGGTCGTGCTCGGCGTGCTGCGCCAGGCCCTCGGAACCCAGCAGTTTCTTCCCAACCAGGTCGTCACCGGGCTCAGCCTGTTTCTCTCGCTGACGGTGATGTGGCCGGTCTGGGAATCGGCGTGGGAACAGGGCATTCAACCGTATACGGAGGGCGTCTATGCGGATGAAGCGGCCCGTGCCGAGGCGTTCGAAACGGCGGTCGAACGTTCGCTCGAGCCGATCCGCCGTTTCATGAGCGCGCAAATCGAACTGGCGGGAAACGAGGCGGCGATCGATCTGTTTGTCGATTACCGGCATCCGGACGGCGTCGCGGAAGCAGGCTACCCGCAGTATTACGAGGACGTTCCGATCACGGTGCTGCTGCCGGCCTACGTGCTGAGTGAATTGAAGACGGCGTTCCTGATCGGCTTTCAGATCTATCTGCCGTTTGTGGTGATCGACCTGGTCATCGCATCCCTGTTGACGGGGTTGGGGCTGGTCAACGTGGCCCCGGCGACGGTCGCCCTCCCCTGCAAACTGCTGCTGTTCGTGCTCGTCGACGGGTGGTTTCTGATCGTGGAACTGCTCCTCAACAGCGTCGGACCGATTGCCACCGGATGACGATCCGTCCGCCGGGAGCACAGTTCCTCGATCCCTGTACCGCCTCGAACTCGCGACAGGTCGCAAGACGCAATGGATATTGAATTCGCCTCGGGACTGACTCATTCGGCGCTCGTGTTGGCGCTGACGCTGCTCGCACCAGTGCTGGCTTGCGTCTTCGTGGGGGCGCTGGCGACCGGCCTGATGCAGGCGGTGACCCAGATTCAGGATCAGTCGTTGAGCGTCGTCCCCCGAATCGCCATCGGCGTTCTCGTGCTGTTGATGCTTCTGCCGTGGATGCTCGACCAGATCTCCGTCTACACGGTCGATTTGTATCGATCGATCCAGATTGGTCCGTAGTGCCCTGTCAGGGCTTTTATTTCCGGGTTGGTTGGACTGTCCATCCGCACGAAGCCCGTTCTGCGATTCTCCGGCGTCTCATGAGTGCAGAACTCGCCGATCAACTGGCATTCCGGATCGCGGCGCTTGCCGCCGAGTGGGGGCTGGGGTGGATGGTTCTGGCTGCGGTGCGGTGGCTGGGACTGCTGCTGACGCTTCCAGCGCTGGCGCCCTCCGGCGTGACGCTTCGGATGCGGGTTCTGCTCGCGATTCTATTGGCCGGCCTGGTGCTGCCCGTGATTTCCCGAACGCCGGGCCCTCCGCCGGACGGCTGGCTTGAACTGGCCGGGCTGGCCGTCGCGGAATTCCTGCTGGGAGGGGCGATCGGGTTCGGCATGCGAATTGTGCTGGGCGCGGCTCAATTGGCCGGTGAACTGATCGATCATCAGGCCGGGCTGGCGATATCGCAGGTGTTTCATCCGGCCGTTGAAGGGGGCGTGACCGTATCGGGGCAATTCCTCGGTTGGGTCGCCGTCGTTGCCTTCCTGCTGTTGCCGCCGATGGGCGGAGATCTGTGGTTGACCGCGGCGATGCTCGAACTCTTCGAAACGGTTCCGATTGGCGCAATCGGCTCTCCCGGCTCACCGGTCGACCTGTTGATCGTATTGACGCAGCAATCGTTGACGCTGGCGGTTCGAGTGGCGGCTCCCGTGCTCGGGGTGATGTTTCTCGTGACGACGGCTGTTTCGTGGCTGGAGCGCAATTCGGCGGGAGTCCCGGCGGCTCCCATGTTTGGAAGCCTGCGAATCGCCGTTTGTCTGGCAGTCATCCTGACGACGCTTCCCGGCATGACGAGCGGTCTGGTCGACTCGTTTCACGTGCTGCTGGAGTCCGTGCCGGGAATGGTCGCCGGGTGGGAGGGATAAGCGCGAATGGCCTTCTCAGACGCCGACGATCGCACGAACGCCCCGTCACCGCGCCGCCTGGAAGAGGCGCGGAACGCGGGACAGGTTCCCCGCAGCATTCCGTTCACATCGGCGGCCGTGTTGCTGGCTGCGAGTCTGACGTTCTGGATTCTCGGTCCGAACCTGTGGGCGGCCGGCCGGGAGTTGTTCAACACGACACTGGCTGCGACGAGTATACGGTTTGATGCTCAGCGTCCTGCCGAAACGATCCAGATCCTGGAAGGCTCGATTGACGCACTCTCGATCGGAGCTGCGGGCGTGCTGTTTGTCGTGGTGCTCTCGGCCGTCGCCGCCAACGTGGTTCAGTTCGGCTTTCGTGTCACTCCGAGCGTGGTTTCCCCGGATCTGGGGCGAATCCATCCGGCGACGGGGATTCGGAGAGTCCTTTCCGGCGGATGGTGGCGGGCCGCGCAGTTCCTCGTGCGACTTGTGGCGGTCGCGCTGATCACCGGTTCGTGCATCGCGGCCATCGGGCCCGAACTTGCGAGGTTGCCTTCCGCGTCAGAAGCGACTTTGCCGGACTTTTTCGGAGCGGCCGTCCTCGGACTGACTCTCAAGCTGTCAATCGGTTTCCTTGGACTGGCGGCGATCGACGTGTCGTACCACCGATGGCGTTATCGCCGGCAACTCAGCATGAGTCCGGAGGAGGCCCGCGACGAGGCGCGACACTCCGCGCGAGGTCGCGGGTTCCGAGGGCTTTCCTCGTCCGGAAGGGAACACGCGGAACAGGTCCGGCCGGTTCATGAATGACGGCGAGCGCAACCGGGTATTCGCGATTGATTCGATCGAAAGGCGATCGCTTGGTGTTGGTTGCTCTCTGCGCCGTTGCCGGCGGCGAGTCGCGCAGGCCGGCTGAACCCCGGTCTGGCGAACCGTGTCGTTATCGGGAACGCACCGATTTCCAGCGATGGTTGTCCACGGCTTGCAGCCGCATCCCCTGATTCAATACAGTCTTGTGTCGAGTGGGTGGAATCAGCCCCGCGACAGCGCGAGGTCGCAAAGTGTTTTCTGAGAGTCGGATTGGATTTCATTGAGCCACGATCAGTCTCTTTCGATCCGAAGAATTCGGGTGGTCTTCGACAGGCCTGTTGATGCCTGCGGCGAGAGGGTTGGGGCCCCGCCTCGATGGCGGGCTTGTTCGAATGCCGCGAAATCTGGAACCTGAGTCCCATGCAGCACTTGAGAGCGAACGGTCGGCTGCTATACTTCGCAGCTTGTTGTTGCGCCGTCCGCCGTCGGCTAGCGTAGCTCAACGGCAGAGCTCCGGTTTTGTAAACCGGAGGTTGTGGGTTCGAATCCCACCGCTAGCTTTCCAGCGGCTGGTCCCACACTGTCAGGACGGGGGAATTCCCGAGCGGCCAAAGGGGCCAGACTGTAAATCTGGTGGCTCAGCCTTCGCAGGTTCGAATCCTGCTTCCCCCAATCACAGGATTTGCAAATAACAAGAGCCAGATGACGAATGGGGATTTCCACATTCGAGGTTTGTCGGAGTTGCGATACTTGAGTCTCGGCATCCGGTGTTTCACCCTGCGGGTGTAGCTCAATGGTAGAGCTCCAGCCTTCCAAGCTGGTGGTGGGGGTTCGATTCCCCTCACCCGCTTTGTGAGCGAAGAGTCTAAAGGCGTGTGAATACGACGTGGGACTTCTCGTTCATGCTGCTGCTGTAGCTCAGTCGGTAGAGCGCGTCCTTGGTAAGGACGAGGTCGTGGGTTCAAGTCCCACCAGCAGCTTTCGGGGTCTCCCGGAGCCGACAGGTGGGACAGGTTGATCCGCTTTTCGGCGTCGGCTGTTTCGGTTTGGATTGTTACGCGGCTGCGTAGGCCGTTTCGGATTTCGTACTCAGGAGTTCACTGGGGAGAGTTGGAGCAATACCCATGGCGAAGGAAGTCTTTGAACGCAAGAAGCCGCACGTCAACGTTGGGACGATCGGCCACATTGACCACGGCAAGACCACGCTGACCGCCGCGCTGCTGGCGGTGCAGCAGGAAAAAGGGCTCGCGAAATTCAAGAGCTACGCAGACATCGCAAAAGGCGGCACCGTTCGCGATGAAACGAAGACCGTCACGATCGCCGTATCTCACGTCGAGTACGAATCGGAGACGCGGCACTACGCTCACATCGACTGTCCCGGCCACGCCGACTACATCAAGAACATGATCACTGGCGCCGCCCAGATGGACGGCGCGATCCTGGTCGTCTCCGCTTACGACGGCGCCATGCCGCAGACGCGGGAACACATCCTGCTCGCCCGTCAGGTGAACGTGCCTGCCCTGGTTGTGTTTCTTAACAAGTGCGACCTGGTCGACGACGAGGAACTGCTCGAACTTGTTGAAATGGACGTGCGCGACCTGCTGAGCAAGTACGATTTTCCGGGAGACGACGTCTCGGTGATCCGCGGCAACGCCAAGGGTGCGCTGGACAATCCCGGGGATCCGGAAGCCAACAAGTGCATCGGCGAGTTGATGGACGCGCTCGACTCCGACATCCCCGAGCCGGCCCGCGAGCAGGACAAGCCGTTCCTGATGGCGATCGAAGACGTGTTCTCGATCGAAGGTCGCGGAACGGTCGTCACCGGTCGAATCGAGCGGGGCACCGTGAAGGTCGGGGAGAAAGTGCAGATCATCGGTCTCAAGGATACGCAGGAAACCACCTGCACCGGCGTCGAGATGTTCAACAAGACTCTCGATACCGGAATGGCGGGAGACAACGTGGGCATCCTGCTCCGCGGTACGAAGAAAGATGAAGTCGAGCGCGGTCAGGTGCTGGCTCACCCCGGTACGATCAACCCGCACACGAAGTTCGAGGCCGAAGTCTACGTGTTGAGCAAGGACGAGGGCGGCCGCAAGACGCCGTTCTTCAGCGGCTACAGGCCGCAGTTTTACTTCCGGACGACCGACGTGACCGGAGCGGTGAACCTGCTTGACGGCGCGGAGATGTGCATGCCGGGCGACAGCGTGAAGCTGGAGGTCGACCTCGGCAAGCCGATCGCGATGGACGAGGGCAGCCGTTTCGCCATTCGCGAAGGGGGGCGAACGGTCGGCTCGGGTGTTGTGACCAAGATTCTGCAGTAGTGCCCTGCACGTGCTGCGTTTTCGGGTTGGCTGGGCCGCAGGCCGGTTCGACCTGCGAGCGCTTGGATCGGCAGGTCAATCGTTTGAGATGTTGATTCGTCACGGGTCGAGCCGACGGGTGCCTGGTTCGTCGGGCTCGGCCGTTTTTGCGACCGACCGTTGCCGTGGGGCATCGGCGATGGTGCGTCCCTGCAGGCGAAACCGCCGGCCGTCCCGCATGCAACGTGTGGGCGGTGAATTGAGGGGGTAGGAAAAATGCCTCGTGAGTACGTCTGGCTGGAGTGTACAGAGTGTAACAGCCGTAACTATCGCACACCGAAGGAAATGCGGGGCACGGACCGGCTGGAGTTGAAGAAGTTCTGCCGTACGGAGCGGCGCCACACCGTTCATAAGGAATCGCGCAAGAAGTAGTTGAGAGTTCAGTGGCGAGAGTTGAGAGTGACGAGACTCTCCGCTCCAGGCGCCGGGCTCTCCACTCTTCCAACGGGCGTAGCTCAATTGGCAGAGCAGCGGATTCCAAATCCGCAGGTTGGGGGTTCAAGTCCCTCCGCCCGTGTTTGCGCCGGCGGCACGGACACGATTTCGGAATGGCTCGGGCCGCATCAATTCCCAAACAGGATTTTTGGGCGTAACACACATGTCACGCGGCAAAGAGGAGACGACGTTCCTCGCCAATCTGTTTTCCGCTGAAATGTACAAGCGGAATCAGGGGCGACTGGTCCGCAGGCTGACCGCAATCGCAGTCGCGGGGACGTTGTTGATCGGTTGCTGGGTGATGTCGAATACCAACGCGATCGTCGAAGCGGGGCGGTCGGTCCAGCTCGGCGTGCCGGCGGCGCTCGCCGTGTTGAGTCTCTGGTTTTCGTTCCGACTGATCAATTATCCAAGGTTCGCCAACTTCCTGATCTCTGTTGAAGCGGAGATGGACAAGGTCTCCTGGGCCGATCAGAGTTACCTGGTCCGGGCGACGGGCGTGGTGATTTCCGCCATGTTTTTTCTGGGAGCCGTGCTCTGGACGTACGACTTCCTCTGGTTTCGGTTGTTCAGCGCGATTCACATCCTCGACGCAGAGGCGTTGCAGGGCACCGAGGGAATGGACGGCGACGTTCCGGACGACGGCGGATGAGGAGTACGGGCCGGTTTCAGCGGTACGGCGCGCCGGTCGATCGAAGCGGCGGTGCGCCTCACCGAAGTTGACAGACAGGACCACGAAATGTCGGCGATTGGGCGCCGGCAAACTTGCAAACATCGAATCGATTCCCGATGATGACGAGTTCCGCAATGGACGAGCAGGCTGCCGGCCAAGACTCTGCGTTTGAAGAGGGCATGCAATGGTATGTGCTCAAGGTGCAGAGCAACCGCGAGAAGTCCATCCGTGAATCGCTCCTGAAGCGAATCAAGCGGGAAGGGCTGGAGCAGCACTTCGGGGAAATCGTGATTCCCACGGAGAAAGTCGTCGAGACCAAGGGGGGGAAGAAGCGCGTTCGGGAGCAGAAGTTGTTTCCCGGGTACATGATGATCCAGATGGAACTGACGGATGAGTCGTGGTACCTGGTGCGGGACACGAGCGGCGTAGGTGACTTCACCGGGGCGGCCGGAAAGCCGAGCCCGATGGAAGAGTCGGAAGTCAACCGCATGCTCGGGCGGGCGGAAGAGGGGGAGGAAGAGAAGCCCGCCCAGCCGGTCGTCAAGTTCACCGTCGAGGTCGGAGATACGGTCAAGGTCAAGGAGGGGGCCTTCGAGAGCTTCGAAGGGTCGGTCGATTCACTGGATGAGACGAGCGGCAAAGTGAAGGTGATGATCGAGATCTTCGGCCGTTCAACCGAAGTCGAACTCGAGCACTGGCAAGTGGAAAAGTTGTAAGAGCCCGTTGGCTCAGGCGGTCGGGCTGGACGGCTCTCACGGAGGCACGGCGGTGGGGGAGGCAGTCCCTCCGGTCTGGCAGGGGGGCTTGCGAATGCTGTGCGTTGCGGTGGATTGAATCATTCGTGGTGATCGGTTGAGGGAAAGACGGACGGATGGCCAAGCAGGTTGTGGCGGAAGTGAAGGTTCAGATTCCGGCGGGGCAGGCGACTCCCGCGCCGCCGGTCGGTACGTCGCTGGGTCCACACGGCGTGAACATTGGGCAGTTCGTTCAGCAATTCAACGACCAGACCCGGCAATTGAACGGGACCATCGTTCCGGCGCTGATCACCATCTACAACGACCGATCGTTTGACTTCGTCGTCAAGAGTCCCCCCGCCGCCGTACTGCTCAAGCAGGCGGCTCAGATCGCGAAAGGCGCCCAGAACGCAAAGACGGAACGCGTGGGGACCGTTACGCGAGCCCAACTCATGGAGATTGTGGAGACGAAGCGGGAAGATCTGAACGCGACGGACCCCGATCAGGCCGTCAAGATCATCGCCGGGACCGCCCGCAGCATGGGCATTGAAGTCATCGACTGACCCGCTCAATCAAAACCATCGGTCGGAACACAGCAGGAAACGTAGTTGCCATGGCTCAGAAATCAAAACGCCGTCGGGCGATCGAGGAGAAATTGGGCGCTCTCTCTCCGGCCAGCGTCCCGGAGGCGGTCAACGCCCTGAAAGGTCTGGAAGGCGACCTGCCGAAGGGTGTTTCGGCGACCGGTTTCGACCAGACCGTCGAGATTGCCGTCCGACTTGGCGTCGACCCGAAGCAGGCGGACCAGATCGTGCGCGGTTCGATCGTGCTCCCACACGGGATCGGAAAAACGCAGCGCGTGCTCGTTTTCTGTCAGGGGCCGAATGTCGAGGTGGCGCAAGAGGCGGGAGCCGATCATGCGGGAGGCAAGGAACTCGCCGACAAGATCAAGGACGGCTGGATGGAGTTCGACGTCGCCATCGCCACGCCGGACATGATGTCGGTCGTGGGCCCGCTCGGCCGCGTGCTCGGGCCCCGGGGCCTGATGCCCTCGCCGAAGGCCGGCACCGTGACGCAGGACGTCGCCGCGGCGGTCAGGGACTACAAGGCGGGGAAGGTCGAATTCCGAAACGACTCGGCCGGCATCGTGCATTGCGTTGTGGGCAAAATGTCGTTCGAGGCCGGACAGCTCACTGAGAACGTCGAGGCCTTTCTGAATTACATTCGCAGCCTGAGGCCGACGGCCGCCAAGGGCGTTTACATCCGCAGCATCGCGCTGTCGGCGACGCAGTTGCCCGGCATACCGATCATCGCGGCTTGAGTCGCGACGCCGCCCGACTGAATGACCAGGAATTGACGCGGGGCAGAAAGTCATGAGTAAAGTCGTCAAGGAAATGATTGTCGACCGGATTCGCGAGCGGCTGGGCGACTGCCGCGACGTGCTGGTCGTCGATGTGTCCGCGTTGGACGCCAACACGAACAACAAGCTTCGCGCGGCGCTCCGCGAGAAGGGCATCGACGTGCTCCAGGTGAAAAACTCCCTCGCCCGCCGGGCGCTGGAGGATGCCGGGGTCTCGTCGATGGGCGACGTCCTGGAGGGGCCTTCCGCTTTGGCCTGGGGCAGCGAAGACATTGTCGCGCTGTCCAAGGAGATCACCCGTTGGACCAAAGAGCTCGACAAGTTCGAGGTCAAGGGCGGTGCGGTTGAAGGCGAGGTCGTGGACGCCGATGGCGTTCGAGAACTGAGCAAGAGCCCCGGACGCCTGGAGCTGATCGGACAGATTGTCGGCCTAGCCCTCAGCCCTGGAGCCCAGATCGTCGGTGCCTTGCTGGGCCCGGGGTCCACGGTGGTGGGCCAACTGGAAGTGATCGCCGACAAAGAGGAAGACGGAGAGGGAGGCGGCGATTGACCCCGCTCGCCGGAGGTCGAGGCACGCATCGACTCACCATAAGAGCGACTTGAAACAACACGTGAAGGCCGAGGCGGACCCGCCAGCCCGCAACGGCACTGACCCGGATTGAAGGGAGAAGCATCATGGCGACTGCTGAGGCGACCACGCGCGAGTTCGACGACAGCACCAAGGAACTCGGCGATAAACTCGTTGGATTGACACTGCTGCAGGCCAAGGCGCTGGCCGACTACATGAAAGAGGTTCACGGGATCGAGCCGGCCAGCGGCGGCGCCGTGATGATGGCTGCACCGTCGGGAGACGACGGCGGGGGCGGGGGCGGAGCCGCCGAGCAAACCGAATTCGATGTCGTCCTCAACGGTTTCGGCGACAACAAGATTGCCGTCATCAAGGCGGTCCGCAGCATCACCGGCCTGGGCCTGAAAGAGGCCAAGGAACTGGTGGAAAGCGCTCCCAAGCCGGTCAAGGAGGGACTGCCGAAGGAAGAGGCCGAGGCGCTCAAGAAAGAGCTGTCCGACGCCGGCGCCGAAGTCGAAATCAAATAGGTTTCGACTTGGACAGGCCGGGAATGTGGGGATTCGGGTGGAGTTCAGCAAGCTGCGGGAAAAACTTGACTCGTGGGCTTGCTGAATTTCGCGCAGTCAACATAATTCGGCGTGGAGAGCGGTGCGCGATCTGCAGGGGGTGCAGCGTCGGTCGGAGATGCGTTCGCGTGCTGAACGGGTGAGAGGGTTTCGTCTTTTCCGCTGTGTGTTCGGGTTCGGAATGTTGCGGAGCAGTCCGGACAACGTGCTTGCGGGGATCGACCGGAGCCTCTCATCGTTCCGTTGCTGAACCGGAAGGTGGCCGGATTGTACGAGACGCGAAGGCGTGTTCGCATTCAAGGCGGTCTCCCCGCGGCGGGAGATGATTCAGGAGGTCGCCTTGCGCGCATCTCGTCCGGGGGCGGGTCTGTGCTTCTCCACGCGTCTTTCGGGGTCGGGATGCCTGCGCGTTGTCGCGCCCTTGTTGATCGCGGCATTCCGTTTCGTCTCCGCCTGCTCCCCGGCCGGGGTCAGGTTGCGATCAACACCGCGAGTCGGTGCGGCCGGCGCGACGGGGAATGGCGTCTGCCGCAGTTGTCAGGCCTACAGGGGGATTCATGCCAATCACTTCCAAGAGAACGATCGAATTCGAAGAGGTCCGCAACTTTGGCACCATTCAGAACGAATTCGAACTGTCGGATCTGACGCAGATTCAGACCGATTGTTACACGCGCTTTCTGCAGGTTGAAAAGCGGCCCGACGCGCGAACCAACCAGGGTCTGGAAGAGATCCTGCGCGAGGTGTTTCCCGTCGAGAGCTATGACGGCCAGTTTCGGCTGGAGTACGTGAAGTACGAACTTGGCAAGCCGCGCTATACGGCCGACGAGTGCCGGCAGCTTCGCTTGACCTACGGCAGGCCGTTTCGCGTCTGGCTCAAGCTGGTCAAGGAAGAACCGATCGAGGAAGAGGTTTACCTGGGCGACATGCCGATCATGCTCGGCGGCGGGGAGTTCATCATCAACGGCGCTGAACGCGTTGTGGTGAGCCAGCTCCACCGTTCTCCCGGCGTGGACTTTATGGTCACCATCGAGGCGGGGGATCGAAAAACGTTCTCCTGCCGCGTCATCCCCGAGCGGGGAAGCTGGATTGAATTGGCGGTGAGCAAGAAGGAGGCGCTGGGAGTCCGCATCGATCAGAGCGGGAAGTTCTCCGCAATGACGCTGCTCCGCGCCATGGAGCCCGATTACTCGACCGACAACGCGCTGCTCAGGCTGTTTTACGACGTCCAGACGGCGAAGATCCCCAAGTCGGGCGGGGAGGACGCGGTCAAGGACAAATTCGCCGCAGAGGATGTCGTGTACCCCGCCGGCCACGAGCGGTGCGGCGAAATCATCGTCGAGTGTTGTCACAAGATCGGCTCCGCCGCCGCCAAGGAGATCGCGGAATCCGGCCTGAAGTCGGTCGACGTGATCGACAAGCCGGCCGACGATCTGATCCTCAACAGCGTGCTCGAGGATCGCACGGGCAGCCACGAAGAGGCGCTGCTGAAGATCTATCAGCGGTTGCGGCCCGGCAATCCGCCGCAACTCGAGAAGGCGATCGATCTGTTCAAAGAGAAGTTCTTCGACGTCAATCGCTACCGGCTGGGCCGCGTGGGCCGCTTCCGGATCAACCGCAAGTTCAACCAGAACGTGCCGGACGATGCAATGACGCTTCGTTCCGAGGACTTCGTCAACGCCATCCGGTATCTGGTCAGGCTTCGCGTCGGCGACCCGTCCGCCCACGTCGACGACATCGACAATCTTGGCAACCGGCGGCTGCGGACGATCGACGAACTGGCGTGCGACGAAATCCGGAAGGGATTCCTCAAGTTGCGGAGGACCGTCCAGGAGCGGATGAGCCTCAAGGACGTCGAGGAGATGACTCCGCGCACGCTCGTGAACCCCAAGAGCGTTTCCGCCGCCATCGAATTCTTCTTCGGCCGCAGCGAACTGTCCCAGGTCGTCGACCAGACCAACCCGCTGTCAATGCTGACGCACGAACGGCGGCTCAGTGCGCTTGGCCCGGGGGGCCTCAATCGCAAGCGGGCCGGGTTTGAAGTGCGCGACGTCCACATCTCCCACTACGGCCGCATCTGCCCCATCGAGACGCCGGAAGGGACGAACATCGGGCTGATCTCCTCGCTGAGCATCTTTGCGAAAGTCGACGACTACGGCTTTCTCATCACGCCCTACCGCAAGGTGAACAAGGGCAAGATCTCCGACGAGGTCCAGTGGCTTCGCGCGGATGAAGAATCGGAAGTGCATGTTGCGCCCGCCGACACGCCTGTCGAAAAAGGCAAGATCGTCGACGAACGCGTGTTGAGTCGCTATCGGAACGACGTCCACTGGGTTCCGGCCGAAGAAATCGAATACATCGACGTCGCTCCCTGCCAGATGGTGGGCATTTCGGCCGGGCTGATTCCATTCCTGGAACACGACGACGCCAACCGGGCGTTGATGGGCTCCAACATGCAGCGCCAGGCCGTGCCGCTGCTGGTCACCGAACCGCCGCTGGTCGGGACCGGAATGGAAGACGAGGTGCCGAAGTTTTCGGGAATGCTCCCTCGCGCCGAGCGCGCGGGAAAGGTGACCTACGTCGACGCCGACCGCATCGAGATCGACGGCAAGCGGTATCCTCTCCGCAAGTTCACCGGCCTCAATGAGCGGACGTGCCTCAACCAGAAGCCGCTCGTCACGATGGGACAGCGCGTGAAGCGCGGCGAGTTGCTCGCCGACAGCGCCGCAACCAAAACGGGCGTACTTTCCCTGGGCCGCAACGTGCTCGTGGCGTTCATGTCCTGGGAAGGTTTCAACTTCGAAGACGCGATCATTCTCTCGGAGCGGCTCGTCAAGGACGATGTGTTTACGTCGATCCACATCGACGAGTTCGACATCGAAATCCGCGAGACGAAGCTGGGCCGCGAGGAGTTCACGCGCGACATTCCCAACGTCAGCGAAAAGGCGCTCCGCCACCTCGATGAACACGGCATCGTCAGCGTCGGCACCCGCGTCGGTCCGGGCGACATTCTGGTCGGCAAGGTGACGCCCAAGGCCAAAGCGGAATTGACCCCGGAAGAGAAGCTGCTGCACGCCATCTTCGGCAAGGCGGGCGAGGATGTGAAAAACGAATCGCTGGAAGTGCCGAGCGGCATCGAAGGCATCGTGATCCATACGGAACGGTTCGCCCGGCGGATGAGCCTGACCGACGTCGAACGCAAGCAGTTCGACCAGGAGGTCAAACAGGCCGAGCAGGAGGGGCATGCAAAGATCGCCGCCCGGTTCAAGGAGTTCCTTGCCGAACTGGAACGCGTGCTGAGCCGCCACCTCATCGACGACGACGGACGCGAGATCCGCAACATCGAGGACGACAAGTTCGTCGCCGGATACGCCCGTGACTTCGAGCAGCATTTCGACCAGATCGACCTCCGCAGCCCGCAGAAACAGGCCGACGCCAAGAAGTTGATGCGCGACGAGTGGCCGCTCGTCGAGGACGTCATCGACGAAGTCGACCTCGCCGTCAACAGCATGAAACGGGGCGAGGAACTGCCCAACGGCGTGCTGCAGATGGTGAAGGTCTACGTGGCCTCGAAGCGGCCGATCTCGGTCGGCGACAAAATGGCCGGCCGGCACGGAAACAAAGGTGTGATCTCCAAGGTGCTGCCGGAAGAGGACATGCCTTACCTCGAAGACGGCACGCCGGTGGACATCATTCTGAACCCGCTCGGCGTTCCCAGCCGGATGAACGTCGGACAGATTCTGGAGACGCACCTGGGCTGGGCGGCGGCCCGGTTGGGATTCCGGTCAATCTGCCCGGTGTTCGACGGCTGCACCGAAGAGGAAATGCGGCAGTCGCTCGTCGACGCCGGCCTGCCGGAAGACGGTAAGGTCACCCTGTACGACGGCCGCTACGGAGTGCAACTCGAACAGCAGGTGACGGTCGGCATGATCTACATGCTCAAGCTGCATCACCTGGTGGAAGACAAGGTTCATGCCCGCGCGACCGGTCCGTATTCGTTGATTACCCAACAGCCTCTCGGCGGGAAAGCCCGCTTCGGCGGCCAGCGGTTCGGAGAAATGGAAGTCTGGGCGCTGGAAGCGTACGGAGCGGCCTACATTCTCCAGGAACTTCTCACGGTCAAGAGCGACGACGTCGAAGGCCGGACGAAGATTTACGAGTCGATGGTCAAAGGCGAGAACACGCTCGAAGCCGGAACGCCCGCCAGCTTCGACGTGCTCATGAACGAAATTCGCGGGCTCTGCCTGAACCTGCAGCTTGAAAAGGCGAAGACCTGACCCGACGGTTCAGCCGGCTGACAACCCGCGGCCGGCTGACTCCCGAGTCCCCTCCCTCATCCGTCAGTTCCCTTCGAGGAGCAAACCGTGAGCAGTGGCGAATCCATTTACGATCGCGTAAACGACTACGGCGCCGTCCGCATCGGACTCGCCAGCCCGCACGACATCCGCAGTTGGTCCTTCGGTGAAGTCAAAAAGCCGGAGACGATCAATTACCGCACCTATCGTCCCGAGCGCGACGGCCTGTTCTGCGAGCGGATCTTCGGACCCGAAAAGGACTGGGAGTGCGCCTGCGGCAAATACCGCGGGATGAAGTACAAGGGGATGATCTGCGACCGCTGCGGCGTCAAGGTGACGCACAGCCGCGTCCGGCGGAAGCGGATGGGACACATCGAACTGGCTGCTCCGGTGGTCCACATCTGGTTCTTCAAGAGCATGCCCAGCCGATTGGGCGCGCTGCTCAACATGAAGACGACCAGCCTGGAAAAGGTGATCTATTTCCAGGATTACGTCGTGGTCGACCCCGGAGACACGCCGCTTCGAAAAACGCAACTGCTGACGGAAGAGGAAGCGCGGGCGGCCCGCGACAAGTACGGCGAAGGCACGTTCGAAATCGAAATGGGGGCTGAGGCGGTCTTCAAGCTGCTCAGCAACATCAACCTCGTTGAAGAGTCGGTGCGGCTGCGTGAAGAACTGGCCGAAACCGGCAGCCAGCAGAAGACGAAGGACTTCGTCAAGCGTTTGAAGATCGTCGAAGCGCTGCGCGACAGCGACAACCGTCCGGAATGGATGATCCTGCACTGCGTGCCGGTGATTCCTCCCGACCTGCGACCGCTCGTGTTGCTCGAATCGGGCAATTTCGCCACCAGCGACCTGAACGACCTCTACCGCCGCATCATCAACCGCAACAACCGGTTGAAAAAGCTCGTGGACCTCAATGCGCCGGAGGTGATCGTCCGCAACGAAAAGCGGATGCTCCAGCAGTCGGTCGACGCCCTGTTCGACAACAACCGCTGCAAACGGCCGGTGCTCGGCTCGTCGAACCGGCCGCTCAAGTCGCTGACCGACATGATCAAAGGCAAGCAGGGCCGCTTCCGCGAGAACCTGCTCGGCAAGCGCGTCGACTATTCCGCGCGTTCGGTGATCGTCGTCGGACCGGAGTTGCACCTGCATCAGTGCGGACTGCCGAAGAAGATCGCGCTGGAACTGTTCCAGCCGTTTGTGATTCGCCGGCTCAAGGAACTCGGCCACGCCGACACGATCAAGTCGGCCAAGCGGATGCTCGAACGCAAGGACGAGGAGGTCTGGGACATTCTCGACGAGGTGATTCGCAATCATCCGGTGCTGCTGAATCGCGCCCCCACGCTGCACCGCATGGGCATCCAGGCGTTCGAGCCGATCCTCGTTGAAGGCAACGCCATCAAGATTCACCCGCTCGTCTGCAAGGGCTTCAACGCCGACTTCGACGGCGACCAGATGGCCGTGCATCTTCCGCTGTCGATCGAAGCGCAGGTCGAAGCCCACACGCTGATGATGTCGACGCACAACATCTTCAGCCCGGCGAACGGCCAGCCGATCATCATGCCCACCCAGGACATCGTGATGGGCTGCTACTACTGCACCCTCAAGCGGGAAGGCCGCCCGGGGGAAGGCATGACCTTCGCCAGCATCAACGAAGTCATCATGGCCTATCAGCAGGGCCGCGTCGCCCGGCACGCCATCGTCAAACTGCGGCTTTCGAAAGAGAAGCGGATCAAGGGAGAAGGCGCGGAGGACTACCACGCCGGTCGTCCGATCACGACGACCGTCGGGCGCGTGCTCTTCAACGACATTCTGCCCGAGAGCATGGCGTTCTATAACCTCACCATGAAGAGCAAGGACCTGTCAAACGTCATTTCCGACTGCTATCTCGAACTCGGACGGAAGGCGACGATCGGTCTGCTCGACGCGATGAAACAGGTCGGCTTCCAGGAGTCGACGCGGAGCGGACTTTCCTTCGCGACAAGTGATCTGGTGACCGCCCCCAACAAGGAAAAGGTGATTTCGACCGCCGAGGGCAACGTGCTCAAGCAGCAGAAGCTCTACGACCGCGGCATCATCACCGGCCAGGAACGCTACAACAAGGTGATCGACATCTGGACGCACGCCCGCGAACAGATCACCGAGTCGATGAAGCACGAACTGGAGCACGACCTGCGCGAGCAGGGCGCGTACGTCAATCCGATCTACCTCATGGCCGACTCCGGCGCCCGCGGCGGCATCGAACAGATTCGCCAACTCGCCGGCATGCGGGGCCTGATGGCCAAACCGTCCGGCGAGATCATCGAAACGCCGATCAAGTCCAACTTCCGCGAAGGACTGACTGTGCTCGAGTACTTCTCCTCGACGCACGGAGCGCGGAAAGGGCTGGCCGACACGGCGCTCAAGACGGCCGACAGCGGCTACCTCACCCGCAAACTGGCCGACATCTGCCAGAACATGGTGATCACCACCGAAGACTGTGGAACCACCAAGGGGGTCACGCGGGGCGTGCTGTACCGCGGGGAAAAGGTCGAGGTCAACCTGGCCGACGCCATTCGCGGACGGGTCAGCCGCACCAACATCGTCGATCCGATTACCGATGAAGTCATCGTCCGTGAAAACGAACTCATCACGGTCGACATCGCGCGGCGCATCGAATCGATGGGGCTGGAACGGATTCAGGTCCGCAGCCCGATGACCTGCGAGGCGGAACTGGGGGTTTGCCGGCGGTGTTACGGCATGGACCTCTCGACCGGCTCGCTCGTCGAAGAGGGGCTCGCCACCGGCATCATTGCCGCGCAGTCGATCGGCGAACCCGGTACGCAGCTTACGATGCGGACGTTCCACATCGGCGGCGTCGCCTCGAAAGAACTCGAAGAGAGCGACCTCAAGACCAAGAAGCCGGGCCGCGTCAAATTCGCCCGCATTCGCAGCGTCGTGAACGCGGACGGGCAGAAAGTCGTCCTCACGCGGAACGGCGAGGTCATCATTATCGACCCCAAAGAACGGGAACTCGAACGGTACACCGTTCCCAACGGCGCCGTGCTGATGGTCGATGAAGACGATGAAGTCAAGGAAGGACAGGTGCTCTGCCAGTGGGATCCGCACTCGGTGCCCATTCTCGCCGAGGTCGGCGGCAAGGTCCGCTACGAAGACCTCATCGAGGGCAAAACCCTCAAGAAAGAAGCCGACGCCACCGGGTACGTGCGGCGAACGGTCATTGAACACAAAGGCGACCTGCATCCGCAGATCATCATCGAGGATGGAACCGGGAAGATTCTGGATTACTACTACATTCCGGAACGCGCCAACATCGAGGTCGAAAACGGGGCGTCGATCGCTGCCGGAGCCGTCCTCGCCAAGAACCCCCGAGAAGCGTCCGGAACGCAGGACATTACCGGCGGTCTGCCGCGCGTGACCGAACTGTTCGAGGCCCGCAAACCGAAAGACCCCGCCGTCATCGCGGAAATCGACGGTGAGGTCGAACTGGCGGCCGAGAAGAAACGCGGCAAGCGCGTGCTCATCGTTCGCGGCGAAGACGGGACGGAAGTCGAACACATCATTCCGCACGGACGTCCGCTGCTGGTCCACACCGGCGACATCGTCAAGGCGGGCGACGGTCTGGTTCGCGGACCGCTCGTGCCGCACGACATTCTCCGCGTCCGCGGCGAGGAGGACGTCCAGCAATACCTGTTGCACGAGATTCAGAACGTCTACCGTGCGCAGCGCGTGGAGATCGACGACAAACACATCGAACTGGTGGTCGCCCAGATGCTCCGCAAGGTGCGAATCGACGACGTCGGAGATACGCAGCTTCTGCCCGGCATGGTCATCGACAAGCTCGATTTCAGGAAGATCAATCAGCAGATCGCAGAAAGCGCGCGGATCACGAACCCGGGCGACACCGAATTCGAAGTCGGCGACGTCGTTCCGCTGGAGACGGTCGAAGAAGTGAACGCCCAACTGGAGGCCGTCGGCGACAGCCCGGCCGAGTTCGCCACACCTCGGCCGGCGGCCGCGAGCACGCAGCTTCTGGGAATCACCAAAGCCGCCGTCCAGAGCGAGAGCTTCATCTCTGCGGCCAGTTTCCAGGAGACGACAAAAGTGCTCACCGAGGCGGCCCTCGCAGGCAAAACCGATCAGCTTGTCGGTCTGAAAGAGAATGTCATTCTCGGTCACCTGATCCCCGCCGGCACCGGCTTCAGGTCGCACCAGGACGCGGCCGTCACCATCAATCCGGACGCCGTCGCGGCCCAGCGGGAGGAGCAGGAACGGATTCTCGCACACAGGCGCGAACTGCTCGAAAGCGCAGAACCGCAAACGCCCCCTCCCCCGGCCGAAGGCGCTGTCCCGTCGCTCAACGACTTGCTGGAAGGATCGTGACGGCAAACTCGCAATCGGATCACCAGCCGGAGGGGGACCGACGGACGACCGGACCAGTCCGGCCGGCCCCTTGACGCGAAAAAACGACGGGGATAAAGTCTCCGATTCCAATAGTTTGGGGAGATTTGGCCGAGACGAGGCCTGATCCCTGTTCATCGTCAGGTAAATCGAGTCGATGCCCACAATCAACCAGTTGATCCGCAAACCGCGGAAGAAACAGTCGAGCAAGACGAAAACGCCTCTGCTGGAGGGCTGTCCGCAGAAGCGCGGCGTCTGTCTGCAGGTGCGGACGATGACGCCCAAGAAGCCGAACTCGGCGTTGCGGAAGATCGCCCGCGTGCGACTCTCAAACGGCAAGGAGTTGACGGCCTACATCCCCGGAGAAGGCCACAACCTGCAGGAGCACTCGATTGTGCTCGTGCGCGGCGGCCGTGTCCGCGACCTTCCGGGTGTTCGATACAAAGTGATTCGCGGAGTGCTGGACACGCTTGGCGTGGACAAGCGACGCCAGGCCCGCTCCCGTTACGGGGCCAAGCGGCCGAAGTAGCACACGCTCGCTTCACTCGTTGACCGCGCTTGCAGGCGGTGTCGCCGTCAGCCGCTCGCGTGTCTTGTTCTGACAGGCCGTTTTTACCAGAAACAATCGAGAGTCTCGGGAAGAGTCGCCGGATATGCCACGGAAATTCACCGCCAGTGCAGCGCAGTTGAAGCCGGATCCGAGATATGGATCGAAGTTGGCGTCGAAGTTTATCAATTGCCTGATGAATGACGGCAAAAAGAGCGTTGCGATGCGGGCGTTCTACGAAGCGCTCGACATCGTCGGTGACAAAGTCTCCGACGCGAGCCCGATCGAAGTCTTCGAACAGGCGATTGCAAACGTCAAGCCCGACATCGAAGTCCGATCGAAGCGGGTGGGCGGTGCAACCTACCAGGTGCCGACTCCTGTCAATCAGAAGCGGCAGCAAGCGCTGTCCATCCGGTGGATCCTCGTGGCCGTGCGAGGACGCAAGGGGCGACCGGTTGCCCAGTCTCTCGCAGAGGAGATCCTGGCCGCCTATCGCCGGGAAGGTTCGGCGGTGACGACCCGCGAAAACGTCCACAAAATGGCCGAAGCCAACAAGGCCTTTGCGCATTTCGCGTATTGATGCCGCCGGTCCGGCGAGTGTGCGCCGATCGAGAGAACACTCGGCGGCGACGACGGGCGGCCGATCGTCGATTCTTCCGGTGGGGCCGGACGGTCGGGCCGTCGGAGAGTCATCCCAGGCCTGTTGGATTTGCCATGAGACCCAACGATGCCAACCGCCATCGAAAAGATTCGCAACATCGGCATCGTAGCGCATATTGACGCCGGTAAGACCACGACGACCGAGCGGATTCTCTACTACACCGGCGCCTCCCACAAGATGGGACAGGTCGACGACGGCACGACGCAGACCGACTTCGACGCCGAAGAAGCCAAGCGCGGAATCACGATCTACTCCGCAGCGGTCAGTTGCCGCTGGAAAGACTGCACGATCAATCTGATCGACACTCCCGGCCACGTCGACTTCACCGCAGAGGTTGAGCGCAGCCTCCGTGTCCTGGATGGAGCGGTCGTGGTCTTCAGCGCCGTCGAAGGCGTCGAGGCGCAGAGTGAAACGGTCTGGCGGCAGGCGGACCGCTACCGCGTGCCGCGCCTCTGCTTCATCAACAAGCTCGATCGGATCGGCGCCAATTTCGAGGAGACGTTCGCCGAGATTCAGCGGCGCCTCCAGGCCAACCCGGTCGCGCTCACCATCCCGATCGGCGCCTCGTCCGATTTCGAAGGGATCATCGACCTCGTCGAGATGAAGGCGCTCTACTTCGATGAGGCGTCCCGCGGCGGCGAGGTCGATGTGCGGGAGATCCCCGAGGCGCACGCCGAGGACGCGCAACTCTGGCGGAGTCAACTCCTCGACACTGTCTCGCTGATCGACGACGACGTGATGACCGCCTGCATCGACACCGGGACCGCCCCTCCCGAGTTGATCCACCGGGCGCTCCGCGCCGCGACGCTCCTGGGCGACGTCCAGCCCACGTTCTGCGGTTCGTCGCTGGACTACATCGGCGTCCAGCCTCTCCTCGATGCGGTCAATCGTTACCTGCCCAGCCCGCTCGACATGCCTCCGGTCAAGGGGATCAACCCGTCCCCTCGCAAGAATCAACCGGCCGAGGAGCAGCGCACACCGAGTCCCGACGAACCGTTCTCCGGCCTCGTCTTCAAAATCGTCGCCGACAAGCACGCCGAACTCTGTTTTGTCCGCGTCTACTCCGGCGTGCTCAAGAGCGGGTCCCGGATGCTCAACCCCAGGACCGGAAAGAAGGAGCTGATCAGCCAACTCTGGCACATTCACGCCAGCCAGCGGCAGAAACTCGAAGACGCAGGCTACGAAACCAACTACGTCGCGGCCGGGGACATTGTCGGCGTAATCGGCCCCAAGGACGTCGCCACGGGAGACACGCTCTGCGATCCGCGTCATCCCATTCTGCTGGAAAGCATCACCTTTCCGGAGACGGTCATCTCGATGGCGATCGAACCGGAATCGAGCGCCGATCGCAAGAAACTCGAAGAGGCCCTCGTCTGGCTGTCCCGTCAGGATCCGACGATCCGCACCCAGGTCAGCGAAGAGACGGGACAGACGATCATCAGCGGGATGGGAGAACTGCATCTCGAAATCAACCGGGAACGGCTGATCCGCGACCAGAATCTGAAGATCCGCGTGCACAAGCCTCGCGTTTCCTATCGCGAGACCGTCCGTTCAGCGGTCGAGGAATCGGGCGAGTTTCATCGGGCGTCGCAAGGAGAAACTCGATTCGCGGGCGTCCGCGTCCGGCTCGAACCGCACAAGGGCGACGCGCCGGTCAGCGTGGCCTCGTCGCTCAAACCGGGCGATTTGCCCTCCGAAATGCAGCGGATCGTCCGGGAGGCGGTGAACGAATCAGCCCAGTCCGGGGGGCGATACGGCTACCCCCTGATGCACGTGAAATTCACCATCACAGACGTCGACTATCGCGAGGCCGAATCCGACGAAGAGGCGCTGCGGGCCGCCGCCGCTCACGCCGTGCAGAATGCACTCTCCAGGGCCGACGTGGCGCTGCTGGAACCGGTGATGAAACTGGAAGTCGTCACGCCCGCCGAGTTTCTGGGAAACATCCAGTCGGATTTGAACACTCGCCATGCGAGGATCGTGGGCAGCGAACACCGGGGCGATCTCGCGGTGCTCTCGGCGGAGGTGCCGCTCGTGCAGATGTTCGGCTACTCCACGCACGTGCGGAGCCTCTCGCAGGGCCGCGCTTCGTACTCGATGGAGCCGCTCAAGTACGATTTCGCGCCGCCGTCGGTGCTGGACGACATGTTGGGATGACCCGCCGCTCGGCCCGACCGGCCGGCGAGCGTTCATCGTCCCCGGATGTCGGCGGAAAAATGCTCGCGGAGAGGGAATTCGGTGTCGCCAATTCGTTGACATGAACGCTGCCCCTCATTAGCATTCCGGGTTTCCAGCATTTGAGCGGCGTCTGCCGGGCAGTCGCCGAATCGGCGCAACCTCATCAATGCTGGGCTGTTCCAGTGATGCAGGCCGGGGGGAAGTCACCGCGGCGATTGCAGGAGCGGCCGGTGTCGAGGTCGCGCGGCCAATTTGAGGATGTGGGCAGGTGGCAGGCAACGAGCGTATTCGCATCCGGATGGAAGCCTACGATCACACGGTCCTGGACCAGTCGGCGACGGACATCGTCGACACGGCCAAGCGGACCGGAGCGGTCGTGCATGGCCCGATCCCTCTGCCGACGCGAATCGAACGGTACACGGTCTTACGCAGTCCGCATATTGACAAGAAGTCTCGCGAGCAGTTCGAAATTCGAACGCACAAGCGGGTCGTAGATATCCTGCAGCCGACAGGCAAGACAATCGACGCGTTGAACAAACTGTCGCTTCCCGCGGGAGTCGACATCAAGATCAAGGCGTCCGCCTGACGGTCCAGTCGCGGCATGCGGTTGCTCTGCGCGTCGCGCAGGTCTCGGCAAGCTGTGTTCCGGCTTGCCGGTTTACAGGGGACATGTTCACGGCAACCGCGTCGGGGTTGTCGGGTCAGGTACTGGGAAGTGGTGAGGCGGTTTCATGCCGGTTGGACTGCTCGGTCGAAAAGTCGGAATGACCCAGGTGTACGGCGAGGACGGGGTGATTATCCCGGTCACGGTCGTCGAGGCTGGTCCGTGCACGGTGTTGCAGGTCCGGACCAGCGATCGCGATGGCTATGAAGCGGTGCAGATTGGATACGACGACAAGCTGAGCGAGGCCGACAAGAAGCGCAGTGCGGAGGAGAGGAACCGGGCCCGCGCGACGCGCGCCCAGCGGGGCCAGGTTGTTCAGCTCAGCAGCAAGCGCCAAAAGCGCTTGAAGGCGTCGGGAGTGGAGCCACTGCCGAAGGCCGACTGTGAGCCGAAGCGGTTTATTCGGGAGTTCCGGACGAACGGCGAAGATCACGGTTGTTCCGTGGGCGACGTGTTGACGGCCGGCGTGTTTGCGGATGTGAATTTCGTCGATGTGATCGGGACCAGCAAAGGGCGGGGAACGGCCGGCGTGATGAAGCGGCATAACTTCGCCGGCCAGCGGGCCAGTCACGGCGTTAAGAAGGTGCACCGTCATCCGGGCGGAATCGGCGCGCACGCCTCGAATCTCGGCTGCTCGGGCGGCATCAAGAAGGGCAAGCGGATGGCCGGGCAGTACGGCAACGCGCGTTGCACTGTGCGGCACCTGCGGGTCGTTCGGGTCGACGAAGAGAACAACATGATTCTCGTCAAGGGGGCGATTCCGGGCCCGAACGGCGGGTTTGTGGTGGTTCGCAAGACCAATAAGGCGAAGTAAGAGTCACTGTCGAATGCCGCTCCGTGGGCGGTAGGCCAAGGGGCGGCAGGCAAGAAATCAGTGCCGGGTGGCAGAGATGATATCCGTTCCAGTTCGCAACATGTCGGGTGGTGAAGTCGGAACTTACGATTTCGACCCGGCCGACCTTGCGCCGGGCGTCAATAAGCAGTTGTTGCACGACGTCGTTGTGATGTACGAGGCCAACCGGCGCGTCGGCACGTCGGCCACGAAGTCGCGCGGGATGGTCGCCGGCAACAAACAGAAGATGTACCGCCAGAAGGGGACCGGTCGCGCCAGGGCCGGTGGAAGGCGGTCGCCGGTGCGCGTCGGTGGTGGTCACACGTTCGCCAAGACTCCCAAGGATTGGAGTTACCGGCTGCCGAAGAAGGCGGTCCGCCTTGCGGTGCGGATGGCGCTGCTCAGCAAGTTTCAGGACGGCGAGGCGATTGTCATTGATGGCCTCGCGGTCGACGAGCCGAAAACTCGCGTCATCGCCGCGATGCTCAAGTCTCTGGGCGTCAATCGGGAATCCTGCCTGCTGACGATTCATGAGGCGGACGAGAAGATCTGGCGTTCTTCGCGGAATCTTCCCGATCTGCGCGTCTCGCCCTGCCGCGAGCTGAACGCCTACGATCTGTTGCGTCAAAGGCGGTTGCTGATTACCCGCGAAGCAATCGATCAGTTGAGGGGAGGGAAGTAGCAGTCATGGGCGGCTCAAGTGGATCAACCCGGGAGTTGGCGCCGCATCAAGTGGTCGTGAGGCCGCTGGTGACGGAAAAGGGGACGTTCCAGTCGGAGCGTCACAACGCGTACACGTTCGAGGTGAGTCCGCAGGCGACCAAGACTGAGATTCGAAGGGCGGTTGAGGACTTGTGGGACGTGCGGGTTGTCGCCGTGCGGACGCAGAATCGCAAGGGGAAGCCGCGTCGGACGCGCTTCAAGGTCGGCCACACAAAGGATTGGAAGAAGGCGGTCGTTCAACTCCACGAGGAAGACCGCATTGCCTTCTTCTAGTCGTTTGTCCATTGAAGACAAAGCCCTGACAAAGCCTGGAGCGCGCTGTCGACTTGTGAGCGCTCAACTGAGAAGACACGGAAACTTCACGGACCTGGTGACATGGGACTGCGATTCTACAAACCGGTAACGCCCGGCCGCCGCTCTGCGTCGGTCAGCGACTTCGCCGAGATCACCGATCGCAAGAAGCGTCGGGAGAAGCGGCTGACGGTCCGTCTGAAGAAGAAGGGCGGCCGCAACAACCAGGGGAAGGTGACCGTTCGCCATCGGGGGGGAGGCCACAAGGCGCAGTACCGGATTATCGACTTCAAGCGAAACAAAGACGGCGTTCCGGCGAAGGTGGCGTATGTCGAGTACGACCCGAATCGCTCGGCGCGGATCGCCCTGCTCCACTACGCCGATGGCGAGAAGCGGTACATCCTCGCGCCGAACGGCCTGCAGGCCGGCGACACGGTCCTCAGCGGGCCGGAGGCGGAGCCCGCCGTCGGCAACTGTCTGCCGTTGGCGAATATTCCGCCCGGCATGGAGATTCACAATATCGAAATGCAGCCCGGCAGCGGAGGGCAGTTGTGTCGCAGCGCAGGCGTTGCCGCGACAATGAACGCCCGCAGCAAGGGCTGGGCGCAGATTACGTTGCCGTCCGGCGAGATTCGTCGCTTGCACGCCAACTGTCGCGCCACGATCGGCCAGATCGGCAACCTTGACCATCAGAACGTGAAGCTTGGAAAGGCCGGCCGGAAGCGGTGGATGGGCCGCAGGCCGCACGTTCGCGGCGTCGCCATGAATCCGATCGCCCATCCCATGGGGGGCGGCGAGGGCCGTTCGGCCGGCGGGAGGCACCCGTGCAGTCCCACCGGCAAACCGGCCAAAGGCGGCAAGACCCGCAAACGGCGAAAGGCGTCGTCGAAGGCGATCATCCGCCGTCGGCGAACACGTCGGCACGGACAATTGAAGACATAGAGCGCCCTCGCCGCCGAAAAGCGGCAAGGGGCGATACGAATGGAAATCCCGCGAGAGAACTTCGGAACAAAGCGTTATGGGACGTTCGCTGAAAAAGGGGCCTTACGTCGATGAGAAGCTTCTCAAGAAAATCGAGAAGCTGGAGGCGGCAGGTCGTAAGGAACCGATCAAAACCTGGGCGCGCCGGTCGACGATTTCGCCCGAGTTCATTGGCCATACGTTTCTCGTCCACAACGGACGCGCCCACATGAACGTTTACGTCACAGAGGAAATGATCGGTCACAAGCTCGGCGAATTCGCGCCCACGCGGACTTTTCGCGGGCACGGGTCAAAAGGTTCGCGTTAGTCCGCAGTCCTCCGGCGTCAGTCGGTTTCTGCTGCGTAAGGAGTTTTGTTGTTCCGGATGGAGGCATCGCCGACATCCGTTGTAAGGACGGTCATCATGGCCCTGGTCAAAGCGACACATCGATTTGCTCGGATCTCCGCCACCAAGGTGCGGCCGTTCGCCGATTTGATTCGCGGGATGTCGGTCGAAGAGGGATTGAACGCCCTCCGGTATCAACCGAACCGGGGAGCGCGGATGCTGGAGAAGGTTCTGCAGAGTGCCGCCGCCAACGCGGAAGACCGCGGCGCCCGAAACATCGAACGGTTGACGATTACAGACGCCCGTGTCGACGGCGGCCCGGCGTTCAAACGAATCCGCCCCCGGGCCCGCGGGATGGCCTTCCCCATCCGGCGGCGATTCGCACATATTCACGTCGGCATTCAAGTGCCGGAAATTGGTTGAGAGCCTGACAGAGAGGATGGCGACGATGGGGCAGAAGACGCGTCCCACGGGATTTCGAGTCGGAGTCGTCGAAGACTGGCGAAGCCGCTGGTACGCGCCCAAGAAGGAGTTCGGGGCGCTGCTGGTCGAGGATCAGAAGATCCGCAGATTTATTCACAGCGAGTACAAGTCCGGCGCGATCGAGCGCGTCGAGATCGAGCGGACCCGCGATCAGGTCATCGTCAATCTGCACACCGCCCGCCCCGGAATCATCATCGGCAAGAAGGGCCAGGAGATTGACCGCCTGAAGGCGCAGTTGGAAGACCTCACCGGCCGCCGGATGGAAGTCAAGATCGTCGAGATCAACAACCCGTTTCGCAGCGCCAAGCTGGTGGCCGAGGACATCGGCCAGCAATTGAAAAAGCGGGGCAGCTTCCGGCGAGCCGTCAAGAGAACGCTCGACCAGGTGATGGAAACGGGCGTGCACGGAGTCAAGATTGAGTTGTCCGGCCGCTTGGGCGGTGCGGAAATGTCACGTAAGGAAAAAGCCAGTCGCGGTTCGATCCCTCTTTCCACGTTGCAGCGCCATGTCGACTACGGCCTCGCCGTCGCACAGACGGCGCAGGGAGTGATCGGCGTCAAAGTCTGGATTGACCGCGGCGATTATCTGGATGAGGAGAGCGGCGATGGCGCTCATGCCCAAGCGGGTGAAGCATCGAAAAAGCCAAAGAGGTCGCATAAGAGGTGACGCCACACGCGGCAACACCGTCGCGTTCGGCGAGTTCGGTCTGCAGTCAACGCAGCCCGGGCACATCAGTGCGGCCACAATTGAAGCTTGTCGCATCGCTGCGAATCAGTACATTCGCGGCGACGGGAAGCTGTATATCCGTATTTTTCCCAACAAGTCCGTCACTGCCCGGCCTCTGGAAACAAGGCAGGGCAAAGGCAAAGGCGAACCCGACCACTGGGTCGCGGTCGTCCGGCCGGGAACGGTGCTGTTCGAAATCGCCGGCGCCTCGAAAGAGGCGGCCCGCGATTGTTTCCACAGGGTGGCTCACAAGCTCCCCGTCAAGGTGCGGTTGATCGAGCGGCGGCCGGTCGCGTGATCCGGCGGGAACCGTTGGGGGAAGACGGCCGGGCGCATTCGATTCGGCGAAACAGACACGGACAGGCGAGATGAGTCACGCGAGTGAATTCCGCGAAATGAACGAGGAGCAGCTTGAGTTCGCGCTCAAGGAGTCGCAGCAGGAGTTGTTCCGGCTGCGGTTCCAGGCGTCGACCGAAAAGCTTGACGCGCCGAGCAACCTCCGAAAACTCCGGCGCGAGATCGCGCGAATCAAGACGATCCAACGCGAACGGGAAGACTACGGGGAAGAGTGAGACGAAGTCGTCACGGTCCTCGCACCCCACGATGCGGGAGGCCGAAGTCCTCAGCAAGTTAACAGGCCACGATGCGAACGAAATTGACCGGCACAGTTGTCAGCGATAAGGCGAACAAGACGCGGCGCGTCTCGGTGTCGCGCCAGTACCGGCACGCGAAGTACGGAAAATTCGTCCGGGGCCGGACGATCTGTCACGTGCACGACGAGAACAACGAGTCGAAAGAAGGGGATCGCGTCGAGATTGTAGAATCTCGCCCCAGGTCGCGGACGAAGCGCTGGGAACTGGTTCGCATTCTGGACGCCGCAGACCAGATCGCCGTCGAGGCGGCGAAGGCCCAGGCCGCGGCCGACGCCGAAATTGAAGCCGCCGCTGCCGGGACCGAAAAGCAACAGGCCCAGGCTGAACCGGCCGGCGAAGAATCGCAAGCGAACGAAGAAGCAAACGACGAACCGGAAACAAGAGACGAAACGGAAGCCTGATCGCCGACTCGTCGTCGGCAGCCGGACCGTGATGGTGGCGCCATGATTCAGATGCAGACAATCCTTGATGTGGCGGACAACTCCGGCGCGAAGACCGCGCGGTGTATCCGCGTTCTGGGGGGGACCGGGCGGCGCAGCGCGAACCTCGGCGACATTGTCGTCGTAAGCATTCAGAAATCGATTCCCGGCGCGCCCGAGCCTGTTCGGTCGGGAAAAGTCACGCGGGGCGTGATCGTCCGCTGCAAGAAAGCGACCCGTCGAACCGACGGGAGCTACGTGCGGTTCGACCGCAACGCAATCGTCCTTGTGGACGGAGAAGGCGAGCCGCGCGGCACCCGGATTTTCGGCGCCGTGGCCCGCGAACTTCGCGAGCGGCGGTTCATGAAGATCGTCAGTCTGGCGAGTGAGGTGGTTTGAAGCATGAAGATCAAGAAAGGCGATCTCGTCAAAATCATCTCGGGGCGCATCGCCGCCGAGACTCCGCCCGTCGAGCAGAGCCCCCGCCGCGTCACCGAGGTTCTCGACGGCGGCAGGAAGGTGGTCGTCGAGGGCGTGAATCTGGTCTACAAGCATGTCCGGCGGGGACATCCCAAGAGTCCCCAGGGAGGGCGGTTGCGGCTTGAAATGCCGATCTCCAGTTCGAACGTCATGTACTACTGCCAGGAGTGCGGCCGACTCGCACGAATCGGATATCGATTTACCGACGACGGCGCCAAAGAGCGTTTCTGCAAGAACAAGGAATGCGGAAAGTCGGCCGGCGTCGTCAGTCCGCCCAGAAAGAAGCCGGTCACCGCCTGAATCGGACGCGGTCAAATTCGTACAGGCCCCGGCGAAGAGCGCCGCGGCCTCTCACTGAAACAGTCAGACCCTTTAAGCGCAGCACCACCATGGCCAGGCTGCTGGATCAATACCGACAGGAAATACTGCCCCGGCTTGCGAAGGAACTCGGCGAAGAGAATCCGCTCGCACTGCCGCAACTTTCGAAGATCGTCGTCAGCATGGGGGTTGGCCGGTCCATCCAGGATCAGAAGATCCTCGGGGACGCGACCGAAACGTTGTCGATCATCACCGGGCAGAAACCGTACGTCACCCGGGCCAGGCGTTCGATCGCCCAGTTCAAGCTGCGCGAGGGAATGCCGATCGGGTGCGCCGTCACCTTGCGCGGCCGGCGGATGTACGAATTTCTTGACCGGCTCATCACGCTCGTCCTCCCGCGCGTTCGCGACTTCCGCGGGCTGAATCCCAACGCCTTTGATGGAAACGGGAACTACAGCCTTGGGTTGAGCGAGCAGATGGTGTTTCCCGAGATCAACCCCGACAAAGTCAAACACGTCCACGGCATGAACATCGCCGTCGTCACCACGACGTCCGAAGACGACCACGGCCGGTTGTTGCTTCGCGAGTTCGGCATGCCGTTTCAGAAAGAACTTTCGGCATAGCCGCGTGCGTTCCACCGCGGCGACGCAGTCCGCCACGTTACGAGAACAGAGTTTTGCGAGAACGGCCCGATGGCAAGTAAGTCAAAAATCGCGAAAGCGAATCGAACTCCGAAATTCAGCACGCGCCAGGAACGCCGCTGTAAGTTGTGCGGCCGGCCGCGGGCCGTGTATCGCAAGTTCACCGTCTGCCGCATCTGCTTCCGCGATCTCTGCCTGGACGGCCTGGTCCCCGGCGCAAAAAAGGCGAGCTGGTAGGCCCGCGCCCCGATTCAACCGAGAACGGAGAGTTTGACGAATGACGATTGAAGTCCGAGGTCGCCGGCCATGATGACCGATCCGATTGCCGACATGCTGACCCGCATTCGCAACGCCCTGCAGATTGAGCGGCCGTTTGTGGATATCCCGGCGTCCGGCACCAAGATCGGCGTTGCCGAGGCCCTGCAGCGTGAAGGTTTCATCTGGGACTTCGAAGTAATCGAAGAACCCCCGCAAAACACCCTCCGCGTCAACCTCAAATACGGTCCCAACGGGGAACGTGTCATTCAACACCTGCGGCGGGTCAGCAAACCGGGACGCCGAGTGTACGCGGGCGTCAAAGACACGCCTACGGTCCGGCAAGGGCTCGGCGTGTGCATCATGTCGACCAACCAGGGCGTCCTCAGCAACCGGGAAGCGAAAGCGAATAACGTCGGCGGAGAGATCCTTTGTGAAGTGTGGTGATCGTTCGGCGAGGCGTCTGCTCGCCGGAGAACGATGGCCCGAAAAACCGCATCCAGCAAGTCATGTCAAGAATTGGCAAACAACCGATCCCCATCGCCTCCGGCGTGGACGTGGCCGTTGAGAACGGGACGATCCGCGTGAAGGGCCCGCAAGGGGAGTTGTCCTTCACGCATCACCCGAAAGTCAGCGTTTCGGTCGATGAGCAAGACAAGAGCGTTCGCGTCGAGCGGCCCAACGACCAGCGGGAAACCCGCGCGTTGCACGGACTGACCCGCGCCCTCATCGCCAACATGGTGCAGGGCGTGCAGACCCCCTACGTCAAAAAGCTGGAAATCGAAGGGGTCGGATACCAGGCCAGCCTCAACGGCAAGGAACTCGCCCTCCAGGTCGGTTACGCCAATACAATACGTCTCCAGGTTCCCGATCTGGTCGACTGTGAACTGCCGTCCGCCACGCAGATCGTCGTAAAGAGCATCGATAAACACGCTGTCGGGCAATTCGCCGCCAACATCCGGCAGGTCAGGCCGGTCGAACCGTATAAGGGAAAAGGCATCCGCTACTCCGACGAGCGCGTCCGCCGCAAGGCCGGCAAGGCGTTCGCAGGCGGCTGATAGGGAACCGGGCGGCCGGAAACTGCGGCCTCGCGATCAGGACAGGCACAACCCGAACCATGAAACTCCAGAAGCGAATCTCGAAACAACGGGAGCGGCGACGATACCGCGTCCGAAATCGTGCGCGAAAAATCGCACGGCCGCGGCTGTCGGTATTTCGCAGCAACAAACACATTTCCGCCCAGATCATCGACGACACCGCGGGCAAAACGCTCGTTTCCGCCAGCAGCATGGAAGCGGACCTGGCCGGCGCCACCGGCGGCAACACCGCTGCCGCGGCCAAGATCGGAGAGGCGATCGGCAAGCGGGCCCTCGACGCCGGCATCAAGGATGTCGCGTTCGACCGGGGCGAATATAGATTTCACGGCCGCGTTGCGGCGCTCGCGGAGGCCGCTCGCAAGGCCGGCCTCTCATTTTGACCACGAAACCCGATTTCAGCCTGAGATTTCCGCAGCAGCGACGAATCCCTGTTACTTGCGCCGCGCGGCGGCAAAGCATCGGAGAATTGATCAGTGTCCAGTGATTCCACCGGGTCATCGCCCGAACGCGTCGTCCAGATCCGTCGCTGCGCGTGCGTCGTCAAAGGCGGCCGGCGTTTCAGTTTCGCCGCTCTCGTCGTGCAGGGCAATGAAAACGGCCGCGTCGGATTCGGCTACGGAAAAGCCAAGGAGGTTCCGGCGGCCGTCGAAAAGGCGCGTTCCCAATCGTCACGTCGCCAGAAATCGGTTCCTCTCGAAGGGACGACGATCCCGCACCGGGTGGTCGGCCGTTACGGCGCCGCCAAGGTCTTGCTGCTGCCCGCCAGTCCGGGAACCGGCATCATCGCCGGCGCCACCGTGCGGGCCGTTGTGGAGTCGGCGGGAATCAAGGACATTCTCACCAAGAGCCGCGGGTCCAACAATCCCGTGAATCTTGTCAAAGCCACCATGAACGCGCTGAGCAATCTGCGGACTCGAGAAGACGTAGCGCGCTTGCGGGGAGTCGAGGTCTGATGATTATCAACGACGTGCATCAGGGTGTTCACACCCGCAAGAAGCGCAAACGCGTCGGACGCGGGACCGGCTCGGGACGCGGAAAAACCTGCGGACGCGGCCACAAGGGCGCCGGCAGCCGCAGCGGTTTTTCCCGACGCAGAGGCTTCATCGGCGGCCAGATGCCCCTGGCGCGGTTGATCGCGAAACGCGGATTTAATAATAACCAGTTTGCCACAAAGGTCCTTGAGATCAATGTGGACGCCCTGGACCGGAAATTCGACGACGGCAGCGAGGTCACCCCCGATACGCTCAAGGAGTCCGGGTTGGCCAAAGGCCGCTTCGACGTCATCAAGATCCTCGGCAACGGCGAGTTATCCAAGAAATTAAGCGTTCGCGTCCACCGGGTCTCGAAGTCGGCCGAGGCAAAGATTGCCGCCGCCGGCGGAAGCGTCGAGAAACTTGTTTGACGCGAAGTCAGTACGGTCGGCTTTGCGAAACGGAGTTCGTCAACACCATACCGGTCTTGTTCGCGGCCCCCGGCGAAGTCGACGCCACAGCGCTTCGATCTTCGCCTTCCCGTGCAGGACGTCCGGGGCGTAAGGACTGCGGAACATGCTCTCAAGATTCCTCTCGATCATCCGCATCCCGGAACTGCGGCAGAAGATCCTGCTGACGCTGCTGTTGCTCGGCGTCTACCGGATGGGGTTCGCGATCCCGCTCCCCTTCGTCGACCAGGCCCAGTTCGCCAGCGTCGTCGAGAAACTCGGGCAGCAGCAGGGCAGCTTCAGCCAGATCATGCAGGTCGTCGCCCTTTTCTCCGCTTCCCAACTCGGGAACGCCACGATCTTCGGCCTGGGGATCATGCCCTACATCTCCGCCTCGATCATCTTCCAGTTGCTGGGCACGGTCTATCCGCCGCTCGAGCAATTGCAGAAGGAGGGCGAAGCCGGCCGCAAGAAAATCAACGAATATACGCGCTACGCCACCGTCGTGATCTGCCTGTTCCAGAGCTACTTCTGGATCCGCATGCTGCGCGGCGGGCTGGGAACCGGGGAAGCCGGGCTCATCCTGCCCGACTACGACACCTTCTGGTATCACATCGTCGGGACCGTCACGATGACGACCGGCACGATTCTGCTCATGTGGATCGGCGAGCAGATCGACGAATACGGGATCGGCAACGGCATCAGCCTGCTCATCATGGCGGGGATTCTCGCGCAGATGCCCAGCGCCGGATGGTCTCTGCTCAGTCCCGCGATCACCGAAAACGGCTTCGACATCAGCCTGGGCAGCGAAGCGGGTATCGACAAACTCCTGCTCCTGGCGTTCCTGTTCGTGATGGTCGTGGTGGCCGTCGTGGCGATCACCCATGCGCAGCGGCGAATCCCGATCCAGAGCGCAAAACACGTCCGCGGGCGAAGAGTGCTCGGCGGTCAGCGGCAGTTTCTCCCCCTCCGAGTCAACCAGGCCGGCGTCATGCCGATCATCTTTGCATCCAGTCTGCTGATGTTCCCCATGTTCGGCTTCGCCTGGCTGGCGCGAACGTTCGCCGACAGCAATCAGGAATGGCTCACCAGTTCGCTGAACACGCTCCAGGGGGTCTTCAGCGGCTCCGGTCGCGGCTACATTTACAACCTTTGCTACGTGGGACTGATCTATTTCTTCTGCTACTTCTGGACCGCCATCACCTTCAATCCCAAGGACATGGCCGACAACCTCAAGGACTACGGGAGCTTCGTTCCCGGTTACCGTCCCGGCGCGCGCACCGCCGAGTACCTCGAGAATGTGATGACCCGCATTACCTATGTCGGGGCCGGGTTTCTGGCGATTGTCGCGATCATCCCCACGATCATTTCGACCAGCATGGGGGTTTCCTTCCTGATCGCGAGTTTTTACGGCGGGACAGGGTTGCTGATCGTCGTCTCGGTGGCGCTCGACCTGGTGCAGAAAATCGACAGCCACCTCGTCATGCGGAACAAGCCGGGCCTGCTCGAAACGGAAACTCGCTGACGGACCTTGCGGGCAGGGTTCGCCTCGGGGTCAAGACTCCTCTGACTGCTGTGATCACTCTCAAGAGCCGCCGTGAAATCGGGTTGATGCGGGCGGCGGGCGAGGTTGTCGCGGCCGCTCATCGTGCCGCACGAGAGATGCTCGTTCCCGGCGTTTCGACGGCCGAGATCGACGCCGCCGTCGATCGAGTCTTCCAGCAACACAACGCCACGCCCCTCTTCAAAGGCTTTCCGGGCAAAGTTCCGTTCCCGGCCGCGACCTGCATCAGCATCAATCACGAAATCGTCCATGGCATCCCCACCGAGAGCAGGCGGATCGAAGAGGGCGACATCGTCAGCATCGACACCGGCTGCCGGATCAAAGGCTGGTGCGGCGACGCGGCCTGGACCTACGCGGTCGGAGAAATCGATGACGAAAAGCGACACCTGATGGCGGCCGGGGAACGAATCCTGGAGATCGCCGTCGAGGCGTTCGGCTGCGAGAAACACTGGTCGGCCGTGGCCGGCAGGATGATGCAGGAAGCGAAGAGGGCCGGGGTCAGCCTGGTCGAGCAGTTCGTTGGTCACGGCATCGGCCGCGAAATGCACGAGCCTCCCCAGGTTCCAAACTACACCAACGCCGTGATGAGGAAAGAAGACTTTGAACTTCGGCCGGGCCTGGTGCTGGCGATCGAGCCGATGGTCAATGCGGGAACTGCCGAAACCAGGATTCTCGCCGATCACTGGACCGCGGTCACCGCCGATGGACGGCCCAGTGTGCATTTTGAACACACCGTGGCGCTCACCGCCGACGGTCCCGTCCGTCTGACCGCAGGGGTCGGCGAAACGTGAATTCGGCCCCGTCGCGATCGCAGCACCGCCTCCCCGTCAGGATTTCGGCACAAAATTCGCCCCGCATGCTTGTCTCCCTCGTCGATCTCCCGCTATACTCGCCGAAATCTACGCTCCGGCGCGCAGGGACCGGTCTCGCGGCGACCCGGCAGGTTCGTTTCTAGAGCGCGGCCCGATGAGCGAGTTCTGGTACGCAAGATTGGCCGGCCGTGATTCGGCCACGGATGCGGCAGATCAATTGGTCGAGTTCAACAGACAAAAACGGCAGTTGCCCGCCCGTGCATCTCTGCCGAGACGACGGAATCGTTACACATGAAGGTTCGCAGCAGCGTCAAGCGAATTTGCGAGAACTGTAAGCTCGTCCGCCGAAAAGGACGCGTCTACGTGATCTGTTCCGCGAATCCTCGCCATAAGCAACGACAGGGATAACTGAGCCCCTTCGTCGAACATCAATGGACGGCCCGCCCGGGTCGTCGAATCCCGGATTCTCAAGCGGAGACTGATCCGTGCCGCGTGTACTCGGAGTGGACATTCCGAACGAAAAGCCGACCTATGTGTCGTTGCAGTATCTGCACGGCATCGGTCGCACAACCGCCATCGAAGTCTGCAACCGGCTCGCCCTTCCGGTCGAGCGGCGGGCCCGCGAACTCAGCGACGACGACATTCAGCGGATCAACACGCTGCTGGACAACGAGTTCGTCGTCGAGGGGCAGTTGCGACGGCAGACGCAGGAAAACATCACCCGGCTGCGGAACATTCAATGTTACCGCGGCATTCGTCACCGTCGCGGGTTGCCGGTGCGCGGCCAGCGGACACGAACCAACGCGCGCGGCCGAAAAGGACCAAAGAAGACCGTCGCCGGCAAGAAGGGCGTCAAGGAGATGCGCCACTAGTCGGTTGGCTTTATAGACTTTCGGGTTGTGTGGTTCTCGAGGGAGTACGAATCCCGCACGGTCTCGTGCGAATGACCAATCAGGCCAACCCGATGGCAGGGCATTAAGCGGCGGCGTTCGATTTCAGCAGAATTTTGCAGGTCGATTCAGGGGGAGTGCATTCCGTGGCGAAACCAGCCAGAAAAAAGCGGGCCAGGCGCAACGTCAACCGGGCGATTGCGCACATCAAGGCCACGTTCAACAACACCACCGTTACGATCACCGACACCAACGGTGACGTCTTGTGCTGGGCGACGTCCGGCACCAGTGGATTCAAGGGATCTCGCAAGAGCACGCCCTTTGCAGCCCAGCGGGCGGCGGAAATCTGCGCCGACCGGGCCAAGAAGTTCGGAGTCAAGGAACTTGAGGTCCGCGTCAAAGGCCCCGGTTCGGGACGGGAGAGCGCCATCACCGGACTCCAGGTGCACGGCATTTCGATCAAAAGCATCGAAGACGTCACACCGCTGCCCCACAACGGATGTCGTCCCCGCAAACGACGCCGCGTTTGAAATCTCCCCCAGATCGCACTCCTCCCCGACTCCGAGCCGTCCTTGCGGCTCACGACTTAAGGAGACTCGCCCATGCGGATTCGCTGGCGCAACCTCGAACTTCCCAGTCGGATCATTGCCGAGAGAGACGCCGAGGCCAATCACGGAACATTCATCGCCGAACCGTTCGAACGCGGCTTCGGCCACACCATCGCCAACAGCCTCAGGAGGATTCTGCTCTCCAGCCTGGAAGGGGCCGCCGTCACGCGCGCCAGGATTCACGGCGTGCAACATGAATTCACAACCATCCCCGGCGTCGTTGAGGATGTCACCGACATCTGCCTCAACCTCAAGTCGCTTGTCGTCAAGAACCACAGCACCGCCACCAAGACGCTGCGGATCGAAAAGCATCAGCGCGGAGTGGTCACCGGCGCCGACGTCGTCACCGACGATCAGGTCGAGGTGATCAACAAGGATCTCATCATCGCCACGATGACCGACGATGTGCCCCTCAGCATGGAACTGACCGTGGAGAACGGGCGCGGTTTCGTGCCGGCCACCGAACAGTACGATGAAATGGCCGAGGTCGGCGTGATTCCGCTCGATGCGGCGTTTTCGCCCGTTTCCCGTGTCTACTACAAGGTCGAAGACACCCGCGTCGGGCAACGCACCAACTACGACAAACTGACGCTCGACATCTGGACCAACGGCACCATCTCGCCCGAAATGGCGCTGGTGGAGGCCGCGAAGATCCTCCGCAAGCACCTCAATCCCTTCATCAACTTCCGCGAACCAGGCCCGGAACTGGCGCCGGAGGCCGGCCTCCGCGGCATGCTCGAGGCGACCGGTTACTCGCCCATCGACCTGGAACTCGAAGAGAAGCTCAACATGAGCCTCGCCGAACTCAATCTCTCGGTCCGGGCGACGAACTGTCTCGAATCCGAGGGGATCAACACCGTGCGAGATCTGGTCACCCGCGGCGAGGACCAGTTGCTTCAGGTGCGGAACTTCGGCGAAACAACCCTGGTCGAGGTTCGGGAGCAGCTTTCCAGCATCGGACTTCGCCTGGGGATGAAGATCCCGCAGACTTCCGGCGCCTGATCGTTACCTGCAAGGCCCGGATCAGAAACACTACGACGGATATTCAGGACGATGAGACACCGACTGCGCGGACGAAAACTGGGCCGTTCGCATTCGCACCGCAAGGCGATGCTGAACAACATGGCCGCCAGCCTGATTCGCACCGTGCGAATCGATGAGGACGATCCGGGGCGTCCCAGGACGCCCGGACGGATCGTCACCACGGTTCCCAAGGCCAAGGAACTGCGGCCGATGGTCGAGAAGCTGATCACTCTGGCGAAGAAAGCCCGCCCCCACGAGGAGCGGGCCGAAGAGTTCGCCACCACGGCGGAGAGAAACACCAGCGAATGGAAGTCCTGGCGCGAGTCGGACCAGTGGCAGCAGTGGGCCGCGGCGCGAGCGCCCGCGGTCGCTGCACGCCGTCGCGCATTTTCCATCTTGCGCGACGACGAAGCGGTTGATATCCTTTTCGACGAACTGGCCGATCGATTCATCGATCGTCCCGGCGGTTACACGCGGATCGTGAGAATCGCCGCTCGGCGATTGGGAGACGCCGGGGAGCAGGCGTTGATCGAATTCGTCGGCGAGCGCGATCGCGTCCGCCGGCAAAGTGCGGCCCCCGCTGTTGTTCCCACGTCAGCGGATGAGAGTGAAGAGGAACCGGCTGCGGAGGATCAGGCTGCGGCCGACGATAACGAGGAAATGTCCCGGGACGAGACCGCACCCGAAGCCGAATCCGCCGAAGAAGGAGCGGTTGCAGAGTCTGCGGACGAGGAAACGGAAGAGACAAAGGACTGAACGTCGCTCGCGCAGCGGTGAGGATCCTCGCCGCCGCACTGCCGGCTGAGGATTTCGGCGTCTGTTCGCAGAAGGCCCCTGGCAACGCCGATACATTTCCACCCTCCTGCGATAAAGGAAGCTCGCATGAGTGGACCCGCCCACGGCCCGTTCGATTTCTCACAGGCCATGCAGAGGCTCTGCGTCGATCTCACCGATCGCGTCGAGGAACTGCTGCACGTCGACATGTCCCGCGTCGCCGTCTCGTTCGCCCAGACCAGGCGCCGCGTGCTCCATGGACTGCAGGCGAAGCTGACGCCCATGCGCTTTGAAGGCGGCGCCCTGACCACCATGCGTGACGGACGAACCTGGACCTGTCAGCGGCTGTATCACGACCAGCGCGAGATGCTCTACATCCTCACCTTCTATCTCCCGCGGTTCCTCGACCATTCGTTTCGCGAGAAGATGATCACCATCACTCACGAACTGCTGCACATCAGCCCCAATTTCGACGGCGACCTGCGGCGGTTCGGAGGCCGCTGCTACATGCACTCCGCCAGCCAGAAGGACTTTGACCGGACCGCGGAACGTCTGGCCCGCGATTACCTCGCTCAGCGCCCGGACCGGGAACTGTACCGGTTCCTCGAATCCAGCTTTAACGAACTCGTCGAGCGGCACGGCGGCGTCGTCGGTCTGCAGGTGCCCGTTCCCAAGCTGATCCCCGTCAGCGACGCCCGCAGCGCGTGATTGCGTCGGCGAACCGCAACGTCACTCCAATCGCGGCATTCGTCCGCCCTGAGAATGCGTTTCTGCTCGCCAGTTGCGTTCGAATCGCTGGCGGCTTTGCGCCTTCGCGTGAAACCCTCTCGAGCCCCTTTCGGCGACGCATCTCATAACGGATCTCGCCGCGCACCACGCTTTCGGTCTATCATGGCAGCCAATGACATTCCTCCGACCGATCATTGGCGCTGCGAGCATGCTCGCTTTCGCCGTCGCGGCGGCGACCGGCGACGACGTCACGCTCAAGACCGGAACCGCGTTCCGCAACGAACTCCGCAAACCGATCGCGATCGACCGCGACGACGCGGAACTTCGTCCCCTGCTCCATCGGCTGCGGGCAGATCGCGAGATCGCGTTGCTCCTCGATCGGCGAATCGACCCGTCGCGAGAGTTTGATATTCATCTGGCTCCCGTTCGGCTTCACTCGGCGCTCGAGGCGATCGCCGAACAGGCTGACGTCGGAGTATCGATCGTCGGAAGCACGGTTTATTTCGGTCCCCATGAGGCCGCTGGAGCGCTCCGGACCGTGATCGCCCTCAGAGAGTCCGAACTGGAGCAGTTCTCCGAACGCCTCGGTCGGCGCGAGTTCGAATTGACGCGCACGTCGACCGTCCGCTGGTCCGATCTCGCGCGTCCGGCAGACCTCATCCGGCAGACCGGCGAAAAGGTCTCGCTCTCCGTAGAAGATCTTGACCAGATTCCTCACGACCTCTGGGCCGCCGGGGAAATGGCGGGCGTCACGCCGGTCGAAGCGCTCTCGCTGCTGCTGATCCAGTTTGATCTCACTTTCGAATGGACCGGACCGGCCACGGGAGTCCGCATCATCCCCTTGCCGCGACAGGTCGGGATCACCCGCGTCCACACCGTCCGCGGGGTTGAGGTCGACGAAGCGCTCGAGCGGATTCGCGACCGATTCCCGGAAATGTCCATCGAGCGGGAGGGCGCAGAACTCCGGGTCGACGGCACCGTTGAACAACACGAGCAGATCGCCGTGCTGGCGCGAGGCGGAAACCCGGACGCCGAGCAGGACGACGCGGTCGACTTCGGACCGCTCGGGCGTCGCAGGTTCACCTTCAAGGTGCTCCGCCAGCCTGCTGGAGCCGTCCTCAAGACGCTCGAAGTCAACGGACTCGACCTGGTCTACGACCTCGAAAGCTTCACTGCCGCTGGAATCGACCTGAATCAGAAGATTTCATTCGACCTCAACCAGGCGACGCCCGACGAACTCTTCAGCCGGATCTGCGCACCGCTCAACCTTGAATACGAAATCGACGGCGAGACGATCACCCTCAGTCCGTCGTCGAAGAAATAACCCGCAGGGCCGGGTCTCCCGGCCGAAATCGCCACGAAGCAGCCGTCGCCCGCCGGTCCCATCGCCAGGGTCGACTACAGGATTGCCCGGATCGGTCCGCCGCGCGAGATCGGATGGGCGCGGTCGGTGATGTCGTAGACGGGCGTGTGCGGATCGTAACCGAGCGCATGGAAAATCGTCGCCGTCACGTCTTCCGGGGCGACCGCGTCCTGCTTCGGATACGCCGCCTGTTCATCGCTGACGCCGTACACCACCCCGCCCTGAATTCCGCCCCCCGCCAGAGCGATTGAGAACACGTGTCCCCAATGGTCGCGCCCCGCGCGCCCGTTGAACCTGGGCGTCCGACCGAATTCCGAGAGCACGGCGACGACGGTCTCGTCCAGCAGTCCCCGGTCTTCCAGATCACCCAACAGCGCGGTCAGGGCCTGATCCAGCGGCGGAACCAGCACGTCCTTCAGGCGGTTCGTCTCGTCCGCGTGACTGTCCCAGCAGGGATTGGCAGCCGGTTCATCCGGTCCCCGAAACCAGTTGACCTGCACGAATTCCACGCCCGACTCGACCAACCGGCGGGACAACAGTACGCTCTGGCCGAACTGACTCCGGCCGTAGCGGTCGCGGGTCGCATCGGCTTCCTGTTTCAGGTCGAACGCCGCCCGCGCCTGGCTGGTGCTCAAGAGATCGAAAGCCCGCCGCTGCTGACCCGCATACGTTGCCAGCGAATTGTCTCGTTCCACGTCCTGCAATCGCGATTCGATTGCCTCCAGCAGCGTCCTTCGCTCGCTCATGCGTCCCGTCGAAACGTCGGCAGACAACCGAAACTGCGGGACGTCGAAGTCGGGCGAAGCCGGCTCGCAATTGAACAGCCACGGGTCGGCGGCGTGTCCCAGCCAGCCCGAGTCCTGACCGGGCCAGATCGAACCGTCCGTGTTGAAAATGTGCATCGGCAGCCGAACAGCCGGTGGCAACAGATGCGGTCCCGCAGCGAGGGACTGCACGACGGCCCCCATCGTCGGCCAGTCGTTGGGCGGACCGGGATTGACGTTCTCCTGCTGCTTCGGAATGTGGGGCACTCCAGTCATCATGTAATAGCCCGACGACGAGTGCGCATTGTCGCCCGTCACGACGGCCCGCAGAACAGCCAGTTTGTCCATCATCCCCGCCGTCTGAGGCATCAACTCAGAAATCTGCACGCCCGGCAGGTTCGTCGCGATCGGCCCGAAGGCCCCTCGAATCTCTTCCGGAGCAGACGGTTTCGGATCCCAGGTGGAATGCTGCGGCGGCCCCCCCAACAGAAACAGAACGATGCACCGTTTGGCCCGTCCGCCGCTCGTGCGGGCCGCGGCTTCCGCTCCCTTCAGCCCAGGTGGCAATGCCAGACCAAGCGCAGACAGGCTTCCCGCAGACAGAAACGCACGTCGCGGAAGGTCGTCGCACAACCGGGCCGAATTGTCGCACAAAGAAAGCATGGTGTTCGTAAACTTCTGCAAGTCAAAACCGGCGGGCACTTGCCAGTCAACATATTCTCCCGCGCTGATGCGTCGAATTCAAGATCGGACACGCGCGCTGGACGGCGTGAGTCAGACCAGCTTACCAGTACTTCTCAAAATGCAGATTGCCCGGACGATCTCTCTCATCGATCCGAAAACCGCGATTCTCCAGCACCTCGACCATCCCCCGCGGCGTCGGATAGCGATCGTCGCCTGCCCTGGTGCGATGCGGCGCTCCAATCATTGAGGGGTTGCCGCACAGAAAAACATGCGTCCGTTCCGGCTCGAGAGGAAACCCCGCCTCCCGCTCGAAATCGCCCGAATCGAAGTAGTCCTGCAGGTACCTCTTGCCGACGTATCCCACGGCCGACGGATCGACGTTTTCCGGTTCGCGGGTTGTCAGCATCAGATAGCGAAAACCGTCGTATCGGCTTTCCAGTTCCCCGAAGGCCTTCGCGTAAGCCAGATCGCGGCGATGCCGCACGCATGTAACAACCGCCACCCTGCCTGTGTGCCCGCCCGCAAGCAACTGCGCAACCATGCCGGTGTGCGGCGCTTCGCCCGTTCCGGTCGCTGCCAACACCACGTTGTCTCCCGGAGCCACCGGTTCAAGCGTGTAATGGCCGGTGACCTTGTCTCCCATAAACAACCGGTCTCCGGCTGAGAGTTGAAACAGCCGCGGCGTGAGGCTGGGCGGATGAATGTCGCTCCGCTGCACGAGGGCGATGTAGAACTCCGCGAAAGGCGTCTCTGACGGAGGCAGGAGATCCCCCGCGTCATCCAACATCGGACAGGAAAAAGAGTAAGCCCTCCGGACGAGCTTTTCCGCGTCACGAGGCCGTGCCAATTCATGTTCGGATCCGTCGATCGCTTCTTCCCAGTGGCCCAGTCCCAACACGGTATACTGTCCCGGCTCGAATCCGGGCATGCCGGAATCCGGGTCAATGCGCAGGATCCGCAGGTCGGAATGGACGTCGACAACCGAGTTCACGGTCGCGTTATAGTGCTGTTCGCGAAGCAACGCGGCATCCGCCGCAGAGAGGGTAGGTCGATCGGCCATGCATGCTCCGATTGCGTTCAGATTGTGTTGTCGCCAGAATCGGCCCGAATCGTAGACAGTTTTCCTGGCGCTGTAGATCGCGGGAGCCGACCGACATGACTCACCCCTGGCATGACATCACCCCAGGTGAAAAGCTCCCCGGCGAATTCGTCGCCGTCATTGAGATCCCGATGGGGTCCAACGTCAAATACGAGTTGCATAAACAGACCGGCATGCTCAAGCTCGACCGAATGCTTTATTCGGCCGTCTATTATCCGGCGAACTACGGTTTCATTCCTCAAACATTCGCCGAAGACGACGATCCGCTCGATGTGCTCGTCCTCTGCCAGGAGGCCGTTGCGCCGCTGACGCTGGTCGAAGCGCGGGCCATCGGACTGATGACCATGGTCGATGTCGGCAAGAAGGACCACAAGATCCTTGCAGTCGCCACGCATGATCCGGAATACAACTCGTTCCACGACTTCTCTGAACTCCCTCCGCACCGCCTGATGATGGTGCGCCGCTTCTTTCAGGACTACAAACAGTTGGAGGGCCTGGCAGTCGAAGTCGATGAATTCCAGGCCCGCGAAGCCTGCCTGCCTGTCATCGAGCAGGCGCTGGAGCGCTACAGCGCACACCGCCGCCGCGGCCTGCTGCCCACTTGAGCGGTCCGACTCGCCTGGGTCGCTGATAGCGCTTTGCAAATCAGTATTGGCGATCTGTCTCGCGGATTCTCGTCCTCGACAGTCCAAACACCGCTCGGCGCGGACACATGGTAGAGCAATTCGCTCTAACCCGGACTATTCATCAAGAATTTCACCATAGAGACACAGAGTACACGAAGAAATAGACTTACGGCGAAATGCCTGGCGGAGCAAGCCCGACACGGTGTATTTCGTGGAACTCAACGTCAAACTTCTCCGTGTCTCCGCGCCTCCGTGGTGAATAATCCGGTTTAGCGCCGCGGCGCGCGCTGGCAGATCGGGCAACAAAACGTCGAACGCTGCGCCTGGACGAACCGCCGGATCGTCCCCCGCCGGCAGGCCGGGCACCGCTGGCCTTCCCGCGCGTAAACGCGATGTTCGTTCTGGTACCGGCCGTTCCGGTTGAGCGCGTTCCGATATGTCCCATCTGAAAGCGTCGAGCCCTCATAGCGAATCGCCGTCGCCAGCACCGTCTGCGTCGCCTCACGCAACTTTCGGATCTGATTCCGAGAGAGATCGCCGGCGCAACGCTCAGGGTGAATCCGCGCCACGTGCAGAATCTCGCTGGCATAAAGATTCCCCACGCCGGCGATCCACTTCTGGTCGAGCAGCGCGACCTTGATCGCCCGCTGTGTTCGCCCGCAGCGCTCCTCCCACTCATCGAGCGAGCACGTCAGCGCGTCCGGACCGATCACATCCGGCCCCAGTCGTGACGCAAACTGCTGCGGATCGTACAGCCGGACGGTCCCCAGTCCCCGCCGGTCCCAGAACCAGAGTGACTCGTAGTCGCCCTTCCCATTCAGCAGCCACTCCAGCCTCAAGTGTTCCTTCGTCGGCGGGTCGGCCAGCAGCACGAGTCCCGTCATACGCGGTTCGATGGCCATCACGTCACCCGAGTCGAATTTCAGCAGCACCCGTTTCGCCAGTCGTTCGACGGTCGTAATCACGCATCCCCGCGTTCGCGACCGCAACTGGCGAAACCCCGGCTGAATCAGGATCGGCTTGCGACGGCATCGCGGACGGACGACGTCGGCGACGCGTCGCCCCACCACGTGCGGCCGAATCCCACGCACCATCGTTTCAACTTCCGGCAGTTCGGGCATCGGTCAATCGGACGCTGAGGGCACAAGCTTCATAAATCGCCGCTCCTCGCTGGTCAGAGTTTCTCGAACGCCAGGTCTGAAATGGCGATCCGCGAGTCGGTCATCCGCCGGTGAACTCATTGCCCACCTTTCGCGCCCGTTCCGGCTTGTCAAGATTCACGCCGAGCGCGACCCCCACCTCCACGAGCAGATTCCACCCCGCCGCCATCTGGACGAAAGGCGCCAGGTCGGCCGCATCCTCAACCTGAATCGTCGAAAATCGCGTCGGCCGGGACGAGATCTCCACCACCGTGAGTCCCACCCCCTGCTCCAGCACCTCGGCGAACTTGTCTTCGGAACCGGGATAAGGGTCGATCCAGATCACAACATCCCCGCCGTTCATCACTTCTTCTACGCCGTGGACTGCATACGTTCCCTCGAGGTAGTCAGCCGGCTTTCGAGTGATCTCGTTCGTCTTCAACGTCAACTCTTCGGCGACGCCGTTGTTGCGGCCCGCCCAGTAGATCGTCCCGGCCTCGGCGATCCGTTTGACAAGTTCCGGATCGATCTCCACCGCCAGTGCTTCGTCGACCTGATCGGCCAGGCCGGCAAGTCGCGGCCCCACGGCGTCCCCCCCCGTCGCCAAATCCAGCAGTGCGCGATAAAACAGCGCTTGCTCGACGACACTCTTGGTCGCCGCCACCGCTCCCTCCTCCCCGCACTCCAGCACGTAGCCTCGCGTTGCCAGAGATTCCAGCCGCGTGTCGGGGAATGCCGTCAGCGAGTACCGGTGCTGATGTCCGGTCTGTTTGAGCCTGTCAAACAGTCCGATCACCTCAGCGGTGCGGCCGGAGTTCGACAACGCAAAGACCGCCCAGTCTGTCAGGTCATACTCCTGCGCTTGCAACCCCGCTTCCGTGTGCAACTCGATCGGCAACCCGAGCCGTCGAGCATGAGTGATCGCGCTCTTGGCCGGAAAGATCCGGCTCGATCCCTCCCCGGTCATCATCAGCCGGCCGACGTCTCGAATCTCCGCCGCCGTTTCCGCCATCCGGTCACAGTCAAACGCCCGGATAATCTCCGGCACAGCGAGCATGTCGCGGACCAGGCCGAACTTCGTGTGCGTTTCAATCATTGTGGTTGCCTTATCAGCGATCACCGCTCCATCTAAACAGCCGTCGGCTCATCATTTGCCGCTTACGCCCATCCGCCGTTCTTCAGCAACGCGCACGACATCGGCGCGAAACCGGTCAAACTCATCCACCTCGTAGATGTTTGACTTTCCGGCCTTAAGCTGCTGTAAGCCGGTCAGTAACTTGTCTTCCAGTTCGTGGCGTTCTTGCAGCAAGCGCAGTGCGGTGTCGAGCACTTCATCGCGACTGCTGAATCGCCCGGAGCGATACAGAGAGTCGACGAGTGATTCAATTTCCGGGTTGAGCGACAACGGCATGGCAGGTTGACCTCCGCTGAGTCGTTCACGACTCGTGCGTCTGCAACGTTGAACTGAGGGGGTGCCACTGGCTCTGCCAGTGCGAAACACAGAAGACGTCAGTCCTGCGATGGACTGGCACCCAACCGATCAGTTCAGGATCGGAAACGCCTTGTTCAATCGGTATTATACCCGCGCCCGCTTGATCTTCAGGTTCGCATACTCCGGCAACTCCCCCACCAGCGGACGCACGTACTTCAGAAATTCCGGCGTCACGTCCATCCCGCCGTCCGCAATGTACTCGTCGGGCATGGGCCGCTCCTTGTTCGCCACTTCGCCCAGCGGGATCGTTCCAAACTCGGCCTTATACTGTTTTCCACGTCCCCTCTCGATCGTAACCATCACGCCGCCGTGGCCCTTCACAGCCAGCTTGACCGCCTGACGACCGCAGGCATACGCCTCCTTGATGTCGAGTCTCACAGCGCGGTCGGCCGCACACATCTGCAGCGACTCCGTCACCTGAAACTCGCCCCGCCAGCCGAATTCGTCGGAGATGATCCGATGCAGAATCATCGCCGCGCTCGCCCCTCCCATCGCGCCGAACTCCACGTTCTGAAAGTTGTCCGTCGTCGACGATGCGCTCACCGGCGAACCGTCGGGGTTCGTGATCCCCTCGCCGCAGACGATCGAAACGAAGCCGTGTTCTTCCTGCGCCTCCTTCACGGCCGCCAGAAACCGGTCGCGCATAAAGGGCCGTTCCGGCAGCAGGATGACGTGCGGCGCCGTCAGCGACTTCGACCGGGCGCATGCCGCCGCTGCCGGCAGCCATCCGGCGCTCCGGCCGACCGTCTGAAAAACCACGAACTGATCGACCCGCTGCATGTCCCGCGCCAACAATCCCGCCTGCAGCACGCTCAGCGCGACGTATCGCGCCGCACTCGGGTAACCCGGTGTGTGGTCGACGCCGAACAGGTCGTTGTCGACCGTCTTCGGCACGCCCACCCCCGTCATCTCCCAGCCGTGCTCCGCCGCGTATTCGACGATCCGATGAATCGTGTCCATCGTATCGTTGCCGCCCACCATGAAGAAAAACCGGATGTCGTACTTCTTGAGCTGATCGAGAATCGGAGCAAAATGCTCGTCCGCCAGCTTGAGCCGGGATGAACCGAGCGCGCTGCTCGGCGTGCTCCGTAGCGCCTTCAGCGTCTCTTCCTTTTCTTTGCCGAGGTCGAGCAGGAAGTCCTCCAGCACTCCCTGAATCCCGAACCGCATGCCGAAAATACGGCCGATTTTCCTGGAACGGCTGGCGGCATCGACCACGCCGGCCAGCGATGAGTTGATCACAGTCGTCGGTCCGCCGGACTGTCCGACGATCGCATTTCCAGTTGCAGGCATGTGTGAGTTGTCAGTAATCGGTTGTCGGTTTTCAGTTGTCGGTCGACGGGAGTTTCAACAAGTTGCGAACGGATGAAGTCGTCATTCGAAATTCGACGTTCACCCCGGCCCCGCCGCCCACGCCACAAGTTGCCGCAGAAACCGGGCGTAGTCGCTCCCGACTTCCACTTCGGCCACACCGGGTAATTCAGCCGTTACGCGGTCCGGGCCCCAGTCAACCAGCGGCCCCACCCAATGCGGCGCGACGTCGGTCATCAGCGCAGCCGTGCGACCCGATCCATGCTGATCCACAACGAGCAGCGGGTCCGAACCTTCCGGAGACAGCTCAACCCCGCCGCCCCGAAGTTCCGCCCGGTAGTGTTCGGCCGTCAACACGATCGTCGCGGACGACCTGGCGGTCGTGCGATTCAGGCCCCCGATCAACGGCGGCCTCTCAGTCCAGGGCAATCCGTCACTGATTGCGTGAGGCTCCGTTGACCGCACGAAGACCGGGTGATCGCAGTTCAATCGGTCGTCCGTCTTCGCGATATCGACAGGCAGAATGCCGCTAATCGGTGTCCCGTCCCAATCGCCTCCCAGACCGTGAAACGACTCCCAGCCGCCAATCATCAGCAGACCTGCACCGGACGCCACATGTTGGACGATCCTCTCCTGCAGTTCTTCGCTGGCGCATGCCGCAGGGTAGTCGCTGAATATGAACAGCGAACGGACCTGTTCCAGATGCCCCGGCGTCAGCCGCTCGTCGCTCGCGACATATTCGAACTCACAGCCCCACAGCCTCATCAGCCCGGCCAGATACGCGGCGGCCGTGTCGAGCGTGGTGTCGCCCATGTAGAGGATCGAACCGGACATGGGCGTAATCTATCGCGGCGCCCGCTCCGCCGCCACAGACCGCTTCGCACTCCTGCTACTGACCAGATTGCATGCTGTTGCGGCGTGAATGTATCTTAACCGTCGGGGGCCGTTCTTGGATCAGATCCCACACCTCCTCCAGGCGTGTTCTCCTCCCGCACGACTCGGCCGAACATACCTCGAATTTCTCCGCATCGTATTGTTGTATCTCAGTGTCAGCGTGCCCATCCGGATATTCACCCAGACTGACGGCGATCCATTCATGTACCGATCAATCCTTGCTGCCCTCGCGGCGATCTCTCTCTTGCTTCCGGGATGGCATCCCGCCGACGCACAATGGAACTACCCCGTCGACGTCGCCGCGGCCGAGGACGGCACCATCTACATCGCCGATCTGCGCCTCCCCGGCATCTGGACGCTCAAAGACGGCCAGACGGAGGTCTTCGTCCAGGCCTCCAAGAAGTTTCGCACGCCGCTGAACGCCATCCGCTGCCTCCGCATCAACGGCGACGGCTTGCTCCACACCGGCGACTCCGCGGCTCGCGAAGTCTTTTCCGTCAACGCAGAAGGCGGACTCACGCAATTGACAGCCCCGACAGCAGTGCTCGACGAAACCGTCCTCTCCGAAGACCTCGAGTTCACGCCCGACAACTTCGGCCTGATCGGCATTCCGATGGACATGGCGTTCGGCAGCAAAGGCGAAATGTACGTTTCCGACACGGAGTTGCAGCGGGTCTGGAAGGTCCCCGCCGGCGGAGGCGAGCCGGAAGAAGTGCTGCTTGTCAACGGTCCAAGGGGCCTGGCCGTCGATGACGACGACAACCTCTGGGTCCTCTCCCTGCAGGCGCCGCAACTCCAGAAGGTCTCGCCCGACGGCGAAGTGGAGGAACTCATCAGCGAACTCACCTTCGAGTTCCCCCACCAAATCGAGTTGCGGGGCGACGGAACGGCCGTCGTATCCGACGGATACGCCAAGGCGATCTGGAATGTGGCGGCCGACGGCAAAGTCGAAAAGTGGATCAGCGGCGAACCGCTCGACAATCCCGTGGGAATCACCTTCCAGGGAGAGAACCTTCTGATCATCGATCCCCGCGCAAATGCCCTGTTCTCCGCAGCGCCGGATGGTACACTGACAAAGGTCTATCCAACCGACTGAAAATGCCGAACACGTCGTGCGTATTTCTTGAGAGGCTTCACCGCATACAACTGTGGTGCCCGGTGCGCGCTGGCGTGGGATGGGCCGCCCTCCTGTTCGTTTTGACCTCCTCCCAGTCCGCACTCGCGACTTGTGGCGATTACCTGCAGCACGCCGGTCTGTCGCCAGCAGCAGATTCAACCGTTGCGCTCACCGGCGACAACAAACCGGTGACGACTCCCGCGCCCGTGGCCCCCTGTCACGGTCCGCACTGTCGGAATTCTTCGTCTCCTCCGGGAGCGCCCGCTGCACCGCTCGAATGGCGGTCCACCGCCGAGCAGGCGCTGGTCTCGCTCAACGGCGCCTCCGACGACAGCACCGCTCATGGCCGTCTCCCGGAGTCCGACCGAACCGCTCGCGACGGCTACCCTCGGGCGATTGAGCGCCCGCCCCGCGCCGGCTGACATCGCTGTGGCTCGCGCGCATGTTCATCGCGAGCCCGCTCAACGTCCGCATTTCCGACGCGCCGCCGGCCCACAGCCTGCTTCAGGCCGTTGCTCGAAACGCCGCCGGCATTTGCGGAGTCCGGTCAACCGGTTCCGAGAACATCACAGCTTCGGAATTCGTCCGCGTCATCATTCGTTCCCTTTCTTGCGCGCATTCGAGTTCCCCCAGCCTCCATGTTCTCTCCTGCCAAGGAGATCGCGTCCCATGACGCCCGCTCATCACCCCACACCGCCGACGAAGCGCCCTGCGCTCGCCGTCGGACCGAAGTTGCGAAAACTCCTCTACGTCGTCTTCGCCCTGTTCGCGCTGCTCTTTGCCAACTCGGCCTACCTCGCGACGATCACGTTTCTGGAATGGTTGACCGGGAACACCTATCAGAACTTCGTCTACCTCTCGATGGTGCTCGCCCATCTCGTGCTGGGCCTGCTGCTGATCGTCCCGTTCCTCGTGTTCGCCCTGCTGCACATGCGCAACACCTCAAAGCGGCGAAACCGGCGCGCCGTCAAGGTCGGCTATGCGCTGCTGGTCGCTTCGGTCGTGCTGCTGCTCACGGGACTGATGCTGTTCCGCATCGAAGGGTTCTTCGATCTCAAACAGCCCACCGCGCGCAGCGTCGTCTACTGGCTGCACGTCGGCAGTCCCCTGGCAGCGGTCTGGCTCTACCTCCTGCACCGCCTCGCCGGTCCCCGCATCAAGTGGAAGGCCGGGCTCGCCTACGTCGGCGCGGTCGCCGCAACCGTGCTCGTCATGGCCTCCCTGCACACGCAGGATCCCCGCGAGTGGCACGTCGAAGGGCCGAAAGAGGGAGAAAAATACTTTGAACCCTCTCTGGCGCGCACGGCCACCGGCAACTTTATCAGCGAAGACGCCCTGATGATGGACGACTATTGCCGCAAATGTCACCCCGACGTCCACCAGCGCTGGGAACAGAGCGTCCATCGCTTCAGCTCCTTCAACAACCCGGCCTATCTTCCCTCCGTCCGCGAAACCAGAAGGGTCGCGCTCCAGCGCGACGGCAATGTCCAGGCGTCGCGCTGGTGCGCCGGCTGTCACGATCCGGTCCCCTTCTTCAGCGGCGCGTTCGACGACCCGCAATTCGACGACGTCCACCATCCCACGGCCCACGCAGGAATCACCTGCACCGTCTGCCACGCCGTCACGCACGTGAACAGCAATCGCGGCAACGCCGACTTCACCATCGAAGAGCCGCTCCACTATCCCTTCGCCTACAGCGACAACGAGATCCTCCAGTGGGTCAACAACCAGCTTGTGAAAGCCAAGCCCGAGCTGCACCGCAAAACGTTCCTCAAGCCTGAGATTCACCACTCCGCCGAATTCTGTTCGACCTGCCACAAGGTGCACCTCCCCTTCGCACTCAACCACTACAAGGAATTCCTCCGAGGCCAGAACCACTACGACTCCTGGCTGCTCTCCGGAGTCTCCGGCCACGGGACGCGCAGCTTCTACTATCCCCCCTCCGCCCAGACGAACTGCAACGGCTGCCACATGCCGTTGAAACCATCCGACGACTTTGGCGCAAAAATCTTCGACGACTCGGGGCAACTCACCGTCCACGACCACACCTTCCCCGCCGCCAACACCGGCATCGCCTGGCTGATGAACCGCCCCGAGGCGCTCGCTGCACACAAGGAGATCCTCGAAGACTGCATGCGGGTCGACATCTTCGGCGTCAAGGAAGGGGGCGGCGTCGACGGCGAGTTCCACGCCCCGCTCCGGCCGCAACTCCCCCTTCTCCGGCCGGGAGAGAGCTACCTCCTGGAAACGGTGATCCGGACGCTCAAGCTCGGTCACCACTTCACCCAGGGCACCGTCGACTCGAACGAAATCTGGATGGACGTCACCGTTCGCAGCGGGGACCGCGTTATCGGCCGCAGCGGCGCTCTCGACGACGAAAAAGAAGTCGACCGTTGGGCGCACTTCGTCAACGTCTTCATGCTCGATGAGAACGGCAATCGCATCAGTCGCCGCAACCCGCAGGACATCCGCGTCCCGCTCTACAACCACCAGATTCCCCCCGGCGCGGGACAGGTCGTCCATTACGAACTGCACTTGCCCGACGACCTGACCGACCACGTCACCATCGAAGTCAAACTCCAGTACCGCAAGTTCGACAAGGAATACATGGACTTCGTGATCGATGCTCTCAAAGAGGGTGACCCGCCGGTCCGCGGCCATGTCCCCGGCGAGCCCTATCGCAACCCGCTGCCGATCGTCACGTTGGCGACCGACGTACTGACGTTGCCCGTCTCGGGTGTCGCAGCCGAACTCCCCGATCAGCCGCCCCGGGACATCCCCGCCTGGCAGCGCTGGAACGACTACGGCATCGGCCTGTTTCTCGAGGGCAAGGCCGAGTTGAGACAGGCCGCCGACGCCTTCTCCGAAGTCGAACGTCTCGGCCGCTACGACGGTCCGCTCAACCTCGCGCGCGTCCTCTTGCGCGAAGGACGAATCGACGAAGCGGTCGACGCCGTCAATCGCGCGGCCCAATACGAGGATCCCGCCGCCCCCCCCTGGACCCTGGCGGTTCTGGCCGGTGAAGCCAATCGTCAGCAGGGACGGTTGGTGGAAGCCGAGGAGAATTTCCGCGGCGCCCTGGAAATGCAGGATCCCGCCCGCATGTTCGATTTCAGCCGCGACTATGTCGTGCGGAACGAACTCGGTTCAACACTCTTCGATCGGGCCCGCGCGGTCCGCTCGGAGAGCCGCGAGGACGAACGGGTATCGCTCCTCAAACAGGCGATCGAAACCTTCGAGCGCACCCTGGAGACCGACTCCGAAAACGTCACCGCCCACTACAACCTCGCCCTGCTCAACCAGCAACTGGAACAGATCTACCAGTCGCGCGGCGACGAACCGGCGGCCGACCGGTACGGCGAGGCCGCCGCACGGCACCGGGAACTGCACCAGCGCTACAAACCCGACGACAACATCACCGAACGCGCCATTCCCCTGGCCCGCCGCCGCTACCCAGCCGCCAATCACGCCGCAGAAGCGCTCGTCATCTACCCCCTGCAGCGCCCAGGCGCCCCGGGACTACCAGAAGACGTCCAGCAACCTGACAATGTAACCCAGGTCACCCCCCACTGATCTCAAAATCCTCCACCCTCCACAAACAGCCAACAGCCATTAGCCAATAGCCAAGAGCCATGCGTGACAACGCCCAAAACAATCCTCCCGTCGACGACATCCCCGAAGAGGAACAACGCGACGACACGATCATCGCCAAGGCGGTCGCAGCGTCACTCGTCGTGATCGGCTGTGTCGCGGCGCTTGTCGCACTCGGAGTGCTCGGCGTCTACCTGGCCGGATTCTGGGAGCAGGAAGACGCTATTGCCGAGACCGCGCCGGTCGAATTGCCTCAGGTCCGCGAACTCCCCACCGTCGAGCCCCCCAACATCCCGCTAGCCGACGTGACGGAATCGGCCGGCATCGATTTCGTCCACGAAAACGGCGCCGCCGGCGAAAAGCTGCTCCCCGAAACAATGGGCGGAGGCTGCGCCTTCTTCGACTACGACACCGATGGCGACCAGGACATCCTCTTCGTCAACTCCAGCGACTGGCCGTGGAACGAGTCTGCTGAGCCCGCCGCAACCATGGCCTTGTACGCCAATGACAAATCGGGCCAATTCACCAATGTCACGGAGCAGGCAGGACTCGCCGTCTCGATGTACGGCCAGGGCTGCGCCGTCGGCGACTACGACAACGACGGCGATCCCGACCTGTTCCTGAGCGGCTGTGCCTACAATGAGAACGCCGCCGACCCCGACTCGCAAACGACCGGCCCCCATCGACTCTTTCGTAATGACGACGGGCGCTTCACCGACGTCACGACCGAAACAGCCGCATCCGGCCGCCCCGGCGATTGGGGGTCAAGCTGCGGCTGGTTCGATTACGACAACGACGGCGACCTCGACCTCTGGATCTGCAATTACGTCGTCTGGTCGCGCGAGTTCGACCTCGCCCAGGCGTTTCAACTCGTCGGCGTCGGCCGCGCCTACGGGCGCCCGCAGAACTTCCCGGGAACCTCCTCCCAGCTTCTGCGCAACGACGGAGACGCCGGCTTCACCGATGTCTCAGAGGAAGCCGGAATCCAGGTCACCAACCGCCTCAGTGGCGAACTGATGGGCAAGTCCCTCGGGCTCTCGTTCGCCGATTTCGACGGCGACGGTTGGCTCGACGTCATCGTCGCCAACGATACGGTCCAGAATTTCCTGTTCCACAATCAGCGGGATGGAACCTTCCAGGAAACAGCCGCCTCCGCCGGCGTCGCCTTCGACATCAACGGCGCCGCGCGCGGCGCAATGGGCGTCGACGCCGGGTGTCCCCGCAACGGCAACGACGCCTTCGCCGTCGCCATCGGCAATTTCTCAAACGAGATGACCGCGTTCTACGTCTCCTTCCCCGGCATGCTCCAGTTCTCCGACGAAGCGATCGCCAACGGTCTCGGTCCCAACACCCGGCTGCAGTTGACCTTCGGCGTCTTCTTCTTCGATGCCGACCTCGACGGACGCCTTGACTTCTTCGCGGCGAACGGTCACCTCGAAGAAGACATCGCCCTCGTGCAGGCCAGCCAGACCTACGAACAATCGCCCCAACTCTTCTGGAACGCCGGGCCCGAGAGCCGCACCGAGTTCATTCCGCTCACCGCAAAGCAATGCGGCGTCGATTTCTTCGAGCCGCTCGTCGGTCGCGGCGCAGCCTTCGCCGACATCGACGCAGACGGCGATCTTGACGTCCTCATCGCCACAACCGGCGCGCGGCCCCGCTTGCTGCGAAACGACCAAGCCCTTGACCATCATTGGCTGCGGCTGCAACTCGTCGGCAACGGGACGACCGTCAATCTCGACGCCGTCGGCGCCCGCGTTGACCTTCACGCCGGCAAAGAGCGGCAGACTCGCTTCGTTGCCAGAACCCGTGGTTACCTCTCACAATCAGAGTCAATCATCACCTTCGGCCTCGGCGACACACAATCAATCGACCGCATCGACATCACCTGGCCCGACGGCTCCCAACAAACAATCGAGTCACCGCAGATCGATCAACAACACGAAATCAAACAAGACTCCTAGTGCCTCCCCTCCACCGCACAGTTGCCCTATTCTGTCTGAATGGACGCCGTGAATGGAGTTCTCGTGACACCCTCGATTGCGGATCATTCTGTGGGGCGGAAACGGTTGCGACTTGTAGCGTCGGCGATGTGTCTCGTCGGTGGCGGAGCGGGTTGGGCTATAGCAGTGTGCCTGTACCTCTACGCGCGTCGCGAAGAACCTTGGATGGCGTATCGAAACTGGGGAGGTGGCAGTCTCGTTCCGATCATGATCGGGTGGGCGGCAGTCACTGCTGCAATGGTAAGCGCAGTGCGTCTGTCTGCCCTCACGCCTGAGCGGCCGCTGTATGGCATGATTGTGGGAGTCGTTGCTGGCTTCTTGGTTCCACCTCAAGTTGACATGTCGCCGAGCATCCGCAGGCACCTGATTGAAACTCAACTCTTGTACGAGTTTGACAAGATCGCTCTCTCAATCGCATGTATCGCGATTGGAACGTCAATTGGTGTGCTCATCGCACGACGCCGGCCTATCGCTCCGACCTGATATTCAACAAGGTTCCGAAGCAATGTCTGGCATTCCTGCGGGCTCGCCCCGAGTTCCCTCGTTCACCCCCTCGTTCCCAAACTTCCGTTTGGGAACGCTTCCGCAAGAGTTTCAGTACAATAACGCTCCTTCCCAAACAGAAACCTGCACCCCACCTGAACAACATTGAATCGAGCCGATCGCCGCCACCCACCATTTGCCTCTATACATAACCCGTCAACCAGTTTCCCTTTGTGCCCTTCGTGCCTTCGTGGTTCACAAGAATCACGTCGACTCAGCTTCCGTGCATTCCGTGGTTCCCACCACATGACCCCTGCGTAGACCCCGATGTCCTTCGGTTTGCTCAACGGTCTGATGTTGCTCGGTCTGGCGGCCGTCGCCCTGCCGGTCATCGTGCATCTGATCAGCAAACGGAAGTTCGATGTCGTCCAGTGGGGGGCGATGCAGTTCCTCGAACTCGGCCGCCGCACCCGCCGGCGCATACGCATCGAAGAATTGCTGCTTATGCTGCTGCGGATCGGCATGCTGGCCGTGCTGGTGTTCGCCCTCGCCCGGCCGTGGGCACAAGGGGGTTGGCTAAGCAGCTTCTCGAGCAGCACCAAGCGCGACGTTGTGTTCGTCATCGACGGCTCCTACAGCATGGGCTGGGAAGGCAAGGCCGTCACGCCGCATGCGGCCGCCATCCAATGGGCGCACGAACTGCTCGCCGGCTTCCGTGGGGGAGACACCGTCGCTCTCCTCGATGCCCGCGACGCCGTGCGAACGGTGATCGACTCCCCCACCTCCGACTTTGCGACCGTACGAGAAAAACTCGATGAACTGCCCGATCCCTCAGGGTCGTCCGATCTCGCCGCCGCCTCGACCGAAGCGGTCAAAATCCTGAGCCGGACGACAAATCTCACCCGGCATGTAATCGTCCTGACCGACGGCCAGTCCCTCCCCTGGCAACCCGGCAACGAAGCCGCCTGGATCAGGCTCGACGACCTCCGCACCGAGCCCTCGGTCAAGCCGCAGATCTGGGTCGTCGACGTCGCCGGCCGGGACACCCGGAACCTCGATAACTTCTCGGTCGACCGCATCGAACTCTCGCGGGAAATGACCGTGCCCGACTTTCCCATCCGCATTCGCACCTCGGTGCATCAGTCCGGCGGGGTCGCCACGCGCCGCCGCGTCTCGCTGGAAGTCAACGGGCAGAGGCTCGACGAGAAGACCTTGCAGATCAACGTTCCCGCGAACGGCAGCACGCCGGTCGAATTTGAACATCGCTTCCCCACGGTCGGCTCGTATGTCGTCAGCGTCGTTCTCGATCCGGACAACCTGCCCGGCGACAATCGCGCGGACGCCGCCGTCGTCGTCCAGGACGGCGTCCCGGTCCTGCTCGTCGACGGCGACCCCCAACTCGACCCCGTCCAGAGCGAGACGTTCTTCGTCAAGGCGGGACTCACTCCGCTCGGCAACCGCAGCCCCTGGGTCTCCGCCCGCGTCGTCGACCATCGGGACTTTGACGCCGCCGATCTCGAAGGCCGGTCCGTCGTGTTCCTCTGCAACGTTCCCGACATCGACGAGGCGCAACAGGCGGCCCTGGAGGACTTCGTCGGCCACGGAGGAGGACTCGTCTTCGCACCGGGCGACCGCGTCAATCAGGCATCGTACAACAGCATGCACAACGCCGCCGAAGGGCTGCTGCCGCTCAAGCTTGTCGAGACCGACACCGAAGAAGCACACACCCTCCGCCCCATCAATGTCGACAGCGAAAGCTTGCAAGCCCTCTGGTTGTCCGGATTTCGCACCGAGTCGGGCATCGACTTCGTCCGCTCCCGGTTCGCAACCTGGTGGCGGCTCGACGCCACGGCCGCGCCGCCCGCTCCGGACGGAGAGTCCGCCATCGAAGGCGCCACCGGCGTCGATGCGCTCTCCGGCCTCCGAGAATACGGCCCGCCCGTCATTCAGGCCCGTCTCGAAACCGGGGATCCGCTCGTCGTCGCCCGCCAATACGGAGCCGGAATGATCGTTCAACTCGCCGTTCCGCTCGATGCCGACTGGAGCACCCTCCCCTCGCGGAACGATTTTGTCCCGTTCCTCCACGAGTTGGTTTTCCGGCTGGCGGGCCAGTCCTCCGGACGCAACGTCGAAATCGGCATGCCGCTGCAGCTTGAGATCACATCAGAAGAGACCGCCCAACAATGGAGTTTCACCGGCCCCGGCGACCGGCACTACGACGCCAGGCCGGCCGGCGACGACCAGCGCCCGCTGGCCGAACTGCCCCGCACCGATCTCGCCGGCGTCTACCGCGCGCATCCCCAAGGCGATGAAAACCGCGAGGAATTCTTCGTCGTCAATTTCGACCGCTCCGAATCCGATCTCGCGCCGCTGGAACAACTCGACCGTCAGCAACTGGCCGGCGAAGACCGTATTACCTTTGTCGACACGGTCGACGAATTCATGGAAGCGACGCGCGGCGAAGCGTCCCGCACGGAACTCTGGTGGCTGCTGATGCTCGCCGTGCTCGGCATCCTCGTCTTCGAAGTCGTCATGACCCGCCGTCTGGTGCAGGGCGGCCACGAATCGCTCGAAGCCCAGCCACCCCCGAACCCCTCCAATTCCGCGACAACCACGCGCCAAACAACCTGATTGCCGTTAGCCCTGTCGTTTACACACATCTTTCGATCCCCGATTGAGTGATTCTTCGAGAGATTCGAATGGAACGCGGATGACCACGGATTGGACCGATTTTCGCTGATCGCTTTCTGCGGAGTGCAGAGCATTTACGCCTGGATCGATGCGGTCTCGTCGCTGCCATCTCTTGAAGAAACTCCTCGCAAAATCCGTGCTCATCCGCCAAATCCGCGAAAATCCGTGTCCTATTCGAGAATCCCCTGGACCCGGTTTCTCGGCGCCAGGCCCCGGCCGAGTTGTGTGTAACTGACAGCCCTCCAGGCGCGTTCTTCGTGCAGATTCGCACGAAACCCCGCGGGATCCGTGCTTCCGCAAGAACCGCTCGACGGAAAAAATCTGAATCGACGAACCACGACACTCCACGGCGCTACGGCCTTCTGGTAGCGTCCAGCGTCCCCAATGAGGATCTCCGGCCGTCGAGGAACCGCCGCTGATGTCGAACACCAGGTATCTGACCGCTCCCCCGCCCGGCGAAACCAAGATGCCCGGCGGGATCCCGTACATCGTCGGCAACGAGGCCGCCGAACGGTTCAGTTACTACGGCATGAACGCCATTCTCTTCGTGTTCATGACCCAACACCTGGTCATCGGCCTGAGTGATTCCGGCGCCGCCCGGCACATGTCGGACGCCGAAGCCACCACCTGGGTGCACAACTTCAAGGCGGCCGCGTATTTCTTCCCCATCGTGGGGGCCGTCATTTCGGACTGGCTGCTCGGCAAGTACTGGACGATTCTCTCCCTCTCGCTTGTCTACTGCCTGGGACACGCGACGCTCGCACTGCTGGACATTCCAACCGGCGTTTCAGGCGAGGACATCCTGTTGATTGGACTCGTGTTGATCGCCGTCGGCTCCGGCGGCATCAAGCCGTGCGTGTCGGCGCACGTCGGAGACCAGTTCGGGGCCGGGAATCAACACCTGCTGCCGCGCGTCTTCATGTGGTTCTATTTCTCGATCAACCTCGGCGCGGCAACGTCGATGATTGTCACTCCCCGGCTGCTCCGAAACTTCGGCCCCGGCGTCGCGTTCGGAGTTCCGGGAGTGTTGATGGCGCTGGCGACGTTCGTGTTCTGGCTCGGCCGGAATCGCTTTGTCCACGTCCCTCCGGCCAGGCGCCGGTTCTTCGATGAAACCTTCAGCGCTGGCGGCTTACGCGCGATGGGCAGCCTGATCCCCCTCTACCTGTTCGTGGCAATGTTCTGGGCCCTGTTCGATCAGACCGCCTCCCGCTGGGTCGGGCAGGCGGTCCACATGGACCGTGTCGTGCTCGGGTTCGAGTTCCTCCCGGCGGAAATCCAGTCGCTCAATGCGATCCTCGTGATGATTCTGATACCGGTCTTCTCTCACTTTCTGTATCCGCTGCTCGGCCGATTCTTCGAGGTCACGCCCCTCAGAAAGATCGGCATCGGGCTGTTCCTCACGGTTCCGGCCTTCGCACTCCCCGCCTGGATCCAGATGCGGATTGACGCCGGCGGAACGCCCACCGTCCTCTGGCAGTTCTTCGCCTATGTCATCATGACCTGCGCAGAAGTGATGGTCTCCATCACGGCCCTTGAATTCTCGTACACCCAGGCCCCGCCCCGGATGAAGTCGCTCATCATGGGGCTCTACCTGTTGTCTGTGGCCTTGGGCAACACCTTCGCCGCAAGGGTCAACGCCTATATCGAATCCCAGAGTCAGCGGGGCGTGCAGTTGCTGGAGGGAGCCGCCTACTACTGGTTCTTTACCGGCTGCATCCTCGTCACCGCCGTCCTGTTCCTCTTCTGGTCTCCCTTCTATCGCGGAGAGACGTACCTCCAATCCTCCGAAACCGTGGGCGAAGAAACGGGAACGGAGTAGAACAGATCGCCCTGTGATGTGCCCGCGTCGAGCGTCAGCGTGACCGGGGCTTCCTTCGCCTCACTCAGTCCAGTAGCGAGTAGGCCGGATCAAGGAGCGCAGCGACGCCGCTCCGGCAGTGTCGGGATTCCGGTGACGAGTCGATAATGTCCTGCCGGAACTGCGCTGCGCTTGGTCCGGCCTACAGCTACAGCGCTTCGCTTCGCTCAGTCCAGCCCCGGCCACCTGGATAAGATGTGCGTAAACGACAACTTTCCAAGGCCGTGGCCCCAATCCCGGCCTGCCTCCCCGGATCGTCAAGAGGTTCGCGCCCGAAAGCAAGATCTCACATTTGAGGACCACCAAAAGATGAGAAGCCGGCAGGAACAAAGTCCAGCCGGCTTCTGCGGGGAGTGTGGGAGGTGGGTCTTTGGCGGGAATTTGGCCCTTTCTCAAGGGGCCGGAAGGGTAACCTCTCTCTGTGTCTGTGGCGGGGTTTTGATTCCCCTGGTGCTCTCTCTTTCACCGTCAGAAAGATAAAGCAGTTGGCGCGCCAATCGGCCGCAATGTCCTCACTCAACCAACGTCCAGTCACTGCAACCAACCACAGGCGCATGAGTTGCGCCCATTCCTGCCCGCCGCCGCTTTTTTCTCCTGCCGGGTCTTCAGCCCCGCACGTTGTAGATTCTGCAATCCGATCGGCGCTCGATTGAAAATTCGACGACCTGCGCGATCTTGTCGAATCGATTCTCCATCGACTACAAACCCGCCCCCCCCCCGCCCCCGAAGTCGATCGACGTCACAAGGATGTGCCATGTCTCGTGTTCTGCCGTTCGCGCGCGTTTTCGCCGCCTGTTGTCCGCTGCTGGCGGCTTTCGCGGCTCAGCTCTCCAATATCGAGCCGACGCAGGTGACCGAAGCGGCCCCGCTCTCGCCGCTCGTCTTCCGCCAGTACGCCGTCAATCTGCGGGAAGTGCCGCCCCAGCCCACGTTTCAGGCTCACTTCGACTTCATGAACCGCGGCGATCATCCGGTCAGAATCACCAACCTCGATCCAAGCTGCGGTTGCCTGAGACCGGTCCTGCACGGGGACAAAACCGAATACGAACCCGGGGAAACCGGCCGCTTCTATGTGACCATGCACACCGCCAACGTCGCTCCCGGTCCGCACGGCTACAGCGTCGACGTCGAATACTCCGGCCGCGAGCAACACACAGAGTCCCTCGCCTTCCGCATCACGCTGCCGCAGAAAAAGCTCAGCGTCGAACCGGCCGAGGTGTTCTTCTACCAGCTCTCCGGAGAAGCGGGCGAGCAGACGATCCACGTCACCGACTACCGCGGCGGACGGCCGCTGAACGTCACCGCCGCGCACTGCGATTCAGAAGTCGTGACGGTTGAGATTCTCCCCGCCGGGCAGGACGACGACGGCAACCCCCGCGTCCCCCTGCGGATTTCCGTCCCGGAAGGCGTCCCGCCCGGCCGGCAGACGGCGCTCGTCAAAATCGAGACCGACGACCCGGAGTTTCGCCGCGTGTACGCCGCCGTCCTCGTCGAAGGCCCCGCGATCACGCCGGTCGGATTCGAAAGCGAAAAACTCCCGACGCCGATTCCACCGGAGGGCGGCCGGTAACAGCCTCATCCTTCCGCCGGTGGCTCTTCCGCCGTAGCGGAGGGTTGTGCAGCGGAAGAGCGCCCCAGCTTCGCTTCCTCCCCCCGCCACAGCCGGACGATGTTCGCTCGGTGCCGCACGATGATCAGCACCGGGACCGCCAGGCTGAAGGCGGCCAGGCTCCAGTGCGCCGCTGAGAACGGGTTGGGGGCCAGCATCACCAGTTGCACCCCCGCAAACACGATCGCCGCGAGAATTGAACTGGCCGAAACGTAACGCGTCGCCGCAAACGTCGCCGCGAAGGCCAGAAACGCCGCAAGCGTCGGCCAGGGCGCAAGCACGCACACCACCCCCAGCGCCGTCGCCACTCCTTTGCCGCCGCGAAATCCGAGCCAGCACGGGAACATGTGCCCGCAAACGGCCGCCAGTCCGCAGCCCACCCGCAGGTGATCGATCGCTGCATCGCCCCGCGCAAGCAGCAGCGGCGGCAGAATCAGCACCGGCAGTAGCCCTTTTAGCGCGTCCAGCGCGAGCACCAGCCCGCCCCACTTCATCCCCAGCGTCCGCGCGATGTTCGTCGCGCCGATGTTCCGGCTGCCGTGCTCCCTCGGATCGATCCCCGCCGCGCATCGCGCCACGAACAACCCGAACGGAATGCTCCCCGAAAGGTAGCCCGCCAGCAATGCCAGCGGCGCAGCCAGCGACAGTTCAAGCTCCAAGTGACGACCCTCACAGCACGGCGCAGGCGATCCAAATCAGCGTCTCACCCTAGCACCGCTGGCCGGGGAAATCAAAATCGACGCTGCCACCGCTTCCCACAATCCCTCTAGCCGCGACCCGGAGGGGAGCGTTCCGCCTCGAAGGCAACCTGTACACCGGCATTCCAAGGCCTTGCCATGACCCACATTTTTCGATCAGTGAACGACCACCGAAGACACGGAAGCCACAGATGATGGCCGGAAAGAACTCAATGTAGCCGACTCGCTCCACCGAGTCGGATGTCCACGACACGGAATCTGCTGCCCACGAAATCTGCGCCCCACACGAAGATTCTTCCCGTTGGTAGCACGGAAACAGGCCACAAAGAAACCCGGCGCGGGCCGTACGCACAACCCAACCGAAATCGAATTGGCCGGCAGCGGCGAAGCCGCGCAAGCATGTAGCCGTGAGCGCAAGCTCATGGCTTCTGAGCCCCCCGTGAATCTGCGAGCCGCGAATGCGGCGGCAGCAACCTTCCGACCGGAACAGGCCTGTGAATCCGCGATTCGTGGAGTCTTCATTGTCCGAGACATGCCGCCCATCGCTGGTGAACCACGACGACACAAAGGACACCAAGCCAACCGTCGAGGTCAGTCCTCGAACCTGTCGGCCATTGGAATTCCCGTCTCTGACTCTTCTTGGTGCTCTTTGTGCCTTTGTGGTTGTCCAAATCGACCACCCGAATGCCAACTGAATTTTGGGTAACGACAACCCTTCCAAGGCCGGTCCACAACCGTATCCCGCCGCCGATCACGAAACACGGCGAACTTGCCCAGGCAGCGGGCATCAGCCCGCGCATCGCATTCAAAGCTACTTCACCCGGCGGCGCGTCGCGCGCCGCTGCCGCAGCATCGGCTGCAACTCTTCGACGAAATCATTCACGTCCTGAAATTCCCGGTAGACCGAAGCGAACCGGACGTACGCCACCTGGTCGAGCTGATGCAGCGCGGCGATCACTTTTTCCCCGATCTCCCGCGAGGGAACCTCCCGTTCGAAATTCTCGTAAACGTCGCATTCGATGTCGCTGATGATGGTCTCGATCTGGTCGGGACTGATCGGCCGTTTATAGCACGCCTTTTCGATGCCCGATCGAATCTTCTCCCGGTCGAACGGGATTCGCGTGCCGTCTTTCTTGATCACCTTCAGCGGCGATTCCTCGATCTTTTCGTAAGTCGTAAACCGGCGATCGCAGGAAAGACACTGCCGGCGGCGGCGGATCACGAACTCCTCGCTGCCGCGCGAGTCGACAACCTTCGTCTCGCCCTGACGGCAGATCGGGCACTTCATCGGACACGCTCCGCGAAGTCGGCGGGCCGGCGGACGCTACTCATCAGCCGGGTCTCCCACGGAGAGGCACAGCAGCGTGTCTTCGTTGCGGACAAACAATCGTCCTCCGGCAAGCGCCGAAAGCGCCCGCACCGTCCCGCTCAGCACCTTGGCCCGCGCCAACGGCTGAAACGCCTCGGAACTCAGTTTGGCCAGCACGAGTTCGCCGTCGGTCTTCGTGATGAGCAGCTTGCCGTCCGCCTTGATCAGGGTGGCGTATCCGAACCCCGGTTCCGTCCACAGCACCTGCTGCGTGCGCGGATCAAAGCATTTCAGGTCGGCCGGCGGGATGTCCTGTCGGCCGTCCACACCGTACAGCAACCCCTCGTGCTCGATGCAGGTCGTGTACTGGCTCGACATGATGTCGTTGCTCGACCACACCGATTCGACGGAGTCCGACCCGACCTCCGCATACACCGCGCCGATGCCGTAGCTCGCCGAGACAAACAGATGCCCGTCGAAGACGATCGGATTCGCGGCCGTTACTGTCGGTCCGCGCAGCCCGAACGGAAACTCGAATCGAACGTCGCCGTTCTGCGGATCCAGTGAGACGCACTTCATGCGGGTCAGCGCGATGAGATGCCGCACACCGTCGACATCCGCCAGAATCGGCGAAGAATAGCTGGCCCCGTCGGCGACCGACTTCCAGACCACTTCCCCGCTTTCCAGATCGAAAGCCACCATGCCCGCGCCGGCCTCGCGTCCGCCGACGTTTACGAACACCTTGCCGTCGTCCACGAGCGGACTGCACGCCATTCCGAAAAACCCTTCGCGGGCGTCGAACTCGTCGCGAATGTTATGCGACCAGGCAGGCTCGCCGCTGTCCAGCTTCCGGCAAATCAGCGAGCCGGACGGACCGAGCGTAATCACCCGGCCGTCGGAAATCGTCGGCACCGCCAGCGGTCCGTCGTCGCGGCCGTATTGCGGCTGAAAACGCGTGGGACTCCCCTCTTCCCACAAGACCTCGCCGGTCGCCGGATCGAGCGCATCAAGCCGCTCGACGTCCCCTTCCCGATGAAAAATCAGCGCCCGCTCGCCCTCCACCGCCGCGCCGGCAAACCCCCGCCCCACCGGCCGCCGCCACACCTCCGCCGGCCCATTCTCGGGCCAGTCATCGGCCAGACGCTCGTCGCTGGCGATTCCGTTCCGCTCAGGCCCCAGAATCTGCGGCCAATCGCCGGCTGAGACCTCCCCGGTCGCCGCCTGCAACAGGAGGCACACCGCCGCACCCCAAAAAATGACTCGGTCCATCGTCTCGTCTGTCATCGATCTGCGTTTGACACGTCCGTTCCATCGCGACCCGCACGCGAACACCTGCTGAATCGTCGACTCAACACGTAGCCGAAGTCGTGAGACTTCGGACGAACAGCAAGACAACCCGCACGACTCCCGCCACATCGCTCCCCGTGAGAAATCCGCACGTATCGTCTCACCATTTCACGGCTGCACCCCACGTAAGCCCTTCACCGGCGCCGCCGGTTGCACGTAACTCGCGGGAGATTATACTGTTCGGTTGCCCGCCATGCGACCGCCAGCAGGTTCAGCCGCGACCCGCAGGGGAGCGCGTCTCTGAGCCCGGGGCGATGAACCCAATCGGTTTCACTCTGAGGGCGGAGTGCGCCGATTGCCAGTCGCGGAGCGACGAGCAGGCGAAACAGCATCAACTTTCGACGTTTGGGAGTAACGATCAGTGGACCCGAATCATGACCGACAGTCACCCGAAACGCCGCTTGGAGCCTCGATCCCTCCGACCCTGCAGACGGTCGACTTTCTCGGAATTCTGAAGGATTCCCCCAACTTCGGCCGCGACGAAGTGTCGACCCTGCTCGCCTCGGCCTCCGGTCCCGGAGCGTCTGAATTCCGGAAGGCTGTGGATACCGTCGCCGCTGAAGCCAGGTCGAACCCCGATCTGAAGGTACGGGCCGGAGTCGGCCTGTTCCTGCTGGGACGCCACGAGCGGGCTGCCGAGATGCTCGCCGACACCCCCGACGGCTTCGGACGCTACTATCTCGCACAGGCCTTGTCGACGCTGGGGAAGCATGAGCAGGCCGCCGAGGAATTCAAGGCCGCCGGAAAACAGGGCTTCGAGCCGGTCCACTGCACGCTCCGCCGGGCGGGAGAAATCCGCAAGGCCGGCAACCTTGAGGAAGCCGAAAAGCTGATTCGCAGCACCGGCTCTGAAGGAGGCGCGCGGCTCGCCGAGTACAGCTATCAGATGGGTTGCGCCATGTTCGATCGCGGCGACACGTTCGGCGCCATCGAGTATTTCGAGCGGGCCGTCGACATGGACCCGCATCACTCTCAGGCCCTCTTCTCCCTGGCCTTCCAGAACGCGCTCTTCGGCAACGACGAAGACGCCATTCAGCTCTACGAGCGCTGTCTCTCCAAGCCCCCCTACTACTTGGGAGCGCTGCTCAACCTCGGACTGCTCTACGAGGATCAGGAGAACTATCCCGCGGCCCAGTACTGCTTCGAGCGCGTGTTGCAGCAGGATCCGACGAACGAGCGGGCCCGGCTCTATCTCAAGGACATCGAAGCCACCAGCGACATGTACTACGACGAGGACACGCTCAAAGAGCAGCATCGGCTCGAGCAACTCCTCAACCGCCCCGTCACCGACTTTGAACTCTCCGTTCGCAGCCGCAACTGCCTCGCAGGCATGGCCATCGAGACGCTCGGCGACCTCACCGAGATCAGCGAGCAGGAGTTGCTTTCCGGGAAGAACTTCGGCGAGACCTCGCTGACCGAAGTCCGCGAACTGATGGACGCGCACGGGCTCACCATCGGCCAGAATCTGCACGAGAAGAGTCGCGAGCCGGACGTTGCCATCCGAGACATGTCGCCGCAGGAGCAGCAACTGCTCAGCGCCCCGGTCTCCGACCTCAACCTGTCGGTGCGGAGCCGCAAGTGCATGTCCCGCCTCGGCATCGCCACGCTCGGCGAACTGGTCCAGAGAACTCCGGACGAACTGCTCTCCGCGAAGAACTTCGGCGTCACCTCGCTCAACGAGATTCGCGCCAAACTGGGCGAAGTGAACCTGAAGCTGCGCAACGACTGAACCGCCGCTGGTCTTCCGTGCACGCATCTCAACCGGAGTCGGCCCCGCCCGGCGCCGGCACCGGTTCGATCATCACCTGCGAGGCCGCCGGGCGGCCGATCGACAGGCTCCGCCCGGCGAGATTGAGCGTCACCACCCCCGACTGCTCATTGTTGTCCTCAACGACCGCTTCCGCGCCGATCGAAACCCCGGACTCCGCGAGATACCGCAGAAACTCCGCTCCCTGCTGCAGCACCCGCACAATCCGCACGCGGCGGCCGGGCAGGCAGTCGCACAGCGGACTCCCCCGCTGATTCTGCCCCCGCAGAGTCCCGTCGGATCGAGGAATCGGGTCGCCGTGCGGGTCGCGGTCCGGCCGTCCCAGATACTCGTCGATCCGGTCGGCCAGCGCGTCGCTCACGGCGTGTTCCATGTGCTCCGCTTCGTCGTGGACTTCGTCCCACGTCAATCCGAGCGTCTCGACCAGAAACAGTTCCAGCAGACGATGCCTGCGCAGCATTCGCAAGGCGAGGAGTCGACCCGAGCGGGTCAGCCGCACCCCCTCGTACGGCCGGTACTCCGCCAGACCCGACTCCGCCAGCGTCTTCAGCATGCTGGTCACCGTGCCCGGCGCGAGCTGAAGCTGTTCGGCGACCTGCCCGGTCGTGATCCACGGCTCGTCGCCGCCCACCCCGAGCTGATAAATCGCCTTGCAGTAGTTTTCAACAGTCAGACTCGGCATCGCAGGCGCAAGGCGTTCATATCGAATTCAGGCCGAAAACGGCACAACCGGCGGATCAGTCAGTTCACAACATTCTAAGTGCCGCAACGGTCTGAAAGCGAATCCAGAACAGCACCACCCGCCGCGACCGTGAGGGACCGCTTCGGAAGCCCCAGGTCGACCGCTTCCTGCCACGAGTCGGTCGAATGGCGTCCGAATTCCCATGTGCCAACTAGTGGTTGTTCGATCCTGAAGTGACGGGTTGGGTGCCACTGGCGTTCCGCCAGTGCATCGCGGAGTAGACGTCCTCTCTGGTTCGCACTGGCGGAACGCCAGTGGCACCCGTCAACTCAGCCTCGATGAGCCACTAGCCGCGACCGTCAGGAAGCGGTTCGGAAGTCCCAAGTCGACCGCTTCCTGACGTGCGCGGCTAGTGAGAGGCGCTTGACCGAAGCGCGCAGTTGTTGGTGAATAGTCCGGGCGAGGCGGGTCTAGCGGTGAGAAGCAGCGCCTCAACGACCAATGGACGAACGCCCCCGGTGGTCCCCCCCGCCAGAAGTCTGGTTGATCCGAAGGCGATTGCGGGCCGGAACACCGCTCAGCCACGCAACCGTCGGCAACAACTCATGCCTCACGAACCGCCCCCCGCGCAACCCACCCCGATCATGCGCCATGACCCTCGACCCGCGACCAATCACCTCTCCCAGACCACCGCGCTTGCCCCGCCGCCCCTCTCGATTGAGACAGCTTCCCGCGCTAATGGGGGACGCGCATTTTCCCGTAGACTTAAAGGCTTGCCCGATTCCCCCGCAAATAACGAGGTCAACTCTACGACGAGACGCTGGAAGCCCAAACACGTCCGGCCATCCCACCCCCGGCCCGACAACAATTGCCGAACATCCGGTTCTCGATCATTTCGCTTGACGCAGTCTGCATGCGCCTCCAACATCGACAGTGGGAAAAATCACCGGGCCCGGCGCAACTCCGCAACGTCTGGATGACGGACGAGCGTCGTTGACGACAAGACGAAATAAGGTCAGCTCAAGATGGCGAGTCTCAGTGAATGGGTGATCGACACAGGCGACGACGCATTCGAGCGCGACGTGATGCAGCGCTCGGAATCGGTTCCGGTGGTGGTCGACTTCTGGTCGCCCGGTTGCCAGCCGTGCCTGATCCTGGCGCCGATCCTGGAACGGCTCGTCGCGGAGTCGGAAGGCGCCGTCGTCCTGGCGAAGGTCAATATCGACGAGAACCAACGCTTGGCGTACGAATTCGGCGTGCAGTCGATTCCCTTCGTCGTGGCGGTGCGAAACCGGGAGATGATCGACGCGTTTCGCGGCGCTCTGCCGGAACCGCAACTCCGCGACTGGCTGTCCCGGATCGTGCCGTCGCCGGCCGATCAACTCGTCAGCGATGCATTGGCGGCCGAGACGGAAGACCGTGAGGCGGCGGAGGCAAAACTACGGGAAGCGCTCACCTTGCAGCAGGACCACGCTGCCGCGAAAACCGCCCTGGCGCGCATCCTGTTGCACTCCGGCCGCGCGGACGAGGCCCGCGAGCTGATCGCCGAACTGGAACAGCGCGGCTTTCTGGAGCCGGAGGCGGAGCGCGTGAAGTCGGAACTCGAAATTGCGACGGCTGCAGCCGATGCGGGCGGCATCGAGGCGGCGAGAGAGGCGATCGCCCGAAACCCCGACGACCTCTCCGCACGGGTCGATCTGGCGGAAGCCTTGGCCGCGGACCGGCAGTACCGTGAGGCCCTCGACCTCTGTCTGGAAGTAATCTCCCAAGACAAGAGTGGCGTGGGAGTCGCTGCGAAGGACGCCATGCTGAAGATTCTCAACCTGGCCGCAGGCGACGGCGAACTCGTGTCGGAGTATCGTCGTAAGCTCTCTTCTGCACTGTATTAACGGATAACCCCCGCCGTCCCGGCAGAGGCTGCAGGGCCCCGCCGGCGGCGTGAACGCTTCAACAAACATTGATGGATTTGGTTGACAGGCGCGCAGGTCGCGAGTCTAATTGCCCACCGTAGTTTGCCCCGGCGGTGCGGCGTAGGGACGATGCACCATGTGCTGTTGATCCACTCGCCCCGGTGCGGTCGAGCGGAGATGGCACCGTCGACACGACAAGAATCGGAATGGGAGGATTCTGGATGAGGAAGTTTGGCACCTGGATGATGATTGCTGCGGTGTTCGGCATTGTGTTCTCGGCGCAGCCTCGGCCGGTCGAAGCACAGAAGGCCTACTTTGATGCGTTCGTCGCCAAGTACGAGAACGTCGCCGAAGAGGCCAAGGCGAAGAAGTGCGCAGTCTGCCACGGCAAGCAGAAGAAGATGCGCAGCGATTACGCCAAGGCGTTGGAAGAAGCGCTCGGCGAGAAGAAGGTGAAGGACAAGGACAAGATCAACGCCGCCCTTGATGAAGTGGCCGAAATGGAAAACGGCGACGGAGACAAGTACGGCGACTTGCTCGCCGACGGCAAACTGCCCGCTCCCTACAGCGAGTAGTTTCGGCGTAGTGCCCGTTTCAGCGCAACAAAGGCCGTCCATACCGGGCGGCCTTTGTCTTTCTCAGCCGGGCGCATCGGCAGGGCTGCGGATCCGCAAGCGGGGGTCGGCTGACCCGAATCCCGCAGCGCGCCGCTCACACGTTTCGTTCGACGGCGAATCGCGCGAGGTCCGCCAGCAGGCGGCGCGCCTTGGACTGCGGCAAGTCCCCGGTCGACTTGATCGCCTCGTCGGCGATGCTCACAGCCGTCTGCCGTGCGCTGTCGAGCGCGCCGGTTTCATGAATCAGCCCGATCAGTTCCTCCTCCGACCCGGCAGCGCCGTGCGAAAGGATCTCCAGAACCATGCCGCGGCGTTCGGGAGAGATTCGCCGCAGCAGGCGGATCACCGGCAGCGTCGGTTTCCCGAGAACCAGATCCGACCCGAGCGATTTGCCGGCTTGCCGCTCGTCGCCGGTCAGATCGAGCAGGTCGTCGGCGATCTGAAACGCGATTCCAAGTTTCCGGCCGTAGGTTTCCAGAGCGGCGACCTCCTGCTCCTCCGCGCCGGCGAAGTGCGCTCCCAACCGGCAGGCGACGGCGCACAACTCACCGGTCTTGGCCCCGATGATCTGCATGTACTCGTCTTCCGTCAGATCGAGATTGCCCCGCTGACGAATCTGCGTGAGTTCACCGGCGCAGACGATATTGGTCGCCCGGCCAATCTGCCGGCAGGCTTCTGTCGTCCCCACGGAAGCGGCAAGGTGAAAGGCGTGGGTGAACAGAAAATCGCCGAACAGCACGCTGGTGGAATTGTTCCAGCGTGCGTTGACGGTCGCCACGTGCCGCCGCAGGTCGGCTTCGTCGAGAACGTCGTCGTGAACGAGCGTGGCGGTGTGGATCATCTCGACCACGGCGGCGAGCGTCGGATGCTCCGGCCCGATTCCACCGGCCGCCCTGGCGCTGAGCAGCAGCAGCATCGGGCGGAGCTGCTTGCCGCGAAAACGCCGGGAGTGGAACACGAGATCGTCCACGTAGGGGCTGACCGACGCCAATTCGGCGTCGTAAATGCGTACGCATTCGGCCAGTTCGTCCCCAATCAGGGATTGAACGCGAAGCAGAACAGGGGGAGCCGCGGCAAGCTGTGGCATGATCGAACGTGTCTGATTGGTGACAGGAAATCATCAGCGGAGCCCCCGCGCCCGTCTGCCGAGACGGGACCGATGACGCCCGTAGAGAGACCGCAGTCGGTCACGGCGATTCACGCTGAAAATGGCCGCTTTTTCCGCCCGACTTTTCGAGGAGGCGGACCTGTCCGATCGTCATTTCCCGGTCGACCGCCTTGCACATGTCGTAGACGGTCAGTCCCGCCGCGGCCACCGCCGTCATGGCCTCCATTTCGACTCCCGTCCGGCCGTGAACGCTGACTGCGGCTTCAATGCGGAGGCTCGTTTCGTCGACTATTTCAAAGGAGACTTCGGCGCTCTCGAGGCCGAGGGAGTGGCAGAGCGGGATGAGGTCGGGCGTTCGCTTGGTGGCCATGATGCCCGCCAGCCGGGCCACCTCGAAGACGTCCCCCTTCACGACCTTCCGGTCCCGGATGAGGGCCAGCGTCTCGGGCTTCACCGTCACGACCGCCTCGGCGCGGGCGAACCGCCAGGTCACCGGCTTGGTGCTGACGTCCACCATGCGGCTTGCGCCGGATTCGTCAAAATGCGTCAGGTCCGCCATGCAGGCTCTCCTCGATCGACTGCCGATTGAACAGAGCACACGATCCCCGATTCCCGGCCGCCGTTCAACTCCGCAGGCCGTTGTTCGCGAGGCCCGCTCCATGATTGGCGCAGCGGGGAGCGATCGTGCACGATGCGCCGGCGGCGGCAATGTCGCGCGCCTCGCGATATCATGCCGGATGACCGGACAGGCCGCTTGTCGTCCGAGGGGGCCTGCGACTCTCGTAACTCCGTTTCCGAATTGAGACCTCATGCGCGTTGTCACCTTTGGTGAAGTGATGCTCCGTCTTGCGCCGGCCGGTTTCAGCCGGCTGCGGCAGGTGATTCCCGGGCGGCTCGACGCCACGTTCGGCGGCGGGGAATTGAACGTGGCCGTATCGATTGCGATGCAGGGGGGACGCTCGGCGTTTCTGACGGCTTTGCCGGACAACGTGCTGACCGATTCGTTGCAGCAGGAACTGGGCAAGTTCGGCGTCGACGACGACTTGCTGCAGCGGGACGCGGCCGGCCGGTTCGGAATCTACTTGATCGAGACGGGCGCCAATCAGCGGGGCGGGACGGTGACGTATGACCGGGAACAGGCGTGCGTCGCCTTGCGCGGGGCGGACGCCTACGACTGGAACGAAGTGTTCGACGGGGCGGACTGGTTTCACATCACCGGGATCACGCCCGCGCTCAGCGCCGCGGCGGCCGAAGCCGCGCTGGCTGCCGTTCGGAGTGCGCAGGAGCGGGGCATCACGGTTTCGTGCGATCTTAATTTCCGCAAGAAGCTGTGGCGGTGGCGCGACGGTGCGTCGCCCGTCGATCTTGCGCGGGAGACGATGCGGGGTTTGATGCCGCACATCGATGTGGTCATCGCGAATGAGGAGGACGCCGACCTGTCACTGGGCATCGCCGCCGAGCATACGGACGTCGAGTCGGGCGAGATCGATTCAGGCGCCTACCGGGCGGTGGCGTCCCGGATCGCCCGGGAGTTTCCGAACGTGAGCCGGGTGGCGATCACGCTGCGGGAAAGCATCTCGGCCAGTCACAACAACTGGGGGGCGATGCTGTTTGACGCCGCTTCGGGAGAGGCCTGCTTTGCACCGACTGACTCGGAAGGAACGTACCAGCCCTACGAGATTCGGAACATCGTCGACCGCGTGGGAGCGGGCGATTCGTTCGCCGGGGCGTTGATCTTCGCGTTGCGCACGGCAGAACTCTCGGCGCCGGAGACCGCACTGCGCTACGCGGTTGCTGCCAGTTGCCTGAAGCACAGCATCCCGGGCGACTTCAACTACGCGACGCGGGCGGAGATCGAGGCCCTGATGCATGGTTCCGGCAGCGGCCGGGTGCAGCGGTGAGGACAGGGCTCTCCACCTGTCAGTGACACACGTTCTGACCGGGTGGCCGGGGCTGGACTGAGCGAAGCGAAGGAAGCCCCGGTCGTGAGACTTCGGACGAACGCTTTCCAAGACCGGGGCTTCGTTCCCGTTGGTCGCTCCAGCCCTTGCCACCCCGACGGGTTCGGGGACACAGGCTTGGAAGGCGGTGGTACGGGGTTCAGATGCGGTCGATCGCGTCGAGCCACAGGGCGAGTCGTTCGAGCGACTCTTCGGAGAGGTATTGACCGTCCTCCTCCGGTGTGACGGAGAGCGTGACGGGGAACTTGAATTGCTCCCGCAGGGCCTGGGCGGTCTGCGTGACGAGCGGGTGGGACGGATCGCTTTCCCGGCAGAGCAGGTGCAATTGCTGGCGGAAGTCGGGGTCGTTGTCCGGAGGCGGCTGCTGCAGCGGTGCGGCCGAGGCGGCGATTCCGGGAAACAGATCGCGATACTTGAAGCCGACATGCCAGGCGAACTGTCCCCCTGCGGCGTGACCGTGGACGACGACTCTTGCGGGATCGATCGAGTATAGCTCGATCATCTGCTCAGCCGCGCCGCGCACGAACTCGGCCTCTTCGGGCGTCCAGTTGTTGATATCGGCGGCCTTGGGACCGACGAGGATGATGCCTCGGCGATCGCAGTGGGTTTGCCAGAGGCGCATCATGGAAGCTTCCATGGTGTCGCCGGCCGGGTGGAGCCAGACGAGCATCGCGTAGGCGTAGTTGGGATTATACTGCTGGGGGACGTAGGCCCAGTATTCTTCCGTTCCGCCGGGAAGAGTAGCGGTGAAGCGGCCGGTCGGTGGGGCGTCTCCGTCGGCTTCTTCGGGGGCCGGGATGTTGGCGGTGGGGAGCGATTCGGGGACTGTATCGGGAATCGCGGCGAATTCGATTTCGACCGTGGCTTCCTCGCCGCCGCGCAGATAGGTCACTGCCTCCGACTCACCGGGCTGCATGCGGCCGACCTGATCGAGTAACTCGATTGCTGATGCGACCTGAGCATCGCCGATGGCGGTGACGACGTCGCGCGGTTGGAGTCCGGCCGAGGCGGCTGGGGAGTCGGCCAGGATTTCGCGAATTTCGACGCCTTCGGGAGTCTTGTCCAACGGCAGGCGGGTTGGAAGAATCCCGAGGTAGCCCGACTCGTAGGGTTTGAGTTCGGCCGCGAGCGTGAGGCGGACTTCGATCTCTTCCTCGCCTCGGCGGACGGTGACGGAGATTTCTTCTCCGGCGTATTTGGGTCCGAGGATGTGCTGCAAGTCGGGAATGCGGCGGACCGGTTTGCCGTCGGCGCTGGTGATCACGTCGTCGACGAGCAGGCCGGCCTCGTCGGCGGGGGAGGTGGGACGTACGCGATCGATGCGGGCCTGTCCGGCGAGGGGGCCCATCTGCTCGAAACTGATGCCGAGTTTTCCGGGCTTCAGTTCTTCGCCGGACTTCAGCCGGTCGAGAATCGCATAGATGTCTTCCATGGGAATGGCGAAGCCGATGCCGCCGTCGTACCACTCGACTCCGGCGGTTTCTTCCTGTCGCTGGGGCGAGAGGGGGACGAGCACGCCGATGGCGCGGCCTTCAATATCGACCAGCGGGCCGCCGTAATTGACGGGCGAGACTTTCGCGTCGGTCTGGACGGCGCGGCCCCAGATGCGGTCAAGCGCGCTGATGATCCCGACGCTGACGCTGGGGAAGGCGTTGTCGTAGGTTCTTCCGAGTGCGATCGCCCACTGGCCGACGCGCAACTCGCTTTTCGGAACGGCCTGCAGCGGAACGAGTCCGTCTTCGTCGATTTTGAGCAGCGTGAGCATCTTCGAGCCATCGGTGGCGACGACTTCGGCGGGGAAGCGGCGGTCGTCGGAGAGCGTGACGATGACCGAAGCGGGCCGCGAGGCGAAGTTGAATGAACTGGTGATGATGTAGCCGTCTTCCGAGACGACCGCGCCGGTGGTCGGTCCGGTCGCGGTGAGGAGATTGCCGACGACGTCCAGGCCGCCGACGGTTTCGATGCGGACGACGGAGGGGTCGGCGAGCGCGGCGGCCTGCTGGAAGGCCTGCTCTTCGAGCGCAGGCAGTTGGGCGCGGGCGGGAGTCGCGCGCGCCAAGGCCGCGCAGGCCAGCAGCAAGAGGAGAAGATAGCGGGGCCTACCTGCGGTGCGGCTCGTGGAGGGCCTCATGAAGTTGCTCCTGTGGGATGACCGAGGCGTCGATGGTCAGTCTTGTTGCGACACGGCGAGCGGGGCGGGCGGTACACTATTCTTCGTTCTTGCGGGGGACGCGCATCGTGACGGAGACGAGGCTGTTGCCGCGGCGAACGATGAGGGTCAGGTCATCCTCGGCCTGCAATCGGCCGAGTTGCGTTTGCAGCATGCGGATCGACTGGACGAGTTCGTTGTTGACGAACACGATCAGGTCGTCGGGCCGCAGACCGACCTCCTCGGCGAGCGATCCGGCGGCGACGCTGTCGATGAAGGCCGGGGTGCGGTAGATGACGTCGGGGACGAGGATGATGCCGAAGTCGAGGGCGCGGTAGCGCCGGGGATCGTTCTCTTCAGGCGGTTCGTCGGTGCGCGAGAAGTCGCCGCTGATGATGGCTTCGACGGTGTCGGCCAGTTGCTGAATCGGCATCACGTAGTTGACCCAGGTGTTGCTCTCGGTGTTCTGGAGTTCTCTGCCGATCATGCCGAGCAGTTCGCCGTCGTAGGTGGTGAGGACTCCGCCGGCGGCGCCGGGATTGTTTGTGATCGCGTCCACGATGTAGACCGGTCCGTTGTAGGGGACTTCGAATCGGCCGCGCCGCGCGGTGAGGTTGGTGCGGGCGGTGACGACGCCGCGCAGTACGGAGACCGGCTCATCGCCGACGGCGACTTCGTACATGTTGGAGAATCCGAGCACCCGCGCGCCGGGGCCGGCGGTGGTGGATTCGCCGAGATCGAAGTGGGGAAGGTTCTCGGCGTCGATCTTGAGGACGGCGAGATCGAGTTGTGGTTCGGCGCCGAGCACCTTGCCGTAGTAGCGGCGGCCGTCGTCGAGCACGATGGTGACGACGTCGCCGTCGAGGACGTGGCTCCAGACCGTTACGATGTGGCCTTCGCTGGAGACGAGAAAGCCGGTGCCGTAGGCGTGGAGATTGGCGATTCCGCCGGCGCCGTAGATCTTGACGACGCGCTGCTGGACTGTTTCGATCGCGTTGTGGACGGGATCGGCCCGGAGTTCGCGGTGCACGGCGGCGAGCAGCAGCGTCGCCGACAGGAAGGTGACAGCACCCCGCAGACGCCGAGTGGATGCCGGTTCGCGTTGTTGCGATGGGAACTGCAATGGGCCGCCCTTTGTTTTTCTGAATATCGGGTTTATTGCAGTACGGCCGATTCGATCACGAACGTCGCGAACGGTTCGCCGGCGTGGCGGACGGCCAGCCGGTCGGGCAGGGTTCGGCCGTCGAACTCCCGCAGGCTTTCGATCCGCACTTCGCACTCGTCGGCGTCCTCGGTGACGGCGGTGTCGAATCCGAGCCAGCGTCCGTCCGACTGCGAGAAGTACCACCTTGTGGTGACCTGGCCGCGGGTCGTCAAGACGACGTCGACTCGTTCGCCGACGCCGTCCAGCGGTTCGCTGCCGACGTAATAGTATTCTGAGAAGTAGCCTTCGGGATCGGCGATCATCATCTTCATCGAGTGCATTGCGATCAGCAGTCCACCGGAGCCGGGGGGCGCGTCGGAGGGGTCCGACTCGAGAGGCTGGATCGCGACGTCGTCGCCGATCTTCACGGCCGCCGTCTCCCCGCCCAGCTTGAACTGAAACTCCCGGCCGTCGGCGGTGTGTCCGCTCAGTTCCCAGAGTCCGGTGAGTTGCCCGTAATCTCCCAGCCCGGCGATGGCCGAGACCGCCCGGTCGCGCTCCAACTCATTGAAGTAGTAGTTCATGAAGCCCTGCCGCTGGACGTACATGTGGGCGTACTCTTCCGGCGGCTGTGGTCCGGCGGGGATCATTGGCGCTGTCGATTCCGGTTGCTCCGGGTCGCCCTCGTCCGGCTCGTCCGGATCAGGTTCCTCGGGATTCGGTTCACCGGGGGGTTGCCCGGGGCGGTCGCGCTGCGGCATGAGTTCGGCCGCCCGGTGCAGCGCCCGCAGGCGGACGACGATGTCGGTCTTTTCGCCGTCGCGGCGATAGGTGAGGGGCAGTTTCCAGCCCTTGGGGTAAATGCCGAGGATGTTTTTGAACTGGTTCACGCTGCGGATCGGCCGGCCGGCGAACGAGACGATCTCGTCCCCCGCGCGGAGACCGCGCCGGTACGCTTCCGATTGCTCCAGAATGTTGGCCACCGCCACGGCGCCGTCGGCGTTGGTGGTGACCGTCGCGCCGAGCGTGGCGTGATCGACGATCCGGCCGCTCTTGAGGTGATCGAGGAAGTTCTTCACCTGGTTGCTGGAGATGGCATAGCCGGCCCCAACGTTGACCCGGCCCCGCTTCTCGATCGAAATGCGGCCGTTGATTCCGATGACCTCTCCGGCCTCATTGAAGAGCGGTCCGCCGGAGTTGCCGGGGTTGATTGAGGTGTCGACCTGGATACAGTCGGTGTACTCCAGAAAGGTTCCCGCAGGGAACTGGTAGCGGTGCACGCCGCTGACCATGCCGAAGGTGACGGTCGGCTGGAAGTCGGTCGCGAGCAGGAACGGATTGCCGAGCGCGTAGGCGCTGTCGCCGACGCGGACTGTGTCGCTGTCTCCGAGCGGGGCGGTGGGAAAATCGTCGCGGCCGAGGAGCTTGATGACGGCGAGGTCGCCGGTCGGGTCGACGCCCGCCACGACGGCGTCGTACACGACGCGGTCGTTGAGGCCGCATTTCATGAACGGCCCCATCCCCTGCACGACGTGGAAGTTGGTGACGGCGTAGCCGTCTGCGGAGATCAGCACGCCCGATCCGCCGCCGCCTCCGCCGGCGGCGAAGATCGCGACGACGGCGGGAGAGATGCGTTCAATCAGTTCGACCCGCCGGGCCTGTTCTTCAAGCACGGCGGGATCAGCGGCGAACGCAGCGCGGCCGGCCGTCGCCAACAGGAACAGGGCGGTGCATGCGAACCGGAGTCGGTTGATCATGAAATATTTCCCCGGATTGCTTTCGCAGGTTTCGTGCAACGCGCACAGAGTGCGAGGTACAGCTACTCAGTATCGTACCAACGTGGAATGCACCGGCGTAGTGCCCGTGCGCCGCGCCGCTACTTCACGACGCGCGCGTCGCCGATTGCGAGGTGTTCGCAGGCGCCGATGGTCTCGTCGCTGACCGGCTCGACGCGGATTTCCAGATCCCGGACGCCTTCGACGTCAAGATCGAGACGATGCGGGTCTTCGCCCCAGGCGACTTCGGACTCGAACAGCGGCTTGCCGTCCGCCAGAATCGTCACTTTCATTCGTGGTTCCAGACGGGCGCAGTTTCCGGCGCTCCGCTCGACGCCCAGCACGCCCTGCAGCTTGCGATAGTCGCGATTGATGCGGTAGCGGAGCGTGGTCCCGGAGTGAATCCAGAGCCCGCGACGAAAAACTTCCCGGCCGATCTGCAGCGAGCCGCCCAGCGAATTCTCGTTCTTTCTCAGCTTCTGCACGAACTCCGAGGTGACGAAGCCGACCGGTTTGTATTGGGCCGTCTCCTGCAGATCACTCAGATAGCGCAGCCGCCCGAGACCGAAGTCGATGCTCTTGACGTTTTCGATCGGAACGTTGATTTCGGGGCCGGAGGCCATCTTGCCGGTCAGTTGGTCGCCATCCAGCACGGCGCGGGTGAGCCGCAGCCGGTCGCCCGTGTCGAGTAGGAGTTCGCAGACGACGCGGTCTTCATCGACCATCGGGCTCGGGGTGACGAGTCCGAAGACGCGCGTGCGGGGCACGTCGATGTCGCGCTGGCCGACCAGCAGGTTGACCGCTTCGCCGGTCACTTCGCCCACCGCGCCGCCCAGGAAATCGAGCGCGTCCTCCTTGCGGACGACCAGCAGATCGGTCGTCGACTCGCGGCGGCGAAGTTCCTCCCATTTCTCCTCGATCGTCGTTTCGAGTTCCGCCAGCCGGACGCTCTTGAGGCGATCGCGGGGAACTTCAAGATCTCCGAGGAGGGGAGAGGAAAGCGTCGCCGCCTCATTTGTGGCCCGGTATCCGCCGCAATAGATCAGGGAGCCGTCGACGAGGCGGACTTCCACGCTCTGCCACTGCGTGAATCGATCCTCGCCGGCCGCGCCGGGGAAGCGGACTTCAACCACATTCTGCGCATCGAGTTCAACGGCGCCGGCCTCATTTCCCACAGCGACGACCTTGTCTGTGAGGGCCTGCAGCGGGCCGGTCTGCTGCGCGCCGTCGATGAGGGTCACTTCGGCCTCGGGCGACGCGCCGAGCGCGAGAAGCAGCATCAGACTGGAGATCGATGTCATGCGGAGAACTCAAGACTTGGAGACTATTGACACGACGAAGTAGGCGCCACGATCTATGAGGCCTGGGTATTTCTCGTTCCCAAACTTCCGTTTGGGAACGCGCCATGTTGGCGACCGTCTGTGTGCCCAAACAGAAGTTTGGGCACAAGGCACTGAACACTCAAATCAAGTCCGACATCCTCTTACCTCGTTCCCATACTTCTGTTTGGGAACGCGCTTGGGGGATGACCGAGTTTGTGCCCAAACGGAAATTTGGACACAAGGTGCGATCGGTGCGCGGTTCCGCTCAATCCTGAGACGGGGCGGGGCGCTGGGCGATCCGCTTGAGATACTCTTCGACCGCCTGCCGGTAATGAAACGGAAACTGCTGGTTGATGAGATTCTTGGCGGCGGCCTGCGCCTTGTCGGGCAGGTCTCCCCAGCCGTCTTCGCGGCCGATGTCCTTCTTGTCGACCTCGCCGGGAGCGGTCGCTCCGCCGACGTAGGAGTCCTGGGCCGGATTCGACGACTGGTTGCCGCGCGGGGTTCCGCTGCCGCCGCCTCCGCCGCCGCCCTGCTGCTGTTCGATCTTCTCGATGATCTCGTCGAGGGTGGTGATGATCTTTTCTTCGACGCGTTGCACTTTCTCTCCGGAGCGGCCCAAAGCCAGCCTCCGTTCGACGTCCCGCATCTGGCGGGACACCTCGTCGAGCGACCGTTCCTGCAGGGCCGCCAGATCGTGTTGCATCAGTTCCGCCACCGTCGAGTACCTGAGCGGCACGTCCTCGGTGCTGGTGAGCAGCGAGTTAATGGTCTCCAGCCCCTCGTCTTTCATCAACAGGCTGTGCTCGCACACGGCGCGGTAGAAGAGACAGCCCGCCGGATCGACGACGTGCGCCGGATCGATCATCGCGAACAGCTCGAGCGACTCGTCGTACATCGTCAGCACGGCCAGATACCGCGCGAAGAAGTACCTGACGTTGTTCGTAAAGAACGGGCTGCCGCCGCCGGACTGCAGAAACGGAAACCCTTCCGACAGCCGGGACAAATCGCCGGCCGAGCAGGCGTCGACCAGGCTGCGGACGTCCTCGTCGGCGAGGTAAAAGGTGCGGATGACGGCGTCGAACCGCTGTTCCGGCGACGGGGTCTCCTCCCCGAACTCCCATTGAGCGGCAACCGCCTGCCGCAGTTCGTCGTCCGGGTTTCTCTCTTCGAGCCAGCCGAGCGCGGCGTCCCGCACGGCTTCGACCGACGGCGGTGCGTAGAGCTGATCCGCAGACGCCGGTTGAGACTGCACAAGCAGCACGCAGGCAGTCGCAAAAAACGCAAGATTTCGGATGGCTGATCTCATTGTTTCACCTTCCTCATGCCCTGTCAGGGCTTTGCTTTTCGGGTTGGCTGGACCGCTCAACCCGAAACTCTGCAACGGACGAACCACTCGTGCGACGTTGACGACTCACCGGCGTGACCATACCTGGCCCTCCGCAGCCGGGTCGACCGCCTCCGTCATTTCAATTCATTGCCGAGCGCCGCTTTGCCTGTGGACAGATCGTAGGTCGCTTCCTGGATTCGCTGCTGTCGCTGGGACAGGTCGTTCAGCAGGTTGATTGTGTCCTGTTCGACCGCCTGGTCGCCGTCGACCTGCAGGCCGATCTGCCGCGTCAGGCGGTTGATCTGGCTCTGCAGCGACCGAATCATTTTCAGTTCGGCGAGAATGTCGACCAGCGGCGGATCCTGTTCCTGCTGCTCTTGATCCTGCGGCTCCTGTTCCTGTTCCTTCATCTTCTCCATTTCGCGCTGCAGGGCGAGAATCATTTCGTCCAGCGTCTCGACGATGATCTGTTCGATGAGCTGCGTTGTTTCGCCCGTGTCGGCCTTTTCGAGCCGCGTGACGACGGTGAACATGTTGTCCCGCATCTGCTCGACCGCTTCCGGGAACGCGACGGACGAGCCTTCTTCCTTGAGGAGCAAGAGCGCCTGATCGGCTTCCAGGGCGTTCTCGTACTGGTCGCGGCTGAGATCGGTGGCCTTGGTGAAATGACGCGACTCCCGCTCGTCCTCGGGAACCTTGTCGAGGCGGACGGTCTCTGCATTGATCATCAACTGCACGCGCAGCATCTCCTGGAACCGGGCTTCCAGCATCGCCAGGAACAGTTCCCGCTCCTTCTCGCGCAACTGGCGCAGAATCTCTTCCAGCCTGGCCTTCAGGGCCTCAAGCTCGGCGAGCGCCTGGTCCTGCTCGTCGGAGGCGGCGTCGTGGTCCTGCTGCTTGAGTTCCTCGATCGCCTGCTCCATCTCTTCGATGGCCTGCTCCAGCTCTTCGCGCCCGGGCGTCTGTTCCCCCGGTTCGGAGTCCTCGCTCTGGTTGCCGGTCTGTTGTTGAGACGATTCGGAACTTTCCTGATCGGAGGGGGACTGTGGCGATTGCGAGGGGGATCCCTGTTGATCGGAGGGGGAGCCCTCCTGCGGCTTCGACTTGGAACCACCCTCCTGCGGCGGGGAACTCCCATCCTGCGGCTTGGACGGGGAACCTTCGCCCGGTTCGGCGGACGGCATCGGTTCGCCTTCCCCCGGTTCAGGCTTCTCGCCGGGTTCACCTTCCTGCGGGTCGCTTTCGGACGGCTTGGTTTCGCTGTGTTCGCTTTCGCCGTCCTGCGGCTCGTCGGATGGTTCGCCCTCGGCCGATTCGCTTTCGCTGCTCTCGCCTTCAGACGCTTCGCCCTCGGAGGGGGAACCGTTCGCGGCATTCTCGGCCGCCCGTTCGGCGTCCTGGCGGTCGATCTTGTCCGCCAGATCGCGGGCCAAATCGGCGACGCGTTCCTGATCGTCTTCCAGTTCGGAAGGATCGCCCTGTCGCTCGGTGTCGGCCCGAACGTCCTTTTCAGCGCCGATGATCTTGCCGGTGTCTTTGAGCAGGTCTTCCAGCCGCGCGATCTCAGCCGCCAGCCGGTCCCGCTCGTCTTCGCTCTGGAGCAGTTTCAGCAGCGCCTGCAGTTCCGCCACGACCTCCTGCTGCCGCTCGACGGCGTCGCCGAGTTCGCCCCCTTCTTCGAGCAGCGCGGCGATGATCTCCATCTGCCTGAGGACGCGCCGCTCCCGGCTCTGGCTGCGGGTTCTGGTGAGCAGATCGGCCCGGTCGGGGTCTTCGCCCCGCGTCTGTTCGCTGAGCTTGAACAGCTCTTCCTCGAAGCGCTGAAAGTCGTTCTCGATCTGTTGCTGGGCCTGGCTGAGGTCGACTTTCGGTTTTTCGGTCGATTCCCCCGTCTCCGAGGCGGCCGGTTCCGCGACGGCGTCGGCGGGTTCGTCCTGGGCGGCCAGAAAGGCGGTCGACACACCCAGCGCGAGGAGCCAAGCCAGGCCGCACAGTCGAGTTCGTCGTAACATGATTCGCCCTTTGTCGTTATCGCCTGGCAGGCCTTTTCCGCAAACTTGATTACGGATGGGACGCTGCGTGTGTTAGGTTGCTTTCTTCCCGAAAGTCGTTGCAGTTGAGTGAAGTTTCAGCGACCAACGGGAGCGGGTTCCCGTTTTCGAGCGGCAGCTCGCATGGTCCGAGGCCCTGCCTCGTTAGAGCCGTTCAGTTATTTTAGCAGGTCAAACAGTCTGCGTTCCTGTTCTTCGCGGGTTGCGTCGTTCAATTCCGCCTGCCGGTCGATGAGATCCTGCAACAACTGAATCAACTCGTTGTAGCCCCGGCGGTCCTGCATCTGTTCGATCACGTCGTCCATTCGGGCCAGCAGGCGATCGAGTTCGGCGAGCGAGTCGTCCATTGCGGCCCGCGGATCGGTGCCGGTTTCGTTGGCCAGGCGAAACAGGCCGACCCTCTGGTCGACGACCGGATAAATGACCTCGTTGACCTCGTGCAGCGGCTGGAGGATTCCCGTGTCGATCCTCAGCAGCGCCGTTGTCGCGTCGACGCCGTTGTTGACCATTTCCGCGCGGATGTCTCGGAATCCGACTTCGACGGCGCGTGATTCGGTGTGGGTTTTTCGCACCTGATGCAGCGACCGGTCGGCCGAGGCGGCGACCGCGATCAGCAACTGCCGCCACTCTTCGTCCAGGGAGGCTTGGGCGGAGGCGTCGGACGAATTCTCTGCGAGCGATCGCCCCTCCTCATACCGCTGCCGATGGAGGGCGATGTCGTCCCGTACGCCCTGCACTTCCCGGCGGATCTGCTCGAAACGCTGACGCAGGTTGAGTTCCTTGTCGTACAACTGCGCCAGGAGTTCTTCGGGCGTGACGATGGTGAACGAGAACACCTCGCCGTGCGCCGTGTTCGGTCCGTTCAGATTGTCGGCGTCTTCGGCGAAGACGGTCAAAGCGAGCCTCTGGCCCACCTTGAGCCGGAGGGGGGTGAGCGGAAACCGTTCGACGCGGGGCTCTTCTTCCGGGCCGAGGATGAAGTCTCGCTGCCCGTTGGGTTTCGTTTCCAGGGGGACTTCGGTGTACTCTTCCGCCTCGTCGACGCGGTAGCCGAACCGGGCCTCGGCGACGCCGTAGTCGTCGGTGATGCGGCCCTCGACGGGGACTTCGGCCAGTCGGGTGAGCGACGTGCCCACTCCGGTTCGCCGCACGTCGACGATCGGTTCGGCGTCGACGATGCCGTTGATGGTCAGGACGCCCGGTTCGGCGGCGGTGACGTCGTCTTCATCGTGGAGGGAGATCTGCAACAGGGTGTCGGGGGGGAGTGGAATCTCGCGCACGTCTCCATCGGTCAGTTCCGCGAGCGATGCGGAAGCGCTGCTGGAGAGCACCATCGGAACGTGAAACGATTTGCGTTCGGGTCCGAACCACTCACTCGCCGTGCCGCCGGCGAGTTGGATCACGCGGGCCTTGGCCGGTTCTTCGTCGGCTTCCGGGGGAGGCGGATGGATGGTGAGCGTGGCGTCGTCTTTGCCGTCGCCGGAGTGGCCGAATTTCAGGTCGAAGTGCTCGCAGCGGATCTGGACGCCGACCAGCGACTTGTTGGCGGCGGCCTGAAGCACGAACGCCGTTTCCAGCGGGATCGACACTTGCGTCCCCTGGACTTTGAGGTCGCGGTCGGAGAGGGCGTCGAAACCGGTGTAGTCCGGGTAGTCGCATTTCAGGACGATCTCGTCGATGCGCGGCGGATCGACGATCACGATCCGGTAGGGCCTGCGATTGACGTAGTCTCCGCCCATGACCCACAACTGGTGTTCGTCGATCACGCGGCTGAGCGTGTGCCGGAAGTGGCGTTCGTCCACGGGCGACATGGCGACGCTGCCCCGGGTCGCGCCGCCGCTGCCGCGCGAGCGATACGAGAGCGTGACTTCTTCGGGACTGTTGCGGTCCGGCGGCGACTGCGCCAGCAGCGTGAGATCGGCCCCGCGGGGATGCTTGTAGACGCCGCTCTCGGAAAACTCCTTGATGCGGTCGCCCGGCTGGACGACGACGTGCACCGACAGCGTGCTCTTGCGGTACGGTTCCCAGTAATCGTCCTGAAAGAGAACGAACGCATTCACCCACCGCTCCATGGCCTGCGCGTTGAGCACTCCGAATCCGAGGACCGAGATCAGCAGCACGGCCGCCCCGATCCCCCACCGCCTCAGCGGAGAGGGGTCGAACACCTCGGACAGGTCGAAATCCCGCACCTGTCCGGCGGCCTCTTCGACCGTGCGGGCCAGCATCGCTCCGCCCAGGTCGCGCTGCCGCGGATCGGCGGGATCGGTCAGTTCGACCGCCGTAATCAGCCGGTCGCCCAGTTGCGGGAATCGTTTTTCGAGAATGAGCGCGAGAGCGCGGGTTCGAAACCCGCGCAGGATGCGCATCAGAATCCAGACCGCAACGGCCGCGCACAGCACGACGATCAGCAGCAGGCTGCAAGCCGAGCGAAACCAGACCGGCAGTTCGAGCTTGCTGATCTGAAAATAGATCGAATCGAGCGAGAAGGTGAGCCAGAAGAGCGCACAAACGATGACGACGACCGCGCTGATCCCTTCGATCAGCACGTAGCGCCGGATGCGACTGCGAAGATCGTCCAGAACGCCGGCGATTTCAGGCGGGACTTGATGCAAACGGTCTTGCATGCAACCGGCGTCCTTTCACAGCTTTGACGAGATTCAGTCGCGTTCTGTTGCGGCGGAGTGAGCGCGCCGCGCAACCCGAAAATTATACCAGCGCAGGGCGCTGCTTGTCGCTCCCAGTCCTCAATTATGCGAGTTTCAGCAGCTTTCGGGCCAGCCATTCCACGCCCAGCAACCCGACCAGCAGGAACAGCACCCATTGGCGATCCCACAGTTCCCGCAGTTGCTGATCGATGATGATCCGCTGTCCGCGGTTGGGAAGCAGCGCCGGGATTCGCTCCAGGGCCTGCTCGACGCCCAGGTAGGCGCCGCCGGTGCCTTCGGTCAGTTGGGTGAGCGCGGCGACGTTCTGCTGCAGGTTGCTCATCTCCAGCGCGGAGAGCGTGACGCTGATGTCGCTGGCGACGACGTCATTGGAGTCGGGTACGGGAAGTTCGATGCGATACGAGCCTGGCACGGCCGCCAGGAAATCTCCCACAAACTCCGACGGCCGGTTCGGATCCCGTTTGAGTGTGGGGCCGGGAATGATCGGCTTGCCGGTGGGGTCGTAGATTTCGATCTGGACCGAGTCGGTCTCCGGCGCCTGGAACTGCGCATTGAGCACGCGGGCCCGGATCGGCACGGTCTGGCCGACGTCGTAGTCGCGGCCTTCGAGAATCAGCATCGCCCGCTGGACGCCGCGCCGGTTGCGACCTTCTGCGGCGCGGCGGACCAGCTTGATCCAGAACCGGTCGTAGTATTCCTCGTCGATCGATCGCAACCGCCAGATTTCCGGGCTGCCGAGATAGAGCGTGTTCCCCTGGCTGTAGCGTTGGCCGGCCAGCAGCACCGGTTGCCCGTCGCGTCCGCTGGCCCGGGGATTGGTGAACTCGGCGTAGACCGTCGCCCCCCCCTTGCGGCCGCGGGTGGGATAACACCGGTACACGCCGGGGAACTCTTCCCACACGTCGATGGTTGCTGAGGGTTCGTCTTCGAGATTCAGAAAGTCGGCGGCGAGGCCTTCCTGCGTGAAGCCGACTTCCCAGGCCTGGTCGGCGTCGCGGTCGGTGTCGATCCCCTTGCGAACGACTTCCAGCAACACGGGATACAGGTTCCCGATGGGCGGCGCCGACTCCTGCGGGATTTCGTCGTCTGCGAGAACGGCCGCGAGGTCCGGCGTGTAGACGTCTCCGGCGACCAGAATCAGGCCGCCCCCTTCGCCGGAGACCCATTCCTCCATCATGGCCTGCGATTCAATCGGGATCTGGGACCAGTCCGGATCGAAGGCGACGATCACGTCGTAGCCGAACAGGTCTTCCCGCTCTTCGGGGAACTCGAACAGGATCTCGTCGGCGTCCTGGCTGATTCCGACCGTTCCGGTCTGGAGCCAGATGTCGACCTCCATCGATTTGTGGCGGTGCAGGGCGTTCTTGGCGAAGACGTAATCCCGCATCGGTCCGCCGGCGACGATCAGGATCCGCAACGGTTCATCGAAGAAGTTGATCGAGCGGGTGATCAGATTGTCATCGTCCCGGCTTTCCCGAACTCCGGACGGTGGAATGACGCGCAGGCTGTATTCGGCGACGCCCGTTCGCTCCGGCGTCTGCTCGAACGTCACCAAGGCGGGATCCGTCCCCTCCGGCAGGGTGACCACCTCCTGCGCGACGACGGTCGGCTCTTCATCGTCAGCCAGGCGCCGCAGCAGTTCCACTTCGACCGATCGGCCCGCGAGCCCCTGGGACTGGATGTAGCCGATCACTTCAAACGTGTCTTCTCCATCGCCGACGTCGTCGGCGCGGGGCATCTGGACGTCGGTGGGAGCGATCATCCTGGCGACCTGCAGGTTGAGCGGAGGCTGCGTCCCTCCCAGTCCCACGGCGACCAGCCGCACGCCCGTGTTCTGCGCCCGCTCGTTCGCCGGACCCACGCCCCGCCCGACGTTCGAGGCGCCGTCGCTGAACACCACGACGCCGGAGAGCGTTTTCCCCTTCACTTCCGCCAGGAGTTTGTCGAGGGAATCTCCCAACCGGGTGGAATTGCCGCGCGGCTGCAGCAAGGCCGCCCAGTCGACCTCGTCTGAATCGGCTGCGGGTTCCGCTGCCGCGCTCGCTTCCTCGCTGGAAGCTCCGGGCGGCCGAAATCGCGTCTTGTAACGGTGCTGATTTTCGCTGAGATCGCTGTCGAACGTGTAGACGTCGACGTGATGCGTCCGCCGCAGTTCGTCGATCAACGGGGATTCCGACAGCAACGTCTGAACGGCCTGCGAACGGGTCTGCAGCGGTTCGCCCGCAGCGGAACGCGGGTCGCGTTCCGGCTGTTGCATCGACGTCGAGGTGTCGACGAGCAGCACCACCTGCGACGGCCGGTACGACTCCTTCTGGATCCGCTCCTGCGGATTGAGGGCGATGACGACCAGGCCCGCCAGCAGGCTGAGCCTCAACAGCGAAAACAGCGCCGTCCAGCCGCGTGAGAGCGTACGGGTGTCGCGAACGTACATGAACACCGTAAACACGGCGGCCAGCGCGATCAGCACGTACAGCGAGAAATCGCCGGCCGTTTCCGGCCAGTCGAACTGCAGCGACTTCGACGTCAGCGAAGCGTCAGCGGCCGCAGTTTGCGCCAGCAGACAGAGATTCCAGAATGTGCCGAAACCAGACATTCGCAATTACAGACTTTCTTGGCGCGTCACCGTGGGTGATAACTCAAACGGTAGGCCAGCGCCTGCTCGCAGACTCCGACCAGGACGAGCAGAAACAACAACAGCCAGCGTACGTCCTCACCGGGCGAGTCACTGCGGATCCAGTCGAACACCCCGGCCTGTTGAATGGTGAGATTCTCCGCATCGCCCGCCTCGGCGCGAATCTGGTCGTCGGAGACGACCGCCAGTTCGCTTTCCGATGCCGGCACGTTGTAGGCGATCCATCGTTCCTGCTGTTCGCGATTCTGCGTGGTCATGCGGACGGCGTAGACGCCGGGGTCGTCGGTCTCGCGGAAGGTGGCCGAGAGCGGCCGGACTTCGTCGCCTGCGGCGGCGTCTTCGGAGTCGTGCGGTTCGAGCGTGCCGGCCCGCACTTGGGTGACCTGGTTGTTGGGGTTCACGAATTCGACCTGGTCGAGGAACAGCACCCGGCTGAAGGTTTCCGTAATCGGCTCGCCGACCGTCTTGCGCGGCAACGCCCGGTCGCGGCGGGCGATGTACTTCGCCAGGTCGAGTTGAAACACGGCGTAACTCGGCGCGGCGGGACCGTTGGCCCAGTTGTTCCACGGCAGCCCCTCGGAGTCCTGCAGCGGTCCAGCCGACGTCAGGCAGGTGACGATTCGTCCCTGACCGTAGTCGTGTTCCAGAATGAGGGGGGCGCGATTTCGCAGCCGGGCGATTACCTCGACGTCCGTCGAGTCGGGGAGCGTTTCAAAGAGCCAGCCCTGATCGAGCGGGAAATAGTCGTTCACGAACACCAGGTCGAGGAACGGGTTTTCCTGGCCGGCCAGAATCCGAAACAACGGATGGTCGGTGACCTGGATGTCGGGTCCGGCCGTCTGCGAGAGATCGCGTTCGAGCCGGCCGGTCGAATTCGCCAACGGGGCGGGGAACAACCCTGCCCCCTCGTTGTAGAGCTTGTCGTTGTAGTACGCGGGCCGCACGGCGTTCCCCAGAAACCAGGCCAGGCCGCCTCCCTCGGCGACATAAGTCTCCAGCGCCGCCAGCGCATCGGCAGGCAGTTCCGGCACGTTGATGAGGTAGATCAGGTGGAAACCGTCGAGCGGGTACTGCCGGAGGTAGTCCAGCCCAGCGCCGGTCGGCGCGTAACCGGTGACCGACTTGTCCGCCGCCAGCGCATCGGCCACGTACTGTCCCTGATCCGAGCCCGGCGTGGCGTCGATGATCAACACGGGATTGTCGTTCGGCACGTCGACCGCCAGGTGACGCACGTTGTCCTGTTCCAGCGAGTCGCTTTCGAGCAGGGCCTGCACGTGGTGCGGACCGGCGGTGTCGAAGACGATGTCGAACTCCCGTTCTTCCTCGCCGCCGGCGTCGATCGTCTCGAACACCAGATTGCGGGGCACGTTGCGCCCGTCGACCGCCAGGGAGACGCGGACTCCTTCAGCTTCGCGCGTTCCGTAGTTGGCGACCTTGACCTTGAACCGCACCGGCACGCCGGCCGCTGCGACTTCCACCTCGCCCGACAGATCGACCAGTGCGAGGTTCTCGTGGGTCTCGCCCACGCTGCGCACGAGATTGACAGAAACGTTTTCTTCATCGAGCGCGGTGAGCGCTCCGGCGACGGCTTTGTTGTCGAACCAGTCGGGCCGGCGGAAATCGGAGATCACGTGCAGATGCTTGATGTCGGTGGCGTCGTCCACCAGACGGGATCGCGCCGCTTCGAGGGCGGCCGCCATGTCGACCGCCTGATGCGTGCAGGTCAGGTCTTCCAGCCGCGTCGAAACCTCATCGACCAGCTCGTCGTTGATGTCTCTCTCGCTGAGTCCCGCCAGCGTCTGATCCGGACGCGACGTCAGCAGCAGCGTGAATTTCTGAGTGCCGGGGCGGTTGGCGCCCTCACTGACGAGCTTGCGAATCACGGCCCGCGCTTCGTCGAATGCGGCCGTCTCGCCGACGCGGTCGCGCATCGACCCGCTGTCGTCCAGCAGCACGAGATGATGCGATTTCGCGCCCTGAAACAGCGACAACTGGCTGGCGCTGAGCACCATGCGTGCGATCAACGCCGTCAGCAACAGCACCATCAGGATGCGGAGCAACAGCAGCAATAACTGCTCGAGCAGGACCCGCCGCCGGTTCTTCTGCTCGCTCGCCAGCAGAAACTCCATCGCCGCAAAACGGACCTTGCGGTAGTGCAGGCGGTTGATCAGATGGATGAGGATCGGCACCGACACCAGCGCCACGCCGGGCCAGAAAAATGCAGGATTCAGAAAATGCTGGGCTACCCAGGTGAACATGAAGTTCCGTTCGTCAGGCGGTCGTCCGCCAAAGTCCCACTATTATCCTTGTGCCCAAACTTCCGTTTGGGCACACCCACCTAACGTTCCGGTGGTTACTTTGGTCACAGGCGTTCCCAAACAGAAGTTTGGGAACGAGGGGTCAATTGTTCGTCAGTTCCGTCGCGAATGGCTCAGTCCGACGCGGTGGTTGATGTAATGCCGCAGGATCGCGTCGATGTGCTCGCTGGTCCGGATGGTCTGATAGTCGATGACGCTCCCGGCGCAACGGCGGCGGAGGTCGTCGAGAAATTCGTTCACTGCCGCGAGATATCCCTCCCGCAGGGCCCTCGGGTCACAGACCAGTTCGCCGGTCTCTTCCAGACCCTCGAACCGTGTGGTGCCGGAGTAGTTGAAGTCGAGTTCCTCGTCGTCCATCAGGTGAAACACCAGCACGTCGTGCCCCCGCCGGCGCAACAGGTTCAGCCCCCGAAACAGACCGTCCCGCGGGGCGAACAGGTCGGAAATCAGGACCACCATGCCTCTCTCCGACTTCTCGTCCGCCGTGTACCGCAGAATGCTGTACATGTCGGTCTTCTCCGACGGCGACTCCTGCATCAGGACGGAGAGGATCGCGCCGAGGTGCGTTTGCCGGCTGCGGGAGGGAACCCTGCTGCGGACCTCGTCGTCAAACGCGAGCAGACTGACGGCATCCTGCTGCCGCAGCAGCAGATACGTGAGCGCCGCCGCGATCGAACAGGCAAAGTCGTACTTGGTCGTCTTGCCGGAACCGAACTGCATCGACTCACTGATGTCCACGAGCAGCGTCGTCCGCAGATTGGTCTCTTCTTCGTACTGTTTAATGTAATACTTGTCGGTCTTCGACCAGACCTTCCAGTCGATGCGGCGGACGTCGTCGCCCGGCACGTACTCCCGGTGCTGTACGAATTCGATCGACTGCCCGAAATAGGGGCTGCGGTGCTGACCGGACAGGAATCCTTCCACCACCTGCCGCGCCTGGAGTTCCAGCCGGGACACGCGGGCGACCGCTTCGGGGGACAGGTATTCTTTGAGATCAGCGGGCATCGTCTATGAGTGGTCAAACAATCTTTGATTCAATAGGTCGGGTGCCACGGGCGTCCCGCCAGTGCATTGCCGGGTTGACGTCCTCTGTGGCAAAGCCAGTGGGATCCGTCAGAGCAACTTTGACGGCGCACGAGTGGGCCACGGGTGGTTGCCAGTGGGACATACGACAGCGGTTTCCCGGTTCGTGTTTCCTTCACGCGACCCACAAATTGTTCTCTGCTACGCAGCGAAAATCTTCTGCAAGCGGGGATCGCTGGTGAGTTCGCCTTCTTTGGACGGGGTTTCGGCGATCAGTTTCTCGATGACCTGGTCCTCCGTGACTCCGTCACTCTCGGCGGCGAAGTTCGTCACGATGCGGTGCCTCAGCACGGGGGCGGCCAGAGCCTGGATGTCTTCCGTGGAGACGTGCGTGCGACCGTTGAGCAAAGCGCGGACCTTTGCCCCGAGCAGCAGGTATTGCACGGCGCGGGGGCCTGCGCCCCAGCTCAGCCAGTCGTTGACGAAATCGGGGCAGCCCGGTTCGCCGATGCGCGTCTGGCGAACGAGGGCCAGGGCGTAGTCGACGACGTGATCGGTGACCGGGACCTGACGCACGATCTGCTGCAGTTCGATGATTTCTTCTCCGGTCAGCACCTGGGTGACGTCGTCCGTCTGAATGGCGGTGGTTTGAATGGCGATCTGCTTTTCCTCGTCGAAGCTGGGGTACTTCACGAACACTTTGAACATGAAGCGGTCCTGCTGGGCTTCGGGGAGTTGATAGGTTCCCTCCTGCTCGATCGGATTCTGCGTCGCCAGCACGAAGAACGGATCGTTGAGCGTGTGCCGGGTCTGTCCGACGGTGACCTGCCGCTCCTGCATCGCTTCCAGCAACGCCGCCTGCGTTTTGGGCGGCGTGCGATTGATCTCGTCCGCGAGCACGACGTTGTGAAACAACGGTCCCTGAATGAACCGGAACTCGCGTTCGCCGGTGTCGCGATTGGTCTGCAGGACGTCGGTGCCGGTGATGTCGGCCGGCATCAGGTCGGGGGTGAACTGAATCCGAGAAAACCTCATCGAGAGCGATCGCGACAGGGTGCTGATCATAAGGGTCTTCGCCAGGCCGGGCACGCCCTCCAGCAGGCAGTGGCCCCGGCTGAAGAGGGCGATCAGCAACTCGTCGATCACATGTCCCTGACCGACAATGACCTTGGACATCTGCTCGCGGATGCTCGAATACGCACCGCTCAATTTGTCGATCGATTCCTGAGGCGTCATGGAGAATGCGTCTTTCGTGAGAGATCGGGGCGCGACGGCGAAGGAATTCGCAGGCGAACGGTCCCCGTGGACAACAGCGGCGAGCGTCCCAAAACTGTATCGTATGCAACTCCGGCCAGCGCGGTGAAGTATCAGCGACGAAGAATCCGCGACTCGATCGCTCATTCGTCGCGAGCGGATCGCCGCGAAATCTGATTGAACTGCTCTTCGATCCTGTCCCGCAGGCTGGATGTCACGTCGGGATACTGGTCGGCGACGTTCAACATGTCGGCGACGTCGTCCGGCTTCAGAAAGAGCCAGGTTTCTTCCGGGGGATCGCCGCCATGCCGGGCTTCGCCGATGACGCAACGGAATTCCGGCGTGCGCACGCTCCATCCGACGCCCGCCCCACCGGAGAACACGCATTCCCGCCGGGGCGCGTGATGGCTGCCTGCAACCGCCGGCAGAAGGCTGATGGAGTCCTCGGTCGGCGGCTGCATGTCGATTTCGAACCAATCGGCGAGCGTCGCGAAGACATCCGGTGTGCCGGCGAGCCGGCGACGGCGGGTTCCCCAGTGCTCAGCGCCCGATCGGTGAATCAGCAGTGGAACCCTCAAGTGCGGATCGAGGAGCGGCGGGCAACCGTCAGCGATCGCCGGGTGAGTTCCCAGGAGATCGCCGGCCCGCCCGGTCACGATCAACAGCCAATCGGCGGTATGCTCCACGTCGAGTCGGTCGAGGAGAAGTCCGAGCCAGGCGTCAATCGCCGAGACATACGCCGCGTAGACGGCGCGATTGAGGTTCGTCAGCTCACGCGACGCGGATGTTTGGAATCGGTGAAACAGTCCGGCTGTTGACAGTTCAGCCAGGCCGGAGGCGAGTCGATCGTCGGTGGTGCGTGATCTGGAAGACGCCCGGTCTTTGTCGTTCTCTTCTGTTAAAGAGGACAGCAGGAGGTTGAATTCCCGCTCATCGAAGAATTCATCCCAGTAAGCGCCGGCCACTTCGGCCGGAGGCAGCCAGGGAGACGGGACGCCCCGCGAGGCAACCCACAAGAGCGACGGCGTACTGCTCGCGGATGGTTCATCCAAGAGTGCGATTGCCGCGTCGATCAGTTTGCGGAACGGTCGTTCCGCAGCCGGCGCTTCGGGCGCGTCGCTTCCTTTCACGTGGATCGACCGATCGCTGTGCCCTAGGATGCTGTCGTCCGCGTCATCCTCGCTGCAGAGGGAGACCCGCACGCCGGCCTCGCCCAAGGCGGAAATCAGCTCCAGCCGGTCGTGATCCGGACCCGTCGCCGATCGATAATTTGGATCGGACGACGGCGGGGGAACGGCGGCGAAGCAGTTGTCGAAAGTGACGGCGCGGCTGGCCAGGCGGTCGAGATACGGCGTCTCGATCCAGGAATTGCCGTAGCACCCCAGAAAATCGACGGAAAGATGGTCGAACTCGACAACGACGGCATGCATCCCGCAATTCTATGAATGCAGGAGGCTCGTGAGCCAGCTTGCCGATCAGAGGATTCTGTTGGTGCGGCGTGTCACAAGAGGATCCGGCGGTTATTGGGGCAACATGGCGCAGGATTGCCGGGATCGACCGGAATTGCATAGAATTCTGGGCTCGAATCACGATCGGTCGTGGTGGCCGACATGTTGGATCTGAGAGTCTCGGACCCGCGACCGGAAAGCCGGGCGGGCGATTGATCGGAGGAATGAGTGGTCAAGTTGCGTTTGCGTGATAATGAATCGGTGCAGGAGGCAGTCCGTCGGTTTCGAAAGTTGGTTGAGCACGCCGGAGTGAAGCGCGAGATGCGCCGCCGCGAATTCTACGAAAAGCCGAGCGAAACCAAGCGGCGGGAGCGCCGCAAAGCGGAACGCCGGGCGCGCTTCAGCCAGATGCAGTCGAGATAGCGCACGACGCACTTTGCAGCGATCGATTTTCGACGCCGAGGCGCAAAGACGCAGAGAACCGCAAAGCGTGGAAGGCACCCAGAGACCGCAGCGGGTGGATCAACCTTGACTGCTGGTCTTTCGCGTCGCAGGTTCGACGGCGCGTTTTCAATTCGTTTCTTCGCTCTCGATTCGAAACGATGAGCGGCATTGGATTTTTCGGCGCGTTGCCGGGCTGACGTGGTCTGTGAATTGCACTGGCAGAGCAAGTGGCACGTGCCGGTTCCACGTTGACACCCCGCGTGCACTTTCAACATGCGGCGAGGGCGCGGTCGATGCGCGCGATGCAGCGTTCCCGACCGAGGAGTGCGAGGCAGTCGAACATGCCGGGACCGGCCGGCTTGCCGGTGACGGCGACGCGCAGGGCGTGGATGATCTGGCCGATCTTGATGTCCTTCTCCTCGACAAAGGCGTGCAGGTCGGCATCGAGGGCCGCTGCTTCGAAGGGTTCGACGGTCGCGAGCCGCCCACGATATTCGCCCAGCAGTTGTGACGCCTCGTCCGGCTTGCGAATTCGTTTCTCGAACGCCTTTTCGTCGAAGGCCAGCGCCTCGTCGTCGACAAAGTACTCGTCATAGCTCAGCACGTCGCTGAAGAGTTTGACCCGCTCGCCCAGTGCAGTAACGAGGCGCGTCACGAAGGAACGGGTGTCCTCTGTAACCGGATCGGTGATCCAGCCCGCTTTGGTGAGATAGGGCAGACAGCCGTTGACCTTTTCATCAAGAGGCAGGTCGCCCATCCAGTATTCCTGGTAGGCCAGCAGTTTGTCGGGATCGAGGCCGGCCGAACTCTTGACGACGCGGTCCAGCGTGAAGTTCTCCGTGATGAACTCGCGGGACATGTTCTCCGTCTTGTCGTCGTACGACCAGCCAAGCCGCGCAAGGCCGTTGAAGACCGCTTGCGGCAGAAACCCGATCTTCTCGTAGTAGGCGACCATCACAGGGTTGAGCGTGGCGGAATCTCCTTCGCCGATCAGCGGAAAGACGCGATCGGCGAGGTCGAACAGCTTCTTGAACTGCGGACTCTTGCGGTACTTCTCGATCTGCTTCTCCCGTTTGCTGAGCTTCTCTTTTGATCCCGGCGCCGCGACGAACGGAATGTGGGCGAACTCGGGCAGATCGAATCCCAATGCCTGGAACAGCAGCGCCTGCACCGCCGTGTTCGTAAGATGCTCTTCCGCACGGATCACGTGCGAGATCTTCATCTGCGCATCGTCGACGACGGTGGCGAAGTTGTAGAGCGGGCTGCCGTCGCCCCGCATGATGACCGGGTCGGAGATCAGGCCGCAGTCCCATTCGACCCGGCCCCGGACGTGATCGTCGATCGCGACCGAGCGGTCGCGCGGGACGAGAAACCGGATCACATACGGCTTGCCTTGCGCTTTGAGGTCGTCTCGCTTGGCCTCCGAAAGTTCGAGCGACCGCCGGATGTTGAGGTAAGGCTGCTTCTCCTGCTCCGCCGCCGCACGGTCGGCCTGCACGACTTCGGGCGGGTCGAAGTCCTCGTAGGCCTTGCCTGCTGCGAGCAGTCGATTGACGGCCTCGGTGTAGAGGTCGCCGCGCTGCGACTGGAAGTAGGGTCCGTATTCGCCGCCGACCTCGGGTCCTTCGTCCCAATCCAATTCGAGCCACCCAAAGGCGTCCAGAATCGGTTGCAAAGCGTCCTCGACGTTCCGCTCTCGATCGGTGTCGTCAATCCGCAGCACGAACTGCCCGCCGTTGTGCCGCGCCCAGAGCCAGTTAAACAGCGCGGTCCGCATTCCGCCGATGTGCATGTAACCGGTCGGCGAGGGGGCGAAGCGCGTACGCACGGTGGGCATGAGTGACTCCGGTCGTGGGAGGATCGTTCAACACAGAGACACGGAGGTTATCCGGAGGTCGCGCAAAGTTCACCGCCAGGCGAGCCGTGAGCCCACGGATACGTACTTCGTGCCGTTCGCAAGCGAAAGCGCCAAACATCACACAAGGACGGACCCCAGGCGCACTCACATCGACAACACACGCAACACAATCGACGACACTCCGCCTCGTATCAGTCAGGACTGAACTGTCCCCTAATCCAATGAAATGTAACACCTTGCGCCGTCTGTCCAACATCTGAATCCCAGTGGCACAAATCATGCAAATTCTGCCTGTAACAACGGTGCACGCCATTCGCTGAAGACAGCAACGCGAGGCAATGCATCCCAATGACGGGATCGGCACCACAGCCCTCCCAGACACCGAACACACAGGAGCAGGAACATGACGCCGGCGATTGGATATGCAATTCGTGAACAGAACCGTCCGATTCTCAGTGACCCCGCGATCAATGCGGCGGAAATCACCTTCGAGCGGGCGGACGACCCGCTCCGCGTGGACAAGTACGTCCGCGACATGGAGTTCGATCTCGTCAGCGTGCATGCCCTCAAGCTCTCGGTGGCCAGCCCGGAAGGCCCCGGCGTCAACTATCTCGAAGCCCTGAAGGCGATCGCGATTGAAAACGGCGCCGAGTCGATCAGCGATCACATGGGCTTCACTCGCGACGGACACGACGGCGTGGAACTGGGCCACTTCGCCCCTCCGCCCTATACGCAGGTCGCGCTCGACGCCACGTCGCGCAACGTCGACCTGATCCAGGACTACTTCGGCGACACGCGGTTTTACCTGGAAAACATTGCCTACCTGTTCCAGTTCGAGGGCGAGATGACCGAAGCCGAGTTCCTCAAAAAGGTGCTCGAGCGGACCGGTTGCGGCTGGCTGCTGGACGTCACCAACGTCTACGCCAACGCGATCAACTTCGGGTACGACGCTTACGAGTTCATCGAAGAGGTGATGCCGGCCGCCGACGCCGTGCAGATGCACCTTGCCGGCGGCTACTGGGACGAGAAGGCCGAGATGTATATTGACAGCCACTCGCATCCGATTCCGCAGGACGTCTTCAAACTCTATCGCCGCTCGCTCGAACTGGCGGGTGACAAGTGCAACGCCGTCTTCATCGAGCGGGACCAGAACTTCCCGGATGAAGCCGGCTGGCGCGGCGAAGCCCGGCAGGTCCGCGAGATCGCCGAGGAGGTTTACGCTCCGGCGCTCAGTACGCATTGAGTGCTCATCGCTGAAGTCCCGGCGGTTGCAACCGCCGGGCGTTGCTTTCGCAAGAAATCTCCCCCATTCGCGCTAGAGACGACGCGGATTCCTGACCGGACGGGACGTCTGTTGACCATCCCTGAACAGACAAACGAGGAACATCACTATGGCTGCCACCACCACGTTCGAAGGCTACCGCGAACAGATCACGCACTACGCCCAGACCATGGCGCTCGGCCAGAACGGGCCCGCCGAAGCCGGTCTGCAGGCGGGCATGCCGGCCGACCGGGTCGGCATGTTCACCAGCGGGAACCTCTACAAGCGGTTCGACAAGCTCAAAGACGCTTGTGAAATGCTGGCCGAAGGCATGGAAGAAATCGACGACCTGGTCAAGGCGTACGTCAAAGAGATCCCTTTGTCGGCCTACGACACAGGTTGCACAGACGCAGAGCGGTTTCTGATCTGGATCTCTGAGAAGGCCGATCTGACCGAGGAGCAGAAGGACATCGTGCGCTGCCAGCGCAGCCGGCATGCCGTTGAATTCGTCGCGATGAAACAGCGTCTGGCCCACGTCCGATTTCAGGAGCTGCTTTCGATGAATGAGCGGCTGCTCGACGAATTGGCCGAGAACGGCAAGCTGATGGTGCACCTGAACCCGATTCACGTCTGGTCGCGCTTCGAGACGAAGGCGCTGCTGGACGAGGAGGACATTATCCCCGCCACGGTGCTGTTTTTCCCGGTCGGCAACGACATCCGCACGGTTGTCATCGAACCGGAGTGCGAAGAACTGATCCGGCTGCTCGACCAGAGCGGCGTGATGCGAGTCAAGGACCTCCGGAAGCTCGTCAGTGCGGGCGACCAGGAGCAACTCATCGGACTGCTGCGTGATCTGGCCGAGATGGGGGTGATCGCGCTCGGCTGATTCGTGCTGTCGTCGCCCAATGAGGGTCGGACAAATGTTGACGGTTGTTTCAAACGTTGTTGAGCGGCATCGCAACAGGAGATCGCGATTCGTGATCCACAGCATCGAATGCACGACGCTGAAAGCGTCAAACAGCAGAGCCGAGGGTCGCGACGACAGGAGGGCACCCTCGGTCCACGTGACGCCAGGTTCGCGCGAACCCCAACGGGGTTCCACAGCAGGTGGACAAACTGTGGAACTCCTTCAGAGTTCGCGCGAGCCACGGCGTCAACGACCAGGGATGGCGCTCGCTCTGCTCGCTGATCCCTGGCTTTGCTGTAGTACGCCGTTGGCGTACGACGCGCATCCGACCACTCCCGCAAGAACACGCCGTCGTGTTGTGAACACCTGAAGAACCGCGACCACCGACTACACCCATCGATGCGTGTCGTGTCGATCCCACTGCCGTTTCTTTCTGCTCCCAGACAACACGACGTGCCCGGAGAGCCCTCGATGTCCACAACGATCACCGCCATTCCGAACGAACTCAGCATTGCCGACCGTGGGGCCGCAGATGTGCGATGCGGAACGACGGATGGGTCCCGGGACGGAGTGACGTTGCGGGGCCTGTTTCGCGCCCACCGCCGGCGAATGCTGCTGACATATGCACTGTTCAATATCGAGAACCTGCTCAAGCTGGCGCAGCCGTTTGTGCTGGGACTGGCGATTAACGACTTGCTGGTCGGCTCCTATGTCGGCCTGTTGATTTTCATGGCTCAGCACGTGGCGCACATGGGGATCAGCCGCTGGCGACAGCGGTACGACACGCGCGTCTTCAACGACGTTTACGCCGGTCTGGCGACCGATCTGATCGCCGGCCAGCGGGCCGAGAACATCGAGACGTCGCGCGTGGCCGCCCGGTCGGCGCTCTCGCGGCATTACGTCGACTTCTTCGAACGGTACCTGCCGATGGTCATCAAGTCGGCCTACTCGGTCGTCGGCGCCCTCGTCATGCTGGGCGTCTATGACTGGACGCTGATTCCGATCTGCCTCGGCCTCCTGGTTCCGGCGACACTGCTCAACATGGCCTACAGCCGCAAGACGCTTTCGCTCAACCGCAAACTGCACGACCAGCTTGAGCGGGAGGTCGACGTGATCGAGCAGAACCGGCCGGAGGAAGTCCGGCGGCACTTCGACGTCGTCGGAATGTGGCGCGTGAAACTCTCTGACGCCGAGGCGGCCAACTTCTGCCTGATGGAACTGTTCGTGCTGGGGGTGATGGCGGTTGCGTTGGTGAAGTTCTGCTCCGGCGGCACGGCCGAACCGGGGGACATCTTTGCGGTGTTCCGTTACGTCCTGATGTTCATCATGGGATTGGACAGTGTCCCGCGGATCGTCGAGCAGTGGTCCCGGATGCGGGACATCGGTGGGCGTGTCGGCCGCAGGCCGATGATGGGCGGGCGAAAGTGATCGCTAGGGGAACAGGCCGCGCGCCAGTTTGGCCTCGGCGACGCGCGCGATGCCTTCGATCAACGCAGCAGTTCTGACATCGATGTTGCTGCGCGAAGCGCGGTCCAACGCGCGATGAAAGGCATCCAGGAGAATGCGATGCAGCCGGCTGTTGATCTCGTCGAGAGTCCAGATGTAATTCTGCGTCCCCTGCACCCATTCGAAGTAGGAGACGGTGACGCCCCCGGCGTTGCCGATGACGTCTGGCAGCACGAACACGCCGCGGTTCTGCAAGATCTCATCAGCCTCCAATGTTGTTGGTCCATTGGCGCCTTCGGCCAGGATCTTGCATTGGATTCGCTCAGCGTTGTGCTCTGTGATCTGATTCTGCAGGGCCGCAGGCGCCAGGATGTCGCACGGCAGTTCGAGCAATTCTGCATTGGAAATCGCTTCCCCTTCGGGGTATCCCTGCAACACACGGTTCTCCTCGGCGTACGACAACAGCGAAGAGATCGAAAGCCCGTTCGGGTTGTAAATGGCGCCGGAGACGTCGCTGACGGCGATCACCTTGACTCCGAGTTCCTCCAGGAAACGGGCCGCGTTGCTGCCTACGTTGCCGAACCCCTGGATCACAGCGGTCCCGCCTTTCAGATTCAGTTCGAGATGTTCCGCGGCTGCTTCGATCAGATACACCAGCCCGCGCCCAGTGGCCTCGCTCCGGCCCAGTGATCCACCCAGGACGACCGGTTTCCCGGTCACCACAGTGGGCACGGTGTACCCGACTTGCTGGCTGTATGTATCCATCAGCCATGCCATGACTCTCTCGTTGGTGCCCATGTCCGGAGCGGGGATGTCTTTCTCCGGTCCGATCATGTCCAGGATTTCCGTCGTGTAGCGGCGGGTGAGTCGCTGCAATTCGTGACCGGTCAGGATCGTGGGATCGATGCGGACGCCCCCCTTCGCTCCGCCGAAGGGCAATCGCATCAGACCGCATTTCCACGTCATCCACATGGCCAAGGCGGAGACTTCTCCCAGGCTCACGTCTTCGTGATAACGGATGCCCCCTTTGGTCGGTCCCATGGTCAGGAGATGCTGGACTCGATAGCCGAACACAGTCTCGACTTCGAGGTAGTCGTCGCGTCGGAACGGGAAGGTGACGGCGAGTGTGCGCTGCGGAAAGAGCAACCGCTCTCTCAGATTGTCGTCCAGCCCCATGATCTGAGCGGCCTTGAGAAATTGCTGCTGGGCAAGCCGAAACATTGGCGAACGCCACTCTGCCTGTTCCGCCTCGGTCCGTTGGATCGCATACCTCAACGCGCGGGCCAACCGGTTGCCGTCGAGCCTGCCCTTCACCAGATAGGACTGTGCGCCTTCTTCGACCGCCTTGGCGGCCAGGTTGAGATCGTCCATTCCGGTGAGAACGACGACCGGAACGTTGCCGGCGGCGTCGAATACGCGCACAAAGGTCTCGAAGCCGCTGCTGTCCGGAAGGTTCAAATCCGAGTAACACAAAACTTGTCTGGAGTTGGTCTGGACAACGTGGTTGATTTTTGTATGAAACGTTCTGGTTTCAGACGGCTGGGACGCCGGGATGGGTGCGAGATTGGATCTGACGTTGGGGCCGAATCT
>QQVO01000006.1 GCA_003388505.1 Planctomycetota bacterium
GTCTTCGCTTGCCGCGCAGAACTGCCAGTTCCTCACCGCTCTCAGCATCCCACACGCGCACGGTCCCGTCGTTTGATCGGCTGACGACACGCCGGCCATCAGGAGAAAACGCTACGTCGTTGACCCCCCCCTCATGTCCTCTGAGGACAGCCAACTCCTTGCCGCTTTCGCTGTCCCACACTCGCGCGATCTTGTCGTCACCCCCTGCTGTAACGATTCGCTGGCCATCGGGGGAGTAAATCACCCTGTCGATGGCCGAAACCTCATGCCCACGAAGAACGACCGGTTCCTCCCCGCTGCCAGCGTTCCATAATCGGACCGAACCGTCACAAGACCCGCTGATGATGTGCCGTCCGTCCGGTGAGTATGCGACACTGGTTAGCGGGCTTCCAGAGAACGTTGTCGCAGCAGGTCCAGTTCATACTCGTTCAAACTCCCTTTCAGCCCCAGCAGCAAACGATCATTGCTCAGCCGCGGCGCGTAAACGACGTCCTGATCGATCAGCAGCGTATCAACCAGTCGGCACACTTCGACCAGTTGCTGCCAGTCGCGGCTGTTGCGGGCGAATCGCGACACCTCCTGTGCAGCCACCGCTCCAATCTTGCCGAGGCACACGTCGGCCACCATCCGTTCGAATCCATCACGCTTCACCGCTCCGGCTGCCGATCGGCCGAGGTCCTCATCCACGACCTCGATCTCCTGCCAGCCCAACTCGCACAGCCGCTCGCGCATGGCGTATTGCAGGCGCCGACTCTCTTCGTTGTGCGTGACCTGATATGACGAAGACTGCCTGACATACAGGATGGCTTTCCGTTCAAGATGATGGTTTGTGATCTTCTCACTCATCGGACACCCCTCTCGTCCTGCGAGTGCGGGATGTCCGGCACGATGCTCCTTCAGCAGCCGCACCAGCAGTGGCAGAGCGGCCTGCCTCACTTCCGGCGGCAGTGTCTTCCAATGCGGCCTCGCGGGGCGACCTTGAAACAGCTTGAGTTGAACGGGACGACGATGACGGGGGATCGTTTGCATCAGCATCTCCTTTCGATCGCGACGACCGGGAACGGAAATGCTGACTGTCTTTGACACGCTCTGTGGAGACGAACTCGATCAGCTCACGCAACGACCTGAGTGTCTCACACGTCACCATCGGCTGCTCGGCCGAGACCATCGGCGCGCACGCGGCCTGATCGACCATCCATGCCGGAATCTCCCGCAACACCGACCGCTGTTCCTGGGCGCACGTGACGTGCAGCAAAGCCTGCTGCCGCTTTCTCAACGACCGCACCACGCGAACGGTCTGTCCACACCACGGATGCCAGACATAGCACACGACGACATCAGTACCATGGGCATTCTGTCGTGTGGTTGTACAACACGAAGCGTGGTCACTCGACGCGGGAGAATGTGCTGCCGGCGTGGGAGTCGCCGCCGGAAGAAGTGCAGACGATCAGGCCTTCGGAGGTCGTGTGCACGACGCGGCTGGGTGGGTTGCTGAAGCACTACTGGCGGCGCGCGGCGTGACGAAGCTGGTGCTTCTGGCTCTGGAATCTGTGGGACGGTGCGCCCAGGCTTTCCCCGTGGCGCGCGACCACCGGGTTGACAGGAATGTTCGAGTTCCTCCAATTCGCAATCGTCGACCCCCCGACGCTCGACTTCACTCTTCCTTCGCTGAGCGAAACAAGTCAATCATTTTTGTACGGGGCAGGGAATTGTACCCACTGAAAATCACCGGCTTTCACGACGCACAGTATTTTGACCCTACGGCCACCCGCCTCGGTCACAAGCACTTTAACAGGTCGGCATTCTTCCGAAACGCACGATCCGCTCGGGTGTTATCAGCCGTTAACGTTGTTACGAATCGGATACACGAGCCGCGAAAGCGGTGAGACGGCAATGTGCTCGGAATCGCGGATCGATTGCGGGTCCGCAGCCTACGTTTATGACTTGGAATATTGTTTGCAGTGCCCGTACCGAAGCTCCGCCCCCCTTGTATCAGACGATCATTCCCCGCGGGCCGCACTCATGACCACACCGACGACACGCTCAGATCTGAGCGTTGTTCTACCATGTCTCAATGAAGCGGAGACGCTACGCGCCTGCCTGACAAGGATCGAGGAGACGTGCACAAACGCGTCGATCGACGCGGAGATCGTCGTAGCCGACAACGCCAGTACGGATGGCTCGCGCGAGATTGCCATGTCAAGCTCGGCCCGACTGGTCGAGGTTTCACAGCGGGGGTACGGGAACGCGATTCGAGGCGGTATCGCTGCTTCGACTGGTCAGTACATCATCGTCGGCGACGCAGATTGCAGTTACGACTTTTCCGAGATCCCAAAGTACCTGGCCCGGCTGCGCAACGGCTACGATCTCGTGATGGGTTGCCGGCGACCCACCGGCGGCGGTCAGATTCTGCCCGGAGCCATGCCACTCACGCATCGCTGGATCGGCAATCCCCTGTTTACGAAGCTCTTGCGGGGCTGGTACGGCAGCCCTGTGAATGACGTGTTCTGCGGGCTGCGTGGCTTCTCGCGCGAATTCTACGACGGCATTCGCTGGGAGGAGTCGGGAATGACATTCGCCGTGGAGATGGTCATTCGGGCGGCCCAGACTGGAGCTGCCACGACCGAGATCCCGATTACGCTCTATCCTGACGAACGAACAGTCCACGGGCCGCACCTGAGCACACTACGCGACGGCTGGCGAACGCTCCGGTACATTCTCTCACAGTATCTGCTACGTGGTGGTGTCCCCGTGACGAGGCAGCCGTCGGCACGACGAGAAACCGCGTCGCCTATTCCCGTCGATACAGACCTCATGGTTTCCTGAATCGATGGAAACTGATCGCCGTGACATTTCCCGGAACGTCGCGATCGGTCTGCTGGTGCTGATCCTTCTGCTCGGTGCGGCGCTACGCTTGCCTGGTATTTCAGATCCCTTTGGCCGCAAGATTGAAGGATGGAGTGGTGCGTTCTATTCGACGATGGCCCGCAACTGTCTTGCGCTGTCGACCGCTGTGCCTTATCTGAATCCGGACGCGGCCGGCGAGCCGCTGCTACCGTACCTGAATCACCCTCCCGCGACGGTGTGGCTGGTCGCGGGTTCATTTGCGTTGCTTGGGGAGTCTGAATTCGCGGCGCGGCTGCCGTTTCTGATGGCATCGCTGTTGTCGATTGTCTTTATCTATCGGCTGGGAACGCGGTGTCGCGGTCGCATCGGAGGCGTGATCACTGCGATCTTTCTGGCGACAACGCCGGTGGCGGTGGTCTATGCAGCGCAGGTCGAAGTCCTGGGCGCGTTCTTTCTGCTGTGCACGCTGGGAGTTGTACTGGCACACATTGACTTCTATCGCCAGACTAATGTGAGTAACGTAATCCGGCTTGCGGTCTGGACGATACTGGCACTCCTTGCTGACTGGCCGTCCGTGCTGCTGATCGGCGTCCTCCAGGTGCATGTCCTGGTTCGCATGCGGCAACGCTGGCGACACGCACTCGCGTGGACCGGATTCAGCGGGCTGGTTTTCGCCGGGCTACTGACCTGGATGTTTGCAGCCAGCGACGTTGTTGGCGCCGATCATCTGTGGGAGAAGGTCTGGCAGCGATCGTTTTCGCTGGTGACCGATTCCACGGGGACTGACGAAGGACGGTCGTTCGGCGTCGGTCAATTGTTGTGGCGCTACCTGCGATTGCACTGGACTGTTTTTGGCTGGGTCCTGCTCCTGCCGGGGGCCGCGTGGCTGGTCTGCCCGATCGAAGACCGCTTTCGGAGTTCAGAGATTCCGATCGTTCTGTGCTCATTTGCTCTTGGCTTCTATCTCCTAGCACCCCAAGGACATCATCAGCACGACTTCTGGTCGCACGCGGCAGCGGCCGGATACGCGCTGGCGGCAGCTGCAGGCCTGCTGATGCTGCGTCTGAAGCGTCGAGACACACTCTGGATCGCGGCCCTCATCGCAATCGCGGGCATCAGCGCGACCAGTTCGTATCGGTCGCGCGTTATTCCCACGCGATCCGGGTCGGACATTGCTGATTCGCATTTCAAAGTCGAAGAGCTGATCGGGGAACTGCCGGCCGGCGCTATGATCGCCGTCGAGGACGATTCGCACTGGCCAACGCTTGCCTATTACCTGCAGCGGGAATTCGTGGCAGTCCAGTGGTCAAATGCCGGACCTGAATCGCCGGCCGGACCATCCTTTGAAGTTGTACCGTGGTGGCAGTACCTCGTGACTCATGCGATTGTGCCCAGGAATTCTGATTCGTACCGCCGGCTGGCGGAATTTCAGAGCCAGCCGCCCGTTTGGTTGGTGACGCGGCGAGACCTTGTCGATGCCTCGGGCGTAGAACAGGTCGCGTCGGAAGGCGGATGGACGCTTCATGAGCTAGGGGAGGTCACTCTGAATTCGAACCTGCTCTCTCCGATCGTTGATGGCGAGCGCAGCGATGTCGAGACGGTGCGGACGGCAGACGTGTCGTCCCTCCCCGCAACCGACGTAAGCGAGACGCATCCCACCCCGTTTTTGCTCAGCCGACTGTTCCAGCTTCTCGCGCTGGTCGGGTTGTTTCTGGTGACCGCGCTTTCGCTGCGCGTGAGCTGGAGACCCCAGTTGCTTCGCGTCACCGGGAACCTCGGGGATTGGCTGACCCGTCGTCGCTGGGTTCCGCCCATTGTCTGCGGGGTCACGGCTGTTGTGCTGGCCGGTACGATGTCGATGCTCTCCGGAGTGCGACAGCCGCTCGTGCATGACGAATTCGCTTACCTGCTGATGGCAGAGACGTTTCTAGATGCCCGCGTTGCGAATGAGCAGCATTCGCTGTGGGAACACTTCGAGAGCATGCACATCTTTCATGAACCAGTTTACGCGGCGAAGTATCCGCCCGCGCAGGGCCTCGCGCTGGCCGCCGGCACGCTGTTCGGCGGGCATCCGATCGTCGGTGTGTGGATCATTTTCGGACTCGCCTGCGGGGCGATGTGCTGGTGCTTGCAGGCGTGTCTGCCACGACGGTGGGCGCTGCTGGGCGGGCTTCTGTCAGCGTTCAATCCGGCTCTGCTCTCCCAATGGGGCAATTCCTATTGGGGCGGCGCCGTCGCTATGTTGGGCGGAGCGCTTGTCTATGGGGGACTGATTCGGACAGTGCAGCGCCCGAACGCTTGGAGTTCGATCGCTCTGGCTGCCGGGCTGGTGATTCTGGCAAACAGCCGACCCTTTGAGGGACTGGTTGTCTCACTTCCGGCTGTTGCCGTTCTGATCGGTTGCCTACTCCGGAAGCGGTCCGATGACGTGGGCGATGTGCTGCGCAAGATCGTTCTGCCGGCGGCGGTCGTCGGCGTCCCGGCCGTGGCGGCGATGCTGTATTACAACCTGCGGCTCACCGGAGACCCGTGGAAACTCCCGTACCTGCACCATGCGGAAGAATACTCGGTCGCCCCGAATTTTCTGTGGCAATCGCTGCGAACGGTTCCGGACTATCGGCACGAGCAGCTGCGCGAATTGCACCTCGAATGGGAACTCTCGAAGTATGAGTCCCAACGCGTATCGATCACCGCTTTCTTGCAGCATTCCCTGTGGAAGTCGCAGATTCTTGCAGGATTCTTCATCGGAGCGGCGCTTCTGGTGGCCTCGGTCTCGACTGCCACTGCGATGTCGAACCGATGGATCCGGTTGATGGCCGCGGGCTGCGCCTTGCTGTGTTTCGTGTTTTTGTTTCACACGTTTCTGCAACCGCATTACGCGGCGCCGGCAACGGTTCTGGCGGTGGGCGTCCTCGTGCAGTCGTTGCGCTGCCTGCGGACCTATCGCGTGCGCAATGTGAGAATCGGGCAATTTGTCGTCGCGGGGCTACTGGGTGTCGCGTTTCTGTCGGTCCCGATTGACATGACCGCCCGCTGGGAACTCGGGTCGCGGTTGAATCGACGCGCGTACCTCACTCACTGCCTGACGCCCGGGACGAGAGCAGAAGTGTATGAGTACCTTTCCGCGTCCGGCAGAATCCGACACGAGCTGGTCCGGGAACTCACCACTCGGGGCGGGAAGCACCTGGTCGTGGTGCAATATGGCAACGACCACAATGTGCTGTTCGAGTGGGTCTGGAATTCTGCCGACATCGACACGGCGCAGATCGTCTGGGCCCGGGATATGGGCCCGGAGGGAAACAGGGACCTGCTGGAGTATTACCGGAATCGACAGGTGTGGTATCTCGACGTCGACACCGGCTTTCCGGAGTTTGCCGCCGCCGGTGTGGACGGCCAGCGCGCGCCGGAAAGTTCTGTGGGAATCACCTCCTTTGTCGACCTGAATTGATGCCCCGACTCTCCCCGTGCACAACCCCGCCCCGTACAAAAATGATTGACACGTTGTGCTCGGCGAATGACGAGTGAAACCGTACGCGCGGCCGTCCTCGTTTGCGTACTGGAAGGACTCGAACTTCCCTGTCAAGAGTCCGGCTGCTTCCGCTGCGGGTAGTCCGCGCACACCGTCCCCGCAGTTTCAAGATCCAGACGCATCAGCGTGCTCACGCCGCCAGCCGCCAGTAGTGCTTCAACAACCCGCCCAGCCGCGTTGTGCACAACACTTGCGATCGCTGGGTCGTTTCCACGACTTCCGGCGGTGACTCCCAAGCCGGCGGCCGCTCCGTACAAGAATGATTCGCACGTTTCGCTCGGCGAATGATTACCCCCCGCCCGCAAAGACCGAGAACGAATCGGAAGCCGTGAGTCGGACATCACGCTTGCATGATCTCGTGCCAACTCAACTCGTGTGGCATGATGCCTCTCGCGGCCGACACGGCTGCGGCACGGCCAGCGGCCTCACCCATCGGGACCGCGTTTCCAGTGACGCGGTAGCTGGAATGTGCGATGAAGTCTCCGCTGATGCACCGGCCGGCCATCAGGAGCCCGTCAACATCTGCGGCAATGAGAGCTGGATAGGGAATATCGTAGGGTTTCATTCCGCCGCCCTTGAATTCACGGTCGATTTCTCGATTGCCACTCGACTCGAGTGCATGCACATCAATCGGGAACGTCGCCCGACAGACAGCCTGCTCGTGCCGGAGACCACTCGCGAGATCGTGGCCTGAGATCACGTACCGTCCGCGGATGCGACGGCCTTCTCGAACGCCAATCTGCTCGGCGGTGGCAACGATGGACATCTCCTGCCACGGTCCGCCGATCCCGCGAAGACCCGCAACAAGCTCGTGAAGCTCACGTCTGGCTCGGATAGTGGCCTCGGTAATGGCATCGGCATCAAAAGCTGATACGCCGTATTCATGATTCGTCATGAGCGAGTAGATTTGGCTGTGCAGATGGCGCAACGTTGGCGCCCGGTATGATGGGGCGACGCCGTTGTCCTCCATGAGCTGGAGCAGACGCCGTTTGGCTTCCGAACCGGTTTCGCGGATGAACGGTCGAATGGCGTCGGGAGCGACTCCGGTCAGCAGCGCGAGCATCGACATTGGCTGACATGAGCATTCCGCGCCGATGCCCACGTCAAAGCGGCATCCGGCATGGGCGGCCAGATCGCCGTCACCACTGCAGTCCACGAATCGATTCGCCAGCCAGGCTTCGCGACCGGACTTCGATTCCGTCAGCACGGCGACGACACGATTGCTGCGATCGATCACCGCCCCAACCAACCGGGTATGCAGCCGAATCCTGATCCCGGCTTCGACACACAGTTCTTCCAGCACCAGCTTGGCGACTTCAGGATCGTACACCGTTCCGTCAGTGCTTTGCGCGACGCTGCTTCCGCGCGAGGCAAACTCCTGCAACAACTCGGACATGATCCCCGACTTGTTGCCGGCATCGAGCACCTTCGTCAGCAGGCCGACCGTCCAGACCCCGCCCAGGCAGCCAGCGACTTCAATCAACTGAACCGAAACGCCGGATCGGGCCGCCGCCAGTGCCGCAGCGATGCCAGCTGGGCCGCCGCCGCAGACAAGAACATCGGTGCTGCCGGCGACGGGAATAAATCTCTCCGATTCGACCAATGTCCGCCCATCCGCCGACAGCGAACCGGCCGTCCGTAGCACGTCACCGGTCACCGGATTCGGGATCCGTGTGGCTGCCGGATCATCGTCCGCCTTAACGTCGGGAGAAGTCAGTGACGCGGAGACAAGTAATCCGCCGGCGGTCGTTTGCAGGAACTGTCTTCGTGATTGATCGAGGCGATTCATGGACAACGGTGCCTTCTTGTTCACCCAATGAGCGCCCCATCGTACCAGCAAAGGACCAGAGTTATCGATGCCGAACGCAGTCGCTGGAGAGCCAGGCAACAGCGCCGCGGCGAATTCCAGTGAAGGGATACGACGGAGAATGCCTTGCTGACAAAGACGATTCTCCGATGCGTCAAATCACGCACGCGCAACCTGCATCGGGCATCTTCACCGGAAGCAGTTCCGTCGCATGGGGCGGATGCTCAGGTCACATCGTCCTGCGCGGATTCCTTCCGATCCGAGCTCGCCGTTGCACATTGACGGCAGGTTGACAGTCACCGCCTGCACGAGTGAGTGCTGTTCTTAGCTGTGACACGCGCTGCTCGGAATTGGGACATGACCCGATTTCGATCGTCCCCGGCCGGAAATTGATCCGCATCCCCCCGGTGCATCGTTCGCGGGACTCCGGATGACCGGTTCGCCAGCCAAGGCGGAAACGGCGTCAAAATAGGTAGGCTGCCGCATTTGCCGTGTTTTCAGTATACTCGTGCACTGACACGCAGTGTTTGGGAGCACGCGATATGGACCGACCAAATGGAAGCCGAACCGTCCTGGTACGGATCACCTACGACACGATAGGCGATGTGGCGGGGGACGTGCGACCGGTGAGGGGAAGGTGGGCAGAATCCTGTGCTCACGCGCGCGCGAGGCGTGGTCTCTCCAGACTCGTCATGATCTCGGCCCGGCCGTGGGATAAGGGTCACGGGATAACCAACTCCGCGTCGACTCGGCCCTTCGGCGGCTTCCCGCCCGCGCGCGCGAGGGATTTCCGCGATTCTCTTCCAATGACGGACAGCGTTCCTGTGGTCGCGTCACCGCTGACAGCGCGGTAAAGTGGTGTTCATCGGGTGAGTCCATGTGCGGTCGCTCCGCGCGGGCTTTCAATCGAGTCAGGGGACGTCTGCGGCGGAGCGCAGAGCACCTACCTACCGCGACGCCCCGTGGCTCGGCCCGACTTGGTAGGTGCATTCAATGCCGGGCCTTCACAATCCGCCGCTGGGCGAGTTCGATACTCGCTCCAATTCTCGCGCCCGGCGATTCGTGCGCGCGACTTGGCTGCGCCTCTTTGTCGTTACCGCTGACCAATCAGCACGCCATGTTTGAGCAAGCATTCAAGAATGTCGACGACGTTCTCTGGAAATAGACCGGCTGCACCACGGAACTGGACTACACCGAGCAAACCTCATGGCTGCTGTTTCTGAAGTACCTCGACGGGCTGGAACAGGACAGAGCCGACGAAGCCGCGCTCGACTCCGCTCTTCAACCGCCGAGCACAACGGTGCGACTCATCTCTAGTACGTGGCGGTCAGTTTCATCGGAAAGCGTCGCCTTCTTCGCTGGACAGCAGCCTCGGGCAAGAGGAAACTGATCTGAATCCATGATGGTTCCATGCACTTCACCATAGAAGCCGAATTGCACTCGCATCCGAACCCGGATTCTCGATCCGGTGAGACCTGCATCTACCCAATTCCACCTACAGATGCCGACCGTATTCATCTCCTACCGACGTGACGACACAGAGTTTCCCGCTCACGCATTATACGACGAGATCGTGCGGGCACTTGGCCGGGACTCCGTATTCGTCGACATCGACTCCATTCCGGCGGGTGTCGACTTCAGAGATCACCTGAATTCGTGGCTCGTTCGCTGCGACGTTCTTCTCGCGATCGTTGGCACGCAATGGCTAGACGTCCGGAATTCCACCGGAGAGCGTCGGCTCGACAATCCTGACGACTTCGTCCGCCTTGAAATCGAGTCAGCGCTCTCGCGCGGGATTCGCGTAGTTCCGATCCTAGTGGGATCGGCCGAGATGCCCTCCCCCAAGAAGTTACCCACCGCACTTGCAGACCTCCCGTTTCGCAATGCCCTTCGGCTGCGCTCCGGCTTCGAGTTCAGACAGGATGTCGAGCGTATCATCGCGACAATTCTACAGATCCCCGCTGGCAGTAACAGTACGGAGTTGAGCGTCTCGTTGCATGCTGGCCACCCCGATCTGCTCCGCTCGTCTGCCGAGCCACCTTCCTCAAGTCGTGATGATCTCGGCAGCCAACCGAGTTTCGCGGAGGACGATGAAGCAGACGACTCTGAATTTGATTTGGTGCTCGCTGGCTCGGACGACTCTGGAATAGATTTGGAGCTCGTTGACTCGGACGACGAACCGGAGTGCTCCGCGATAAGCTTGGACGATGACGCGGACACCATTTTGTTCGACAGTCTGGATGATGAAGACGATGGCGATTTCTCCCTTGAGGATGACATCCAGCTACCTGAGGACAAATCGGATCTCTTTGAACAAGTGGCCGCCGCGCACTGCGCTCAGATCGAGGCAGTCATGGCACGGGGAAAGTCAGCCAGAGTCTATCTCGCGACCATGATTGGCGACGAATCAGCCTCACACGCCACAGTCGACGATGGGCCATCGTCCGTTCCTGTTCCCGCGGGTAGGTTGGTACCCGATGACCAATTGATCAGCGACAACCCCAGCGTACAGCTGCTGCGAGCCCTCGAATATCGGTATGGCATCGGTGTCGAACGGAGCGAAGAGATGGCTGCCGATTTTTTCCACAGGGCAGCACAACAGGGGCACGTCTTGGCGATGACCTATATGGGGTCCATCTACGCCCAGGGAAATGGCGTTGCCGGAGATCCAGTTCGCGCTGCGGACTGGAATAGGCAGGCTGCGGACAAAGGCAACCCTGTCGCAGCGACAGAACTCGCCAACGCTCACCTCTCCGGCACTGGAGTAGAGGTCGACTATGACCGCGCCATAGTCCTCTATCAGTCTGCGTCAGAACAGGGTTACCCGCCGGCCCAGTTCCGCCTGGCACGATGCTATCAGTTGGGGATCGGAACTCCCGAGGACGAACGGACGTCCGAAACGTTGTATCGCAAATCCGCAGCCGCCGGTTACCTCAGAGCCGTTCCCCAGTTGGCTGATCTCCGCGAGTCAGCAAGCCTCGAAACCTTGTTATTCCTCGCGCGCTGTTATGAGAAAGGCTACGGAGTAGATCGTGATCACGCGACCAGAATCTCACTGCTTCGACAATCCGCATTACTCGGGCTAAGGCGCGAACATCTTACACTTGCGCAGTATCTCGAACAGAGTGACGACCATGACGATCAGCACGAGGCCGTCCTATGGTATTTCCGTCTTGCCGCTGCAGGCCTTGATGCGGCCCAACAATGGGTCGCCGAACAAGAACAGCACGGCAATCCTCTGACTCAGCTGATGCTCGGACGCTGCTACGAACAGTCCTCAAATGCCGACGCATCACGACTGGACTCGACCCGATGGTATCGTCGTGCAGCGGAGGGCGGCTCTGCCGAGGCCCAACTAATCATGGGACATTGCTACCGATTCGGATTTGGAGTGGATCGCGATCTCATGTGCGCTGCGTCGTGGTATGAAAAGGCAGCCGAACAAGGTTGCGATTTGGCGAGACACGAACTCGAATGGTACCGCCGATGTGCAGAAGACTCAGGAGATGAACGCGGTGAGTGAAGGCGCCTTGCAAATGAGCGATTCACGCGTTCTCGAGTTGAATGTGTATGAACTTGGAGCCGGTACCAGGGCCACTGAGCTGGGGACTTTTCCGCCAAGAAGGGGACCGGACAGTCCGTGGCGGACTACTGCCGATCGTGAATGTCAGCGAGTAAGAGAGCTTTTGATTTGACCGAGAATTGTTCGCCCAGGGCGGCTGCCAGGGGAGACGAGAGCCCAAATCACTTCAATGCCGTGCTCGAATTGGCTCGCAGCAACTTGCGTGGACCGCCTCCACTAGCTGCAACTTCACGCTGTTCAATCGAAGCCGCATCTATGGCCGAATTGACGACACTACCAGGCAGCTTGCGGCAACCGTTTGTGGCCGCTGTATCACGCACCGGTCGACAACACCGCGAGCACTTTCGTGAGTGCGCAACTCGCTTCGGTGAAATCGACCGGGAGCTTGAAACCAAATCTGGCGGCTTCGGTGTGTCGGACCGGAGCGGCTTGAGGTGACTCGATTGCGAGACCGTGCTGATGGTTAGTGCATCAGCGGCTCACCCCTACTTTGCATTCAGTTCGCCAAGCATGTCGACCAAGGCGTCGACCATCTTCACCGAAGCGTCGAGTTCCACCTTGTTGACGCCGATCCAGGTTTCGTAGCCGCCGAGTCGGTGTTGCTCGGGGGTCGGCAGGTAGCCATGCGAGCCGTTGGCGATGGAAATGTTCATCAACGGTTGAATCGGGCTGCGCTGCTTGAGTTCCAGGCCGATCTCCGCAAACACCTCGAACGGCATCGCGGCCACGGCCAGGTCGCCGATGCGGTGCGTTTGCACGACTACGTCGATGGTCGGCGGCATCTCATCTGAGGCGTAGGCAAGGACGGTGCGGTAAGTGCTGTATCGACTGGTACTCATGGGCTCAATCTTCTTGGCCTTAACCGCCTCAGCCCATTCCACCTCCTCCTTCGTTGGGTATCGCCGCTCGAACGTGAGCGTGCGCTGCACCGATGAGAGCTTCACATGATCGTGCCACTGCAGCGACTTGTGCACCTGCATCACCTTCTCCGCGCACAGGTGCGCTACCTCCCGGGCTTTCTCAAAAGGCTGATACCGCTTTCTCGGCTGCGTGCCGCGCTTCGCCAACTCCTCCTCGGAATAGCGTGCGATGTTGTTGACATCGCCGCTGGTGCCGTTGGCCATGATGCCGACGAACGGCGGATCCTGATACCGGTCGGCACCGAGTAGTTCGCCCACGCGGTCGGCGAAGATCGCGAAGTAGTCGGCCGAAATCGTATTCGCCGGCACACCGCCGACGTAGTGCAATCCGTAAGACGCCAGCAGTGCAATGGGCCTGCCCGCGGTCGACTGCACCGACAGGAACGTGATCTGTGGGTCGACCGGGCCGGCGGGTCTCAGCAGACCGCTGTAACCGGGATTCGTGTCGACCTGTTCGATGTTGTCGTGGGCACCGTAGATCGTGCCGCGACTGGGCATCAGGAACCACCGACGATTAAACACCTGCGTCGGTTCCTCGGCGACGCCCCAGCCGATCCGTGCCGGTGCGAGTTGATTGACGGCACGCAGTACGCCTTCGGCGATCCGCCGGGTCAGGAAAGCGCGGTAGTCGTAGTACGGCTCACCCTCACGTTCTTCCAGCTTGGCGCCGGTCGAGGTGTGCGTGTGAGTCGCGGAGACCATCACACATTCCGGTGGGATGCCGGTCGTCCGCTGGATAATCTGCTTGGCGCTAACCACGACCTCGGCCGAAATGTGCCGCAGGTCGCAGACGACTAACGCCAACTTGGCCTGACCATCGTCGAGCACCAGGCAGCGGGCGCGTAGTTCATCGTGTACGTGCGTCGCCTGCCGCTTGCTGGAGCGGACCGTTGAACCCGAACCGATCGGCGGCGTGATGTTGCTCGTCGCGGCGCCGGCCCGAAACATCGGTTCGTCCGACATCGCGGCGTCGGCTAATCCAAGCGAAATAAATGCGAGGCAAAGACTGGTGAAGAGGAAGTGAAGTTGGCTGCGCATGGCGGTAGTTCTTTTAGTTATGGTTGAGAACGTGCAAGGGCAACGACGCAGTCCAAATCGTTCCGGCGCAACGATCGCCCGCTATGACTTCCGCGTGTTGGACCGCTCGTTCTCGGGGCGCTCGCGGGAGCCGACCTGGGTTACCGGCCGATCATCAAAGTAATCGGAGCGTGAGTCGCTGCCAATTGACGAATCGTCTGGCCTCGCCAGCGGTCAAGACCCAACCTGCCCAGGTCACATCGACCGACTCAATTTCGATACTTCTCAACTGCTGGCGGTTGGAGAAACCTGTGTCCCAAACTCGCGTCGGCGACTCCTCCCGAGGGCAGTTTGCCTGGCAGGTATACTGCGCGGCACATCCAGAGTCTGCCATCGTACAATACCAAGTTGGAATAACTGCGATCGACACAGTCGGGCAAGTCAAACACTGATTCATAACTGGTTGGTGTCATGCAGGCGACCACGGTCCTCTTTCGAGATAAGTACAGGCGCCCTGGTCCCCATTACGAACCGTGGCGCAAGCGAATGAAACCCAAACCTCCGATGCCCACCGACAAACCCCTGTCATCAGAAAGGTGGCGCGTCATTGAGTCTGATTCGGCAGCCTTGTGTGCGACTGAACTGACCGAGGTCGACAACCCCGGACGCAAATTGCTCCAAGTGCAACTTGCGTCGGTGAGATACACCGGATGGACTTTCGCCAGTGTGTCCTCTGTCGTAATTCGTCGCCCCCACCTGGAAATTGCTGCCCTTCCACGCCCCTTTCTTTGTTGATTGTTTTCACCAGAATCCGGTTGAGGAGACCTGGCTATGCGACTTGCCGCCCAGATCAAGGGCGGGTATTACCCCGCACCACCTGACGCCGTGGCGCACTGCACCGCGTTCCTCAAGCCGCCTCGGGGCGGCTCTTTCTGTTTACTGGCCCCGTGCTGCGGCGAGGGCGCCGCACTGACGCAACTCGCTGCAACCCTGACTGTCGCTGCCGATCTCGTCTACTGCATTGAACTCGATCCTGAGCGTAAAGGGCACATCGCCCTGCTGATGCCGTTCGGACATCTGGAGGCATGGTCCAACCGCGCGGCGAGCCGCCCCATGTCGTACGGGGGACGGCCAGAAAGCCCCAGTATGTCGCAGATGTCGAACAGTCGGACAACGCGGACGGATTTGTGTTCACCGGAACGGTTTCTGCTATTCGACTTGTGAGTGGCTACACTGTCCGGACCGTGCCGCGTGATCCGGCAGCGTTCGTTCCGATTCACAACTCCAGTATCCTGATGGGTTGAATAGCGACAAGCCAACACAGGGCCTCTCGTTCGATCATTGGTCGCAGTGAACCGACCAGCTTCGCAGACGGCAGATCGAGTAATGCCACAGACCGATCTTCCGCAACTCAGGCACAGAACGTGCGGAGATCTGCGAAACCGAGTTGCCCGCCGGGGTCGCAGCCAGAATAATGTCTCTGACTGAATCGAACGGGAGAAGCCAGCATGAGTGAGCGCAAACCGCCTGCCGCATCTGACTTCATGAACTGCCACGTACATCTCGTGTCACCCGACATGTCGCTGGGGGACGTCATCCAGTTTCTGATCAGACACGAGATCTCGAATGCTCCCGTCGTCGAGACCGACAATGGGAGGAACAAGCTGGTCGGGTTCATTTCCGAGCGTGACTGCCTCGCGGTGCTGGCAGGTGTGTCTTACTTCGGTTCCCCCAGTCCCCCGCAAACGGTGCGAACGATCATGCGGCTGCATCCTGTCTGCGTGTCTCCGCAAACGGAACTCTTCACTCTCGCGTCGATCTTTGTGAATCACGGTTTCCGGCACCTGCCAGTCGTTGAAGACGAAGCCCTGCTCGGAATTGTCAGTCGACGGGACATCCTGCGCGCGATGGACGAGTATTATCGCGAAACCCAGGGCGAGCAGAGCCATCGCAAGTTCTTCCGACCGGACCTTCATGAGATCGCCAATCATCGATTCATCACAGGTGGTTTCTAATGCCTGCCGCGGAACGATTTCTGCCGCGCAGAATTCGTTTCGGCGCGTGAACTGAGTATTCTTAGACAAGTACGGGCCGGAGCGCGTTCAACCGGGAGGGCGGCGATGACACATTCAGCACGCGATGTGAAAGCAACCCTCGCCACGGCGCAGTTCCTGCACAAACTGTCGGCAGAGGATCTCGAAAAAGTCGCGGCCATCGCGTCGACAAAGTCGCTTGAGGCCGGGGCGGTGCTGTACCAGGAAGGCGAGGCCTGCCGGATGCTGCACGTTGTTTCGTCCGGGCTCGTGGCGCTCGACATGTGTATGCCACGGCAGGGCTGCACCCGGATCCTGACCGTCGGGCCGGGAGAGCTGCTCGGATGGTCGGCTCTCCTGAGCGACGGGACGATGACTGTGAGGGCGACCGCCGTCGAGGAGACAACGCTGATCGCTCTGCCGGCACACAAGCTGCGACAACTCTGCGACGACGACCATGATATCGGATACGCCATCATGCAGCAGGTGGCCGTGTCCCTGTCGCGCCGCCTGTTGGCCACGCGCCTGCAGACGCTCGACATGTTCGGCGAGACGCAGCCGGTCGCCGCTCCCGTTTCCCCCGACAACTCATGAAGGAACACGCGGATTCATGACTGCTGCCGCGGAGAGCACCCTCAATTCCGAAACCTTCCTGCCGCGGGACGGTCTACAGAAACTGATCAGTCATCTTTCGGGTGACGGCTTTACAGTCATCGGACCGAAAGTGGATCAGGGGGCAATTGTCTACGACGAGATCGAGAATGCGGACGAGCTGCCGCGCGGCTGGACCGACCGGCAGGAACCGGGCCGCTATCGACTCGAGCGGCGCGAAGACGATGCGTACTTCGGCTTCGTCGTCGGACCACATTCGTGGAAGCGGTTTCTGTTTCCTCCACGGGCAACCGTTGCGACTGCGGACCGCACGGAGAACGGGTGGGAAATGGCCACGCCGGATGAACCCGCGCCGCGCTACGCGTTTCTCGGTGTCCGGGCGTGCGAAATCGCCGCGATGAAAATTCAGGACCGCATCTTCACCGGGGGATCATACGTCGATCCGGTTTATCAGCGCCGTCGCGAATCGGCCTTCATCATCGCCGTGAACTGTACAACCGCCGCGGCGACCTGCTTCTGCGTGTCGATGAACACCGGGCCGCGGTGCGGGAGCGGCTTTGACCTCGCCCTGACCGAAATCGCCGAGGGATTCGTCATCGAAGTTGGATCCGACGCAGGTTCAGAACTGCTGGCTCGACTGCCGGTCACTCCGGCAACCGATGAACAACTCAGCCATGCCGACGACGAACGGCAGCAGGCCGTCAATCAGATTCAGCGGACGCTCAACACCGACGGCATCCGCGATCTGCTGCTGAACAATCTCGAACATCCTCAGTGGTCCGACGTCGCGAAGCGCTGCCTCTCCTGCACCAACTGTACGATGGTCTGTCCAACGTGCTTCTGCTCCACCGTGACCGAAGTCTCCGATTTGACCGGCGATCATGTCGAACGACAGCGACAGTGGGATTCGTGCTTTAATATCGACTTCAGCTACATGAACGGCGGCATTGTTCGGGACGATGTCCGCAGCCGTTACCGCCAGTGGCTGACGCACAAGCTGGCCTCCTGGCACGACCAGTTCGACTCGTCGGGCTGCGTCGGCTGCGGACGTTGCATCACCTGGTGCCCCACCGGCATCGATCTGACTGCGGAAGTGGCTGCCATTCGGAACGCGCCGCGCGCCAAGGCATCGGTCGCGACCGAAACCGTAACGCCTCAGGAGGGGTCGGCATGAGAGGAACGCCCCCGGTCACCGCCTGCCAGCCCGCCAATCCGTGGCTCGCTTACACCGCGCGTATCCACGCTGTGCGTGACGAGACACCGGGCGTCGCCACCTACGACCTCATGTTTGACGATCCGGCTCTGGCTGACGGATTCACGTTCCGGCCGGGACAGTTCAACATCCTGTATCTGCCCGGCGTCGGCGAAGTCGCCATCTCGATCAGTGGCGACCCTCACGATTTTTCTTCGGTGCCGCACACGATTCGCGAAGCCGGCAACGTGACGCACGCTCTGGCGCGGATGCGCGAAGGGGAGACCATCGGTGTCCGTGGTCCATTCGGATCGAGTTGGCCGGTGGACGAGTGTCGCGGCAAAGACGTGCTGCTCGTCGCCGGAGGAATCGGACTCGCGCCGCTGAGACCGGCGATCTATGAACTCCTCGCCAGGCGAGACCAGTTTGGCACACTCACGCTGCTGTACGGCGCACGGTCGCCGGATGGTCTGCTTTATACGGACGAATACGGCGCATGGCGTAGTGCCGGGATCGATGTGCAGACGACCGTTGACCGTGCTCACACAGGATGGACCGGTAACGTCGGCGTCGTCACGCTGTTGCTCGACCGTCTGCCGCTGCCGCGAACCAATGACACGCTGCTGCTGACGTGCGGTCCCGAGGTGATGATGTGGTACACGATCCAGGCGGCGCAGCGCCGCGGACTTCCGCGCGAGTCCGTTTACGTGTCGCTGGAACGCAACATGAACTGTGCGATCGGTCTGTGCGGCCATTGCCAGTTCGGTCCCGAGTTTCTCTGCAAGGACGGTCCGGTGTTTCGCTACGACCGGGTGGCTTCGATTCTGAAGGTGGACGACCTGTGAGCACGCCACGTCAACCACGATCGCCGAGCGTTCGGCCGCGGCTGGCGGTCTTCAAGTTCGCCTCGTGCGATGGGTGCCAGTTGTCGCTGTTGGACTGCGAGGACGAACTGCTGGCTGTTGCCGGCGCCGTCGACATCGCGTACTTCCTGGAAGCGACCAGTCGCATCGAGCCGGGACCGTACGACGTCGCCCTGGTCGAAGGTTCGATTACGACGCCTCACGACGCCGACCGCATTCAGGAAGTGCGGCGGCAGTCGAAATACCTGATCACGATCGGAGCCTGCGCCACCGCCGGCGGCATCCAGTCGCTCAAGAACTGGGCGGACCACGAGGAGTTTCTGCAATGCGTGTATGCCCGACCAGAGTTCATCTCGACGCTCGCCACATCAACCGCGATCGCCGATTACGTCCCCGTCGACTTTGAACTCCGCGGATGTCCGATCAACCGGCATCAGCTTGTCGAGACGATCGGAGCCCTTGTCCACAGACGCCGGCCGCGGACGCCGCGACACAGCGTGTGCCTCGACTGCAAACGACGCGGCACGGTGTGTGTCGAAGTTGCTCAGGGCATTCCGTGTCTCGGCCCGATCACGCACACTGGCTGCGGAGCGATCTGCCCGTCGTATGACCGAGGCTGCTACGGCTGCTTCGGTCCGGCCGCTCAGCCGAATTGCAACGCCCTGACGGATCACTACGCGGTCACCGGTTCTTCGCATGAACAGCTCGTGCCACTGCTCCGCAACTTCAACGCAGCCGCTCCGGAGTTCCAAGCCGCCGGCGATCGGCTGGCATCGGCCAGCAGCACGGAGGGCCAGACATGAGCAGCTCAAGAACCATCAAGGTTGAAGCTCTGACGCGCGTTGAAGGCGAAGGCGGCCTGTATGTCCGGCTCGAAGGCAATCACATCGAAGACGTGAAACTGAGCATCTACGAACCTCCGCGATTCTTCGAGGCCTTCCTTCGCGGCCGGCCGCTGGAGGAGGTCCCCGACATCACGGCCCGCATCTGCGGGATCTGTCCGATCGCATATCAGATGAGCAGCGTTCATGCGCTGGAGGCGGCCCTCGGCGTGACGATCTCCCCCGAGATCCGGCGGCTGCGACGGCTGCTGTATTGCGGCGAGTGGATCGAGAGCCACGCGCTGCACATGCACCTGCTGCACGCTCCGGACTTCTTCGGCGTCGACAGCGGCATCGATCTGGCCGAACGCTTTCCGGAGGAGGTCACCCGCGGGCTGCGGCTGAAGAAGCACGGCAACGAACTGCTCGAAGTGCTAGGCGGGCGAGCCATCCATCCCATCAACATTGCCGTCGGAGGATTCTACAAAGCACCCAGGAAAGACGACCTGCTGAAGCTGCTGCCCGACTTCGAGTGGGGACTGCAAGCCGCGATTGCGACGACTCGCTGGGTCGCGACCCTCGATTTTCCGGACTTCACCCGCGACTACGACATGGTCGCGCTGCAGCATCCCGACGAGTACGCGATGAACGAAGGGCACGTTGCATCAACCAGAGGCGGTACGGTCGCCGTCATAGACTACGAACAAGCCTACGAGGAATTTCACGTCGAACACTCGACCGCCCTGCACAGCCGCCGCGCGGAAGATCACGCCAGCTACCACGTCGGCCCGCTCGCCCGCATCAATCTGAACCGTGAGCAGCTCTTTCCGGCGGCCAGGAAACTGGCGGACGAGGTCGGCATCGACTGGCCGTGCCGGAATCCCTTTCAGGCGATCGTTGCGCGGGGACTGGAAGTCGTCCATGCCTACGAAGAAGCGATCTCGATCATCCGCGACTACAAGCCGTTCGCGCCGGCGCGGATTCCGTATGACTACCAGGCCTCATCCGGGTGCGCTGCCACGGAGGCGCCGCGCGGCCTGATTTACCATCGCTACGAAATCGACGGCGCCGGCCGGATCACGTTTGCAAAGATCGTCCCGCCCACTTCGCAGAACCAGCAGCAGATTGAAGCCGACCTGCGAGACTGGCTGCCACGCGTCCTCAACGGAGACGACGACCAGACCGCGATGGAATGCGAACGCCTGGTCCGCTGTTATGATCCCTGCATCAGTTGCTCGACGCACTTTTTGAAACTGACCGTCGATCGCCAGGAGTCGACATGAGCGACCAGGGTCACGGCCGATCGCTGTTTGTCGGGATCGGCAGTCCGCACGGCGACGACCGCATCGGTTGGATGGTCGCGGACGCGCTGGTGTCACGAATGCCGCCGGAAATCGAGATCCGACATGCCGCAACTCCGAGTGAGCTGCTCGACTGGCTGGAAGGCGCCAGTCGTCTGATCATCTGCGACGCCTGCCTCTTTCGCCGCAACACGACACAAGGTGACGTGCAACTGCACTGCTGGGAGTGGCCGACTCCGAAAGTCGCCGTCCTGCGATCCGCCGACAGCCATTCCTTCGGTCTCCCGCAGGTCCTGCACCTCGCCGATCGCCTCGGCACGTTGCCTTCGGACGTGTCTGTCTTCGGTGTCGAAGGACTGTGCTTCGACGCCTTCGCTGAACTGTCACCGGAAGTCGCGACCGCTGTCGATTCGATCGTGCAGCGAATCGCGGCTACGTTTCCGGCGCACCGCATGTCGGAGGCCGCTCATCATGCATGAAGCCTCCCTGGTTCGGTCGCTGCTGAGTCAGGTCAGCAACCTGCTGCTCGAACACAACGGCGAGTCCGTCGAGATAATTCGCGTGGAAATGGGCCCGTTGTCGGGCGTCGAACGACTGCTCTTGGAAATCGCCTTCGAGCAGCAGGTCCACGACACACTCTGCCGCGGCGCGACTCTGCAGGTTGAAGAAGTCCCCCTGTCAGCCGTCTGTCGCGACTGCGGCGACGAATTCGACATCGAACGTTTCCGCTTCGTTTGCCCGTCCTGCAATTCCACCCGTGTCCGAGTCACCGGCGGCGACGAATTCCGTCTGCTGGACGTCGACATCCAAACGAAAGAGGAAGCCCTTCCCCGGTAGGCCGGCCATGAACACAACAACCACCATCCACGTCAACCGCGACGTCAAAGCGGAACTCAAACGCCAGGCCGCCGAGATGCGGGAGGAGTTCGCTCGTCGCGGGACACTTGTCATCAACGTGCTTTCGTCGCCGGGTTCCGGAAAAACCAGCCTGCTTGAAGCCACCGCAAAGCATTGGCACAATCGGCGGCGCATGGCCGTGCTGGTCGGTGATCTCGCGACTGACCGGGACGCGCAGCGACTGGCTCCGTTCTGTCCTGTCGCGCAACTCACAACCGGCGGCGCTTGCCATCTCGAAATCCCGCTCGTTCAGCGGGGTCTTGAAACATTCGGAACGGATGACTTCGAATTCCTGTTCATCGAAAACGTCGGAAACCTCGTCTGCCCGGCGTCTCACGATCTGGCCGAACATCTGCGAGTCGTGTTGCTGAGCGTCACCGAGGGCGACGACAAACCGGGCAAGTATCCGAAGATGTTTCGGACAAGCAATGTGGTCGTGATCAGCAAGTCCGACCTGCTGCCGTACGTGCCATTCTCTGTCAAGGCGGCCGTAGACGACGCTCGCCTCATTCAACACGATCTGCGGGACTTCACTGTCTGCTCGCTGACCGGCGACGGTGTCGCCGGCTGGTGCCGGTTTCTCGAAGAGACCCGCGAGCAGATGATCGCCGACGCCTCCGCATCCGCGACCCCGACATTGTCCGCAAGGGAGCCGCTTGCCCGATGAGCAGACTCGCGCCGGCCGCAAAGACGAAGCAGGCAATCCGGTTCGTGCTGAACGGCCGGGTGCAGGGGCTTGGAGTCCGTCCGGCGATCGCGCGGCTGGCCACGCATCTGGGTCTGACCGGCACCGTGTCAAATCGGTCGGACGGCGTCCGCGTGCACGTGGAAGGCGACCCAGCGGCATTGAACACTTTTGAAGTTCGGCTTGCGTCGGCGCTACCGGCCGCCGTGGACGTGCAGCATCTCTCCCGCACGGAGGTCGAATTCCTGGAGTGTGACGCGTTTGTGATTGAGTCAGGTACGGGCCGCAGAGCAATCGCCACCGAAGTCCCGTGCGACCGTCCAGTCTGCGAGGACTGCCTGAGCGAAGTTTTCGGCGATGTCGACCGACGGCACCGCTATGCCTTCACAAGCTGCACAAATTGCGGTCCGAGATACTCGATCATTGAGCGGATGCCCTACGAACGTGAGGGGACGGCCATGCGCGACTTTGCACTGTGCCATTGCTGCCGGGACGAGTTTACGACGAGCAACGATCGCCGCTTTCATGCACAGACGAACGCCTGCCCGGACTGCGGCCCCTCGCTGCGCGCCGTCGACAGTTACAGAAACGTCGTAGCAACCGGTTCGACCGCTGTCGAACTCGCGGCTACCACACTATTCAACGGTGGGATCGTCGCGCTGAAGGGACTTGGCGGTTACCAGCTTGTATGTGATGCGAGTCAGACTGCAGCAGTGGAGCGTCTGCGGCTGCGGAAACGTCGTCCGGCTAAACCCCTGGCCGTGATGATCGACGCAACAGTGGCTGAGCTGTTCACGGACGACGACCACATGGCGTTCACTGAGGCAGCAAACCCGATTGTCGTGCTGTCCCCCGAGAGCGCGGCGCGGCTTCGCGAGAACATCGACCTGTCGCCCTTGCTCGCCCCCGGCATGAATACCCTCGGAGTTTTCCGGCCTACGACGCCGCTGCACGCACTGCTGATTGAAGCAACTGGACGACCGCTGGTCGTGACGAGTGGTAATGTCGATGGCGAGTCCCTGGCGTTCGACGCCGCTGTCGCAGCACGCGAACTCGCGCCGCTTGTCGATCTGATGGTGCAGCACGACCGGCGGATTGTCCGGCCGATCGATGACAGCGTTGTTCACGTGATCGCCGGTCACTCTGTGACGATCCGCGCCGCCCGCGGTCTCGCCCCTCTGACAACGTGGCGTACGCTTCCAGTCTGCGATGATCGGAATGGGCTCCCGAACGCCTGCCGCGACCGGGAAATTGAACCGGAAGCTTGCCCCACTTTGCTTGCTGTCGGGGGGCACCAGAAAGTGGCGGTCGCTCTGTGCAACGGTCGGCAAAACGTTCTCGGTCCACACATCGGCGACCTCGATTCACTCGCAACACGCGAACGCTATGTTGAACAGACAAGTGAACTGCTCGATCTCTATCAGGCCGAGCCGCAAGCGATCGTCTGCGACCTGCACCCGGACTACTTCAGCACGCGCTTCGCCGAACAGCAGGCCGACGTACGAGGCGTGCCGCTGATCCGCGTGCAGCATCATCATGCGCACGTCGCCGCCGGGATGGTCGAACACGGCTGGCTCGACCAGACCGTCCTCGGTGTCGCGTTCGACGGCACGGGTTATGGAACAGACGGCACGATCTGGGGCGGTGAGTTTCTTCTGTCCAGCGCGACGGGCTTTGAACGAGTCGCCTCGCTGAGGCCGTTCGTTTTGCCCGGGGGTGAGGCGGCGATCCGGGAACCTTGGCGAGTCACGGTGTCGCTGCTGACTCAGGCGCTTGACGATGACACACAGCTTGCACTTGTTAACTCCACGAAGTCACCAGACGTTGTTGCCGCTACTCGTAACCTCGCGCGGCAGAGAGTCGGACCGCTCTGTTCCAGCGTCGGCCGGTTGTTCGATGGAGTCGCTGCAATCATCCTCGGCATCGGTGAAGCCCTGTTTGAAGGCGAGCCGGCCATGCGGCTGGAAGCCGCCTGTGATCCGGGCGAAGCCGGGGCCTACGACCTGCCCATCGACGACTCGGCCGACCTTTTTCAGCTCGACTGGCGACCTCTGATCCGGGAACTGTGTAAAGACCGCCAGAGGAATGCGCCGGCCGGACGCATGGCGATGAAGTTCCACCGGGGGCTGACCGCAGCCGTTGAGAGCATCGTAGGGAAGTATGCCGACGTTCCCGTCGTCCTCGGCGGAGGGTGCTTTCAGAACCGCGTTCTTACCGAACTGACCGCCGAACGCTTGGGCGTTCGCACTCAGCCGGTCGGACTTCCCGGGATCATCCCACCGAATGATGGCGGACTGGCGGCGGGACAGCTCGCGATTGGGCTGGCGAGACTGAAGCAGTCGGCACGAACAGGAATTGAACAACGGACGTCCCGGCATGCCACTGAGAGACGACCCGAAGGAAGTCCGTCCTGTGATTTCGGACCTCAGGAGCGTGCACCATGTGCCTAGGCGTCCCCGGACAGGTCATTGATTGGCTGGACCATGACCCCGTTTTCGGACGAGCGATGGTCCAATTCGATGGCATCCGCCGCGAGTGCCAGATGGCGTGTGTTCCCGATGCGGAGATCGGCGAGTACGTCATCGTGCATGCCGGCATTGCAATCAGCCGGATTGATTCCGAAGAAGCTCAGAAAGTGCTCGATGAGCTGACTCGGCTCGGAATCCCGGACGAATTCACCGCCGCCATTGGCGAAGCAGCACAGAACCATTCTGCAGCGGCACGTCCGTTACCGGGGGGCTCGCCATGAAATTCGTCGACGAATTTCGAGACGCAACGGCAGTTCAGCAACTGATCGCTCAGATCCGCAGGCTGGCTACGCGCCGCCACGTGGTGATGGAAGTTTGCGGCGGCCAGACGCACAGTCTGCTGCGCTACGGCATTGATAACGAACTGCGGGACGTGGTCGAACTGATTCACGGTCCCGGCTGCCCTGTCTGCGTGACTCCGGTTGGGGACATCGATCTGGCCGTGCGGCTTGCTCTGCAAGAAGGTGTGACAGTGGCCAGCTTCGGCGACATGCTGCGCGTCCCCGGTGCATATCAATCGCTCAACGATGCGCGCGCTGCTGGCGGCGACGTTCGGATCGTTTATTCGCCCGTCGACGCGGTCAAACTCGCCCAGCGGAATCCCGATGAGCACGTGGTTTTTTTTGCGGTCGGTTTTGAAACAACCGCTCCGGCGACAGCGATCGCCGCGCTGCAGGCAGAGCGACTGCGTCTCGAGAATCTCTCAATGCTTGTGTCACACGTAAGAGTGCTGCCAGCCATGGAAGCGCTCATGCTTGCGCCCGGCAACCGCGTCGAGGCATTCCTCGCTGCAGGCCACGTCTGCACGGTCACCGGCTTCCGGTCGTACGAAACATTTGCGAAACAATACGGCATTCCAGTCGCTGTGACCGGCTTCGAGCCGATCGATCTCCTGGAGGGTATCCGCGATTGCGTACGGCAGCTTGAATCAGGCAGGGTGGATGTCACGAACCAATACTCTCGCAGCGTGCGCCGAGACGGCAACGAACACGCCCGGATGGCAGTCAATCAAGTCTACGAAGTCGCCGACCGCCCATGGCGCGGGTTTGGCGTCATCAAGAATGGTGGCCTTCGTCTGCGTGCGCAGTTCCGGAAGTTCGATGCACGGCGGCGCTTCGCTCACGTCCAACAGAGTGAGCCGATTGCCGGCATCATCGACGCGGCCCCTACGGTTGACCTCCCGACTGTCGCACAACCAGACTGTCCCGCCGCCGAAGTCCTGTCCGGTCGTCTGCGTCCGGCCGACTGTCCACACTTTGGAACACGGTGTTCTCCGGAGAAGCCGCTCGGTGCTCCGATGGTCTCCTCGGAGGGAGCTTGCGCGGCCTACTACCTCTATCACCGAACAACGGGCGTTGAAGACGAATTCAAGCTGACTGCTCTCGGTGCGACGGCGAATCGGAACGAAGGGAGTCCCGATCGATGAGCACCTCCCTTCCGTTCGGCACGTGTCCCGTTGCCATGCTGGGCGACGGCGAGCGGATCACGCTGGCTCATGGGGAAGGAGCCCGGATGACGCGTCGGCTGATTGAGCGGACAATTCTTCCGCGACTGGGGTCTGCAGTCGGGCAGTACGAACTCAACGATGCTGCGCTCCTTTCAATGCCGTCGGACAGGTTGGCGTTCACGACGGACAGCTTTGTGGTTTCGCCGTTGTTCTTTCCCGGTGGGGACATCGGCCGGCTGGCCGTGTTCGGGACGGCCAATGATCTCGCCGTCTCCGGAGCCCAACCAATGTGGCTGAGCCTGTCACTGATCATCGAAGAGGGACTGCCGCTCGGCATACTCGAACAGGTGCTCGAAAGCATCAAACGCGCCGCTCAGGAAGCCTGCGTTCAGATCACCACGGGCGATACGAAAGTTGTACCGCACGGCGCGGCCGACGGACTGTTCATCAATACAAGCGGCATCGGACCCGCACTGGAACCGCCCGTCTTGGGTCCGGCCTCAATTCAGGCCGGTGATGAGCTGCTCGTCTCCGGCCCGATTGGATGCCATGGTCTCGCCATCCTCGCCGCCCGCGAAGAACTCGACCTGCGGCCGCCCCCGGAGTCGGACTGTGCAAGCCTGTGGCCGCTGGTCAGCGCTCTGCACGCAGCCGACCTGCTGCAACACGTCCGTGCCATGCGCGACGCCACACGAGGAGGTCTCACCGCCGTCCTGCACGAGTGGGCCAACGCGTGCGACCTGACGCTGAGAATCGAAGAATCCCGAATTCCGATCACACCGAATGTTCGAGGAGCCAGCGAACTCCTCGGCCTCGACCCGCTCTACATCGCCAACGAAGGCACGATGCTGCTGGCTGTCGAACCAAGACACACAGCTCCAATTATGGCCGCGCTCCGCGCTCAGTCGCCTGGCGATCAGGCCTGTGTCATCGGAGCAGCTCAGCAACGCGCATCAGTCCCCGTCATCGTCAGTAGAGTGACAGGCACACCTCGCCCGCTCGACGAAGCCTCAGGAGTCCTCCTGCCCCGCATCTGTTGAACGATGATGTTTGAACTGCGCTCTCCACCTTGCAGGACTGCAAACTGCGCACCCATGGGTTGACATCGAGTCCGAATCTGACTCCGCCGGCGGCAGATTCTGACGCTAAGACTGTCTGAGATCGTTTTGCCTTCTGTCGTCAAAAAGGTGGCACGACAAATTCGGCCGCTTGCCTTGTAAGCCCATGTAAAAGGCGCCCCCGGTCGGCGACCCCCCGTTGAAATGCGCTGATGTGTTTGCTGCGTCAGTCAAAGACACCGAACGCAGATACGCTGAGGCGTTTTCTGGGCTGATCGGCACGCCGACGCATCTCAGGCAGACATTCGCCGGCGATATCACAGACCGCACAACCTGAGCTGGCAAATCGCGGCGAACACCCACAGAATTCTGGAACCGAGTTTCGCCGAAAAGAACAAGCCTCTGAGGAGAATCACGTACGGAAGCTCAAATTCGCAAGTCGTGGGTTCACAACCTACCGTGCGGGCTTTTTGGCGATTCAGTCTCCCCTCGACAGAAACCCCTGCAGGTTGGTCGCGATTGCCGGCGCTCCCACATAACCTGCCTGCGAATCGTACGACTGATCCACAGCGGGAGAGCTGCCTGGCGACGTGAATTCGACAGGGCGTGAGGAAGCGGTATGAGTATTCGAAACTTGAATCACATGTTCCGGCCCAAATCCGTGGCCCTCGTCGGGGCGTCGATACGACCGCATAGTGTTGGCGCAACGGTCATGAAAAACCTATTGGCCGGTGGGTTTGAGGGCCCGATCATGCCGGTCAATCCGAAGTACGAGGCGGTCTGCGGCGTATTGGCTTGGCCCAAAGTTACAGACCTGCCGCGGACGCCGGATCTTGCCATCATCTGTACGCCGCCCCGAACGCTACCCGATTTGATTGATGAACTCGGTCGGCGAGGCACGAAGGCGGCAGTCGTGCTCACCGCAGGTTTGGATACTGTTGAGGAATCGACGGGAAAGACGCTTCAGCAGAGCATGTTGGACGTGGCCCGGGAACACATGTTGCGAATCCTGGGACCGAACTGCGTTGGGCTCATTATCCCGGCACTTGGGCTCAACGCGAGCTTCGCGCACGCGACGGTAGACGCGGGGCGGATCGCTTTCGTTTCCCAGTCTGGCGCAATGGCAACCGCGGTCCTAGATTGGGCACGGACCAGGCAGATTGGCTTCTCGCACTTCGTCTCTCTCGGCAACAGCGCCGATATCGACTTTGGCGACGTTCTCGACTACCTGGGCAGCGAGCCCGTCACACGCTCGATCCTGCTCTACGTGGAATCGGTCAAACATGCCCGCAAGTTCATGTCGGCGGCACGTGCGGCAGCGCGAAACAAGCCCGTGATCGTGCTCAAGGCTGGCCGGGTTGCCGAAGGGGCGAAGGCGGCGGCCTCCCACACCGGCGCGCTGGCCGGATCGGATGACGTTTACGACGCCGCGATCCGGCGTGCGGGAATGCTACGGGTGTATTCCATCGAGGACCTGTTCGATGCCGTGGAAACGCTGGGGCGGGCAAAGCCAGTTAGCGGCGATCGTCTCTCGATCCTGACGAACGGCGGCGGGCCTGGCGTGATGGCGACGGATGCGGCGATTGCCCACGGCGCTCGGATTGCAAGACTGTCCGAACAAACGATTCAACGCCTTGATGCGGTGCTGCCGCCCACATGGTCGAAAGGGAACCCTGTGGACATCATCGGCGATGCACCTGCCCAACGGCATCTGGAAGCTTTGAAGATTCTCGTCGATGATCCGGAAACGGATGCCGTTCTCTTTATCCATGCGCCGACAGCGATTGTTCCCAGCAACACGATCGCCGAGGCCCTTGTCCCGCACATTCTGGAATCGCGTAAGCCCCTGTTCGCCTGTTGGCTGGGTGGAGACGCCGTTGCCCAGGCCAAGAAAACGTTCGCCCAAGCTGGGATTCCGACGTACGACACGCCAGAGGACGCGGTGAACGCGTTTCTTCAGATCATTATTCATCGCCGGAACCAAGAGGCGCTGATAGAAACGCCGCCGTCCGTGTTGGACGATTTCACTGTGGACACCGCCGCCGCGCGGCGAATCATCGTTCGTGCCCTCGCAGCCGGTCGCGAACTGTTGACCGAACCAGAAGCCAAAGGAGTCTTGGCAGCCTATGGGATTCCGACGGTCGAAACTCGCATCGCCAAAGCTCCTAAAGAGTGTGGACGCCTGGCCACAGAGATCGGATTTCCGGTCGCCATCAAGATTCTCTCGCCGGACATCACGCATAAGTCAGACGTCGGTGGTGTGACGCTCGACTTGGAGTCCGCCGAACAAGTCGCGACCACGGCTGCCTCGATGCTTTCGCGGATCGAGCAACTGAAGCCGGGCGCACACGTTGATGGGTTCACCGTACAAGCGATGGCGCGCCGGCCAGATGCACACGAGTTGATCGTCGGTGCCAGCGAAGATCCGATATTCGGCCCGGCGCTTCTCTTTGGACAGGGTGGTACAGCCGTGGAAGTCATTGCCGATCGGGCCGTTGCGTTGCCGCCATTGAATATGACATTGGCAAGAGAACTCGTGTCGAGGACGCGCGTTTCCAAGCTACTTGCCGGTTATCGCCATCGCCCGTCTGCAGATCTGTCGGCCATCTATCGGACCTTGATTCAGGTCTCTCAGCTCATTTCCGACATCCCCGAAGTAGCTGAGTTGGACATCAATCCACTGCTGGCCGACGAATCGGGCGTACTGGCATTGGATGCGCGACTGAGGGTGGTGCGAACAGAAACCACCGGCGCCGAGCGCCTGGCCATCCGCCCCTACCCGCGCGCACTTGAAGAAGAGATCACGTTCGACGATCGCCCCCTCCTCCTGCGTCCGGTTCGGCCAGAGGACGAACCCGCGCATCGTGAGTTGTTTACGAAGCTTCATCCCGACGACATTCGTTTTCGATTCTTCGGTCTTCTCCGTGAACCTGTCCACAGTGAACTCGCCCGTTTCACACAGATCGACTACGAACGCGAAATGGCGTTCATTGCGGCCAGGAGGAGTGAAACAGGCGAACTGGAAGCGTTGGGCGTGGCCAGGGTAGCCACCGATCCGGACAACATCGCCTCCGAGTTTGCGATCGTCGTTCGGTCCGATCTGAAAGGGAAAGGCCTCGGATCTGTCCTTCTGCAGAAGCTGATCAACTACTGTCGCGATCGCGGCACGTCGCGGATCATTGGCCATGTGCTGAGGGAGAACGCGAGAATGTTGGCTCTCGCAAAGAAATACGGTTTTCAACGCACCCAGCAGGCCGATGACGACGTAATCGAGGTGTGCCTTCCGTTGACCAGGAGTTAAGAGGGAGGAGCTTCGCTGCCTTTCGATCTGTACGAAAGCCGCGGGCATTGCCAGCAAGGGTGAATCGTTGCGATGACACGAGCGGGTCCAGCTGGACGGCCGATCGCACCTATCCCAACACGCGTCGGTCGACCACCCCGGCATGAGATACGCCGACGTCTTCGCTGCGTCGGTGAAACAGAGCGAAGGCACTTGGAGACCTCGCCAGAGGCCAGCGATTCCGACGGCTGGATTCCTCACTCCGCCCGCCGAGCGTACTTCTTCAACAAGCCGCCCAACCGCGTCATGCACACGACCTCAGATGGCACGATCGCCTGCACCTCCTCCGGCAGCGCATCCGAGGCCGGCGGAACGTTGCCGCGCGCCGAATGTCCACGCTCCACCACCAGACGCTGATAACGTGCACCACCGCGCACAACGGGCGTTACAGCACGTCCACCACGTGCTGTCTACAGCACGGATTCTCCCATGCATACGAAAGGAGCAGGTCGTCTCTGGTACGCCAATTGCAGCGATGCTACGAATACTCTCACGCAAGGAGGCAATGTGATCGATTCTCACGCGGTACAGGGGAGTGGTTGTCTGTCCGCTGATTGGAGCGCCAGTTGACGCTCAGAAAGAAACCGTGACACCGCTGTGGAGGGGGGACTCGTCGCCGAGGTGATACCGAATTCTCGGCGACGGCAGACGCGTCGTCGTTGCGTTGCATTTTCTGCGATCCGTCACATGCAATCCAAATACGACGCACTTGCCCCCGCAGTTGAAGACAATTTCTCGCAAATCAAGGCTGATCGAATTACATTTGAGAGACTCTACGCGAGAATCAGAGGCACATGCGTGAGAAATCTGAAGGATCCTTACCTCCCTTCTCGCTCGATCTCATCCTTTGACACATGCGACCTCGAGGCGCGTGAGAGCCAATCGCCTCGGTTACATGCTGGCGTGCCAAAACCTGCGAACGATATAGCAATATGAGCCCTCCCCCGAAGAGATCCGTCGTTGTACCGGTCGATCTTTCCGACGAGTCTTTTTCGGCCGTCGACGTTGGATTGGAATACGTCAATGACCCGTCCCACCTGCATGTGGTCCACGTCTTGCGTGACGTGACTGCTGCAGAGCTTGAGCAAATCTGGGATGAGATTGACCAACGCGAGTGGCAGTCGAAAGCGAAGCAAACACTCGAAAAACGTTTTGCGGATGAAAAATACTGCGGGGTTGGGATAGAGGTCGTTTTCGGAAGTCCAGGCGAGAGCATCGTGGAGTGTGCCGATCGCGTCGGTGCCGAACTGATCGTGATGCCCTCTCATGGGCGTCGCGGCATTTCACGTCTGCTGCTGGGTTCGGTGACGGAGCGGGTGCTTCGTCTGGCTCATTGCCCCGTCCTTGTTCTGAAAGCAGGCTGATTCGAGGGGAAGATCGGGTAACCCTACTTGGACGGAGATGCGAGGTCAGACGCTGAGAGAAATTGCATGGTTTGGGCAGCGGGGGATTCGGATTACCGCATGAGTCGGCCTATAATCTCACCTCGATGCTCCAGTTGACTCACGTATTCAGTGTCGAATGTAGCCGTTCGTCTCTGAAATCAGTCTGCTGCTGTGATCGTATTGACGACATGATCGCCACCAAATCTGCTTCCACTCAAAGTTGCCTGAACTCCATCCGGTCGACAACCCCGCGTTGAGATGGGCTGACGCGGAATCTGCTCCGGTCATTTTCACCGGATGCAGAAAACGAATCTGCGAACTTCGGATCACCTGCGGTGGCACCCGGTCCTTGCTACAGCAACTGCGCGTTCCGAGAATGCCTGTCAGTTCAGCAGTCCGCGGTGTCTGGAGGTCGCGTGGCCATCATGGATCGACGTTCGCACCGAAGAAGCTACAGCGATCTGCGGCACCTGATTCAGCGGTCGCTCGAGGGCTGTTCGGGATTCGGCAGTCGCATCGAATTAGACGGCAAGCTCGACCGAATGGCAGAAGGCCTCTGGCATGAGAACTACTGGTTCCGGGTCCGTGCGCGCCCGGATGCGTACATCCTGCGACTTCTTGATGAAAGCGAGGACTGGCAGCAGGGGCCCGAACCACGGGATCGCCTGATTCGGGAAGCGGAAACGCTGCAGGTATTGGAGAAGTGTGACTTCGGTCATCCGACGCCCAACTTCATCTGCTTCGTCCGGTACGACGAATCAGAACCCATCGGAATGATCGAGACCGGCCTACCTGGGTATTCCCTGTACGGACATGAGGACCGGTCTACGCTGAGGCTTGTCAGCCGTGTGGCCGCCAACGTTCATCGCCTTACTGCCCAGGAGTTCCCCCATCTTCCGAGCAGCAGTCGCACGGAGCACGTGAAGTCGCAACTCGCCGAATTCGAGGAGGACTTGTATGTGGAGTTTCCCCTGGCCAGGGAGGTTCGTGACTGGATCGCGGCACAGGTTCCTGCCGACGATCACAGTTGTGTTCTGCACGGGGACCTGCTTCCGCAAAACCTGCTTTGCGACTGGCCAACCGCGGGTGTTGAGGACCCACCTGTCGGAGTTGTCGATTGGGAAATGGCACGGATTGGTGATCCCGCGTACGATCTGGCGATCGTCAGTCGCGGCAATCGAAAGGTTTGTGGCGTCAAGGACGGCTTGAAGATTCTCGTTGAGGAATACCTGGAATCGGGGGGGCAACCGGTTTCACTGACTGAAGTCCGTGTTCATGAGTTGATTCTGATCCTTCGGTGGCTGGAGGAGGCGTGGCACGAATATCAGAAGCCTGTCACGAGGGGCCACGGCCCGGATTTCTACGAAGACAAACTCCAGTCTCTGTTCCGGCGCGCGGCGGGTTGAAACGGCAATTCGGCGGGCATCGCTCAGCCGGAACCCGGGTCAATTCCGTCCCGCTTGCATTCCATCGCGTACAGGGCGGCAAAATCCTCGGCAAGGTATGCGTCGAGCATCGACACATATTCGACAGGGTCATGCGGAGAATTCTCACCGGCGCATGCCAGACGCCGTTGCCTGCGAGTGTTGATGACCTGGGGCTCGGACTGCTCGCGCTGGTTCAGATAGTCGGGGTCGAGTGCAACGCCCAGCTGACTGAGTTCGATGGCGGCGCAGCGCCAGTCAACGCCAAACTGCCGACAGTAGCCGCGAACGACGTTCTTGCCTTTGAATTGTTGCAGCCAAGACACTGCTGACTGCAGTCGGGCGGAACGAGCCATGCGCTTCGCCCGCGGCACGCCATGGTTGTTCTTTCGTTTCCGTGTCACGCCTGCTACTCCAAGAGCCCATACTTCCGCAGCGACGACTTGAGGTGATTCAGTGTCGGATGTTTCTTTGCGAGATGAGCGGCGTGCATGCGAGTGATCTCCGCCCCCTCCTCACCTCCGACAGCCTCGCGCAAATCGGACAGGATCTCGGCAGCCGCCTTGTAGTTGCGAGTGCCGCGCGCTGCAACGAGCTTCTCGGCCTCGCGAAGCCATTTCTGTGGCGCCTTGACCATCAGCTTCATGCGATCCTGACGCTTTCGTTCCTGCTTTGCCGCTTCACGCTGTGCAGCGGCTTCACCTTGCCTCTGTTCCTGCACATCATGTTCGGCGCACAGGACCTCAGTCCGTTCAAGCAGTTCGGCGAACGAGCGTCCCAAGGCAACGGTTGGCCAGTCAGTTCGAGGCTCTGATTCACGGAGTGCGGCCAGCATTTCCGCTTTGACAACGGCGGCATCTTCGACAAGCAGCCTCCGCAGCAGCCGTTTCGATTCGCGATCGCTGAACGCCTCAACATACGCTTCAACGCGCTGTTCGAGATCTTCCTGAGCAGGCAGTGCGGGCGCATCCTCTGAGGCAGCGACAAGGATCAAGGGATCAAGTCCGAAGAATTCCAGCAGCGCCCCGCAAGAATCCAGGCACTCGGCAAGACCACCGGGCACCGGAGGCTCATTGCGATCAGGTGAAGCGGACTGGTCGTTCGCGGCACAGAGCCAGAGCAGATACAACACGCGCGGATCGCCGGCGACCAGGTGGTTCCGAATCTCGACGACGTCATCCAGGTACTCTCCCGGTGACCAGATATCCTCGAGATCACCCGGTTCGTGAAACGGATCGAGGGTCAGAATCCCACCCTTGCCCTTGAGGTCCTTCTTCTGGGTGAGTCCGTTTTCGCGCACGTAGTCTGACCACACCGACGCTGGAAACGGCAGGCCAGCCGGCAGCCTCACTGCGATCTTCCGAACGCCGAAGTTGGCGTAGTGCAGGTGGACGTCGTATCCGTGTCGCAGCAACCCGTCCGCACTGCCGCGAAAGTCACCGAAGTGATACTCGTTCTCGAAGTGCCAGCGTGTGATTTCTGCTCGTGACGACTGCTGCCTGGCGTAGACAAGTTCTCGCTGCGTCAGCGGACGGTCGACTGCGCGAAACGCGATGAACTGGTACTCACTCAAGACCGCAACCTCCTGTCAGCCGTCTTCCTGGCTCCGATCCTTCGGCGAGATGATCGTGAGCGTCATGCTATCAGATCTTGTCGTTGGAGACGTTCTCCATCCAGTTCGGTGTGACTCTGGCGAATCGTGGAATCGGCCAGCTCCCAACGGTCACAGCTCGGTCGCGTGCTTCTGTGAGAAAGCACCGAAGAGTAGGTTAAACGCGGGGGATTGACTCCCACGAAAAGCATCTTCACCTCACGACGGGAGGTCAGGCATGATGCACAACAAGGCCACCGGCTGAAGGGATCGGGCATCGGAGCAGGCGCCGGCGGCTCTGGAGCCCAGCCAATGCCGACGAGTCTTGAATCTGCTGTCGAGAGCTACATCCGAGCCCGGAATCTGTCATCAGGCACACGGGACGAGTATTCGTCCACGGTCACCAAATGGACGGAATGGGGCAGCGGTGTACCAATCGAGGAATTGAGGCGCAAGCACATTCGCGAGTTTGTGGACTGGGTCCACGAACACGCTGTCAGACAGCAGGGGACCAATCCGGGACGCACGGCAAACAAGGCCCGTGAGCATCTTCGCGCGATCCTGTCGTGGGCGTGGGAACAGGACCTCATCGAGTCACCGCCGCGGTTTCCCAAACCGAAGCCACAGCGCGACGTTGCCGGACGACACTATCTGACGAAGGCCGAACTCAATGCCCTGTATTTCGCGACCCACTTGATGCCGCGCCCGCGAGGTTGGGACAGGGCCTTGCACGTCGGCCACTATTGGCGGTGTGCGCTGGTCGTGTTCTTCAACTACGGTGTCGACACCGGGACAATCTGGAAGTGTGCGTCCATTCATGAGCCGATCCTTTGGCGGCATGTCTCGTGGGATCGGCAGTCACCAGATGGTCAAGTCAACCAGCAGTCTCGGTGGGGCTGGATATTCTATCGCCGGGTGAAGACCGGCAAGGCGTTCTATCGGCCGATGAACCGTGTCGTCCATGCACACATCCGGAGCATCATGCCGGATGATCTACGGCCGAGCGATCCCGTATTCCTCGGCGGAGGTTCCCGCCCGAACCAGCGATTTGGAGAGCTCTGCTCAGTGGCCGGCATTCGGCCAAAGACCGACATCGAATCGGGCGAGGAGAAACCATGGCTGCTGAAGGATCTGCGGAAGACGTGTGCCACCTACTACGACGCGCACATGCCGGAGTCTTCGATTGAGATTCTCGGTCATTCCGTCGGCGGCGTGACGTACCGCCACTACGCGCACCGGGATCCGTTAGCGTTCAAGGCGATTATGACCCTGCCGCAACCGACAGCGTTCACCGCCCTCGTGAAAGGGTTCGATGGTGAGTGCCCCTGCTGCAGACGGCGATTCGCGGAAGCATCATGACACGCACCGAGCGGTAATACTTCATTCCGGAAACTCGCGTCGGGCACTTTCCCCGATGCGAGTTTCGCACTTTTCGGAATGCTCGCGGGGTTGTCGACCGGATGGAGTTCAGCGTCAGGGATGAGCGACTGCGGAGCCCCGGATTCGCGCCACCAATTCGATGGCACCGTCCGCCCAACGGGTACTGCACGGCCGGCACCGTGTACGTCAATCACTATTGCAGCGAGTCAGGTAAGACCGAGTACCGGGAGCGGCTCCGCGGCATGCTGAGATAATACCGTCGCAGGGCAGCGTGAGGATCATGTTCCACTGGCTGAAACGGCGCTTGGTTGGCTGGGTGGAGAATCGGCAGCGGGGCGAGATCGCCCGGCTGCAGCAGGAGGCAATGCGACTGAAACAGGAACTGGAGCGGACAACCGGCGAACTGGTGCGGTTGACTCCCGAGGAACGGAGTCTGTTGGCTCAGAAATCCCGGGGAATCGATCCCGATACGCTGAAGCAGATCTCTGTTCTCGACACTGACGCGCTGATCGACGGCACAGAATCGACCGAGAATCGGTAGGCCACCATGCCAGAACCCATGACAGTCGTTCAGTTTTGACGTCGGCTGAGTTTTTTCACCCTACGGGCAATCATTCGTCAAAATATGATCCTGCAGGCGGCTGCGAAGATTTGAAGGCGCTGCGATTCCCTACGAAACCAACTGCGGGATTGGTTCGCTTGCATTAAAGAACTCGACGATGTCGCCCGGAACACCGTCGGTGACGCGGAGTTCGGCGCGATCCACCAGCAGGTCCATGATGGTGGCGTACATGTTGGCTGTCGTGACGACGTTGCCCTGCGGAATCGACGCCAGACGGTCCGACTCGCCAATCACCTGGCCCATCGGCAACCCGCCGCCGGCGAACGCCAGCGTGCAAAGATCGCCCCAGTGGCCCCGACCGCCGGAGTCGCTGATCTGCGGAGTTCTCCCAAATTCCCCGGTAATTACCAGCAGCACCTTCTCACTCAGTCCGCGCTCTGCCAGATCCATTAGAAAGGCGGTGATTGCCTTGTCGGCCGCCGGACCGAGCACGGGCATGCCGTTGGCGATACTGACATTGTTCTTGTTTCCATGCATGTCCCAACCGACGCTGGCAACCGTCACAAAGCGGCAGTCTGCCTCAACCAGTCGGCGGGCCAGAAGCATCTGCTTCCCCAGTGAATTGGGCGACGCAGCCCGCTGCTTTTTCTGCAGCGCCGGCGGAAGCCTGAAGCGGCTGGTGTCGTAGCGGGCGATGAGAGCAGGGTCCTCGTGGCGCAGATCGAAGGCTTTGCTCATTCCCCCAACAATGGCGTCAAACGCCTGCTGCTGGAACTGATCGGCGCCACCAAGCAGCTTGGTCTCGTCCACGTGTCGCTTGAAAGAGTCGAGATTCGCCAGCAGCGTCCGCCTGTCTTCCAACCGGCTCCTGGAAAGCCGCAGTTCCATGTTCTGCACGACCTCGCCGCCGGCGCTCGGATCAAACGGTTTATAGGCGTCCGAGAGGGGGCCGGGATCGGAAATGAATCCGACAAATCGCTGGCCAATGCCCTGGTATTTGTCACCGACCGCCGGCGGAGTGACGATCGAGGCGTGTGGAATTCCGGTGCGGCTGCTGTTGGCGCCGGCGATGCGCGAGAAAACCGAGGCCATGTTACTGCCGGCCGGGTTCCCACCCGCCATCACATGCCTTGCCGCATCCTCGTGGTTGCTGATGCCGTGTTGGAAGCAGCGAACGACCGCGAGACGGTCGGCGACTGACGCGAGTCCCGGGAAATGGCTGCCGAAGGTGACGCCCGGCAGCGTCGTCTGGACTTCGCCGAACATGGCCCGGTATTCGGCGGGGGCGGACATCTTCGGGTCGAAGGTCTCGATGTGGCTCGCGCCGCCTTGCAGATTGAGCAGGACAACCGCCTTCTCTTTCAGGAGCGTGCCACCGGCTGCGGCCCCGGCCTTTGCGGAAAGCAGACTCGACAACGTCAGGCCGCCGATTCCCAGCGTGCCAACCTGCAAGAACTCGCGCCGGCTGGAACCCTCGCAGGTGTCGTGTCGCCCATCCGTATAAAGTGTCAGCATGGATGCCTGAATTCTTGGCTCGAGCCTGTCGCGATTCCGCCAGCCAACCTGTCGATCGTCGATGCTAGAGCATTCTCGTATCCTCGTCTATCAGGCCTTTGCAAATGCCGGACGGATCACGCTTCAGCGGAGACAACGCAACGAAGGGCACGAGACAACATGGAAGCAGGTTATTACTCAGCGGCAGGAGGCAACTCATCGGCGCGCTGCATGAGATACGATGACAGCGGGATGCCCTTGGGGGCGTCTTGGCCGATGAAGTCGGCGAACGCCTCGTTGGACAGGTAGAAGGACGATCCCGTCGGCTCGTCCAAATACCTTCCCGTGCCAGACTCTCTTCGTGTAGAGGGTTACAAGTTGTCGACGAACTGCTGACCATTTCATTCAACGTCGTGAGCAGAAGACCCGCATGAGCTTAAGTGCTTCAGGTGAAAGTGCCCGACGCGCGTTGCGACTGCACGGAAATGCTCGCGGGATTGTCGACCGATGTAGGAATCACCAAGTCCGACCGGCGAACGAATCGCCCGACTTTGTGTCGTCAATGTGATCATCGCAGTGGGCTTGGCCGAACGAGTGAAGATCGTGTCGGCGGATGCACTTGGACGTGTCCGGTTCCGGCCTGATTGCTGTCCCGGACTATTCATGATCAGCCCTTCAGCCCCGGTGAGGTCATACGTGCGGTGCCCGATAGTGAACGTTAGAATCTCGCGGTGAGTTCGACAGAAGCCACGGTCGCTGCACCTTCGCATCGAGAGTCTGGCACGGGCGCAGGCGAACCGTGACTATTCCAGGTTTGGCTATGGTTGAACAGATCCCAAGTCCTGACGCCCTGGACCGCCACTCCGCTGAGGCGCGCAGCACCGCTTGGCAGTCGTTTCATCACCGATTGGAATGCGACGACTCCGTCGCGATGCGGCGGTTGTTCGAGGACTACTCGCAGCGGCTGGTCCGCGTCGCCTCGCAGAATATCCACCCCGCTCTGCTGAAGCGCTTCGACGGCGAGGACGTCGTCCAATCGGTTTTCCGCACGTTCTTTCGCCGGCACGGAGAGGGCCGGCTGCACGTCGAGCATTCACAGCAGCTCTGGCGATTGCTGGTGACGATCACGCTCTGCAAGACGCGCAGTCACGCGCGTCGACATACGGCGGATCGTCGGGATGCGAAGGCGGAGGAAGTCATCGCCAGCGACGCGCTGCTCCTCGAACGAGAGGCCTCGCCGGAAGATGCGCTGGCTCTCTGGGAAGAGATCGACGTTGTTCTGGAAGGCCTGCCGGAGAAAACCGGAGAAATCCTCTCGAGGCGCTTGGAGGGAATGAACAAGTCCGAAATTGCCTCGGATCTCAACATCTCGCGGCAGACGGTGCATCGCTTGCTGAACCTGCTGGAAGAGCGGCTGGCCGAGCGGTTGGACCGGCTGGCTGCACAGCCGGAGTGATTCTCGGCGATATTTGAAATTCGATGTGACAGATCAGATGATGGATTGCGATCACTAATCGGGAGGCAGGCCGAATGAATCGGACTGTCCCAACACCCGATCCTGATCGGAGTCCTGATGCGAGCCAAACAGTCAATCTCGGGCCAGGCGGTCGAGCAGCGGAATCGGCTCGAAGCGCTGCTGATGCACTTTGAGCAGGATTGGCGTCCCGGGCTGCTGGACGAATTCGTTGCGCGCGTCGAATCGGACGCAGCAGGCGTCGATCGCCGTCTCGCGCTCGCCGAACTCGTCAAGATCGACCTGCAGCGCGGCTGGATCTCCGGGCACGGCAAGCTGATCGAGCAGTATCTCACTGAGTTCCCCGCGCTCGGGACGGCAGCCGACGTCGATCCGGAACTGCTTGCAGTCGAATACTGCGCCCGTCGCGAAACGGACCCCGAACTGAAGCTCTCCAGCTACAGAGAGCGATTCCCGGGCCGGGCGGATGACCTGTCGCGTCTCGTCGGGGAGGCGGATCAGTCGGGCGCGGGGCAGCCTGCCACAATCGACACCAGCCGGATTTCCGAAGCCCGGGACACCAGTCCTCGGGGCAAGACGGTCTCTCCCGAGATTCCGCGGGAATTCGGCCGCTACCGGATCATTCGCGAACTCGGCTCCGGCGCCATGGGCACGGTCTACCTGGCGCACGACACGCAACTGGACCGGCAGGTCGCGCTCAAGACGCCGAAATTCAAAGGGGGCGAAGACGCCGAGTTGATTGCGCGGTTCTACCGCGAAGCGCGAGCGGCCGCGACTTTGCATCACCGGAACATCTGTCCGATTCACGACGTGGGGCAGATTGACGGTCAGCACTACATGTCGATCGGCTTCATCAAGGGCCGGTCGCTGCAGGAGTTCATCAAGTCCGATCGACTCCCGCCTCCGAAGACGGTCGCCATGCTGATCCACCGGCTGGCGCTGGCTCTCGCGGAGGCGCACCGGCACAACGTGATCCACCGCGATCTCAAGCCGGCCAATATCATGATCGATCACAAGCGGGAACCGATTGTGATGGACTTCGGCTTGGCCCGGAAGACCGACACCGAAACCCGGATGACTCAGAGCGGGATGCTCGTCGGCACGCCGGCCTACATGTCGCCCGAACAGGTCACCACCGAGAGCGACGAAGTCGGCCCGGCCGCCGACATCTATGCGCTGGGAGTGATTCTCTACGAACTGCTCACGGGCGACATCCCGTTCCGCGGCTCGATCGCACAGGTGGTGTACCAGATTACTTCGGAGGAGCCGAAACCGCCCTCGGAAATCCGCGACGGGATCGATCCGGCACTGGAATCGATCTGCGCGAAGATGATGGCCAAGCGCGTGGAGGATCGCTACCGGTCGATGGAAGAGGTCGCCGCCGATCTCAAAGCGTATCTGAAAGGCAAACCGAATCAGATTGCGAGGAAAGCGGAGCAATCAAGCACAGGTGACTCGGGCGAGGTTTCGGAAACCAACGCGCTGAATGCGTACTTCGCTGCGCAAGCGGCGGCGGATCCAATGCAGACGGCTTTGGAACCGGCGCTCGCCTCCAAGCCCGCCCCCCGGCGTCGCCCGAGGAAGCAAGACAAGCCCAGCAAACCGCAGAAGCCGCGCGGATTGTGGATCGGAGCCGGCCTCGCGGGGCTGTTGATTCTGCTCGGCATCGTGTTTCTCTGGCCTACGCCCGAAGGCACGGTCCGCGTCGAGGTGCTCGGCGACGGTCTGGAGGACCTGGACGTTCTGATCGACGGCGACGCGATCGATATCAAGAATGGAAAATGGGAGGGGGAAGAGACGGCCGAGGAGCACCGACTCGCGCTCCGTCTGGGCGGTGATCAACTGCGATTCGACGAAGAGACGAAGCGGTTTGAAATCGACGGACGCGAATTGTCCGTCAAGCTGGCGGGAGCGGAGATCAGCAGCGACCGGTTTGACGTCGTGAAAGATGGCGAGACGCTGCTGACGATCGCATTCGTACGGTCGGAATTGGATTCAACGCCGGACTGGAATGCCGATGAGCCGGAAGTCGTCGATCAGGGCCCAATTGTTCAGGTCGCGCGTAAGGTGCTGGCCCATCCGTCTTCCGATCCAGACGATCCATCCTCCATCTCGCTGCGCGAGGAACTCCAACTGCTCCGCGTGAAGTATGTGGGACAGCCGGAGGCCAATCAGGTTGCGCAGTTGATGACCGCGGTGCCGTGGCCGCTGGATTCTCGGCAGCAAAGTGATTTGACGGAAGCTCAACTGATGAACGCCGGAGCGGGCGACACTGCAGCCGTTCCCGAAGCACTCGTTGCGATGTGTGGAGGAACGACCTCCACTCATTGGTGGCCGCCGAGCATGCTGGCCGTGAGTTCCGAGGGACGTCTTGCCGCGACGGCTGATGCCGGCATTGTCTGTCTCTGGGATCTCGAGACAGGCGCGCTGCAACATCGGCTCTTCACAAGCCGGCTCAACATTACCCAAATTGCGCTGAGTCCCGACGGTCGCTTCCTGGCAGCCGTCGGATCCGGAGTCGCCATCTGGGACGCTGCCAGCGGCCGGTCGCTTCATCTCCTGACCGAGCGATTCCCGGGCACCATCAGTTGCTGCGCGTTCACCGCATCGAGTGATCAACTGATCGTCGGAGGCCGACGTTATCTGGGCGTTGTCGACGCGGTTTCCGGAGACGCCGCGAAGCTGGACAGCAGTGACGAATCGTATGATCTCGTGACGGTCGCTTCGCATGGAGAAGTATTTGCGGCCGTCAACGCGGAGCAGGGCAAGATCACAATCTGGGATATTGATGAACAACGGGAGATCCATACCCTGCGGCCGGCACCGGAATCTTCCATTGTCGACGTCGCGTTCGATCGGGACGGCCATCAGTTGGCGATGTCCGACGACCGCCGGATCGAGTTGTGGAACATTAGCGAGCCGGAACCGACCGTTGCCACTCTGTTTGAGCTGAGCGACGGCGAGAGTGTCTACGATGATGGACCGCTTGTCTTTGGAGACGCGGGCGTGCTCTACGCGGTGCGCCGCGGTCGCGTGTCCGGCTATTCTCTCGCAACGGGTGAGTGGACCGAACTGACGAACGATTCCGACGCCGCCCCTTTGGCGCTCGGGTTCTGTCACGGAACAAGCCAGCTTGTGATCCTGGCGCGTTCCTTCGGGCAGGCACGCGGCCACCACCTGCAAGTGCGCGCCGCCGGCCACACCGATCAAGATTCAGCGGGCGCTGCGATTGAGCTCCTCCCCACCGGCTTGCTTCCGCAAACGCTCTCGAATCCTTTCCCTGCTGTGGATATCAGCGGCGATGCGACGATGCTTGCCGTCCTGGACGGAGGAAGCCGTCTGACGCTGCACTCCGTCAGCGGCGCGTGGGCGCCTCGCGTGATCGCCGAACCACTCGGGACACAGGGGCTTGTCGCCTTTCGGCCGTCGGCGCCGGAAGTCGCGGCGCTCGACAACTTGTCCGGGATTCAGGTGTGGGAGATTCGCCGCGACGGCCGGCCGCGAATCAAATGGAAGAAGCCGATCAAACCGATTCGAGGCCAGTCGTTTCCTCAGAACCTGGCGTACACGGCTGGTGGTCGACTCCTGGCGGCGAGTGATACGAACGGGGTGCATGTCTTCGACGCATCGTCGGGGGCGCCTCCCTCCGGAACAACAGAATTTCAGGACGAGCTTCAGCAGTTCGCCGTCAGCCCGGATGGATCGCTTCTGGTCGTGTCGACTCAGGGGCCGGAATTGGTGGCGTGGGACAGGTCGACCGGCCGAGAGACGTGGAGCGGGACACTCGATCCGGGTCGGACGATTAGAAACCCCTTGCGCAATCTGGAATTCCGCGCGGACGGGACGGAGGTCATGGCTCTCAATCGGTTTCTTTACTTCATCGATCCAACGGACGGGACAGTTCTCGAGAAGATTGATCCGCGATTTCTGGTCTCCCGAGGCGTGCTTCCGAACTATCGCATGGCGACGAGTTCTGACGGTCGTTGGATTGCTTTCGTGTCCTACGTATGGGGCGAAGGCGTGCTCCATCTCGTTGATTGGGCCAGCCGCACGCACCGGAAGACAATTCGGTTCGGACCGGTGATGCTCGGGCGCCACGACGTCGCGTTCGCCCCCGATTCCCGCCACGTGATTGTGGCGAACCTGAACGGGAGTGCATACGTGTTCCGGATCGAGACCTTGGACGAGGCGAGGACGCGGGTCGAGCGGAGTTTCCAGGCGGGTGAATTCGGCGTGGGCTCCGGCAAGGCAACTCCAATTGTTGAATTCGAGCCTTCCGGGAACGACCGCGAGCCGCCGCGACAGGCTCCTTCGCAGAATCAGTCCGATGCTGCGTCGCCAACCTCCGCGCCCCAGACAGATGCATCGGCCCGGCAGGGCCGGACGGACGGCGCGCCGACCCCGGTGAACGCTCCGTTCGTCCGAAACCTCCGCAGTGCTGTCTTCACCCCTGAGGGCCGAATCCTCGGGTGGACGACGGACCGGCGGCTCATCGTCGTCGCGCACGAGACCGGGCAAACGCTGCGGGAACTCGAAACGCGCGGACCCACGGCCGACTTGTCTGCTGGTCGGCTGGCTGTCTCTCCCGACGGCCGCTACGCGTGTTCCTCTTGGGAGCAAGATGCCGCAAATCAGGCGTCCTACCTGTGGGACTTGAGGAGCGGCGAGTTCCTTAACGAACTGGAGCTCGGGCGCGGCGCCGCCTTCTCGCCCGACGGGGAGATGATCGTTACCTACTCGTGGAACATCGGTGGGGGGGGATCGCTGCGGCTGTATGAGACGGCAACGGGGCGATTGGTCGCACGGCCCGAAAACCTCACCGGCAGCATTCACGGGGTCGCCTTCACTCCTGACGGTCGGAAGCTGATCATCGGGGTGTTGGAGGATTCGGTGCGGATGTTGAATCTGGACACTTTGGAAACGACCGAGCGTGTCGTCGATCTGGAGAAGACTTCTTGTCTGACGGTCACTCCCGACGGTCAAAGCGCTGTCGTGGGAGGTTTCAACTACAACGTCTATCGATGGGACTTTGAAACGTCGAAACCACCGCTGCGTCTCTTTCGGTCCGACACGTCCGTGTCGCGGCTGGCTCTCCACCCGGATGGGCGATCGGTCGTGGTCGGTGGGTACGCTGGCGTGCTCCGCCTCATCGAACTGAACACGGGAGATGTCCTCTGGACGGTCCAGGCGCACGAGCACGAGATCGCGAGTGTGGACATTTCGCCGGACGGACGATTCTGCCTGTCTGCCGGAAGCCACGGGAATAAAGAGAGCCGTCTCCATCCATACGTGGTGCGGCTGTGGCGGCTCCCGGAAGACGTTCCGTCCGAGACCTCCGATGACGACGTTTCGCAGTTCGCTCCGGCGCCCCCGACCGACGACGCAGCGGCCCCGCAGGACGGTCGGATCGGCGACGACGCACCGCCCGGTGAAGTGTTCGTCCTCGACCCGCCGGACGAGAAGATCAATCGATGCTCCATTTCTCCCGACGGTCGATGGATTGTTTCGATCGAGCGCGACGGCGGGCGCACGGCTCGTCTGTGGTCCAGCCGAGACGGCCGTCAGGTGGCCAGTTGGTCGGGACACCACTCCTACGTCGGTTGGCTGCCGGACAGCCGTCGCATGGTCTGCATCGACCGGCCGTACGTTCGTGTCCGCACGGTCGATGATCCCTCCCGGATTCTGGCTCAGTGGAACACGCTTGACGCAGGCATCAAGCACGTCGACGTGTCCCCGGACGGCCGGCGTGCTCTGGTTTCGAGTTGGAGTAGGGCTTACTCATTGTGGGACTTGGAGACCGGAGAGCGACTGAGGACCATTGAGGACCTCCCGGTACGCGTCGATACCGTCGCCTTCGGCGGAGACGGTGAACGCATACAGTGCTACGGACCCGATGTCAACGCGCCTGGCGGCGCCACGATCGAAGTGCGCAACGCATCCAGCGGTGAGATCCTCAAGTCCATCCGCGAGGAGTATGGAAGCGAGTTCGCCCGGTTCTCGTCCGACGGGAACCGGATCCTGATCCCCCATTGGAATAGCTCTCGCGTGACTCTGATCGACACGATCACCGGTGCGGAGTTGGCCGAATGGACAACGCCCTCTCAAGTGTCCTCCGTGGCTCTTTCAACGAAGGGTGTGTACGCCCTCACGGGCGGGAACGACGGCGTCGTCCGGCTGTACGACACCGACCCGCCCCGTATACTGCACGTGTTCCGTGGTCACACGGATCAGGTCAATTGGCTGGAATTCTCGGCCGATCTACGGTTCGCCGTCTCCGCCGGCGAGGACGGCACACTCCGTGTCTGGCGACTGCCGACGGGCCTTTTGCAACGTGCGCCCCAACCCGGCGACGCCGGGAACGGACTGCTGTCCGAGAACCGAATCGAACCGGCATCGACTGCCGACGAGTGGATCGATCTGTTCAACGGCCGCGATCTGACCGGCTGGGAATTGGCGGACAGCAATAAGAGCGCCTGGAGCGTGCAGGACGGAGCCATCGTCGTCGAGGGGCGCGGTCGCGGCTATCTCCACCGTGACTGGCGTTTTTCGGACTTCGAAATGACGCTGGAGTATCGCGACGATGGGCGGTCAGATCGCGGCTTCGTCCTGCGGGCGCCGGATGCCCAGTTGGGTGAGGCCAAGGCGATGGAACTGACGATCATCGATAACGACTCGGTGGAGCACACGCGCTTGATGCAGGACGGCGGACTCCACGAGAATCCGGTCTTGCTGGATGACGCCGCCCGCGCGGCGGGCGAGTGGAACACGCTTCGCGTCCGGGTCGACGGTTCCGTTTGGCAAGTCTGGCTCAATCGTGAATTGATGGTCGAGATCGACCGGCGACCACAGCAGCAAGCGAACCAACGCCACACCGCGTTCACCCGCACCGCCGGCCGGGTGGTGTTGCAGCATTGGGATTCCAAGCGGGTCGAGTTCCGTAACATCCGCGTGCGGGAACTGGAGCCGGGCGCTTCCGATCCCCGGACGGACGACGCCAACAAGCCGGGTGGAACCGGCGGCGGGCGAACGAAGAGGGGCGGTGGAGGCTTCGGAGGCGGCGGGTTCGGCGGGGGCGGGGGCGGGAAAGCGAAGCCCAATCGGGCCAACAGAAATCGAAAGTAGCGAGATGAGCACTGACAACTACCAGGACGAGCCGATCGTGCAGACGGTCGCCGAACCGTTGCATCAGATTCTCAAGCAGCAGGCCGGCATCACGGAGGCGACCGCTCCGGCGACCACGCCCGCAACAGGGGCCCGGCCGACCGCCCCGAAGACGCTCGCATTCCGTCCCACCGGCCGCCAACCGCTCGCGATGCTCACCATCCTCGACGACGGCCAGCGCAAGGCGGGGGAAGTCGTGCGGATTCGCGGCCCGCGCCTCGTCATCGGCCGCGAAGAGGGGGACGTCACGATCCCGTTTGATCCGGACATCTCCAGCGAGCACGCGGAACTCCGCTGCCAGAAACGCGACGGCAAATTCCAGTGGTATCTCATCGACCTCGGCAGCACCAACGGGACGTTCCTGCGGGCCTATCGGGCCACGCTGCCGAAGAAGGCCGATCTCGTCCTCGGCAGCCGCCGCTATCAGTTCCAGTTGCCGGAGAGCGTCAGCAGTGAACAGGATGACGAGATTGCCGAAACCCACCGCTACCGGGCTCCCTCGCGAACGCTGGCGGAGAACTTCCTGCCCCGCCTCGCCGAAGTCGGCGCGCCCGACGGCCGAGCGTTCCGCTTCGGCAAACCGAGTCTCCTGTTCGGTCGCGATGCGGCCTGCGACATCAGTGTGGCGGACGACCCGTTTCTCAGTCCCCGTCATGTCCAGTTCTACCAGGATGAGCGCGGGCGGTGGATGATCGAAGACAAGAAGTCGCTCAACGGCGTCTGGCTCAAGATCAAGCGCCTGCCGTTGAGCCAGCAAGCCGAGTTCCAACTCGGTCAGCAGCGATTCCGATTTCAACCGAATGTCGTCGCCGATTAAGCGATCTTTCAAAGCATGCCACAACAAACCTGGATCATCGGCTCCGGTCCGGATTGCGATCTCGTGGTCGACAACTCCGCTGTCTCGAGCCGCCACTGCCGGCTCGAAGCCGACGGCGACACGTTGACGCTGCACGACCTCGATTCCACCAACGGGACGTTCGTCAACGGCGAGCAACTGACTGCATCCCGGGTCGTGACGACGGACGACCAGATCACGCTCGGCCAGTCGCAGCCGATGCCCTGGCCGCAGGAGATTAAACCGACCCCACAGCCCGCACCGCGGTCAGCGCCGAAAGGGCCGCAACAGCAGGCGATCACCGTCGGTCGAGCGGCCGGTAACGACGTCGTCCTCAACGAAGCGCACGTCTCCTCCCAGCACGCCCGCCTGACCATAACCGGCGACGACATCCTGTTGGAGGATCTCGGATCGACGAACGGCACGGCCGTTGGGAACGTGGAAAACAAGATCAGCCGCGCGACGGTGAAGCCGGGCGATACGGTCTACTTCGGCTCGGCCCCCTACACGGTCTCGGACCTGCTATCGCGGGCGCAGGCCAGTCCGCGCACGGTCCAGGCCGGCGAAACCGCAAGCGGCCGCATAGTGCCGATCGCCGTTGTGCTCGGCGTCGTATTGCTCGGGCTCGTTGTCTGGATTGCGTTTCCCGATCGCGCAGCGAATGACGGGGCGGACGACCCTTCGCCTGCCCTCGCCGAGAACGAACCCGATGAACCACCTGCGGTAGCGGAAGTCAACGAATCCAACACGACCGATGCCCCACCGGAGGACGCTTTGACCGACGAAGAACGGCTGGCACATGCGCTGTTCGTCGTCGTCTGCAGCAATTCGGCGCGACACCCACAGTTCCGCGTAGGAACCGCTTTCGCAGTCGACGAACATCACCTCGCCACGACGGCCTCCGTCATCAGAGCGATGGAGGATCTCCAGCAGAACGGTTACGAACAGGCGTTTCTGTATTCGCCGCCGACGCAACAGGAACTGCCGCTGCTCTCCACGCACGTACATCCCGAGTACACACGCGCTAATCAGGAAGCGCGCGCCGCGCAACAGCGCCACGACGACTTGATCGACAATCTGGAGTCGGACCCTCCGGACGAAGCAGCTCTGGAGGCTCTCAAACAGCAGTTGCTCGCGTCCCGCGTCGAAGCTCTCGACGCCATTGATCGCCAGACCGTGTATGATGTCGCCGTCATCGAAGTCGAATCCCCGCTCGCCCACTGGTTGTCCGGCGCCCCGCCGGAGACGACGCTTCGCCCCAATTTGCGGCTGACAGTCACGGGACTCGCCTTCGACCTGGAAGACCCCTTCTTCAACCCCAATGAACCGCTGGAACCGCACAGCATGACCAGTCGCGTCCGGCAACTCGTTCCGGGCGAGTCCGCACAACGGCTGTTGGCCGGCGCGACTAAAGATCACCTCGAATACGCCTACCTCGGCAGCCCGGCCCTGAACGCGCAAGGTGAAGTAGTCGCCGTCTACGCGCGTCCCACACCGCCCGCTCCCGATGCGGACGAGGCCGAACCACCTGACACCTTCGATGCTCCCTTGTTCGAGCGCATCCGCGAATGCCTCACGCATGCCCCTTGATTGATCGGAGAACCCGATGCGTTCCTCATCTCAACGCCTTTCGTTGCTGCTGATCGTCCAGTGGGGGTCTCTTGCTGCCTCGGATCTTTCAGCGCAGGTCGTGGTGACTGGTCGCGGATACCGCTACCCGTATCGCGTGCACTGGGGCGTCTACGACCCCTACTACGCCGTCACCTCGCGCGTTTACGCCCAGGCGGAACTGATCCGCGCCCAGGGCGATGCGGCCGTCGACTTCGCATACGCTCGGAATCTCAACGCCGAGGCTTACAGCCGCGAACTCGATAACTGGGTCAAGGAAGTACGGGCGCGCTGGGAACGCGAGGCCACAGGGGAACTCGGGCAAATGGAACTGAACCGCATTCGTCAGATCCGGCGGTTGGAGTTTCTCAACGATCGCAAATGGCAGAACAGCCGGACGTGGAACCGGCTCAAGAACCACCCTGAATTAAGCGACGCGAGTATCGAGACGGGCGACGCGCTGAACTTCCTGCTCGATCGACTGGGGGCGTCCGCGCTGCCGTATGAGTTCGATCCCGCGACGAGCCGGTTCTCGACCGACGTGATTGCCCAACTCCAGCTCGATGACGAGACGTTGTCCCACGTGACGCTGGAACAGGGTTCGTATGCATTCCCCGCGAATCAGGAGATGCAGGGAGAGGAAGTGTTGTGGCCCTATCTTCTTCGCTGGGACGAGTTCGAGCCGGAACGGCGCAAGTATGAAGCCGCAAGGAAGGCGGTCGTGGACGAGTCGGAAGCGAGCGGACAGGCGTCGGTCGAGTCGATTCAGCAACTCCAGGAGTCACTCGACGAACTGACGAACCGGTTTCATCGATCACGACGCGTCCAGGATTGGCTCCGTGAGCACCTCCGGTTCTCGCAGTACCGTGCGAACGACCGCTTCCTGTGGAATTTGAATCGTGAAATCGCTCAATTGGAGAAGACCGGCGACATCCGGCCGTTCCAGGGACGCGGCGGATATAATCCGACGACGGACGGTGATCACGTCCTCAGTCTGCTGTGCTTCATGAATCGCAACGGTATCAAGTTTGCCCCTCCGCAACCCGGCAGCGAGTTCGCCTATCACCGGCTGTTCACCCAGATGCGAGCCATCTACCTCACGGTGGCGGACTACGACGAATCCATTCAGCCCGAGGATCTCACAGAGCTGGTTGAGTAACCGGTTGCCGTAATGACCTGAAAACACCAAGCCAAGCCAAGCCAGCTCGGAGCACTCCTTTTCACAACGGTGTAATTGCCAGCAAGACGGGTCGGCCTGCCTATCTCCTTCCCGTAGATCATGCATTCAGCAGAACCTCCCAGACGTCGAATCGATCTGATACCACAGGTCGCCATCGCAAATTGACTTGTTCGAGTCGCGCGGTCAACTCGATTCTATCCCGAGGCGCTACCTCCACCCGGTGATCGCGACCGACGCAGTTTTTGAAAGCGCGAAAACCGCATCGGGGAAGTACACCGGACGCAGTTGGCCGCAGTGCCATTGGGCGATTCAAACGAGCGACTCGACGCGGACCTGCGTTTCCTTTGCAGCCCCGACAGCACGCAGCCAAAGCGCAGCCTTGTCGTTGGACGTTGCTGGATGACGGGAGACTCAGAAGACTCACCGTCGCCACAAACGCGGACCACTTGGACGTTTGTGGACTCCAAGGACAAAGGCACAGCCGTACCGTTAGGACTGTCGATCCGGGGGTTGCGGGTTCAAGTCCCGTCGGCCTCGCTGTACACGCCCGTTGTCCAACCCGGACAACGGGCGTTCTTCATGGGCAATCCCCGGATCGTCGATAATGCCAACGCAACCGCCATGTTGGTGTCGGAGCGATCGGCGCTTCGCTGCGCATGATCGCTGTCAGCACGAGCGTCCCGTGCTACAGGGAACCCACGAATCGGCGTTGCCTTTCGGATCGTTGAACTTGCCGAGGTTTACGGCGACGTACTACTTGCCGTCGTGATGACAGAGATCGCCGCGGTGGTTGGCTGAAAGGTGCGAGTCTCAAGTTCAGCGGGGTTTCCGAGGACTCGATCTTCAAGGTTGCCTGGTAGTTGACAGCGATCAGCCGTTTCGCCGAGTGCTTGGCTCGCACTGCCGGTCAAGTATGTCCCAAAGCTGTGCTCGACGACGGAGCATTTCTCCTTCGCTGTCCACACGAACGTTGCCAACGGTGAACCGCTTGCCTCCGATCTCGGGACGGACATCGCCTCGCTCTGTCGGCTTGGGTAGCTTCTGCCCTCGATAGGCTTTGGACGTTTTCATGTGCGGATTCCCTGGCAGGACTGACGACAGCGAGGCTACCGAATCCGACACACTTTCTCACAATGCACTCAAACACACGGGACTGCAGAATCGGCGAAAGCACCGAAGCATATGGCACTCATGGGGATGGGCGCACAAAAAAAAAAGCCGCCCGAAGGCGGCTCACGAGTCTTTCGAGTGGAGGATAGGGGACTCGAACCCCTGACCTTTTGGCTGCCAGCCAAACGCTCTCCCAACTGAGCTAATCCCCCGGTGGCCGGGCTGCGAAGGAAATTCCCTGTCGCACATCCCTTGTCGTCATCCGCGGCTTCCGGCATGAGCCGAATTGCCGCGACGAGCATCACACTCGGCATTCGCGCCCTCGGCGAAAGGGTATCGGCCCGGCTCGAAAACTGTCAAGACCGCCGATTCCCTCCCGTTTCTTCAAGTTTTTCGGAAGTCCGCCCAAGCAGTTTACCGACCTCTCCGCGTCCATGAAACGGCCTCGCTGATCCACTACACTACGGCAGGCTTGGGGTGGGTCGCTCTGATCGTTGCCGAGGGTGGCGGCGGTCGGAGCGAAGACGGTCGTCGTTCGGCTTTCTGCGGGCTGACTTCGGTCGACGGCGGCCGCTTTGCAGCTAAGATCACCCACGCCCCGGGGACTGCTCGGCGGATCGACGGAGGCGCGTTCAAAACCCTGAAAACAGGAAAAAGCAAGCGATGGCGAGCGAAGGTCAACCACTGGTGGGAATCGTGATGGGCAGCAAGTCCGACTGGGACACGATGCAACACTGCCGCAACATGTTGCAGGAATTCGGGATCGAAGCCGACTGCCGGGTGCTCTCCGCCCACAGGACACCGGTCGAGGCGTGCGAGTTCGCGGCGAAAGCCGAAGAGCGCGGGATCGAAGTGATTGTCGCCGCGGCAGGCGGCGCAGCACACCTGGCCGGCGCAATGGCGGCGCACTCCGTGCTGCCGGTCCTCGGCGTCCCCATGCAGGCCTGGTCGCTCGACGGGCTCGACTCACTCCTCTCGACCGTGCAGATGCCCCGCGGCATCCCGGTCGGCACGCTCGCGATCGGCAAGGCGGGCGCCATCAACGCCGCGCTCCTCACCGTCGCTATCCTGGCCGGCAAACAACCCGAACTCCGTGACCAGCTCAAGGCCTATCGTCGCCAGCAAGCCGAGAAAGCGCTCGCCGACGTCCTCGAATAGTCAGCACAATGTGCTGCGTTTCACGAATGCCGACACGGACTCAAGAGATCCGTTCAGCCGCGACCGGGAGGGCATCGCTCCTATTGAAGTCGCAGCTGCGTGACGGCGTGAGACGGTTGCTCGCCTCCTTCATCGTGTCGGCGATTGGAGCGCTGACCGGTTGTGGCGGCGAGTCGCAGACTTCGCCGGAGGACTTTCAGCGCCTCTCAGAACAACCGGCCCGCGCGGTGGCCGAACCGGACAAAGACTCAGAGCCAGTCAGGCTGCCGGACGGCTCGTCCCCGCCGACGGGAGAAACGACCGACTACGCCGACGAAGAACAGCCTGCGCTGCCCGAACTTCAGGAAGTCTACCGGCCGTCCGACTCCCGTCCCCGGCACGACGATGAGCGGGCTGCGGAACTGGGCATCGCTCGCTACGAGTCGAAGCGTCTGTTGCTCTACACCGACATCGATCCCGAGGTCGCGGAAACCCTCCCACCGCTGATGGACCAGGCCTACGACGCCTGGGTCGACTACTTCGGCCCGCTGCCGCCAGATCGCGAAGGGACCGAGTATCAGATGACCGGCTACATCATGCGCGATCGCGACCGCTTCATCGCGGCCGGCATGCTTCCTGAAGCCGCGCAGGGTTCGCTCATTCACGGAGTGCACCGCGGCAGCGAATTCTGGATGAACGAACAGCAGTACGACTACTACCGGCGGCATCTGATGATTCACGAAGGGACGCACTGCTACACGATGGCCGTTCCCGGCGTGAGGCCGCCGATCTGGTATCTGGAAGGCATCGCGGAACTGTTCGGCACCCATCAGATGGACAGGACCGGCGAGGCCGAGTTCCGCGTGATGCCCGAAGACCGGTCGCCCTATGTCGGTTTCGGCCGGATCGAGATGATCCGCAATGCGATCGACGCAGGCGAGTCGCGCTCCGTCGACGGAGTGGTCTCTCTGTCGGACGCCGATTTCGCCGAATCGCAGGAAGACCCGTATGCCTGGAGTTGGGCCTTCTGCAAGTTCCTCGACGCGAATCCGAATTATCAGGATCGCTTTCGCACGTTGGCGCACAACGTAGTCGGCCGCGAGTTCTACCGCATCCTAGCCGAGGAGTTTGAAACGGACCGCCGCGAACTCGACATTGAGTGGGAACTCTTCTCGCGATCCATCGAATACGGGTACGACATCGAGCGATCGGCGATTGCCTTCCTGAGAGGCGAGCCGCTGCCGGCCGATTCGTCGATCGCGGTAGACGTCGCCGCCGATCGCGGCTGGACGTCGAGCGGCGTCTGGCTCGAGGCGGGCCGCAACTATGACATCGCCGCGGAAGGTGAGGTTGTTCTGGCCAACGAACCCGAGCCGTGGATCAGCCAGCCGAACGGTGTGAGCATCCGCTACGCCTCCGGAAAACCGATCGGCCGCGTGCTGGGGGTCGTCATCAACACGGCCTCGCGTCTCGACGGGACGCCCGCGGCGCCGCTCGAGGTGCTGGACATCGGCGCGAACCGCGCTCTCGAGCCGACCCGCAGCGGAACCCTCTACCTCCGCGTCAACGATTTCTGGAACGAACTGGCCGACAACAGCGGAAAGTACCGCATTACGATCCACGCCCGCCCGTGACGTCGCGCCGCTCCTACTTGAAGTCCAGATCCTCCGGATACGGCAGATCGGCCAGTTCCCGCAGGCCGAAGAGTTGCAGAAATCTCTCGGTGGTCCGGTACGAGACCTCGCTGTTGCCGTCGCCGCTCCGGTCGAGGGCGATCAGCTCGCGCCTCAGCAGTTGTCGCAGCACCGAGCCGGCGTTCTGCTTGCCGTGCCCTTCCACCTCCGCCTTCGAAATCGGCTGGTGGTAAGCGACCAGCGCGAGAATCTCGAGCGCGTCCTGCGAGAGCTTCACTTCCTTCGGGCCGAGCCCATACACCCGATGCCGGATCCGCTCGAACTCCGATCGCAGAACCAGGCGGTACCCCCCTTCAGCCAGCCGCACTTCGTAAGGACGGTTCTGGTCGGCGTACGCGTGAGTCAATTCGTCGAGCAGCTCATCCACCTGCTCGTGGGTGAAACCCCCTCCCAGCAGATCGGCCAGCCGCTTCCCCGTCAGCGGCTCGCCTCCGACGAACAGCAGCGCTTCCAGCACCTGACGCGGCGACACCGGCGGTCCGTCCGCTTCCCATTCCTCTTCGCCCGCTGCGACAGCCGGCTGTTGATCCGCCGCAGCGACCTCATCCGCATCTTCAATATCCGCGTCGTGGACGCCGCTGATCTCGCCGTCGTCGCTCTCTTCGACCGCAACCGCAGTTTCCCCGAGTTCCAGGTCGGCCGACTCCGCAGCCTCCAGCGCCCGCTGGTAGGCGGCTTCAATGGCCTCCGCCGTCAGGTCGTCCCCGTCGAACGCGGGGTCATCGAACATCTCGGAACTCACGGGCGCGCCTCCTGCACAAGTTCTCTTCCTTGAAGGGGCGAACTATAGAGGGCAGCGACGGACTGACTCAAGATAGGTTTGACAGCCGCTGATCAGCGCGCGACGACGCCTCGACCGTCAAAACAGAGTCGTCCCTCCCCACTGAGTCGATTCTCCGTGAGCGCGTCGTGCGCCCGCGCCGGCGGATGCCGCGCACTCGTCCCGCGAATTGCATCGATCTGCTGACGGCAGCCGGGACAGTGATCGATGTGAATCCGGATCTGCTTCATGACAGCCGCATCCAGCGAACCGGCAACATAGTCCTCCGCCATTTCCATCACGTCGCTGCACCAGACCCCGCCGATCCTTTGTCCTTCGCCGGAATCGCCCACCGTGAGAAACAGCGTCGCACCGCAGGCGACGACCGCCGCCGCCCCGACGATGCAACGGCCAACCGCCCGCATCCTCGTTTGCGACCGCAGTCGGCTGGTCAATGAGGCGACCTCTCCCGCGGGGCATCTGGTCCAGTATTCGTCACCCGAACTCATCTCAGCAAGCTCCCTCGCGAAGTGCACGGATCCGCCAGTCCTGTTGTCGTGCGTTCCGGAATTTCGCGCCTCAATGATCGCGTCCTCGTGCCATCGGCGTCTGTGAGAATCTCAACAATCAGCAGCCGGAAGCAGCAGATTGACGAAAATCCCGAGCCGTTCCTCCGGATGCCTTCGACTTCTTATGGTTGCAGCCCGGCCGCCCTGGAGACGCGTGCCAGCGGCGGTTCCGTCGGCAGTCGCGGCGGTTCCGCAGCGATGCAATGGGCCAGCGTCTCCAGTTCCTGCAGCACGATCTGCCTCCGACGGATGATTAAGCGGCCTTCATTCTGGAGTTCCCCCAGCACCACCGTCACCGTCTCCCGTGTGCTCCCGATAATGCTGGCCAACTCCTGATGCGAGAGCTTAACGCCGATCTGGATCCCCTCCTGCGTGCGAACGCCGTACTTCTCAGCCAGTTCGAGGAGCAGGTGAATCAATCGATCCCGATTGGACCGGTACAGCAGCGATTTCAACCGCCGTTCCACGCGCTGCCGCCGAAGTCCCATCAGTTTCGTCACCCCCAGAGCCACGCCGGAATGCTGCTCCATCAACGACTGGATCACGTCCCGAGGAATCTTCACGACCAGAGCGGGCTCCATCACCTCGGCGAATTCTTCCCGCGCCCCGCCGTCCACCACGGCCAATTCGCCGAACACTTCTCCCGGGTCGATCAACGCCAGGAGCGCCTGTTTGCCGTCCGCCGTGATGTGGTACAGCTTCACCCGCCCGGACGAGACCAGAAACACGCAGTCCCCCGCATCGGCGGGCATGTAGATCATTTCCCCTCGCGAGAAACGGCGCGCGTGCGACGCTCCCTCGACCGCGACCACCTGGGCGGACGTCAGTCGTTCGAAGAGCGGGCAATTCTTGAGATACCAGAGCTTCTCGTCCATACGCCCCGATTCATCGCTCTGCAGCGCGTGACAGGAATTCCGAACCGCAGTCCGGGCTGCGTGATCGGCCTCGAACGAGGATAGTGCAGCCCCGGCGGCCCCTCAAGCTGCGCATCTTTTGTGTGACCTATCGCACACAGCGGCGTCCCCTTTACGCGATGATCTCGTCGATCACCTTCCCGTGCACGTCGGTCAGGCGGAAGTCCCGGCCGGCGTAGCGATAGGTGAGTTCTTCGTGGTCGAAGCCCAGGAGGTGCAGCATCGTCGCGTGCAAATCATGGACGCTCGTGCGGTTCTCGACTGCGGCGAATCCGAACTCGTCCGTCGCCCCGTAGGTGGTCCCCCCCTTGATGCCGCCGCCGGCCAGCCACACCGAGAAGCCGTAGTGGTTGTGGTCCCGGCCCAGCTTCGACGTCCCGTCGCCCGTCAGTTCCACGGTCGGTGTCCGCCCGAATTCGCCGCCCCACAGAATCAGAGTGTCGTCGAACAGACCCCGCTGTTTGAGATCGGCGATCAACGCCGCGATCGGCCGGTCGATCTCATCCGCCAGCTTGCGGTGGTTTTCCGCGATCTTGTCGTGGTTGTCCCACGGTTGCCCCGCCCCGTGCCAGAGCTGGACGTACCGCACGCCGCGCTCCAACAACCGCCGGGCAATCAGCGTCTGCCGTCCATGCACGTGCGCCCCGTAAGCCTCCTGAACGTGCTGCGGCTCGGCCGCAAGATCAAACGCCTCCGCGGCATCCCGCTGCATGCGAAAGGCCAGCTCGAACGACTGAATCCGCGCGTCCAGCCGGTCGTCGGTACGTCGCGAGCGATGCTCGGCGTTCAACCGCGACAGCAGATCGAGTTGCCGCCGCTGCGCGTCGGTGGAAATCTGCGGATGCTCGATGTTCTCGATCAGCTTGCTCAGTTCGCGATGCTGAGAATCGACATACGTGCCCTGAAACGTCCCCGGCAAAAACGCCGACTGCCAGTTCTCCGTGTCCTTGATCGGAAGGCCCCCGGGACACATCGCGACGAAGCCCGGCAGGTTCCGGTTCTCCGTCCCCAGTCCGTACAGCACCCACGCCCCGACGCTCGGCCGCGGCAACACCGAATCGCCGCAGTTCATCAGCATCAGCGACGGCTCATGGTTGGGCACCTGCGCGTACATCGAACGAATCACGGCGATGTCGTCGATGTGCTCGGCCGTCCGGGAGAATATCTCGCTGACCTCGATCCCCGACTCGCCGCGCGGCTCGAATTTGAACGGCGAAGGAAACGCCGCCCCTGTTTTCCGCTCCGTCCGCAGCGTCTCGCCCAGCGTCTGCCCCTCGTATTTCTTGAGAGCCGGCTTGTGATCGAACGTATCAACGTGCGAGGGGCCGCCGTTCAAGAAGAAATGAATCACCCGCTTCGCGCGCGGCACGAAATGCGGCCGGCGGGCACGCAGCGGGTTCCCCGCCGCGCCTTGCACCTGCCGATCATCAGTGGTCAGCAGATCAGCCAGTCCGAGGGAACCAACCCCCAGCGCCGACCGCGCCAAAACGTCCCTGCGGCTGAGCGTTCCGGGAAAGACAGAAGCATGCACGGCTCACCCTCACTCGTCGAAGTTCGTCAGTGTGCGATCAATTGGCAGGCCCTGGCATTATTGTAACACAGGGCCTGCGGAGGTGTGCAATTGGCTGGTGGCTGGTTGTTTGGGGTTGGGGCTGGCGCATGAACGGGGGAGGGTGCGCGGGGGGGAGGGGCGGGAGTCGAAGGGCGATGGGGAGGGGGAGTTTGACATTCAAAACGGCCAGAGCAGCGGGATCAGGCAGACGGCGACGATCCACAGACATGTGTTCAGCGGCGCTCCGATGCGCAGGAAGTCGGTGAACCGATAACCGCCCGGCCCGTAGACCATCATGTTCGTCTGGTAACCAATGGGCGTCATGAAGCTGGCCGACGCCGAGAGAATGAGCGCCATCAGGAACGGTCGTGGGTCGGCGTTGTATAGCCGGGCCGTTTCGAGGCAGAACGGAAATAGCAACACTGCCGCAGCGTTATTGGTGATGAGTTCAGTCAAGATCGAACCCAGGAGGTAGATCACTGCCAGCGCCACAATCGGCCCTCCTGCCTGAGTCGTATTGACGAGAGTCGTCGCGACGGCGGTTGCCGCGCCGGAGTTTTGCAGCGCCGTACCGACACCGAACGCGGCCGCAATCGTCACGAGCACCTGCCACTCGACGCTGCGACGCGCTTCGCCCGAGGAAATGCACCCTGCGGCGACCATGAGCACGGCGATCAGTGCGGCAGCGACGACGATGGGAACCGAACCGGTTGCCATGAGGACAACCAGTGCCAGAAACAATGCGACGGCGATCCACGCCCGGTCGCGGCGAATCGGTCGCCACTCATCGACATCGCTGACCAGATAGAAGGCCGGGTCGTGCCGGTAGGCACGCAGAAAGTGAGGCCGCACTTGCAGGAGCAGCGTGTCGCCGGGCCGCACGGTGATGTCGCCGATCTTCTTTTCGACGCGCCTGCCGCCGCGATGCACGGCGACCACGGCGGCGCCGTATATCGCGCGGAAGTCCGAATCCCGAATTGTTTTGCCGACCAAACGAGAATTCTCGGAAATGACGGCTTCACACAGACGTCGTCCGCGCTGCTGTTTCGGGGAGACCTCGTAGGCGGGGTCTGCAATCGGAACGAGACCGGGAATCATCTCCAACTCGATGATGCTGCTGACAATGCCGGTGAAGACCAACCTGTCATGGGCGTGGATGACATCATCCGGTCCGACGGGGCCGATGATTTGCCCGTTCCGGTCGATCTCGATGAGAAACAGCCCCGGAAGTTGGCGCAGACCGGCCCCTTCGACGGATTTCCCAATCAGTCTGCAACCCGGCTGCACCTGCATCTCTGCGAGGTATTCGCGGCGTGACTCGCCCAACTGTTCCAGCAATTCCTTCCGATCGGGCAACAGCCGGCGTCCTGCGAAGAAGAGGTAGACCAGACCAATCACCGCATACGGAACTCCGACCATGCCGATCTCAAAGAGTCTCATTCCCGGCAGGCCGTTCTGAATCATCAGTCCATTGACGACAAGGTTCGTAGACGTGCCGATCAGGGTGCAGGTGCCGCCAAGAATCGCCAGAAAAGAGAGCGGAATCAGGAGTTTGGAGGGAGACACCTGATGCCGACGGCTCCAATCCATCACGACCGGTACGAACATCGCCACGACCGGGGTGTTGTTGAGGAAGGCCGACATCGGCAGCACGACCGCTGCCAGCCGGGTGAGGACGCCCGCTTCAGTTCTGGCTCGACCGAGGACATGATGTCCGACGTAATCCAGAACGCCGGTTTCCCGCAGTCCCGCAGCGACGACGAAGAGCACGGCGACCGTCAGCATTCCCGAGTTGGAGAACCCGGCGAACGCTTCATCGGGCGTAATGATTCCCAAGACGGCCAACAGGGCCGTCGCTCCGAGAAACAACAGATCGGGGGGCGCAAGGTTCTTCAGCAGTGCGAAGAGCAGAACGGCGACGACCGTGAGCGTGATCCATGCGTCAATGCCCATTGCTGCTCCACCCATGTTGATGTGGGAAGAAAGAAAGTGAGAGCTTGGGACTTCCAGGCCTGAAGCTCCCGAGGTATGCGCTGCAAGTTCAGACTGCCGGGCGTTGACACAATGCTTTCCGGAGGCAGGTGGCTTGGGGTCAAGAACGGATGTGTGAATCGTCAACGACCAGGTTTCGGTGTCCTCATGGCTCGGAGACCAGTGCGCCGGCTCCGGACCGCCCTGTGTCGGCACGTTGATCTCGTCGCGGCAGGAGTAAGCGGATGATCGGTGGTGCAACGACAGTCGTCAGGATCACCATCAGTGTCAAGGCGCTGAAGAGCCGCTCATCCAGCACACCGCGGGACAGGCCGAACTGAGCGAACACGAGTCCCACGGCGCCGCGGGGCACCATCGCCCATCCGATGACGGACTTGCGGCAGGAGAACCAGAACGGGACATAGCCGGCCCCCAATTTGCCGATGACCGCCACCACGAAGAGCAAGCCGGTTGTGAGCAGAAACTCGCGGCTGTCGGACGTCGTGGGATTCAGCATTCGGAGGTTGACGGCCGCACCGACCATGACGAAGAAAATCGGAACGAAGAATCGGCCCAATGGCAGGAAGCCCTCTTCGATGTCTCTCGCCTGCGGCGATCTTCTCAGCAGAAGGCCGGCAGCGAATGCGCCGATGATCATCGCCGAGCCGACGGCGGCGGCCATCCACGAGAAACCGAACGCAACGATTACGGCCATGATGGGAGCGCTGCCGGGCAGGTCGAGTTGTGTCATTCGCTGCACCAAGGGTGGGATCATCCGGGCGCCGAGCCACAGCGTACCAGCGAGAAACCCCATCGCGATGGCCGCCATCAATACGACCGATCCGACCGTGACCTCCCGTCCTTCGATGGTGGTCCCCACGACGGCCAGCACAATAAGGCCAACCATGTCATCGATGACCGCAGCACCCAGGACAATCCGGCTCTCCACGTCATCGAGCCGCCCGAGATCGGAGAGGATCCGGGCAGTGACTCCGATTCCTGTTACAGACAACACCGCCCCCGTTGCGATGGCGGCCGAATGCTCGAAACCGAACGCACGGCACAAGGCGTAACCCATCAACAGGGGCAGGAGCATGCCGGCGACTGCAACGGCACAGGCCGGTCCCCAGACGGCGATCAGTTTCCGCAGGTCGGTCTCCATGCCGATCTGGAACAACAGCAGCACGACGCCGACCTGGGCCAGCAGTCGCAGCACTTCGTCCTGCGGGTCGATCAGTTGAAACAGCGACGGCCCGATGACGATACCGGCCAGCAACTCACCCAAGACCGCGGGCTGCCCGAACCAGCGCGAGAGGATGCCTGCGATCCGTGCAACGCTGAGGATAACGAACAGCAGACCAAGAAGCTGGGGGACGTCGTGCTGCAAGGGATCAGGCCAGGTCTGGTTGAGAATCGCAGCAATCGTTGCCTGCGTTTCTGAGTAAATGCATACATGAGAATGATTCTACGGGCGCTTGAAGGGCATCGGTAGAATCCGCAGACGACATGCTCCGGACCTTGTCAACCGACAGATCGCACTCCCGCCGCACCCAAACCCCTCTCGCCAGATCGTCATGAGCCCCAAGACCCACGGCAGTACATTGGCACTCTGGCGATCGTGATTGGAGTGATCCTTGTGCAAGCCTATGCCTCGCACGGCCCCGTAAATCCTGCTGAGGGACATGCACCTGACCCAGCAGCAAGCGTTGACGACAAGTAGGTGGGAAGCAAGTCTGCTTTGGAATCGGCGGCTGTCGGCTGATTGCGGTGTGCATCACTGTTGAACTGGGATTCATTCGCTTCACTCCAACTGCGCGTGGTTTCTCCTGAGAACCGCGCGAAACACGCCGGTGGCAAGCGTAATCACGGTGAGCGGAACGACGAACCCGAGCATCGCCGTACCGAACGTGCGGGTCCATTCGGATGCTGTTGCCGACAGGATGAGATAGCCAATGTACGCAACGTAATAGGCAACAAACACACCGCCTTCCCAGCGCGCGATCACGTGTCCAGTGAAGAATATCGGCAGGCAGGCAACGGCGGCGGCGATCATCACGGGAAAGTCGAGTCGAAACGCCGTCTCGGAAACCGCCACGCCGTCTGCCGCGAGGAGGCTGCACGTTCCGACAACGCCCATCATGTTGAACAGGTTGCTGCCAATGACATTGGCCACGGCGATATCCCGCTCACCGCGGAGCGCCGCCGTGATCGAAGTCGCCACCTCGGGGAGCGACGTTCCCGCAGCGACGATCGTCAAGCCGATGACCAATTCGGAGACGCCCAAATAGCGTGCCATCGTGATCGCCGACTCGACAAACCAGTGAGAGCCGAGGATCAGGCAGCCGAGGCCGGCGATTATGAAGCTTCCGTTCCGCAGCGCCTGCCCAGTCATTCCGGTCTGCGGGTCGACTCGGAACGCGGCTTGAACTTCGCTCGAAATTCCCGCTGGTACTTTTCGGCCCTTGTTGACAACCCACACGGTGTAGATCAACAGTCCCGCTGTGAGGAATGCCCCATCGAGTCGGCCGAGGCGACCGTCGATCGAAAACCCCATCAGTACGATCGAAAGGGCAACCATCAGAGGCACGTCTGCTTGCAGAATCTGCTGCGAAACCCGGAGCGGGATAATCACCGCAGAGATTCCAAGGATCACCAACACGTTGAAGATATTGCTGCCAATGACGTTCGCGAGGGCGACATCAGGCTGTCCGGCAAGCGTCGACTGGACGCTGACGACGAATTCCGGCGCACTGGTGCCGTACGCCACGACCGTCAGACCGACGACCAAGGGGGACAACCCGAGGGTGACCGCCAATCGGGACGCTCCCCGGACCAGCAGTTCAGCTCCGATGAAGAGAGCCGCCAGTCCAAAAATCAGAAGCACAAGAACCATCTCAGTCTTCGAGCTTGTGGTCGTTCGAATGAAATCGCCACTGCCGGGGAGTGCCCGGGCGGATTCGATGAGTCAGGCAGCTTCGCGCAAAGGTGGAGTTTCGGGAGTCGTGGTGTCAGGTCGCATCGACGGATCTTCGACTTCGCCGGGGGCGTAGTCGATCTGAACCGGAACGGAGGGTTCCAGGCCGAGTTTCCAAGCCATCCAGTGATGCCATGAAAGGCCGGCGACCCACTCCTCCAGCGTTCTCTTCAGACGGATGACAGATGGATGATCGCGTTCGGAGACTTCCCGGAGGACGTCAAGGCATCCGGCGGGATGGTTCGTGAGAAGGAGAATCGTGGCGAAATTCGTGCGGTAGATGACCGGCAAGTCCGGCTTCATCCACATGCAGCCGGGAGCCAGGACCAGCGACCGGAACAGCCGCAATGCATCATCGAGCCTCGTCAGTCGCATCAGACAGACGCCGCGGGCGTTAACAAACGCGGGGGAATTCAGGTTCGATCGGTCAAGCAACGCCAGTGCCTGTGCCGGCTGGCCTTCGCTGAGGAGTTGAGCAACTTTGTGCAACAAGCCATCTGACTTCGAGTCTTGACGGTCAACGGGCGACGGGGAGACCTTGTGCGAATCACGTGGTTTCATAGTGACATCTACCTTAGAAAATGGGGCCGTCAGCACGACCTCATGTGGCTGGAGAGAATGCCGGGCCAACACACACTGAGCACGGCTGAAACAAAGCAGCGAACCACACAACCGCGAGCGGCTCTTCACGAGTTGCTCACAGCTCCGTCAGCCGCTTCATGATCGCAGATGGAAAGCAAGAGCGACCTGGGAGCGTGTGCTGGCGCGTGCACCGGAAGAGAGGCACCGCCGGTCACCAATAATCGTCGGACTCGACCTCGCTGCCGTCGGGTGACCTGGATTGGAAAGAAAATGGGTCGGGTGAAACGGCTTCGCGGGACCCGGGTCAAAGCCCATTGACTTGCTGAGGCATCCAATTCTCGCGGCTTCGCCCGAAGCGTCCGATGGTGCCTGCGAAATTGATTCACCACGGCTGTTGTCGGGCCAAAGTACACCTACGTCGCGGGACGCGAATGTCGATAAGCCGAGCAGGGCGACGTAGAGCAGTCGCCCAACAACGCACACGATGCTCAACTGGGCTCCCATCCGCGCAGCACTCGAACGGAAGTCATCGGCAGCGTGACGTCGGGAGCGTAAACGACGCCATCGCGGCAACAGCGGCAATCGAAGAAAGTGACGCAGGTAGAGCACTGCTGTGCCATTACGCCAGGAGCCGAAGACTGATTTCACCTCCACGCCGGTGTGGATGAGAGGTCGTCGTTCCAACTCCCCGACCAGATTCTTGCAACAACGTTGTGTTCGTCAAGTGGATGAAAACGCGATGGCGAGGACCAAGGCAAAGTCGTCAGTCGACGAAGAGGAATTCGTTTGAGCAGAGCAGGACCTGGGCGAGTTGTTCGAGGGGGGTGAGTCGCTGGACGTCGTTGGGGGAGAAATCGGCCTTTGAGTTCCAGACGACGGGCTCCGAATCGGCTCCGGCTGCGGTGATTGTGGCTTCCCAGCGGTATTGGTCGCTGTTGAGGACGTCGCCGATGTCGACGAGGAAGTCGATTGTTTCGCCGGGGGCGACGTTGAGCCATTCGACGTTCAGGTCGGCCGACTGTTGATGGACGGTCGCGGAGGCCAAGAGGCCCGCGCGGGAACTGATGACGAACGCGCGGATGCCGTCTCCGGGGGGGGCTTCGTGGACGAGATGCGAGGAGATGGTGACCGTCATCGGGCGGGGGGCGGTCCAGCGGCGGATGCAGGCGTGTGCGCGATCGTTGCCCGGGTGTCCGCCGGCGGCGGTCAACTGGACCCAGCCGAGCGCGGGATCGGGCCAAGCCGGTCCGCCCTGCCACGCCTGGCCGGTGAAATGGGGCAGCGGGGTGAACTCCGGCACTCGCTGGTCGTCTTCCGCGTACAGGCCGTAACCGTAGCTCCAGTCGGCGGCCGTGGCGATTCGCGGTTTCGCATCAGCCGGTTGGGAGGCGTGCAGAAACTCGATCGCCCACTGCCGCTCTTCGTGAGTCGGTTCTCGCTGGTAGGCGGAACGGAACAGAGTGCGGATCGCGTCGGGTGCGGATGATTCGTCCGGGATCTGGGCGGCTGCGGCGCGGGCGCGATCGAGCATCAGCGGATCGTTCATGACGAAGAGCGCCTGCTGGGGGACGATCGTTTCGTTGCGCTGCGGGATGTGCAGGTCGGGATTGGCGAAGTCGAACATCCGCAGCGTGCTGGGCAGGAATTGTCGGTCGATAAGGCCGTAGAGCGTGCGGCGGGTGGGGAACGGGGCTTTGAACAATTCGCTCGGTTTTCCGCCGACGGATCGATCGAGCTGTCCCGAGGCGGCGAGCAGTGAATCGCGAAATTCCTCGAAGGAGAGCCGCCGCGGGTTCATCCGCCACAGGAGTCGGTTGTCCGGGTCGATGTCCTTCGCCCGGGCGGCGGTGGGATTTGTGGAAGCGAACGACGACTGTCGAAACGTCGAAGAGAGGACGATCCAGCGGTGGAGTTGCTTGAGGCTCCAGCCTTCCTCGATGAAGCGGGCGGCGAGCCAATCGAGCAGCGTGGGATGCGAGGGAGTCTCCGCGCGGGCGCCGAAGTCGCTGGGTGTGTCGACGAGGCCGGTTCCGAAGTGGTGCGTCCAGACGCGGTTGACGATGACGCGGGCGGTGAGCGGATTGGACGGATCGATGATGGCCTGCGCCAGTTCCAGTCGGCCGCTGCCGTGTTCAAACGGCGTGCGTTCTTCTCCGGCGATGACGGAGAGCATCTGCCGCGGCACGTCGTCTCCCGGAGTGGTGGGGTTGCCGCGGCGGAAGATGACGGGTTCCGAGGGGACGTCCCGGTCGGCCAGGGTGAGGGCGAAGGGCACTTCGAGCGGGGAGTTGATGATCCAGCGGTCGACTTCGCCTTGCAGGTTCCAGATTTCGGTGCAGGTGGCGGAGTCGAAATCGTCTTCGGTATGCACGATGGGCTCGTTGGGAACGACGCAGGGTGCGCCGGGGCCGTAGAGCACTCGCCGCAACTGTTCTGCGGCCGGTTCGTCGAGTTGCGTGGGAGGTTCTTCGCCGGCTGCGGCCGCCGCTTCAAGTTGCGACTTCCATTGGGCGTTGATGCGAGCGAAGAGCGCTGCATAGCGGTCGACGACTTCGGCGAACGAGTTCGGCGGAGTCGTGAATTCCGCGGCGACGAGCGGATTGGTTTGCTCCGTCGCGGATTGAAGGTTCCGGGTGACGTCGGCTGCCTGGGCGGCGAACGATTCTTCAGGGATATCGCGGTAGGCGTGCCACGCGGCGAAGATCGGATCGTTCGTGCGCCGGGCGTCTCTCAGGTAGGCCTGCCAGCGACGGACGAAGGCGGGGAGAATGTCGGACTTTTCGAGAACCTGGTCAAACCCCTGGGGGGGGTATTCGTGCAGTTCGAGTTGGGCGCGGAGGTAGTCTCCGACCCGCTCGCGAACCCGGTCGGACCATTCCGCGCGGGCGGCGGCGAGGCGAGTCTGGAGCGCTTCGCGGCGCTTGGCCAGTTCGCTTTCAAACGCTTCGTCGCCGCTCGGTTCGGGTTCGAGCCGGACGTACTCTTCGCGGCTGCTGTCGAAGACGCCGTAGAGGGAATAGTAGTCGGCGGTGGGAATCGGATCGTATTTGTGGTCGTGGCACCGCGCGCAGGCGACGGAGAGTCCCATTGTTCCGCGCGTGACGACGTCGATGCGGTCGTCGATGATGTCGCGTTCCACGCCGAGGAACCGCCGGCCGACCGTGAGGAATCCCATTGCGGCGAGGTCGGTGAGTCGTCGATCTTCCACCTGGTCGGCGGCGATCTGCAGGAGGAGGAAGCGGTCGTAGGGCATGTCGTCGTTGAGCGCGTTGACGACCCAGTCTCTGTAGGTCCAGGCGTGGACCCAGAAGCGCTCCTCGCGGGCGTAGACGTAGCCTTTGGTGTCGGAGTAGCGGGCGACGTCGAGCCAGTGCCGCGCCCATTGCTCGCCGTAGTGGGGGGAATCGAGCAGCCGTTCGACGAGTTGCTCGTAGGCGTGCGGGTCGTCGGTGGAGACGAATGCGTCGACATCTTCGGGGGTGGGAGGCAGGCCGGTCAGTGAGTAGGTCAAACGCCGGATCAATGTTCGCCGATCGGCCTCGGGGGAGTGCGCGAGTCCGGCTTCCTGCAGGCGGGCCAGTACGAATGCGTCGACCGGTGTGCGGACCCATTGGTCATCCGCGGTGGGCGGCAGGTCCGGCTTGACGACCGGCTGAAACGCCCAGTGGCCCGCGCCTTTGTCTGCGGTGGAAGAGGAGATCTGTGCAGACGATTCCGGCCAGTAGGCGTTCAGTTCGACCCAGCGACTGAGGGCTGCGATCTGGGCTTTGCTGAGGGGTTCGTCGGGCGGCATCTCGAGGTCGCCTTCGCGGCGGACTGCTTTGAGCAGGAGGCTCTCATCGGGTTTTCCGGGAACGAGGGCCGGTCCGGCGTCGCCTCCGTTGAGGATTGCTTCGCGCGAGTCGAGCCTGAGTCCGTTCGACTGCTCCTGTTCGCCGTGGCATTCGACACACCGCTCGGCGAGGACGGGGCGGATTTCGGTTTCGAAGAATCGCTCCAGTTCGTCATCGTCCGCGGCGGCGGGCGAGGCGGACGGCGATGCAACGAGAATGAGGAGGCACGCCTGGCCGGCCAGGAGGACGTTTCGCATGGCGCGCTGGGTGAACAATCCGTGGCTCATCGACATTCCGCTCCCGAGGGATGCTGGGGATGTGCATTTTCCGTTTCGAGGCCCGATGTTCCATTTTGTGCGACGGGGGGTCGGTTTTCCAACCATGCTCTCCGTACTCGGCGTCTGCATGCGTTTTCCACGGTCAAGTCGGGTCCGTTTTGGAGCGGTTTGAAATTCGCGCGTGTGTTCCACCGCGGACCCTACGTTTGTGAAAACAGTGAATCTGGCGGGGCCTTTGCGCCGATACCGGTTGTAACGGTTGTGCGGCCGGTGGAGGACCGGCGTGCGCGAGCCGGGCAGGGTCCGCTGTGCGGACCGATGTGCGGTGATTGAATATTGCGGGGCGGTCCGCGCAGCGGACCCTGCGTTTTGCTGTCAGTCGACCAGGACACGGACGTCTTATGCTTCCGGCGAAATGGCGCAAAATCTGCCGACAGGCGGTGTGGGGAGCGATGGTTTCGGCCGTCGCCGGATGCGCGTTTGAGCAGCCCAAGATCCACTACTTCGGCAAAGGCGATCATCGCTACTACCGCAATTACGCCACCGAGATCGAATACCCGGTGGTGGCGACGGAGACCGCGCCCGAGCTGGCGGCCTCCGCGCCGCCGCACACGATCCGCGACCTCGAGCGGTGCGAGATCCGCGAGTTGCTGCTGGCCGAGGCGGTCCACACGGCGCTGATCAACAGCGAGATCATCCGCCGCAACGCCGACTTCCTCTCGCCGGGCAACTCGCTGCTGGTCTCGCCCGAGTCGGCGCCGAGCGTGTTCGATCCGGCGATTCAGGAATCGGGCGTGCTGTTCGGGAACCGGGGGGTGGAAGCGGCGCTGTCGGACTTCGACGCGCAGCTCACGACACAGATGATCTGGGGGCGGGAGGAGACGCTGCAGAACAACCCGTTCTTCGGCGGCGGCGTGGGGGGCGGCGGCGCGCTGGTCAACGACACGGCGATGTACCAGTCCTCGCTGTCGAAGTCCTTTGCCAACGGCGGCACGGTGCAGTTCAACCACAACGTGGACTATCTCTGGTCGAGCGCCTTCAGCGGTCCGGCTTCGCTGTTCAACTCGGTCTACACCGGCAATATCGAAGTCCTTTACCAGCAGCCGCTGCTGGCGGGGGCCGGCACCGAGTTCACCCGCACGGCGGGGCCGATCGCGCGGAGCTTCGGCGGGATCACGGGCGTTTCGCAGGGGGTGCTGATCGCCCGCATCAACAACGACATCGAGATCGCCGCCTTTGAACGCAGCGTGCAGAACCTGGTGCTCGACGTGGAGAACGCGTACTGGGACCTCTACCTCGCCTATCGCACCTACGACACGGCGGTCGAAGCGCGGGACTCCGCCCTGGAGACCTGGCGGCTGACCGAAAAGCAGGCGGGCGAAGTGCTGATCCCGGCCGACGAAGCGCAGGCCCGCGGCGCCCTGCACGCGGCGGAAGCGGCCGCCCAGACCGCCCTCTCCAACATCTACACGGCCGAGACCCGGCTCCGCAGATTGATGGCGGTCGAGGTCAACGACAATACGATCTTCCGCCCGGCCTCGACCCCGGTCACCGCCGAACTGATCCCCGACTGGTACAGCGACCTCACCCAGGCGCTCACCCACCGGGTCGACCTGCGGCAGCAGAAGTGGCGGATCAAGAGCCTCGACCTGCAGCTCAAGGCGGCCAGGAGCCTCACGCAGCCGCGACTCGACTTCCTCGCCGGCTACCGCGTCAATGCGTTCGGCGACAACCTCATCGACTATGACGGCCCCTCGATCAACAGCTACGCCCAGACGCTGACGGCCAACAACCACACCGGCTGGAACCTGGGCTTTCAGATGAACTGGCCGATCGGGTTCCGCTCGGCGCATGCGCAGGTCCGCAGTTACGAGTTGCGGCTGCTCAAGGCGCAGGAGGCGCTCGCCCAGCAGGAACTGGAGATCGGCCACGAACTGGCCGCCTCGTACCAGGAACTGGCCCGCGCGTTCGCCACGTTGCAGTCGAACCGGCTGCGGTATGAGGCGACGCGGGAGAACGTCCGCGGCCTCGAACCGCGGGTGCTGACGGAGGACAACGTCGACGTCATCCTCCGCGCCTACCAGCGGCGGGCGGAGGCCGAGCAGGCCTACTATGCGAGCCTGGTCGATTACAACAAGGCGCTGGCCGACCTGCAGTACCGCAAAGGGACGGCGCTGGCCTACAACAACGTGCACCTGATGGAGGGCCCGTGGGTTCCCGAAGCGTACGACGACGCCGATCGGCACGGCCGGGCGCGGGCCTACGCACACCCCGCGAAACATGTCGACGACGCGCCGGAACCGTTTGTGTCCGACGCACCGGTGGGCCGGGTGACGTTCACCTCGGAAGCAGCGGTGAACGGCGGCAACGGCGCGATTGTCCCGGTCCCCGACGCCCCCCCACCAGCGCCTCCCGCCGAATTCGACGACGGCTCAGACGTCGTCCCTCCGCCACCCCCGGCGACTGAAGACCCATTCCCGGTCAAGCCCGGCAGCGCAGCCGTTCCATTCCCGGCCACACCCCGCCCGTTCCCCGCCGAACCTGGCAGCGCGGCGGTTCCGCCGATGGCCCCGGCCGAGCCGGTCCAGCCGGCCGCCTGGCGGCCGTTTCGTGAGCCGGGCGCGGACTCTCAGCCGCCCCGCACCGACAACCCGACCGCCAGCCGCAACATCGGCAACCAACTCCAGATGCCGACCCGCACCTCGCCCCCGGAGCGGCCCACCGAGAGAGTCTACGAACTGTTCGACCGGCTGCCGGAATAATTGGCACCACGGAGTCACGGAGGAGGAGTTTTCCATGAGCTTGCGCTCACGGTTACATGCTTGCGCGGCTTCGTCGCTCAGTTCTGGTTTGCCTCCGGTTGGGTTGTGGGCGAGGGCGGCGACGCCAGAACCGCTGTGGTTCAATGAAGTAGGCTCTAACGGTGGAGAGTTTCGCGTCGAGCGCAGACTTGGCGTGCGACAGACTCCACGTCGTGGACATCCGACTCGGCGGAGCGAGTCGGTTACATTGGTTGCGGCCGGAGGCTGGCGCTGAGTTCTCTGTGGTGCAATGCTTGATGAATACTCCGCTCTAGTCGCGAAGTGCGGCGAGGTGGCGGCGGAAGGCGGCGTCGACGGCGTCGCTGCCGGAGAGAGCTCCCTCAGGCAGCGGATGTTCCTCGGAGAAGACCTGCATCTGCTCGGGCGTCTCGATGGTGATCGCACTGAGGTCTTCGGGAAGGAGCTTGAACGAGTTTGACTCGGCCGAGAGGTGCTTCCCGAAAAACTCGTAAACGAGTTCGCGTTTGGACGGGCCGAAGTCGTGTCCTTCGTCGGGGAAGTGAGCGCTCTGGACCACTTCGGAGGCGCCGGCGACGCGGTACATGTGTTCGATGAACGGGTAGCCAAATTCGGGGAACCGCTCGGTCGGGTCGTTGCCGACCGAGATGATGAGTTGGGCCCTTGGCGACACGGCGGCAGCGAGTTCGATGGCGTTCGTCTCCGCTTCCTGCATGACGGGGAGTCCTCCTTCGCAGAGGCAGCCTTCCGGGGCGGCCCAGTGATAGACGATGACCAAGGGGGCGGACACCTTGATCCGGTCGTCGATCAGCGCCAGAAAGAACGCCTGCGTTCCCCCGCCGGACGCCCCGGTGATGCCGACCCGCTCGGGATCGACGGTATCGAGTGCGGTGAGGTAGTCGACGATGCGGAGGCTGTTCCAGGTCTGTAGCGCGAGGACGAGGGGATCATCGTGGGTGGTCTGCTGGGAATCCTGCCAGCCGACCATGCTGTAAGAGAAGACGGTCGCCCCCATGCGGGCGAAGTGGGCGCAGCGGATCTGATGGTTCTCGCGAAACCGGCCGAGGGGACGGAAATGACCGTGCGGGCAGAGGATAGCGGGGCCGGGGGTCTGCTGGTCGAGCGGACGGTAGAGGTTGCCGGTGCAATAGAAACCGGGGACGGTCTCGAGCGCGACGTTCTCAACCGAGTAGCCGTCGTATTCGCGGCGGCTGTGGACGAGGGCCTGCACGTCGGGCCGTTCCGTCAGCGGCCACAGGCCGGCTCCTTTCAGGAACTCTTCGCGCAATTCGGCGCGCCGCTCGGCCCAGGCGTCGGCGGTGTCGTAGCGCGTTCGCGACTGGACGAGTTGCTCGCGGACGGCGGCTTCTTCGGCGGCGCCGGTGTGAGCGATGGTGAGGATCAGGATGACGGCGCTGCAGCGGAGGATGGTGGTCATGGTGAAGTTTTTAACCGGTTGACGACGTTGTGAGGTTTTGAGGCGTTCTGTCGCTGTTCATCCGAAGTCTCACGACTTCGGCTACGGGGTATTGCGGCCGCTCCACTCGTGGCCTCCCGCAAAGCGATCGAAGTGCAGATTACCGGGCGCGCGGGCGGCGGCATAGGCGCGGGGCAGCCGCTGGCGGAACAGATCGTCCCACAGTGGCACGATCAGCCCGTCCTCGGAGCCTGTTTCTCGGACGCAGGGCATCGGGGCGATGAGCGATGCAATTTCGGAATAGTCTCCGTACTTCACGAGCCGGGGATCATTTGCGACCCGCAACTGTGCCGGAGCGTCATTCCGCGCCAGCCAGTTGACTCGGTTTCGTACCCAGCCATATCTGTCGGTTGTGTTCCTTGAATCCGAGCACCACGGCTTCAATCTCCGATCCTACTTCCGGAAACTCTGCGACGCTCACCGGGTGAGCGTCAGCAACGTCCGTGATCTGCACCAAGCCATCGAACACAACGCCAGGAACATCGACAAACATTCCAAATGCCTTGTGTTCTCGTACAACTCCTCGAACGCGCGTACCGACCTTAAGGGCCGACTTAAGTTGATCCCATTCGCTTTCAGAAGCCGCGGGGTTCAATGGACTGCTTTAGTTGAGCAGAGCCGGCTGTACCGGCCGGAGATGGAGAGCAGAACTGCAAACACGGCCCGTCGGCCGGCACAGCCGGCCCTACTTAGCTCAGGTTGAGACGAAATTGAGCTTGGGGAATTGCTTGCCAAGCACCGGTTCGGCGGGGATCTGGAGCCAGTTTTCGAGGAGGGTGGCGTAGACGGAGCGGAAGTCGGTGTGGTGTTTGAGGTCGCCCTGAGTGAGGTCGTTGAGGCTGGGGTGTTCGCCGACGAGGCCGCCGTTTGTGTCTGGCCCCATGACGAACATCTGCGACGCGGCGCCGTGGTCGGTGCCGAGGCTGCCGTTCTCGTGGACGCGGCGGCCGAACTCGGAGAAGGTGACGAGCAGCACGCGTTCGTCGAGATGCTGCTGCTCAAGGTCCTGGAAGAAGGCGTTGACCGCGCCGGATAGTTCGGCCAGCAATCCCTGATGCGCCCCCTGCTGTTGCGAATGGGTATCGAACCCGCCGAGGGAGACGAAGAAGATTCTGGTGCCGAGATCGCTCGCGATGACGCGCGAGACGGCGTGCAGTTTCTGACCCAGACCGGTGGCCGGATACTTGATGTTGCCGGCGCCGCGCGCGAGCACCTCTTCGATCTTTCGGGCAGACTGCAATGCGGTGCGGGTCGTTCGCCTGAGAAACTCCAGGTCCGATCCCTGCGGAGCCTGCTGATCGGCGAGTTGCCCCAGGACGCGCTGCCGCGCCGCAGCGCGTTCGGCGTCCGCTGCGCCCGGTTGCAGGCGGTACTCCTCGAGACTCTGCACGTTGGGCACGTTCACGTCGTAGGCGGTGACGGCGAGGGGCCGCTCCTGAGAACCGATCGCCAGTGCCGGCATTTCCCCTGACCGGCGCTGGGCGTCGTGATCGAGCGCGGCGCCGAGCCACCCGATCTGGGGGGATTCGTTTTCCGGCTGGGCGGAGTGCCAGATGTCCATCGACCGGAAGTGCGACCGGTCGGGATTGGGATACCCGACCCCCTGCACGATCGCCACGGAGCCGTTGTCGTAGCGATCCTTCAACTCCCGCAGCGAGGGGTGCAGACCGAGGTAGTCGTCGATTCGGAGGAGGTTTGTTTGCGGGATCGCGATTCCGGGTCGCGACCGGTGGTAGATGTCGTCGCCGTAGGGGATGACGGTGTTGAGCCCGTCGTTTCCGCCGGCCAGTTCGACGACGACGAGGATTCGATCGTTCGCCGAGTTCTCGCCCGCCCGGGCCATACGTGACAGCAATGCCGGGGGAGCGACTCCGAGCGACAACAATCCGCAGGCGCCGGCCTGTTCGAGAAAGAGCCGTCGATTCAAACGCATCACTCACTCCTTCATCGCTCAGGTGAGTTGGTAATCGGGCGTCGACAAGACGATCTGCAGGAGGCTGCGAATACGCGCGGTGCGATCTCCGCCGGCCTGCTGATACGCCGCCGCGAGTTCGTGCGTCTCTTCCGTCGCCGGTTCGCGTCCCAGCAGAAAGGCGGCGATCTGCGTAACGACTTCTTCGCGCGAACCGGCGCCCAACTGCCGCGCGAGTGCAGCGGGGTGGGGCATCTCGCCGAACCGTTCCCCGCCGGCAAGTTCGGTGGCGAAGTTGATCCTCAGAATCATTGTCGTGGTGCTGATCCAGTCTCTGCCTCCGTCCCAGCCCTTGACGGTCGGCGGCTGGAACAGATCCTGGCCGAGTTTTTCCAGTGCCTCAGCGCTCGCATTCAGGTTGGAGCGGACCTCCAGCGATCTTTGCGAGCCGACGACGAGGTCGACAGGGCTCTTGATGAGTGCCAGTCGCGACGACTCCGCCCAGAACGCGCGGGAGCGGAACAGTTCTCCGAGGACTGGCGTTATCTGGAAGTTGTGCGCCTGAATGCGATCTGCCAGGGCGGCGATCAGTTCCTCCTGCGGCTCCGGTTGCACGAAGTAGCGCAGGAGTTTGACGGCGATGAACCGCGGGCAGGCGGGCTGTTCGAGACAGAGTTCGATGACGTCGTCACCGTTGAGATTTCCCGTGCGGCCGAAGACGGTTTTCTCGCCGGTGTCGTGTTGGAGTTCGTTGAACCAGAACTCTCCTTTACGGACATGCCATCCGCTGAAGGCGCGGGCCGCCTCGATGATGTCGGCTTCGGTGTAGTTGCCGATGCCGAGGCTGAAGAGTTCCATCACCTCGCGGGCGAAGTTTTCGTTGGGATGCCGTTTGCGGTTGGCGTTCCCGTCCAGCCAGACGAGCATTGCGACGTCGCGGGACATTTCGTGCAACAGTTCTCGAAAATCGCCCAGCGCATGCCGGCGGAAAGCGTCGTTCTGGGCGGCCATCTGCTTGACCGACTGCACTTTGCCGTAGGACGTGGCGAAGTGATCGTGCCAGAGGAGCGCCATCCGCTCGACCAGCGAATTGGCGGTGTACCGCATGCGGTAGAACCACCAGGCCTTGAGGTCGCCGATGGAACCGGTCTGATGGGCGGTATTCCGCAGCAACCGGGCGACCTGATCGAACTCCTCCGACTCCGGCTGGGGGGCGAGTCGCCGCTGGAGCGTGGCCTCCAGACCCTCGTCGACGGCCCGGTCGATCTCCGTGACGGTTGCTCCGAATCCGGTTCGCCGGAGCAGGTGGGCCGCGTCGTGCCGGGTCCAGGAACGGTTTGCCGGTTCGGCCGGCGCCAGCGGATCGTCCGTGCGCAGCTTGAGATTCACTTCCAACTCCCCTGCAGCCTCAATTCGTACGTTCCCTCACCGGCGGACGTCGTCAGTTGCAGACCCTGCATCATGCGGATCAACTCCAGTAGCGCCGCGACATCCTCACTCGCCCGCTCTGGCTCAGTTCCGTCCTGAATGGCGCGCGCTTCCAGCACGGTGCGGTTCTTCTCGAACGCGTCGGCGAGAGTGGCGGCGTGGAGTTCCAGATCGAAGCAGCGACTTGAACCGGCGGTTGCGTCGGCCGGGGTCTGTGCGGCGTCAATCAGTTCGCGGCAGAGATCGACCGACGAACAGAGGAGAAACTGGTTGCCGACCAGAGCGGAGGCGGGTTGAAAATTGAACACGACCGGCAGCGAGTCGCCCTCCGGCGTGCTGAGATAGCGGCCGTAAGAGATGTGCGCTCCGCCGTAGGACTCCGAATCCATGATCCACGGTTCGCGTCCTTGCGCGCTGGCCTGGAGATTGAGCACGGCGGTGAGCGTCTGAAAGAAGAGCCGCAGCGTGTCGGCGCCTTCCTCGGGGTCGGCGAGTTCGATGACGGCCGCGAACCCGGGGAGTTTCAAGCCGGGTTCGCCTTCGAGATGATCGAAGTTCTGCAGGGCGGCCAGAAATGTCATGCGATCGCCGAGCAGGGGCAGCACGTCTTCGCCGATATCCCGGCCGGGCAGCAGGTTGCCGATGTTGGTCTCGAACTGGTCGAAGCCCGGCAGCGCTTCGGGCTGCAGGTAGGTTTCGCGCTGCCTGTACCACTGATCGAGGTTCCGGTACCAGGCGAAACCCCCGATCAGCCCTTCGACCTGTGGGATCGCCGGGGCGCCCGCATCACCGGGTGACGGGAAAAAGACGTGATGGGACTCGTCCAACTCGTGTGCGGCGCCTGCCACCGAGGCGGCAACCGCGAAGCCATTTTCCTCGACATCGACCGTGACGCCGGCGTACGGGCTGTGGGCCACGAGTTCGAGCAGTCCGCTGAACAGCAACGACGCGAGGGGATTGTCGAGTTTCTCGGGGATGCCCATCCGGCCGTCCGTGGCGGCCCCGATGGCGTGTGAATCGACGAAGAGGCGCAGCTCGTGGCCGTCTCCGAGCTGGTCGGCCATCGCGACAAAACGCTCGTCAGTGGCGAGGCTGGCGGCGGACGGATCGGATTCGGGATCACTGCCGGACTGGAGTTGTTCGAGCAGATCCCGCGTCGAGGCGGCGAAGACGGTCTCTCCGGCAATGACGACATACAATTTGCCGTCGAGTGCGAACCCGGGCGTGCCGGCGGGAGTCTCGAAGCGCTCCACGCGGTCGCCGGCCAGATCGAGGAACGGATCGATTCGCTCTTGAATGAGAGCCAGCAGTTCGGCGTCGGTCGCTTCAATCAGAACGGCCAGATGCGGCTGCTGGGGCTGGTCGCCGGGATAAAGGGCGGCGATCCATCTTCCTCCCAGCACTTTCTCGAACAGGGTCCAGAGGTCGGTCCTGAGTTGGGCTTCGAGGATCTGCCGGCCGGCCTGTTGCTGCTGATACTGGTCTGTTTTGCGGTACTGCTGGTACTGCGGCGAGGCGAGAATCCGTTCCAACAGGGCGGATTCCTGCAATTGCCGAGCGACGGGTCCGAGGCCTTCGGCTTCGAGACAGGCGAAGGCGCCGGAGGGGAATCTCTCGGCGAGGGGTCGAGGTTCTGGGTCTTCCGCGAACGCGACGGAAACCGAGCAGAAAGTGAGACTCGCCAGCAGCAGCGAGTGACGGAAGAAGCGGGGCGGGCAGCGGAGCATGAACAGGTCTCGTTCGGCCGGGGAGGGAATCGGCGATTCGGAGCGTCGCGGCGGAACCGCATCAAACAGGATCGGACCATCGGCTGCGACGGCGGAGACTTCCGCTATCTTGCGGTTCGTCGCAGAGGGTTACCAGCCCGGAGCGGGTCCGGTTTCAAAGAAGGCGGGTCCGGTTTCAAAGAAGTTAGAGCAAATTGCTCGACCATGTGTCCGCGTCGAGCGGTGTCTGGATCGTCGAGGACGAGAATCCGCGAGACAGATCGCCAACACTGATTTGCAAAGCGCAATCGCCGACCTGGCTCAAGAAGTCAGCGAAAGCGGCCGATTCACTCCGTCGAGTCGGCCTCATGAATTGCTGGGGCGCGGCCGAGCGCCGTGGCAGGGTTCGACTTGTGGGTTGCTTGATGAGCTCAATCCGCCTTGGGGGGACGGAAGTCGGGCTCTGGATGACGACTCGCGCGAAGTCAGCTCTTGTTGCAATCACAATTCGGATTTTCGCAGCCTGTGCCGTCTGCGCAGCCCTGGCAGCAGTAGTTCTTGCCGTCCTTGACCACGCCTTGGCCGGGATCGACGAGACAGTTGCACCCCTGATGCGCGCACACCTGATCAACGGAACTTGCTTCAACGTGAAACATTGACTCCTCCCGTACCCTGAAAATCGAAAATCTATCGTTACAAAAACTACCGGACGGGCTCCGCCGCGGGGGGCTGGTCGCTCGATCCTGCGGTGTTCGCCGTTGAGACACAGACCCCAGCCGGCGTTCTCCCTGCATCCGAATGGTTACACGAACTCCGCCAGGAGCGCTTAGAGGCGGTTACTGAATCGCTTTTGGGGGATCACCTGAAGAAAACGCCCGGATTCATTCGTCATTTTCGGTCGCAGGCTGCTTCAACCCATGAATCCAACTTGATCGCCGACCGGTCGTGCTGGCGGCTGATTGACCAGCCGTGCGGTTCAAGGGGCGATCGCGGGTTTTCGCCGAATTTCCGCGACTTGACCGGCTTACCGCAGTCGATTTCGCGGACTGTTGCCGAATTCCGGCGCAATGACCTGTTCCGGATGCAAAGCGGGGGCCAATCGGAACGGTAGATGCTGAATCGATACGCGGGAAATTTGCGACCGGAATCGTGACAGGCAGGAGTTGACCGATGTTTCAACTGATCAAGCAGGCATTCGCCGAGTTCTCGGAAGACAAGTGCATGCGGATGGCGGCGGCGCTGGCGTATTACACCGTCTTCTCGCTCGCGCCGCTGATGATCATCGTGATGATGATCTGCGGCCTGATCTGGGATCCGTCGGATGTGGAAGGCCTGGTGCAGCAGGAGATCCGCAGCGTCGTGGGGGAGAACGGCGCGGAGCAGGTTCGGACAATGCTGAGAAACGCGAGTCAATCGGATCGCGGAATTCTCGCGTCGGTGTTGAGCGGCGTGATGCTGCTGGTGGGGGCGACGGGCCTTGTGGGGCAGCTTCAGGGGGCGCTGAATGACGCCTGGGAAGTGAAGCCGGACCCCGAACAGGGCGGCCTCTGGAACTTCGTGACGAAGCGACTGCTGTCGTTCGGGATGATTTGCGGCATCGCCTTTTTGCTGCTGGTCTCCCTGATCGCCAGTTCTGTGCTGGCTGCCGCGGGAGACACGATTGCCGGCTGGCTCCCGCAGGACGTTTCTCAGGGAGTTCTAATGGCGATCAATCTGGTGGTGTCGCTGGCGGTGATCGTGGTTCTCTTCGGGGCGATGTTCAAGTTTCTGCCCGACGCAAAGGTCGCGTGGTCGGACGTTGCATTCGGGGCGGCTGTGACCGGCGTGCTGTTCGTGGTCGGGAAGTTCGCAATCGGCGCTTACCTGGGCAGCAAGAACATGGAAAGCACTTACGGCGCGGCGGGATCGCTGGCGCTGATTCTCATCTGGGTGTACTACTCGTCCATGATCTTCCTGTTCGGAGCGGAGTTGACGCAGGTGTGGGCGAAACAAAGAGGCTCGGGCGTGTGGCCGGCGGAGGGAGCGGTGCGAGTGGTTGAGAAATCGGTCCGGGCCGACGGGGCCGAGGAGACATCGAAGCAAAGGGAACGAGATCGGGCCTTGACGGGGTAGGGCCCTGTCAGGGGCAGGGGCTTGTTTCTCGGGTTGCCTCAACTGCGAATCCACACGAAACCCGGCGGGATTCGTGCTTTCGCGCGAATCACTCTCCCGACACTCTTGTCAGGCTTCAATGGACGGACCGCTCGTCGTCTGTAGATCGCCCTGGCATAGCCAGTGGCTGCCAGCGTCCTCATTTGATCGGTCGAATTCGGTCTCTCATGCCCGCCTGCCGCGAGGGGGTTGCTTGAGCCTTCCTGTTTTTCGGCGGTGCGGCCAACTTTTTCCACTTATTTGCGATTTTCCGCAAATGGAAAACGCCCGAAAATTGGAAAAGCACGGCCATCTTCCAATAATTGGACGTTATCCGTGCCTGGAAAACCATGCCATTCTGGAAAAGGCCGTGCTTCGTCTGATGAGAGGCAGGAGAAGCAGAGCATGCTCAACGAAACTGAAATGCTTTCGAAGTTGGAGCGTGGGATTGATTTTCCACCACTCTCGATCAGCACGAACCGCGCAATCTCGGTGTTGCGGGAGACGGGCGTCGATGCCATTCTTGACATCCGCTACGGCGATGAGACCTTCGAGTTTGCCGCCCAACTGAACAGCCGGAGTACACCGCGCGCGGTTGAGGATGCCTCGCGCCAAATCCAGCAAGCAGTTGAGGACACTTCATACTACCCGATCATCGTCGTACCGTATCTCCGTGAGGCGCAGCTCGAAGAGCTTCAGCGTCAACAACTGAGCGGTATCGACCTTTCGGGAAACGGCGTCGTCAACATACCCGATCGGTTGCTCGTCTTTCGCACTGGAAATCCGAACAAGTATCCCGATTCGGCTCCAGCCAAGTACGCGTACCGGGGCACCACTTCGCTTGTCGCTCGCACCCTTCTCTGCCGGACCACATTCGAATCCCTGGCCGACATTGAGGACGAAGTTGAGCAGCGGGGAGGGAGCATCGCCCTCTCGACCATCTCGAAAGCCCTCAAACGATTCGAATCCGACCTGATCGTCGACCGCACGGCCGACGAAATCCGGCTGCGGCAAGCCGACAAGCTGCTGGAAAAACTCTCAGCCAGCTACCAGGAAGCGAAAGTCACCCGGACATTCACCTGCTCCTCATCAGAGCCCATCGAAAAACTCGTGGCAGCCGTTCCCGGCAGGAGCAACCTCGTGCTGACGGGACGAAGTTCGACCGACGCATATGCGGTCATGGGGCGAGACGAATGGCCCGTCTTCTACACGCGAGACATCGACCGCTTGCTCGAAGCATGGAGCAGCAAGATGGAACAAACGACACGCTTCATTGATCTGGAGTTGCGCCAAACGGACGACCCGACGGTTTACTTCGATGCCCGCTTCAAAGAAGACCTGCCCTATGCCTCTCCGGTTCAAGTTTTTCTGGAGCTGTCGGCTGGAGACAAGCGCGAGCGCGAGGCCGCCGCGCAGGTAAGAGACTTCATCTTGCGAGAACTCAACTGATGGCTCTCGGCTAAACGGCATGTCGCGCGAACCGCTACTGACGACACTCCTGGATCTCGATGCTGCACTTCCCAGCCGTGAGCTGATCGTCGGTGGGGGCTACGGCCTGTATCTCAAGCAGCTCTACCTCAAAGATAATCCAGAGATTCGCACTCTGTTTTCTCCAAGGTTCCTGCCGTCCGCGCGTACTACCGAAGACATTGACCTGATCCTGCGGGCCGAAGTTGTGACCGACTCTGAGTCGATGAAGGAGATTCGGCAAGTTCTGGATGCCCTTGATTTCCAGGTCGTGGAAGCGGCGAAATACATGCAGTTCGTTCGCGATATGAAACCGGGGCAGGTCAAGATCGACTTCTTAGCGGCACCATTGGGAAAGCTCGCCGAACGCGTCAAGAAGGATGTCCGGCGTGTCCGTCCAAAACCGAGCGTCAAGCTGCATGCGAGCAAACTTGAAGAAGCCGTCGGCGTTGAACGGGACACACTGCGCATTCCGATATCAGGAGAACTCTCCACAGGAGAACCACGCCAGACAGAAGTGCTTATTCCCCAGGCCTTCACGTACGTGTTGACGAAACTGTGCGCGTTTCGGGATCGGATGGACGATGACAACAAAGACCTGGGACGGCATCATGCACTCGATGTCTACCGCATCATCGCGCTCCTCACCGAGGACGAGGATTCTGCCGTCCACAACCTCAGCGAAGAGTTTGCATCACATCCGGTTGTGGTGGATGCCAGAGAGATTGCTGCGACGTACTTCGTGATGAAGAACGGAATCGGTCAACTGCGGATCAGGGAACATACCCTTTATTCGGACTCGTTCGACCTCGATCGCTTTGCATCGGAATTACAACGATTGCTTGCCGCACCATGATGCGCAAGTCGACGTATCGGCGTGGCACGGAATCGCCGCCCACGGCAGTCGCACGTTGGTGATGGGTTTGGTCTCAGGAATGCATGGTCTGTGTGGAAGTCATTCGGCGTGTGTCTGCTTCACGGGCGCTTACCAGGGCGGAGGGGGCAAGCTGCCGGAGGCGATGGCAACGAGTTGCGGCTGAGTGTATGGCGAAGCGGTGACGTTCGGATCGAGGTGCCGCGTGCGGAACAGATTGACGACATATCCCATTCGTTCACGGAGCCTCGTCCAGTCCCGCGCCCGTGTGTTCGCCAACGTTCCCCGCCCCGGATCCCAGCCGTGCGGGCCGTTGAGGAACTCGTTCAACTCTTTGTTCTGCAGGTCTTTCAGAGTGGCGGGAAACGGTTCCCCAGCAAGCGGCGGCACGTCCTCGTGAACGGCCAGTTGTTTTTTCCCGACGCTGTAGGTCATCAACCGCTCGGTGACGCATTTCTTGATGAGAAACGGCAGCGACCGGCTGATGTAGGGCTGCAACCGGATGTGTTCGTGCAGCACAGCCAGACAGTTCGCAAAATAGTTGGCCTCATGCCGGACCTTGGGGTCGCTGCTGCGGCGGGCCGCCTCGTATTGCTCGAACGCCCGTCGCAATAAGTCCTGCCCTCCTTCGTCGGTCGGTCCGGGGGTGAACTTCGCGAGAAACTCGTCGAAGTCCGCGCTGCTCGGCTGTGGAACGGCTGCGGCGTACGCCAGATAGCGCGCAGTCAGTCGGCCGATGTCGTCCAGAACGGTGCGGTTGCCCTCCAGAATCGATCGCGACGCAGCGTTGCGCGTGTACGCCGCGAGCAACCGGCCACAGCCGCCTCCCGCCAGGGTTCCGGCGGGAACCCAAAGGCCCATTGCGGCCGTGATGGACCAGCCTGCGGTCGATGCCGTCAGCCAGCCGACAATCGCTCCCACCGCTCCTCCAACAACGCCTGCGACGATCATTGCATCGCGCGAGGCCTGGTCCTTGTCGGCTTTGCGAATCGTGATGCCCGCCTTTCGAGATCCCCACACCGCCCAGCTATGGAAATTCGCTCCGGCATCCGGGCCGACCGCTTCCTGCAGAGCCGTCGACAACAGGTAGTGCACGCGGGTGATGCGGAAGTTCGAGAGCACCGCGTCGGGCGTCTCGATCGCCTCGGTAATGAGCGTGTCCCAGTCGACTGTCGCCGCCTCGGTCATTTCTATGGCTTCCTGCGCGTGACGAGTTCACCGGACCGGATGCTCATCCTGTCTCGTCGCGGCTGCAAGTCAACCGTCCGGATGAGTTGGCTGTGCCCGTGGTGGTCGTCGCGCGCGTCTGAACGCATGAGTCAGCCACAACTCGCTTGGGTGGTGCGTAAATTCTGCCAGCCGGTTTTGCATTCGAGTGCTCAATTGGACGACCACAAAGACACAAAGAACACCAAGAAGTGCCCGGGACAGGGAATCTCGAGGTCCGACAGGTTGCAGGACTGACTTACCTGGATGGTTGGCTTCGTACTACTAACGTGCAGAATCTTGTTGTCCTGCGCAAATTCCTGCGTTGGCCCGTAGCGCACGCTGCTAGCGTGCGCCACCCACCTCTGCGATCAGCGGGACGCACGCAAGGCTGCGTGCGCTACGTGGTTGGGTTGCTGTCACCGCGTTCGCGGCTCACTTCATTTGTGAGCGTCATGTTTTCCATGAGCTTGCGCTCACGGCTACATGCTGGCGCGGCTTCGCCGCTGCCGGCCAATTCGATTTCGGTTGGGTTGTGCGTACGGCCCGCGCCGGGTTTCTTTGTGGCCTGTTTCCGTGCTAGCAACGGGAAGAATCTTCGTGTGGTGCGCAGATTTCGTGGGCAGCAGATTCCGTGTCGTGGACATCCGACTCGGCGGAGCGAGTCGGCTACAACAGGGGATCGGATTGCAGAATGCGGCACATGGTTTTTCGTGCCCCACGGGACGCGGCCCGTGGGCTTTGAGAGGGCGGGTGCCTCGGACCGGTATGAGGCGACGCCGCACGCGTGCGTGTTACACTCGTGTGAGACCGTCAAGCACATATCGCTTTTCAACAGCAACAGCGGAGCAACCGATGAACAGCGTCACGTCTCATGTCCCGACCGCAGCGGTTTCGTTTCTGGTGCTTGTCATTTCTCTGACGCCCGGGTTCTGCAGCGGTGCGCAAGAGGAAGGGGGCTTCGACGTGCGGGCGTACGGCGCGGCGTGCGACGGCGTGACGGACGACACGGCCGCGATCAATCGGGCGATCGAAGCCATATCGGCCGAGGGCGGCAGCCTGCTCTTTCCGGCGGGAACCACGTGTCTCACGGCGGGGGGACATTTGTTGCCGAGCAACACGACGATTCGCGCCAGCGGCGCGGTGATTCGCAAGCTCGCCGATCCGCCGCCTGCTGAGGGTGAGTTGGCCCACCTGTTCATGGCGCTCGACGGCACCGAGAACCTGCACGTGCGAGGGGGCACCTTCGACCTCAACCGCGATGCATTTCAGGATCGCGAACGGGACGGGCTCACGCTGTCGGCCTTCTTCCTCAGACGGCACCGCGGCGCGAACTTCGTCGACGTGACGATCCGGAACGGGCCGGAAAACGCGCTGAAGTTCTGGAACACGCGCGACGTCTCGCTGACGAATTGCCGTTTCGAAAACTTCTTCAACATCATCATCGAGTTCAACAATCCTGAAGTGGACGGCGCTCCGGAGGGGATCGAGGCTCCAGCGAGCGGCAACTACAACATCAGCGAGTGCTACTTTCAGGACGTAGACGACTTCCTCAACGGCGCGGGCAACGGGTGCGGGATCGCCGTGGCGGGCACCAGACTGCAACCGCACGAGGTCGTGGTCATCGAAAACAACACGTTCGTCGGCTGCAATCGCGCCATCTGGTTCGAGGCGGAAGGCGAGGGGATGGAGGCGACCGACGTGAAAGTCAGCCACAACACCATCATCGGCAGCGTTACCGGCACGGAAACGCTGCACGGGATCGGGCTCGTCGGCGTCCGGAACGGGACGATTGAACACAATGTCATCCTGAACGTCGGCAGCACCTCGGAGACGGTCAGCGAGCCGGCGGGCATCACCGTCTCAGGCTCCGCGACGGTCGAAAGCGCCGACCTTTCCGTTCGCTACAACATCATCCGCGACCTGCGCGCGGCGCCGGGAAATCACACTCGTTACGGCCTGCTGCTGACCCGCGGCGTGAGGTTGATGGTGACCGACAACTTCGTTTCGGGAGCGAACGAGAAGCAGATCGAAGTCCGAGCGGGTGTAAGAGAGTCTGCGATTGAGCGAAACGACACGCTCGACTGAGCGGCCATGCGACAGCAGAACCAGTTGGCGAGGGGCGGGGGGCGAGTCGCTGTTTCTGTAGAAGCCGATGCTTGTGCTCCCGGCGCTCGAAAAGTTGACCACAACGGCACGAAGGGCCCGGCGCGGGCTTCGCGCGCAACCAAAGCACGTAGCGCACGCAGCCTTGCGTGCGTCCCGTTGATTGCAGAGGCGGCTGGCGCACGCTGGCAGCGTGCGCTACGGTCCATCGCAAGAATTCGCGCAGGACAACAAGATTCTGCACGTCAGTCGTACGAAGACGAGGCAGCGGAATTGAAACCCGAGAACGGGAGAAACGGTACGTGAAGTTGCAGACTCGGCATCGCAATTCCGTGCAGAGAGAGCAGTTGGAGTGCGGGGTGTTGTTTTGCGTCGCGTGGAGATGTTTCCGTCCGGGGCGGGGATATCCACACGTTCTGCACACCCGCAGGCGGGAGGCCGGACGATCGTGGGTGAGTTTTCCGCAGAGAAGCGCATCCCGCCGATCAAGTTTTCGCGCCGCGTTAAGAAATGATGTCCTTTTCATTTGACGTCCGGCGGACTGACGATAGGATCGCTCGCACTGAGTGATCGTGGGCCGCAGGGCATCTGAACGAGTCGGCTGTCGTGCACAGGCTGATTCCGGTTGATTTTTCGCAGTCGAGGGCCGCCTGTTGGTGGAACAGGTTCGACGGCGAGGCAGACCGGAACCGTCGGCGGGCGTGGGCGATTCATCGGGGCCAACGGCTCTTCCCTATCGGTGCGGCGAGTCCGCGCCGATCCTTCCCTGTTCATTTCGTGGACAACGCGTCCCTTTCCGGTCTATTCCGCAGGGAGTAGCAACGGAGTGCTGTCGCGGTGGTGCTGCAACGGCCACAGCACCGCAACAGGAGGGGTGCGCGCACCTGGCTGGGGGTTGCAAGATGCCGCCCGTAACGGACGTTGATCGCGCCGGCCTCGCGCAGGAAGCCCGGCGGATTCTGATCGAAGCGTTGGAGGAACGGCGATACCTCCATTGGTTTGAAGGCAAGACCCGATTTCACGCCGACGGCGACGAGTTGATCGTGAACGTCGCCAATCCGTACCTGCTGAACTGGATTCAAAAGCAGTTTCGCGAGGCTCTCGGGGAAGCGGCGTTGCAACTCCTCGGCAAGGGGGCGCGGTTGCGTTTTGAAGTCGACGCAACGATTGCCGCCGATGGGGCGCGCCCTGCCAAGTCTCCGACGCAGACCTCCGTCTATCGCAAGACGTCGAGGCCTGGAGGAACCAGCAAGGCGGCGGCGCGGCAGTACGCCGACCTCCGCAGTTTCGTCGCGGGACGCTGCAACGAACTTGCGCATCTTGCGGCCATTCAGGTCGCTGAAGCGCCGGGCGCGCGATACACGCCGCTCTACCTCTACGGCGGAGTGGGGAACGGCAAGACGCACCTGCTGGAAGGAATTTACCGCCGGATCCGCAAGGACTACCCCGCCCTGCAGGTGCTTCTGCTGACCGGGGAAAACTTCGGCAACTACTTTTCGCAGGCGCTCTCGGAACGCACGCTGCCGAGCTTCCGGCAGAAGTTTCGCAACGTCGACGTGCTGCTGCTCGACGACGCGGACTTTCTCGACGGCAAGCGGGCCTTCCAGGAAGAGTTTCTGAACACGATCAAGAAGCTCGAACGGGAGGACCGGCAGATCGTCGTGACGGCCGACCGGCACCCCCGGTTGCTCACGCGGTCGTCGGACGAATTGGTGTCGCGGTTGTTGTCGGGACTCGTTTGCCGGATCGAAGCGCCCGACTCCGACACCCGGTTGACGATTGTCAGGCAGCAGGCCGCCGCGATGAAACTGGATGTCGATGACGCAGTGCTGAAGTTCGTTGCGGACCGCTTTGTGAACAACGTGCGGGAACTCGAAGGCGCGCTCAACTGTCTGCAGACGCTGCACGTGATGACGGGCAAGCGAATCAGCGTGGCTTCGGCCCGCCGAATCCTGTCGGGACTCGAACGCGACTGCCTGCGCATCGTGCGGATCGCCGACGTCGAAGCGGCGGTGTGCAAGCTGTTTCGCGTATCGAGCGACGAGTTGAAGTCCGCCTGCCGGACGCGAACCGTCACGCAGCCGCGGATGCTGGCGATGTATCTGGCGCGGCGGTTGACGCAATCGGCCTACAGCGAGATCGGCGAATACTTCGGCGGACGCAACCACGCCACCGTGATGTCGGCCGAACGAAAAATCTCCCGCCTCGTCGAAGAGGGAGAGTGCGTGCGGGTGGCGTCCGAATCATGGCCGATGCACGATCTGGTGGCATCCCTGGAGCAGCAAATCCTGGCAGGCTGAGAAGTCTTCCTCGCTGAGAGAATCAGCGCGATCCGGGAATAATCACCGGTCCCGAGTAGGCCGAGGTCTGACTGCTACTGTGGGACCAGGCTGACGGTCCCGCCGAAAGCGGGGCGGTGTTGGCCGGCGCTGCGGTATAGGGGGGCGGCACGACATAGCCGTCGCCGGTTGTCCGGTCCGGCGATCCATACGGCGGCTGGGCTGTTGCGTTGTTTTGGTGTGGTTGCACGGTCGTGCCGGGAACTTCGACGGTTCGCCCCGGCCAAGGCTCGCCCGTGGCGGGATTCACGGGGGGGGCCGCGTAGTTCTCGCCCCGGTAGGGATATTGCTGAACCTGGTGGACCGGCGCCGGAATCAGCCTCGTTGGAGTTCCCACGAAATCGGCCGGCGATTCTCCGTAAACCTGCTCCGCAGATCGATTCCGCAGTTCGTCGTGTTGGGCGATGCGTTGCGAATAACCGGCGAGCGGGTCGACCGGCGTCTGCAGGGAGGCCGCGTCCACGTTCGGGGGGGCCGGCATCCCCGGCAGGTTCCGCTCCGGTTGCGGGAAGTGATGTCCGTTCAGCGCGGAACCGGTTCCTGGAGAGGCGACCGGCGCCAGGCGAGGGACCGGAAACGGATGCTGCCCTCCGATGTCGAGGCCGATTTCCGCCGCTTCTTCGGCCTCGTCGGCCTTTGGCTTCGTGGTCTGAGGACCGGAATCGACTTGCGGGGCCGGCAGCTGTTTCGAGGCGGGCTGCGGGAGCGGTTGGTCGTTGGAACGCGGCCAGGTCACCATGCGTGAGTTGCCGGGTCCGTAGGAGTAACTGGCTTCGCTCGATTCGGGCCGCCTGACCGGCGGGCGGGCGGGAGACTCTTGCACCTGGTCGGAGACCGGGGCAGACCGCTGGGGCGGGGAGGGGTTGTTCGCCGCAGGGCGATTCATCAGGTGAATCACGCCGCTGCGAGGCTGGTTTGATGCGTGGGAGGGTAGGCCGGTTGTCGAGGAAGGACGGCCGCCGGAAGCCCCGGACAGTTTGGGGGACTGGGGCGGCCAGGTCGTGGGCGGCCAGTTGCGATTAGCGCGGCTCGGCTGTTGATGCTCCACGGGTGTGACCGGCTGCACGTCGGGGAGTTGGCGTTCGGCGATCGCCATTGCCGGCGCGACGGCTCGTACTTCAGGTTGCCTCGTCGTTCCGTGCGGGGGGTGGAGCGCGCCTTGAGGTGCGGAAACGGATCCAGACGCATCCGGAGTCGGTGCGGCGCGGTGATAGGATCGATCGATCGCCGCGAGTTCGGAGGCGATGCGTGCGTATTCGGGATCGGCCGGTTGTGGTTGAGACTGGAGCTGATGCGGGACGTATGCACCGGAGGGACCGGAGGGGTGCGGCGTCTGCGTTTCCGCCTGGTACTGCATTGCCATCGCCTGGGAGAGGCGTTGCCGTTCAGCCGCCTGCCGTGCTGCGTCGCGTTGTTGACGTTCCAGAATGCTCTGCTGAGCGGCGGCGTCCATGCGGGCCTTCAGATCGCGCGTCGGATCGGAAACGGAAGATGGGTCGCTGCCGTCCGCCAACTGGGCGGAGGGACCGGCGTCGGCGGAAGGAGCGAATCCCGGGGGGAACAACTGAGAGAGGGTCCGCTCGACCTCCTGGGGCGGAAGAATCTGTTCCAGCGCCTGACGCGCGGCGTGGTAATCTCCGCGTTTGCTGTACAGCAGCGCGAGGTTCCGCGAAGCGTTGGTATGGGATGGATCGAGGGCGCGGGCCTGAGTCAGATATTGTTCGGCGAGGTCATATCGTTCCTGAAGCAGATAGGAATAGCCGAGGTCGCCGATGACGGCCGCATTCCCGACGTCGGCCTGCAGCGCCGCGTGGTAATGCTGTTCGGCGCTTGCGAATTGATGCTGGAGATCGGCAATCACAGCCAGCATGTGGTGGGCCCGCGGATGGGTCGGCTGTTGCCGCAGCACCGCCTGGAACTGCTGACGCGCTTCGTCGAGTCGGCCGGCGTTAAGAGCCCTCTCGCCCTGCTCGATATGGTCCGAAACAGGAAGCAATACTGGCGGAGAACCGGGCGTTGACGGCCCGGTCTGGGCCGCAACGGCATCGTGCCGGCTCACCGAGTGCGACGTGGGAATCGCATCAATTTGTGAATCACCAATGGCGTCCGCCCGCGACGTGCTCCAGGGCGTGCGGCATCCGGGGAGAGTCCCGGCGACAACGAGAAGTGCGAGCCAAATTGACCGTTGCACTGCATCCACCTTCCTGATGTTCACACGGCGAAGTCGTTCCGCCGCTGCAGTGATCCATCAACTCGTACGCTCGGTCCAGCAGCCAACAGTCTGGCGACTACCGGCGCCGTCCGACGACGAGACGACATGTGTTCGGGATGATTCCGGTTCGCAGGTCCGCGCACCGGGGGCGAGAAATGAGGAGCGGGACTATAGGCTGGACGCGGGCGGAGTGTCGAGACGGACTCCTGCCAACATGGAGCATCGGCTGCGGGGAAACCGGCAGATTTCACCGGAACCGGGATCTGGCGGCGGACGGACCGGCCTCAATCCGCCGGCCGGGGTTCGTCCGTCATGGCGGTCAGCACGGCGAAGACGGCGTCGGTCACCGGTCCGTCGATTTGGTCGATGCGCACGCTGATTTCGCTTCCAGGCGGTTGCGTGACCGTGTTTTCCGTCATGGGGTCTTCTATACGGATGACCGTTGGGTCCGCCGATTCGTGAGGCGAAGAAGTGCAAATCGAGCCGGAGAAGTGCTCCGCGATGAGGGCGGAGATCTGTTCGCGGTCATCGTCCGTTCCATCGGCAAGAATGACCGGAATCGGACGCACTTTGAGTCTCGCCAGCAGTTCCGCAATTGTGCGGCCGCAGCCCGGATGTTTGAGATCGGCTGCGATCTCATTCAGCGGGTCGAGAACGAACCGCCTGTACACCACTCCCGGATGAGGGATCCGCAATTCAGGGTGGTCCCGCAATACGTCGTCGTACAGGAGGAGATCGATGTCGATCTTTCGGGAACCCCAGTGTCGATCCCGGATGCGCCCGAGACGCTCTTCCGCACGGTGGAGCGTGTGGAGCAGGTCGTGCGGAGAGCGGTCGGTTGCGACATGCAGTGCGGCATTGAGAAAGGGCTCCTCTCCCGCCGCCGTCCCGACCGGTTGAGTGAGCCACATCCGGCTCCGGCCGACAATCCGGATCTCCTGTGATTCAAGGAGCCGACAGGCTTCTTCAATCGACTTCCGGACGTCTCCGAGATTTCCGCCGATGCCGAGCCAGCCGTCCGCCATTGTGGAAAGGTCCGCTGAGTTTCGGTCCGCCGTCCACGACCCCGGATTGTTCATGACGAGGGCCCGGTTCACTATAAGTGTTTGCCAACCAACAGGTTGTCGAACAGTTGCCCAGAGCGCGGCGATTTTCGAACGGATTCGCCCCGATGTCACGTCGATGGTGACGCAGCCTGGCAGCGTGCGCTACGAATTATCCGGCCTCCACCGCTTATGACGAACGCGGCCGCAACCGGCAAGCGGACGTGCGAGGTCTTCGCGGATTCTTGTTTGGAGGATCTGCGGCGGACGGCAATGCGGGAACGAAAAAAGCCCCGATCGGTTTCGATCGGGGCCGGTTCGGACAATTCGGAAAATGTGTCAGTCAGAAGCCGTTGGCTTTGAGTTGCGAGTAGTTGTTGCCCCACATCCCATCACTCGAGTCGCCGAGCACCTTGATGGCGCCGACGCACGCGAGGAGGATCAGGGCAAGCATCACGGCATACTCAACAGCCGTGGCCCCTGCTTCCTCTTTCAGGAACTTCAGCAAGCAAACCATCGGTGCATACCTGACTGCGGACAATTACCATGAGTCGAGACAATCGGAACGCGGGTTAGTTGACTCTATGTCGCCGAAGGGCGCGGTCAACTGATTCGTCGGTCGAATCCGGAAAAAACGGTACAGGTTGCCTCCCGACAACATGACGGGGCGTCCGTTGTTGCAAAACAGCCACATGTCGGTCTGGAAGCGCCGCCATTGACGTCGAGGCCCCCTACCCCGAATGCTGAGATGACGAGCTATTCCGAACGGTTGAACGCGGCGATTCGTGAGAAACGGACTCCGGCGCTGGTTGGGCTGGACCCTCGATGGGATGCGTTGCCTGCGGAAGTGCGCGGGCGGCGCCCGGACGGTGAACGGGGCAGTTACAGTGACCGGGCGGAGGCCTTCCGGGAGTTCTGTTGCCGGATCATTGACGTGGTGGCTCCGCTGGTCCCGGCGGTCAAGCCGCAAGCCGCGTTCTTCGAGGAGTGCGGCCACTGGGGTGCGGCGGCCCTGGCCCACGTGATCGGGCATGCCAGACAAGCGGGGTTGATCGTGATCTGCGACGCCAAGCGAGGCGACATCGGCTCGACGGCCGAGGCCTATGCACGAGCGTATCTCGCGGGGGACAAACCGGAAGCCGCGCCCTGGGGAGCGGATGCGCTGACGGTCAATCCGTACCTGGGCGCCGACACGCTGCAACCGTTCGTCAGTACGGCCGTCGCCCGAGGCGCCGGGATTTACGTGCTCGTTCGGACGAGCAATCCGGGGGCGGGACACTTCCAGGACCGGCGAACGGAGGGCGAGGCGCTCTTCGAGTGCGTCGCGCAGACGGTGGAAGAACTCGCCCGGGGCGACGCGACGGGAGATGACTTTGGACCGGTGGGAGCCGTCGTGGGGGCCACCTATCCCGAAGAACTTGCGGCGCTGCGCCTACAGATGCCGCACGTTCCGCTGCTGATTCCCGGCTACGGCAGCCAGGGGGGGACGGCGGCCGACGTCGCCGGCGGCTTTCGAGAGGATGGGCTGGGAGCGGTGGTCAACAGTTCCCGCGGCATTATCTTCGCCTATCACCGCGCTCCGTATGAGGACCGCTTCCCGGCGAAGGACTGGGAGCGAGCGGTCGAAGCAGCGACCCACGACATGATCCAGGATCTGGCCGACCACACGCCTGCCGGAGCGCTGCGGCGCGGCTGCCCGTAGCGTACGCTGTCGGGATGCGACCGAACTCACTCCAGCGGAGCTGAGATCTCCAGCAGATCAATCGCGGGTTTCTCGTTGCAGAAGATCGTCGCGACGCGTCCGTAGGTCACGCCTCCTTCGGGCATCTGCAGGGCTTCCGCCAGACCGGGTCCGGCGGTCACCTTGAGGATCGCATTCAGATCGACGTGGCGGAGCACATTGTGGTTGATCAGGACGCGCCCGAGCGGAATCGCTTCGCTGACGATCTCGTCCCGCACCTGGTCGTCGACGTACTGAAAGTCGAACCGCACGAGCCCGAACTGGATGACCTTGTCGGTTCCGGTTTTGGTGAGCGTGATCTTGCGGCTGTAGAGGTCGTGGTCCCGCCGCCGTTCGAGCACGTGCACGTCGACGGGGCAGCCATGGTACTGTTCCATGGTGACCGTCATGTGCTTGTCGTGCACGAGGAGGCTCTTGTACGGCTCGGGGGTCGCCGAGGCGGGGATGTATTCCACCTTCTCGACGAGCGGCACAGGTTGCGGAAACAGCGCGGTCAGACTGTTGTATTCTTCAATCGGGTTCACGGGTCAAGCCGTCGATCGGATCGTGGTGCTTTGGTTGCCGGACGGCCGGGGGTTCCGGGGCCGTGCGGGAGACGATAGCAGAAATGCGTTTAATTTTCCGCAATGGTCGCCGCAGCGAGTTGTGTGGGGCGGAGGGTTTCCTGAATCGGCGGCAAATCGCGTACAATGGAACATCTGGAAGACTGCGTCGACGATTTTCAGAGGTGAGGGCCACGGGAATTGAAAGCACAAGCCGACATGACTGACGACATTCAGGAACAGTTGCCGCGGCTGATGGAACAAAGATCCGAAGCCGGTCGATCGATGCGGAACACAGAACAGGAAAGACAGGAGGCGGCCCGGATTGCCAATGCGATACTCGACGGAGACCGGGACGTTATGAGTGACAACATGGTTGAGTACGAGGGTGATCTGCGGGCGCTGCTGAAGAAACTCGCAAGATGATTTTCTCAGTCGTTGGCTGACGGCGCACATTTTTCGATCTGCATTGTTCACGGAATCGACTTGCGCCTCACCGGGAACTGCTTGCATTTCGCGAATTCGTCACCACCGCCTGTCAGCCCGCCGCTTTCGACATCGAGGCTGGAAGGATGCCCAATGAACCATCCCCCCACCCGTCGCAGGTTTCTTTCTCAGTCCGCCCACGGTTTCGGTGGGCTCGCTTTGGCCGCGATGCTGGCTGACGACATGCAGGCGGAAGGCGGGGGAGCGGTCTCGGTGCTGCACTCTCCCCCCAAGGCCAAGCGCGTGGTGCAACTCTTCATGGCGGGTGCGGCCAGCCCGATTGACACGTTTGACTACAAGCCGGCGCTGGAACAGCATCACGGCGAAGAGTCCGACTTCGGAGAACATGTCGAGGCGTTTCAGGACGGGCTTGGGCCGTGGATGAAGTCTCCCTTTGCGTTCGCGCCCTACGGTGAATGCGGCAAGCCGCTCAGCGAGGTGGTGGCCGATCTGGGCGCTGTCGTGGACGACATGGCGTTTGTGCACAACATCGTCGGCAAGACCGGCGTGCACAGCGCAGCGACGTTTCTGCAGGCGACTGGATTCGACCGGCCCGGGTTTCCCGGCGCGGGCTGCTGGGTCAGCTATGCGCTGGGCTCGATGAACGAGAATCTGCCCACGTTCGTTGTGCTGCCCGATCACCGCGGCTACGCCTCCAACGGCCCCAAGAACTGGGACTCGGCCTTCCTGCCGACGCAGCATCAGGGGACGGCCATCTTTCCTGAACGGGAAACGCCGATTGCCGATCTCTTTCCCTCCGACAACACATTCATTAGCACCGGCAGTGAAACCGAGACGCTCGACTTGCTCGCTCAATTAAACCGCCGCCACGCTAAACAGCGCGCGACAGACGATCGTCTGGACGCCAGGATTCGCAGCTATGAACTGGCTGCCCGGATGCAACTCTCCGCCCCGGAAGCGCTCGATATCTCAGGAGAGCCGGAACACGTCTTGAAGATGTACGGACTCGACCACATCCCCTCCGAGTTCCCGGACGAGATCAACCCGGTTGAGGAGACAGTCTACTTCTCGCGGAAGTGTCTCACTGCGAGGAGACTGCTGGAGCGGGGCGTGCGGTTCATCCAGATCTGGTCCGGAAACGACAACGGTTTCCCGCGGCGCAACTGGGACTCGCACGAAGACATCGAACGCGACCACGGCCCCCTGGCCGTCGGGATGGCGCGCGGTGCGTCGGCCCTGATCCAGGACCTTAAGCAACGGGGGATGCTTGATGACACGTTGATCCTCTGGACGACCGAGTTCGGGAGAATGCCGTCCACCCAGGGGTCGAAGGGTCGCGACCACAATCCGTATTGCTTTACCAACTGGCTGGCCGGCGGGGGGATCAAGGGGGGCGTCTCCTACGGCCCCAGCGATGAGTGGGGCTACAAGCCGCTCGACCGCGAGCATCCCTCGACCGTCTATGACATTCACGCCACGATCCTGCGGTTACTCGGTCTCGATCACGAAAAGCTGACCGTGCGCCACAACGGGATCGACCGGAGACTGACCGACGTGCACGGGCACGTGATCGAGGAACTGCTGGCGTAGCTTGGTGACGGCCCGCCGTTCGCGTCCTGGGGCGGTTGAAGAGGCGGCGGGGCGTGTTCGGGTTCGCCGCGTCGCCTCACTGGTCAGCGGGCGCCGATGATTGATTCTCCGACGCCGATTCGCCGGGCATCGCCGCTGTGGTGCGTTGAATTGTCCGCTGTTTCCGGTGCGCGATCGGTCGGCCTGACGCCTCAAGCCTCACCTGTGCATCGCGGAGGTACGCGACCGTGTCGCCGCCGTAATCGGCAAGAAGTTTACGACGGGCCGCGTGCAGTTCGTCGAGTATTGCGTTACGAGTCATCGCCATAGACAGTATCCATTACATGACTTCAGCGCGGCGAACGGTATCGTACCGATCTAGCCATTGCGTGATTTGTCAATTCGCTTCCACGCTTCGTCGTGCGTGATCCCGAGCTTGGGGTCGGTCAACATCTCATCGCGCCGCCGGGTCGCCTCCGTCACTGCCCAGTCGGGCAACGGAAGAGGCGTTTCTTCGAGGGCCAGGTCGTCCCAGATTTGCTCAACGAGCCGCAGTTTGTCTGCAGGCCGGAGATCGCGAATTGTGTCGGTGTAGGTGTCCATCTTGCCTGGCTCCGTGTCGAATCAAAATACAACCGAATCCTTCGATCGGCTTGATCAGGTCGCAGCGTTTTAACGTTGTACCGATGAACTCTGCACCGGTCTGGTCAATAGTCGCGAATCGTCGAGAGGTCGGTGATGTCGACGACCCTTCGTGCGGCTTCGACGCTGCGGCGTGCGAAGCGGATGGCGACGCCGTGGTCCGGGTAGATCCAGAACTCTGTAATCCCGTTTCGTGCGGCCATCCGCAGCACTGATTCCGGCCGCCCTCCCAACGCCGCGCGGACCTGATCGTCGGTCATATCGCGGCGGACGATGCCCCGGCGGATCGCATCGGCGACGGGATCGTCGTTGTCAGCGTCGGCCTTGACCCATTCCTCGTCGATGTATTCGTAACCGAGTTGCACAAGACGTTCGCGGCCGAGTTCAACGCCGGCCGGATCGCGATAAATCTCCCGGTAGATGTCGGCCGCGCGGTCTTCATCCCCCAGCAGGGCGATGGACTCTTCGGCCAGTTCGAGCAATCCCCGCAGTCCGCGTTCGCGGAAAGTCTCCTCGCGGGCGTTGAGCCAGCGCAGTTTCACCTCTTCGGCGCGGGCCTGCTGGTCCCGTTCTTCGAGCCGGGTGACGAGCGTGAGCAGTTCCGCCCGCGGCAGGTCGGCCGCCTGTTCCAACTGATAATCGATTTCGCGACGGCGATAGCTCTCCGCCAGTTCGGTGAATTCCGGTATCGTTTCTTCGATCCGCTTCGCGATTTCGAAACCGTTGCGGCCGTCCTCGGCGGCGCCGCTCTCGATTGATTCGAGGGCGGCTTCGGCGTAGAGCATGCGGTTGAGCACTCGCCTCACGGGCGGCTTCGCCGATTCATACACGGTCAGCGGGTCGTTCTGATATGCCTCGCGCAATCGAACCGTCTCTTCGTCGAGCGTCAGCGGCCGGTCGCTGCCGGGAAGATGCTCCAGCGCGTGGGTCAAGACTCCGGGGTACTCGTCGGCCTTGCGTTTGCGCGCGGCGTTCAACTCTCTCCGCACCGCCTCGTGCAGAAACTCTTCGCGCAACTCGACCGGCAATTCCAGTTCGATGATTCTGTCCGCCAGTTCATACAGCCCGTCGACGTCGTTCGCCGGCAGACGGCGGTGTTCGGCCTGCACGCCCTGCCGGTACAAGGCGATCGCTTCGGCCGCGAGTTCGTCGTCCTCGTAGAATTCGGCGCGATTGCTCGTCCAATCGGCCAGGCGATACCAGCTCTCGGCGTCGTTCAGCTTGATCTCGCCGCGCCACACGCGCACCTGTTCCAGGTCTTCCAGCCGCATCCGCAGTCGAGTGACGCGGAACACGAGCTTGGTTCCGCGGGTGTCAAACGTTCCGGTCACTTCGACATTGCGGGACTTCTTCGTCGGGATATTGACGGAATCGTCGAGCAGAAAGATCAGATCGTCGCAGTTGGTCAGCAGCAACCGGGACTCATTGAGGATTGACCACCGCCCCTCGATCTGCAGTTCCGTCCCCTTGTATTTGCTCCAGTCGTCGCGCTTCGACAGCAGCGTCTCGACCGAGATCGGCTCCGCCTCGGCTGTTGAGAGGCCGCCTGCAAAGAGCAAGCAGAAGGCGACCGCCATCCGGAGGCTGCACGGACTGCGGCGTTGAAGGCGCTGATGCTGATACGGTGAAAGTCTCAAGGCTCAAGTCCCATCAGCCGGGTTTGCCGAGTGAGAACGTCGCGGACCTGTTGTTCGGTCTCTTCGTCGTCGAAGGAGAAGCCGAGCGCCAGGTAGTTCTCGGGACTGCTCCACAGAAACGCCGATTCGGAATCGAGACGGAGCGTCCATTTGCGACGGTCGCTCGAAAGCTCGCAGGCTTCGATCCGTCCGGCCAGAATGACCGATTTCGGACCATCGCCGATCTTCAGCTTGTGCAGCACGTCCAGCGACACTTCGACCGACGTTCTGCGATTCGAATCTCCGACGAGAAACGGGATGTCGAACACGAACCGGCCGGCCTGCGAACCGGCGCCGCGCCGAATGCCTCCGTCCAGAACCATCCAGCGTCCGCGATACCTGGCGTCGAGCGCGTTCGTCTCGGCGTCCGCAGTTTTGTCATCGTAGGCACGATCGGTTTCCGCCACGATTTCCAAAGGAGAGATCGGGACAATGCCGGTCATGGCGGCCGTTTCCCGCTGCAGTTGGCGGATTTCCCGCGCCAGGGGGTCGGTCGTGCGCTTGAGGAGATCGAGCGCCGCGACCGCACGGGTGAACTCCGAGTGCGCGAGCGGCAGATCCCCGCCGGCCAACGCCTCCCGGCCTGCTTCGTTCGCGACTTTCAGATCCCGCACTGCTTCGGCCGACCGATCCATTGAGGTCGACCACCAGACCGTGCCAAGAACGGCGATCACAATCCCCAGGACCACCAGCCGAAACGGTTTCCAGAACGAGACGAACCCCTTGCCCGCTTTCGTCGCGCCGCTCGTCAGCCCGGCGCCGATTCTGGCAGCGCCTTCGCCCACCTTCGCCGAGGCGGCCGCGACCGAGGCCGCTGGTTTCGTGCTCTTCTCCCGGTTGCTCTGCGGTTTGTCAGCGGAAGGGGAACGGGCGGGTCGCCGTTGTTTGGTCTTCGATTTCGACTTCCGCTTTTTCCTGGGAGGCGGCGCCAAGGGGACCGGGTACGGGTCGCGGGGCAGCACGAACAGCGACGTTCCGCAGGACCGGCAGACGATTCGCTGCGCGCGACGGCGACGCAGGCCGGAGTGCTGCAGTCCGCACGCGCAGGTGACGTTGAACGGTTGCGGCTCTTCCGGCTCTTCGCGGCGCAGGGCGCCGGTCGCTTTGGCCAGCCAGCCGGACATCAGAGATTCCTGCACAAACAAGCGGGCGTTCCAGAACGGAACGCCCGGCAGTCAACGGGACGAGTCAGAACGAATGCTGTGTTCGATTATCCGGCCGCAACCGGAACCGGTCAACGCGGAATACCGCGCGCAGCGTTTTTGGCGCGGCCCACTGCGGAGCGGCTCCCGACGGACCATCGTCCCTTACTCGTCGTTCGCAAGCTGCTCGTCAATCCACACCAGCAGTGCCGCGCTCAGATCCGAATTCAGGGACTCTGAAGCCGTTTTCACTGCCGGCAGCGAATCAGCGGCCCCGCATGACGCCCGCTGAAACAGGTAGAACTTGATCTTCGGCTCCGTCCCGGACGGCCGTACGGCGATCCGCACATGTGGATCGGCGTCGGAGGCCGTCTCAAGCATCAGCAGGTTTCCACTCGGATCCGCCAGATCCTCGGACTTCCTGTTCCCCGGCAGGCTTCGCACTTCATGCCGCTGGTAGTCCCGCACAAGCGAAAATGAGACGCCGCCGACGTCGGTCGGAGGCGTCTCGCGAAACGCTGCCATGAGCTGCTCGATCTGCCGGCTACCTTCAGAGCCGGTGCAGACCTTTGAGAGCTGTGACTCCAGATAATAGCCGTGCTCCACGTACAATTCGTCGAGTCGATCGAGCAACGACCTGTCCGATTCGCGCAGCTCCGCCGCACACTCGGCCAGATACAGGGCGGCAATGCCGGCGTCCTTGTCCCGTGCATAGGTTCCGGCCAGATAACCGAGCGACTCTTCGCATCCGAAGACGAACCGCTCCGGTCCCTCGTCGTCGATCGTCTGCCCGATGTATTTGAATCCGACGAGCAGGTCGTCGATGATCCGCACGCCGTGGGCACGGGCCAGGTCGCCGATCAATCGCGACGTCACGAGGGTCTCGACAACGTAGTGTTCCGGAGAGAGGTCTCCCCGCTCTGTCCGCTTGCGGAGCACGAAGTCGGTCAAAAGCGCTCCGATCTGGTTTCCGGTCAGGTGCACGTATTCGCCGCCTGAGTTCCTCACGCAGGCAGCGAGCCGGTCGGCGTCCGGGTCAGAGGCGAGCAGGATTTCCGCGCCCCGCTGCCGCGCCTCGTCAAACATCGGCACGAACACCGCCGGTCGCTCCGGATTGGGAAATTGATCGGGGACGTTCGGGAAGTTTCCGTCCGGTTCACAATGCGGCTCAAACAGCGCCAAGCCTTCAAAGCCGGCCCGCTCCAGAACCTGCCAGCAATTCGTCGCCCCGACACCGTGCAACGGCGAATAGAGGCCGACCAATTCGCGACTTTGCAAGAGACTCATGCCAAGCACGGCGTCGAGATAAGCGTCGTCGACCTCCGACCCGACGATCTCGATCCGCCCCGCCTCAATCGCATCCGCCAGCGCGATCTGTGGAATCTCTCCCGACTCCTGGACGCACTTGATGATGCCCCCGTCGTGAGGCGGCAGCACCTGGCCGCCCGTGTTCCAGTAGGCTTTGATCCCGTTGTCTGACGGCGGATTGTGCGACGCCGAGATCATCGCTCCCATGTCACACTTCAGATGCCGCACGGCGAACGACAGCTCAGGCGTGGAACGGAAGGTTTCGAACAGGAAGACCTTGATCCCGTGCGCCGCGAGCGTTGTCGCCACCAGTTCTGCGTATTTCTGAGAACGGTTCCGCGTGTCGCAGGCGACGACCGCCCTTCCGTCGTCGTTTCCGGTGGCCTGTTTGAGATAGACGGCCATGCCGTTCGCCGACTCGGCGATCGTCCGTTCGTTGATCGTGGCGGATCCGTACTCGGCCATCTGCCCCCGCCTTCCCCCGGTTCCGAACGGGATCTGCTGCCAGAACAGGTCTTCCAGTTCCTTGAAGTCGCCTGCGTCGACGCGCGCGGCGATGTCCTCGAAGTAGTCGCGGTATTCCTTGCGGCTCAGCCAGATCGTCAGGTTCTCGGCCGTCGGCGGCGAGATCAGGCCCTCGCGCTCCGCCTGCGTGACCCTGGAAACGACCTCAGAGATCCGTTCGTCTGGAATGTCCATGGTCAAGCTCTGCTCGCCGTATGGTGATGACTGGTGCTGGTTTGTCCGTGACAGATTCGTCCAGACTGCTTTTCATCGGAGCACAACTGCGCTCCATTGCGTGCGGTTCGCCCAGCGTGGCTGGTTTGCCACAACCAAAGAGAGTCAAATGACGTTCGTAACGCATGCGCGCCAGTTGCGCGATCGTTGATTCGAAAGACTCAATTCAGGAATCGATGAAGGAAGCCCCGGCAGGGCGCTGGTGTGAGCCTATTCGCGCTCGCGGTGACCGGCAAGTGCCCGAGTGGTCGCATGCGGCCGGGCGGTGGCCCTGGTGGCTCATCCAGGCTGGATTGACGGGCGCATCTGGCTCCGCCAGTGTGAACCAGAATGGACGTCGACTCCGCGATGCACTGACAAAGCCAGTGGCACCCAACCCGTCAATTCAGATTGAACTGTGACGGCTGTTCGTATTCTCCCGTCCGAGTGAGCGGCGTCCCGCTCGAACCGGCAGTTTTCGCCGAATGTGCTTGACGCCGCTCGACGGTCTGACGATGCTAGTGATTGCAGCTTTCTGCTGCGGCGCATCCTTTTTGCGCCCGGTTCCGGACTCAGGTTCCGCAAGGACGCCTCATTCGATTTCACCCGGACATTCGCTCCAACAACGCGCCTCCATCGCACTGGGAGACGGACATGACGAACGCAACCTTTTCAATGCAGCTACTCTCTCAGCGGCGGCTCCCTGGATTACTCGCAGCCGCTGCGTGTTGCGTCGTCCTGTGCGGACAAGTCAGCGCGGACGATGCCGCCGTCCGAGCGCATCTGGCAGCCGGCGAATTCGGGCCCGCCATGGAGGCGGCCAACCAGATCGAAGACGCTGACGTCCGAAACCAGTTGATTCAGCAAGTCGTCACCGCGCAGTTGCGGGCAGGAGACTTCGACGCCGCGCGAGTGGCGTCCCGGCAGATCGCCGAGGTGGAAGATCGGGGAGCCGCCCGAACCCAGATTGCGCAGGAAGAGGCCCTCGCCGGAGGATTCGGGGCCGACTTCGAACCGCTGATGGACCTCATCCTCAACCAGACGTCCGGTCCGTGGTTCGACCTGGACGGCGTGGGTGGCACGATGGAGGAGTTCGAGAGCGGTGTGCGGGTCGATCCGCACGGCTTGCTGTTCCGGGTGAGTGAAAAGGATCTCAGCGGTGAACTGGCGGCGCTGGGTCTGCGGGCTCGCGAAGCCGATCTCAACGAGGATATGGCGCGGCCTTCGATGCTCCGCATGGTCTCCCTCACAAGACTCGAGCGTGAAGTGGCCCGACGGCTTGAGGCGGGCGAAACGGTCACCGAGTCGATGAAGCAACTCGCCGGGCTCTCGCAGATTCAGTACGTGTTCGTCTATCCGGACGAGGGCGAAATCGTGATCGCCGGGCCGGCCGAAGGCTGGCGCTACAACGACTACGGCATGCCGGTCGGCCGCGAATCGGGACGGCCCACGCTGCAACTCGACGACCTCGTCACCGTGATGCGGACCTTCTCGCCGAACGGCGAGCGGATCTTCGGCTGCTCGATCGATCCGCGTCCCGAGGGCCTCAAGGCGATTCGTGAGTTTGCGGAAGCCTCGCAGAAGCAGGGACCGTTGAGCCCCAATAAAGTGCGTCGCTGGGCGCAGCAACTCGGCGAAGAACTCGGCCGACAGGACGTCACCGTATACGGCGTCCCGGGCGACTCGCGAGTCGCGCGGGTCATCGTGGAAGCCGACTACCGCATGAAGCTGATCGGCATCGGCAAGATGGACGCCGGCCCGCACGTCGGCAGTTACTTCGACCTGCTCGCCAGGAACCCCGAACTCGCGTCCGGCAGCCTCGACGCCCTTCGCTGGTGGCTGACCATGCAGTACGGTTCCGTGCTGCACAGCGAAGACCGGAACGCTTTCGAGATTCGCGGTTCCTCAGTCAAGTGCCAGTCGGAAAACCAGTTCCTCACCGACCAGGGTGAACGGGTCAACACCGGCAAGTCCGAACCGGTCAACCAGCAGTTCGCGGCCGCCTTCAGTGAGCACTACGCCGACCTCGCCGAACGTGACCCGATTTTTGCCGACCTGCAAGGCGTGTTCGACCTGGCTCTCGTGGCAGCGATGATTCAGCACGACGGCCTCGATCAGCGACTCGACTGGGACCGCGGCGTGTTCGCGGTCAACGGCGCTTACCTGCCCGCCAGCTACGCCGTGCCGCGTGAGACCGAATCGGTCGTCAATCACCGCGTGTTCAACGGCAAGGACATCGTGGTGCAGGTGGCCGGCGGCGTCCGTGCCGACCTGATGTCGGTCCTGACGAATCCCGAACTGCGGCAGCAGTCGCCCCGCCTGGCGAACGTCGCCGAAGACAGCAAACCCGCGCAACTCCCCGAAGGCCGCTGGTGGTGGGACGCCCGCTGAAATCGCGTCTGCCATCCACAACGCATCACATTGACAAAAGAACCCCCGATCTCCGGTCGGGGGTTTTTTGTTGGAATCTCAGATCGTGACAGCAATACAAGGTCCGCCGTCCAGTCGGAATGAATCCCTGCGAAGCGAGAATGCACAATCGGTGCGCAGTTTATCCGGCCCGAAGTCGTTGGAGCGCCCCCGTCGTCGGGAATTCACAAGACTGTGAATCACCCGGAAAAGTGTGGTCTACGCGAGCATTAGTTCGTTCCCCGTGCTGTGCGTTCGTTGATTTCAATCGCTGGCACGAAGATTGCAAATCGGGGTCGGTCGTGTCGATGACACGCGCGAAGAGCGCTCGCACAAATGCTTACGATTGGGGATATCTTCAACCGTTAAGTCGGGGACGGTCGCCCTGTTGTCCGGCAGTGGTCGACCCACATGCACGATCCCACTTTCGCCGCTGAATGCCTGCTCGCAAACGGTGGCCTACCCACGAGCGCCGATTCACGACCGCAGACGCTGACTCACAGTTCGGTTGTCTTGATGTGATCGCGCCGGCTGCGCTTCCCGGTTGATCATTTGAAGAGACGTCAGCCGTCCCCATCGCGCCACATGACACCACAGCGCTCGCTTATCAGCACACGAAACGTAAAGGAATGGCAGATGCCTGCAGGATTTCTGATCGACATGGATGGCGTAATCTACCGCGGCAGCGAACTCATACCGGGAGCAGACCTGTTCATCCGCAGGCTCCGCGAACTGGAGGTCCCGTTTCTATTCCTCACGAACAACAGCCAGCGAACCCGTCGCGACGTGGCGACAAAGCTGTGTCGCATGGGGATCGACGTTGAGGAACGGCACATCTTCACCTGTGCAATGGCGACCGCGCGGTTCCTCGCGGCCCAGCGGCCGCACGGCACAGCCTACGTCATCGGCGAGGGAGGATTGCTGCAGGCGCTGCATGCAAACGGATATTCCGTGGTCGACCACGATCCAGATTACGTCGTGGTCGGCGAGGGACGTTCGCACAACTTCGAGATGATCGAAACCGCCGTGCAAATGGTCGAAGCCGGCGCCCGGCTCATCGCGACCAACCTGGACCCGAACTGCCCGACGCAAAACGGCCTCAGACCCGGTTGCGGCGCGATCGTCGCCATGCTCGAAGCGGCCACCGGTCGCAAGGCGTTCAGCGTCGGCAAGCCGAGCCCCGTCATGATGCGCGCCGCTCGCAAGGAACTCGGCCTCACCACGGGCGAGATTACCGTCATCGGTGACACGATGGAGACCGACATCCTCGGCGGCGTGCAGATGGGCTACCGCACCGTTCTCGTCCTGTCCGGCAGCACCAAGGTCGACGACCTCCAGTCCTACGCCTACCGGCCGGACCTCGTCGCCGACTCGATCGCCGATCTCTGCTCGAACTCACGGTTCGAACAAGTCATCGCCGCATGAACAAAATAGCCGACTCGCTCCGCCGAGTCGGCCGCCGAACGCTCGCGATGATCAGTCCAACACATCAAAACGGCACAACAATTTCAGACGACGCACACCCCGGTTGACTCCTGCCAGCGACGCTCCAATCATGCTATCCTGAATTCAGGAGTCAATGGCGTCACTGTGACAGGAGAGGCCGCATGCCGGCAGATCGAATGACCCGACGAGGGTTTCTCGCCGCGGGAACCGCAGCCGCGTCGTCTGCGTTGATGTCCCGCGGAGTCGCGGCCCGCGCGCCGCGCAAGGTCCGCTACATCGATATCCATACCCACCTGGGAGCCTTCTATCCGGGACGCGAGCTGACCGCCGAACTGCTCGTCGATTTTATGGACGAGCACGGTATTGAGAAGGCGTGTGTCCTGCCGCTGATCTCTCCGGAGTCGGCCCCGATCCCGCAGCCGGTTTCCAACGCGATCGAAGCCTGCGAGAAGTTCCCGGACCGCATCATCCCGTTCTGCTCGGTCGACCCGCGGATTCTCACCGTCCCCCCTCAGCGGCCGGGGCACGTGGGCGGCATCAAAGGCCTGATCGACATCCTGAAGCGCTATCAGGACCAGGGTTGTCGCGGGCTCGGAGAGCACAAGACCGGCATGCTCTTCGACTCGAAGCAGAACATGTACCTCTACGAGGCCTGCGCCGAAGTCGGCCTGCCGATCCTGTATCACCTGGACGACATCCGCAACATCGACGGTCCCGACCTGCCGCGTGTGGAGCGGGTGTTGCAGGCCTTTCCGGAATTGCCGCTTATCGGCCACGCCGCCGGCTTCTGGGCGTCGATCTCCGGCGACGCCACGATCGAAGACTTCGGCCGTTATCCCGAGATACCGACCCCTGTCGCCCCTGGTGGCGCACTCGACCGGTTGATGCAGAAGTATCCCAACATGTACGGAGACCTCTCGGAGCCGGGAGGACACCGCGCCATCGCCCGTGATCTGGAATTCGGCCGCGAGTTCATCATCCGCAACGCCGATCAACTCCTCTTCGGCACGGACGTCCTGATGCCCGAGCAGGAGATCCCGCAATTCGAGCTGTTCGATTCGCTCGACCTCCCCGAGGACGTGCAGGCGAAAGTCTATCGCGGCAACGCTGCCCGGCTGCTCAAACTTGATGACGAGTCCGATGTCTGATCGATTTGCTTTGCGTTACGCATTGGCGATGACCGTGCTGCTGCTCGGCTGGCGTCCCGTGCGCGGCGATGTCGACTTCGAGAAAGACGTCGCTCCCGTCCTCCAGGAACATTGTCTTTCCTGTCACGGACCGGAGCGTGCGGAAGGCTCCCTCCGGCTCGACAGCGAAGCGCATGTGCTGAAGGGGGGAGATTCCGGAGTGATTGTGACTCCAGCCGCGAGCGCGGAGAGCGAACTGATTCGCAGGCTGAAAACCGACGACGCTTCCGAACGCATGCCGCTTGACCGGCCGGCACTCGATGAGCAGGCCATTGCGGCGCTCGAAAGCTGGATCGACGCCGGCGCGAACTGGCCTGAGCGTTTTGTGATTCAATCACCCGACGCCATCCGCCTCGCCCGGGCGGCGACGCACTGGTCGTTTCAGCCGATCGAGAGGCCGACCGTTCCCGATGCATCAGACGGTCATGCCTTGAGCGGCATCGACCGGTTCATTCGAGATCGACTCCGGCAGGCAGGCATCACGCCGTCTCCCGAGGCGGACCGGGAGACTCTCATCCGCCGTGTCACGCTCGATCTGATCGGCCTGCCCCCCACACCCGAGGAGGTCGATGCGTTCCTCGCCGACGATCACCCCGACGCCTACGAGCGGCTTGTTGACCGGTTGCTGGCCTCCCCTCACTACGGCGAACGCTGGGCGCGGCCGTGGCTCGACCTGTGCCACTACGCAGACACCGACGGTTATCTCACCGATCAACAACGCCCCGTCGCCTGGCGCTACCGGCAGTGGCTCGTCGATGCCCTCAACGCGAACATGCCGTTCGACCGGTTCACCATCGAGCAACTGGCAGGAGACCTGCTTCCCGATGCCACGATGAACCAGCGGATCGCAACCGGCTTCCTGCGGCAGACGCTCAGCAACCGCGAAGGAGGCGCGGACCTCGAAGAGTTCCGGGTCAAACAGATCCTCGACCGGTCGCAGATGGTCGGCACGATCTGGCTGGGGCTCACGGTCGGCTGCGCGCAGTGTCACGACCACAAGTACGACCCGCTCTCACAGCAGGAGTTCTACGAATTCTACGCCTGTCTCAATAACGCGGACGAAATCAACGTCGATGCACCGCTTCCCGAGGAAGCGGACGCCTACTTCGCCAGCCGGGAGGAGTACAACGCGCGTCGGCAGGAGTTGATCGCGCCGCTCGCGACGGAACTCGAAGAACTGCAGCGGCGGTGGGAAGAGAAGCTGCTCTATGCCTGGAAGCATCCCGGCGAAGACCACGTCTGGGACCGGCAGTGGGAATTGCTCGGCCTCGTGTGGGGCGGCAATCTGGGAGAAGGGCAGCTCGAAGGCATTGAAATCGTCAAGCTCGATTGGGAGGAACGAACGCCGCGGCAGAAAGACGACCTGCTCGACTACTTCCTCCAGAGCGGATCGGTCATCGACGCCGACCGCTTCGCGGAATTGAAGCTAGGCGCGCTCAAAGCGGAACTCGATGCGCTGCGGCAACAATACCCGCGGGCGACGCGGGCTCCGATGATGCAGGCCGCGCTGACACCACGCCAGACGTATATTTTCGGGCGCGGCGACTTCCGCGACCGGGGAGACGACGTCGACCCCGATTTGCCCGACTGGCTGCCGGACTGGGAAGACACGAATGACCCGTCGCGGCTTCGATTGGCGAATTGGCTTATTTCCCGCGAGAACCCGCTCACGGCCCGCGTCACCGTCAACCGCATGTGGCAGGCATTCTTCGGTCAGGGACTCGTCACCACGCCCGAAGACTTCGGCGCCCGCGGCGCGAAACCCTCCCATCCGGACCTGCTCGACTGGCTGGCCGTTGAGTTCATCGACTCCGGCTGGGATGTCAAAGAAATGCACAGGCGGATCGTGACGTCGGCGACTTATCGCCAGTCGTCCGCAGCACGCCAAGACGTAAAGGCCCGCGATCCGCAGAACGTTCTGCTGGCCCGGCAGTCGTCTCTGCGAGTGCCGGCGGAGGTCGTGCGGGATCAGGCGCTGGCGGCCAGCGGCCTGCTGTCACGAACAATCGGCGGCCCCAGCGTGAAACCTCCGCAGCCCGAGCGGGTGACGATGGAGGCGTTCGGTTACAACGACTGGCAAGTCAGCCCCGCGCCGGATCGCTACCGGCGCAGCGTTTATACGTTCGTCATCCGCACAGCGCCGTTCGCGCAAGGGATCATCTTCGACGCGCCGAATCCCAACGAGATCTGCACCCGCCGCGTGCGGTCCAACACACCGCTGCAGGCGCTGACCTTGTTGAACGACCCGATGTTCTTCGAGATGGCCTGCGCGATGGCCGGCCGCGTCCTGACGGAACGCAACGAAGACGACGCGAGGATTGCTTACGCGTTCCGGCTGGCCGTCGCCCGCCATCCCGCACCGGCCGAAGCGGAGCGATTGCAGCGTTTTCTGGAGGAACAGCGGAAGGCATTCGAGTCTCAACCCACACTGGCGGACGAGTGGCCGACAGACGCCGTCCCGGCGAATGTCTCGTCGCAGGAGTTCGCCGCGTGGTGCAACCTGTGCAGCGCACTGCTCAATCTGCACGAATTCGTGACGCGCGACTGATGCGAGAATCGGAGACACAGAAGGGAATGAAGAGAAGTAAGTCAAGCAGGCCGGATCAAGGAGCGCAGCGACGCCGCTCCGCCTGGTCCGGCCTAAGCGGGGCGACTGCTGGGACTGACACAGAAGGGAACGAAGGCAAGGAAGAGGATGGAGAAGGTTGTCCGGGGATCAGTGTGTCAGGTGGAATTGTGAGGTGGGAAGATGATTGAGCAGAGTTTTTCGCAGTGGAGGCGTCGGCATTTTCTGCGGGACACGGCTTGCGGACTGGGAGGGATCGCGCTGGCGGACCTCTTGGCCCGCGATCTTCCGGCCGGTGTCGAAGACAACTCGTCGCGGCCGCTGGCGCCAAAGCCGCCGCACCACGCGCCGACGGCGAAGAACGTCATCTTTCTGTTCATGGCGGGAGCGCCCAGCCAGTTGGATCTCTTCGATCCGAAACCGGCCCTGGTGAAACACCACGGCGAGCCCGTGCCGGAGTCGTATCTCAGCGGCCTTAAGGATTCCCTCATCAAGGGGAGCGCGCGACTGTTCGGATCGCCGCGGACGTTCAACAAGCACGGCGAATGCGGGATGGACTTCTCCGATTTCCTGCCCAACCTCGCCACCTGTGCGGACGACCTCTGCATGATCCGCTCCGTGCATACCGACATCAGCAACCATCACCCGGCGCAGCTCATGATGAACTGCGGCGTCCCCCGCTTCGGCCTGCCGAGCATGGGCTCCTGGGCGACCTATGGACTCGGAAGCGAATCAGACGATCTCCCCGGCTTCGTCGTGATGCTCTCGCAGAACGGCGACGGCGACATCGGCGGGGCGGCGCTGTGGGACAGCGCATTCCTTCCCTCCACGCATCGCGGCGTCACGTTCCGCAGTCACGGTGATCCGATTCTGCACCTCTCCAGCCCGCCGGGCGTCACCTCGCAGTTGCAACGCGACAAACTCGATCTGCTCGGAGACCTGAACCGGATGCGTTTCGAGCAGCACAACGATCCGGAGATCGCCTCCCGCATCGCCGCCTACGAACTCGCTTTCCGCATGCAGACGACCGGACCGGAGTTGATCGACTTCTCGGACGAAACACAGCAGACCCTCGACGCCTACGGCGTCGGCGACGAACTGAAAAACGCCTTCGGCAGCAACTGCCTGCTGGCCCGCCGGATGGTCGAGCGCGGCGTGCGGTTCGTCCAGTTGTATCACTTCACCTGGGACGACCACTCCGATCTCAACAACAAGCTGGCCGACAACTGCCGGCGGACCGAACAGGGCGTCGCGGCCCTCATCAAGGATCTCCGCCAGAGAGGACTCCTGGATGACACGCTCATCGTATGGGGCGGCGAATTCGGACGCACGCCGATGAACGAAGTCCGCCGCGGCATCAACCCCGGCAAGGAAGGCCGCGACCATCACCCGTTCGCCTTCACGATGCTCATGGCCGGCGGCGGCGTGAAGTCCGGATACATCCACGGCCGGACAGACGAACTCGGTTACCACGCCGCCGAGGATCCGGTGCACGTGCACGACATGCAGGCGACGATTCTGCACTGCCTGGGGATCGACCATACCCGGCTGACCTACCGACATCAGGGGCGCGACTTCCGGCTGACGGACGTCGCCGGGCGGGTGATTGAGCCGATTCTGGCGTGATGTGTTCTCACGTGATTTAAGGGCTGTCCACGGGGATTCAACCTTGCACTTTTCGAAGGTCGGTGCGCACGATTTCCAACTGACCGGGGCCCGTGCATGATCGTCAGTGGATTCTACCGATTGCTGCTAAGGATAGCGGCCGTCGCACTGGTCGTTGTTCTGATTCCTGTCGTAATTGTCGTATTCATCGTCTCGATCCCTTGGATTCTGGTTTCCTCGTTCTACGAGACTCTGGACTTCCGCCGCTTTCGGCGTCGTCACGCCGGTCGCAATTATCTCGTCTGGTCGTCTCGACATGGTTGGCGGAACTTCATCGTGAATAATGTGATTCCCGCACTCCCGCGCGGAACTCAAGCCTTCCGGTTGTGCAGTATTCGCGACACTGCGGAAGAGGAACGTGCGCTGCGGACGTATCTCTACTCGCGCAACCATTCGCGTCCATATCTCGCCTGCGTGCGAGCTGATAAGATCACGTTCGTTCCGCTCCACTACGCGTTGTTGCCGCATCGATCCCGTGCGGCGCGCGACGAAAACGTGCAGCGGATCACCGCGAAAGTCGTCCACCACGCGATTCAAGCGGGACAGTTCGGGTGACTTCCACCTGACGAAGTCCACACGCGAACCCCAACGGAGTTCCACAACCAATGTAGGCGACTCGCTCCGCGAGTCGCGTGTGCGTTCGGTCGTTCAGCGATCGCGGCTGCCAAGGAACTCAGCATCGCGGGAGGGCGAGGCTCTGCCGAGCCGCAATTGCGAGACGACGTCGAATCGGCTCAGCAGGAGCTTCGCCCTCCCTGCGTGTGTTGTCAGCTATTTCATCCTCAATCCCTGTCAGCGACCCGTCATGACCGATCCGCAGGTACAGACTTCCGATGATGAACGGCGCGTGGTGGAGATGCTGCGCGAGGGCCGCAAGCGGATCGAAGCGGAACTCGAAAAGGTGATCGTCGGTCAGAAGGCGGTCATCGAGCAGGTCATGATCTCGCTGCTTTCGGGCGGGCACTGTCTCATCACCGGCGCGCCTGGTCTGGCAAAAACGCTGTTGATCAAGTCGATTGCGCAGGTCTTTCATCTCGACTTTCAGCGGATTCAGTTCACGCCCGACCTGATGCCGGCCGACATCACAGGCACGGAGATCCTCGAAGAGACCGGCGAGGGACGGCGGCGGATGGTGTTCGTCAAGGGGCCGATCTTCGCCAACGTGATCCTGGCGGACGAAATCAACCGCACGCCCCCCAAAACACAGGCCGCGCTGCTGGAGGCGATGCAGGAACACCAGGTCACCGCCGCCGGGCAGCGGTACCCGCTGGAAGAGCCGTTTTTCGTTCTGGCGACTCAGAACCCGATCGAAATGGAGGGCACCTATCCGCTGCCCGAGGCCCAGCTTGATCGTTTCATGCTCAACGTGGTGATCGACTATCTGCCGCGCGAGGACGAAATCGCCGTGGTGGAACAGACGACCTCACGGCGACCGGCCGCGATTGAGCCGCTCTTCTCCGGCGAGGATGTGCTGGCGTTCCACGACGTCGTCCGCAAGGTGCCGATCGCGCGGGAGATTATTGACTACGCGGTCCGCCTCACCGCCGCCTCCCGCCCGAACCAGCCGGAGGCGGCCGATTTCGTCAACCAGTGGGTCAGTTGGGGCGCCGGCACGCGCGCCTCGCAGTACCTCGTCCTGGGCGCGAAGTCCCGAGCCCTGCTCGCCGGCCGGGCGCACGTGACGGTCGACGATATCCAGTCCCTCGCCCAACCGGTCCTGCGGCACCGCGTGCTGGTGAACTACAAGGCCGAAGCCGAGGGCGTCAGCGTGGGGCAGGTGATTGGTCGGCTGGTGGAAAGTGTGGAAGCGCCCGGTGGTTGAGTCTGTGACTTCATCGACGACCAAGCAGCGGTTGCCGGTCTGGGTTCGGCGGATCGGCGTGTGCCTCGCGCTGGTGATGATCTTGGTCATCATCGTGAATTGGATACGCCCACCAGATCTGACTTCGGCCGTCAACCAGGCCGGGGGAGCGATTTCATGGCAAGAGAGAGCATCGTTCACGCAACGACTGGGCAACTGGGTGTTTGGTGAAGTGACAGGTGGAATCGGCGTCAACCTGAACGACACCAAGGTCGACGATGAGTGGCTCAGGCGATACAAGCGAAGTCTGCGAGCCCAATACGGCGAGGTCGAACTTGCACTTGGCGGAACGAATGTCACCGACGAAGGCCTGTCTCATCTGCGGGACGTCGAGAATCTCACGTTCTTGTGGCTGTCGAACACTGAAATCACCGGTCGGGGACTCGATTATCTCGTGCGTTTGCCGCGTCTGAATGGAGTCGTAATCCACGGGACGCGCATCACTGACGATGACCTGAAGAAGATCGCGGCGTTTCCCAGTCTGGAATTGGTCGGACTGGACTCGAGCCAGTTCACTCAGACAGGTGCGGATCATCTTCGCGCGTGCGGCCAGCTTGACCGGCTGACGATCAGAAATGCCGATGAGGAATCAGTCGCCCGCCTGCAAGGATTCACGCAGCTTTCATTTCTTTATCTCGACGGAGAGGAGGTAACCGACCGCAGCGTCCCCGTCCTTTCACAGCTCACCGGACTACAAGGCCTCACTCTTCTTGATTCTCAACTCTCGAAAGAAGGCCTGGATTCTCTGCAGAAGTCACTGCCTGGATGTCTGATTTCCCCGCTCACTTCAGAAGAGCTTCAGGCGACTGCGTCCCCATAGGGAGGTCTTTCCCCCCGCCATCATTCATCGACAAACCTCACGATATGGCAGCGAAGTCTCCTTCAACCGCCCCCACCGCTTCCTACATCGACCCCGCAGCACTGATGCAGGTCCGCTCGCTGGAGTTGCGGGCCAAGGCGGTCGTCGAGGGGTTCTTTACCGGACTCCACCGCTCCCCCTATCACGGGTTCTCCGTCGAGTTCACCGAATACCGCCAGTACGTCCCCGGGGACGACCCCCGTTATCTCGACTGGCGGCTGTATGCCCGGAGCGATCGGTATTACGTCAAGCGGTTTGAGGATGAGACCAATCTCCGTTGTCACCTGCTGCTCGACACCAGCCGGTCGATGAGTTTTGGTTCGCTCGCCTACACCAAGGCGGACTACGCGAGAACGCTCGCCGCCACGCTTGGCTATTTTCTGTATTCGCAGCGCGATGCCGTGGGACTGGTCCGCTTCGACGAGCGGATCGACGACTTTATTCCGGCCCGCTATCGCGTCGGTCAACTGCGGCGCATGATGCACGCGCTCGAAAAGCCGGCCGAAGGCCGGGCCACCAACCTCGCCGTCCCGCTGGACCAGATCGCCGAGCGCGTCCACAAGCGCGGATTGCTGGTGTTGATTTCCGATCTGCTCGCCCCCCTTGACGAACTGGAGACAAAGCTCAGCTACTTCCGGGCTCGCGGCCACGAAGTGGTCATCTTCCAGACACTCGACCCGGCCGAACTGTCGCTCGACTTCGACGAACCGGCCTTGTTCGAGGACATCGAATCAGGCCGGGAAGTCTACGTCGACCCGGAACTGGCGCGGGAGTCGTATCAGCAGAAGCTTGAGCGGCATCTCGATCAGGTCAGCGAAATCTGCGCCAAACTCGGCATCGACGCCTGGCGGGTGATGACCGACGTGCCGCTGGAGGTGCACCTCGGGGAGTTCCTGCGCAGCCGGCAGCGGACGATTTCGCGGGCGGCGACCCGCCGGACGGGGGCAACACAGAGACACTGAGGCGGCAGTCAATTGGAGACCACCAAGGCACGAAGGATCCAGCCCGAGCGTCGCCCGCAACCCCACAACGTAGCGCACGCAGCTTTGCGTGCGTCCCGCTGATTGCAGAGGCGGTTGACGCACGCTGGCAGCGTGCGCTACGGACGAACGCGACAATTTGCGCAGGACGACAAACTTTCGCTGGTGAGTAGCACGAAGTCACACTGCGTGAGCATGCTGTCGCCGCGTTCGCGGCTCGCCGTTGGTGATGGCTTGCGGTCAGCGGGCTGGCGCCCGCTGCTACATGCTTGCGCGGCTTCGCCGCTGGCTCTGGTTTCGCCACTCCGTGATATACAGAGGGTGTCTGCGACGAGTTCCCCTCTTTCCCAAACTTCTGTTTGAGAACGCGCCCCTCGACTCACCGTCTCTGTGCCCAAACGGAAGTTTGGGCACAAGGAGATTCTTCGTGCTACGAACGGTGGGAATTTTCGCGTGGTGCGCAAATGTCGCGTGCAACAAGTTCCGCGTCACGGACATCCGACTCGGCGGAGCGAGTCGGCTACATTGGTTGCGGACGGAGGCCGCGCTGGATCCTTCGTGCCTTTGTGGTTTCACCAGGTCCGGCGTGTTCATCTCGACGTGTTTTCGAGAGACCGGTAGGATGCGGTCTGCGAATTCGGTCACGACGGCAGGGACGCGCCGCGGTCATGGAAACGACGCTGCATCGACAGTTGAAGGAGCGCTACGCCGCCGAGGAAGAACGGCGGGAGGTGACTGTTGACGGATTCCGGATCGACGCCGTGGTCGATGACCGGCTGGTCGAAGTCCAGTCGGCTTCACTCTCGGCGATCCGAGACAAAATCCGGGATCTGGTGCAGCGACACGACGTGCTGGTCGTGAAGCCGCTGGCCGCGCGCAAGCTGCTGGTGAAGTACAAGCGCCGCGGCGGGAAGGTCGCTTCGCGACGGTACAGCCCCAAGTCCGAGTCGGTTTACGACCTGTTCCTGGAACTGGTGCATTTCGTCCCGCTGTTTCCCCACCCCCGCCTCACGCTGCAGGTTCTGCTGACCGAACAGGAGGAACACCGCGTTCCGCGCAGACGCCGGCGATGGAACGGTCCTGACTTTCGCGTTCAGGACCGCGCGTTGCTCGATGTGGTCGAGGAGTTCGAATTCCGCACCGCGGCCGACCTCTGCGAACTCCTTCCGCCCGGCCTCCCCGCAGAGTTCACGACCGCGGACGTCGCCAGGCAGACCAAAATCCCCCGCTGGCTCGCCCAGAAAATGGCATACTGCCTCCGCAAGACCGGCGCCGCCGAAGTCGTCGGCAAGCAGGGCAACTCGATTGTCTATGCGCTCAGCCAGCGCCGCGCAGACGCCGCGTGAGGATCGGCGACAAGGGAGGGCGAGACTCCCGCCGAGCGAGACATCCTCGTTCGCAAACTTCCGTTTGAGAACGACTGGCTCATCCAGGCTGAATTGACGGGTGCCACTGGCTCCGCCAGTGCGAACCAAAAAAAACGTCTACTCCGCGATGCACTGGCAAAGCCAGTGGCACCCAACGCGTCAATTCAGGATCGAACAACCACTACTCCCGCGTCCCGCCCGTTTGAAGAATGCTGCGGCCCGGCTTCTGTTCCGAGACGTCCTTCAGGCCGCTGCTGCCGCGCAGCGCGCCGCTCACGCCCAATAGCTCCGGATGCCGCGCGACCTTGTCGGTAAACACCCGCACGTCGCGCAGAATCGGATCCAGACTCTGCACGAGACTCGACAGTGCAGCCGCGGAGAGATTCAGGTTCTCGTACAACTCCGGATCGCTCGCAAAGCGCCGCATTGAACCGTCTTCCGAGTTCATCATCGTGGCGAATGCGTTAAGTTCGGTCAGCAACGACTCAAGCTGGCCCAGGCTCCCGTCGAGTTTGACGACCATCGATCGACTGTGATCGGCCAGCGGATCGGTCGCCTGGCTCAGGTTGTCGAGGTTGTCGCTGATCTTCTGCACAGACGTTCTCGCGGCCGTAATCGTCGCCCGCGTCTCATTCACCATCTGGGGCAGCGCAGCGACGGTCTCCTTGAGATTCGCCTGCACTTCCGGATCGGAGAGGAGCTGGTTCGCCTCCGTGAGCGTGGTGTCGGCCGTCTGCATCGTCTGCGTGAACTGGTGCAGCGCCAGCGCGGCCCGCTCGACCACCTGATCCAGATCGCCCTGTTGCGTCTCAACCAGCGAGTTCACGTTCCGTGCCAGATGCTGCCACTCGCGACTCGTCTCTTCGAACGCGACCAGCGTCGTCGATACGTTCTGCTCCAGCCGCTGCACAATCTCCATCGGGTCAGCCGGAGCGATGCCGTCAACCTTGGTATTCGGCGGCAGACTCTCTCGGCTCACGCCGGCGGTGAACTCGATGCTCGCGTCGCCGAGCAGTGTCCGCACCAGTGCCGGGCGCGAGTCCCGCCGCAGCGTGCGATCGGCCTGAATCTCCACCACCACCAGCACTCCCCCGTCCTGCTCATCCAGCAACACGTCCGTGACCGATCCGATGTTGATGCCGTTCTGCCGGACCGGCGTCCCCTTCGTCAGACCCGGAGTCGAGTCAAAGTGGATGCCGATCTGATACGTCTTCCGCCAGTATTTCTGCACGTCTCCGAATTGGATGACGAGCACCGTGCAGATCGCCAGGGAGAACAGCACAAACAGGCCGACGCGGAACTGAATCTGTCGCTCGGTCATAGGAGAGCTGAGGGGTAAGAGTTGAGAGCTGAGAGTAGAAATCTACGCGGCGGCGATCTCGGTGAGGCGTTCGCCCGCTTCGCCGCGGACGAACTGGTAGACGCGGGGATCGTCGCAATCGAATGTTTCCTCGGCCGTCCCCTGAAAAATGATCTGCGGCTCGTCCGGTTCGAGGCGCGGCAGCGGGTAGAGCATCACCACGCGGTCGGCCACCTTCCGCACAGTGTGCATGTCGTGCGTCACAACGATGCTGGTCACGTTCCGCGTCCGGCTAGTCTGCAGGATCAGTTCGTTGATCACGTCGCTCATGATCGGGTCAAGCCCCGTGGTCGGTTCGTCATACAGGACGACCTCCGGGTCCATCGCCAGCGCGCGGGCCAAACCCACGCGCTTTCTCATGCCGCCGGAAAGTTGAGCCGGCTTTTTCTCGCACACGTTCGCGTTCAGCCCGACGTCGCGCAGCCTGTCGACCGCAACCTGCCGCACGCGCTCCTCCGGCCACTTGCGGTTCTGCCTGATCCCGAACACCACGTTCTCATACACGGTCATGCTGTCGAACAGCGCTGCCATCTGGAACACGTATCCGAACCGCAGCCTTTCCTGCGTGATTTCCTTTTCCGAGCGGTCGCGCACGCTGCGTCCGTCCCACAGCACGTCCCCCCGATCGGGCTGAAGCAGGTCCATCATCAGTTTCATCGTGACGCTCTTCCCGCAGCCGCTCTCGCCGATCAGCACCAGCGTCTCTCCCCGCTCAACGGGAATCGAAATCTCCCGCAAAATGTCGTGCTGACCGAATCCCTTCGAAGCGCGGCGAAGTTCAATCAACGGAGACATGCGACTGGCCTATGGCTGATCGCCAATAGCGGATGGCGGACTGACTCACGAACATTCAGTAACGATCGAACGCAAATAACCGACAACCGAAAACTCCCCTCACATCAACGTGATCGGGGCCGGCCAGAGGACGTAGTACAGCCGCAACAGAATCGTCCCCAGCAGAAAATCCAGGAACAGGATCGCAACAAACGAGTAAACGAACGCTCCGGTCGCCGCCTTCCCGACGCCCTCAGCGCCGGCTCCGGAATGAAACCCGCGATGACACGCCACCAGCGCGATCGCCGCGCCGAAGAACACGCTCTTCACCACGCCGCTCATCACGTCCCAGGGCATGACGAAATTCCGCGAGTGATACCAGTAGTGAAAACTGTTGATGCCGAGCACCTTCGTGCTGAACAGCCAGCCCGACAGGATTCCGACGCCGTCCGCGAACAGGGTGAGCATCGGAATCAGCAGAAAGCAGGCCAGGAAGCGGGGCACCACCAGATGGTGGATCGGATTGGCCCCGAGCGCCGCCAGCGCGTCGATCTGCTCCGTCACCCGCATCGTCCCCAGTTCGGCCGCCATCGCGCTCCCTACGCGACCCGCCAGCATCACGGCCGCGAGCACCGGACCCAGTTCCTTTACGAGCGTGACGTTGATCACGGCCCCCAGTTGCGATTCCATGTGCATCATCGCGAACTGATCGTACGCCTGAACGGCCAGCACCATCCCGATGAATCCGCCCGTCACCAGAATCACCGGCAGACTCTTGATGCCCACTTCGTACATGATCGGCCACAACACCCGGCCGCGCGGCAACCGGGTCAGCATCCACCGCAACATGCTCAGCGCAAACAGCGCCAGATCACCCAGCAGGCTGACGAACTGAATCGTCATCCGGCCGATCACATGGACGATCGTTTCGCGCGGTGGGCGGATCGTTGCAGCCGACATGGGACAAGCAATCAAAGGACGCGGAGTCCCCCATCAATGAGGTCGACCCCGCAGGCAGGAGGGGGGCGGAACTTTATCGCATCAGGCGATCTGGATCGAGGCCAGTTTTGCCGGCACAACACGTTGAGGCAAAATGATTTGCGATGGCCGCACGACATCCGCCGGACGTGAATTCCCCGCCAATTCGCGTTACGATCCCGGAGTTCTTGAAACTCAGACGCTCGCGATGCTTATGTCACCGGGAAAACTGCCGGTTGTCTGCACGTTCGCCGTCGCCGCGGCGTGCATGTCGTCCGCTGCGCGCGGTGATGCGACACTGACCTGCCGCGTACTCGACGCCGACACCGGCCGGCCGCTGGAATGTCGGGTCTCGATCGAATCCACCGACGGCGAGTTCCACTTCGTCGAGTCAGCCGAACCGGACGGCAGCGCCGTTCGCTACGACGTGTCCCGGTCCCCGCAGAGCGTCGAAAGACACACAACCGTCTCCCCCCACCCATTTACCGTCGAACTGCCTGCAGGCGAGTACACGCTGCGAGTCGAACGCGGCAAGGAATATCACCCCGCCACCCTGAATTTCGAGATCGGCGAGACTCCTGTTGAGCGGACGGTCCAACTGCGACGATGGATCAACCTCGCCGAGCGAGGCTGGTACTCGGGAGACACCCACGTGCACCGCACAATCGAAGAACTCCCGAACGTGATGCTGGCGGAAGACCTCAACGTGGCGCTGCCGCTCTCGTACTGGGTGCGGACCGCCTACACGCCTCCTGCCCAGGGAGACGAGACAACGGCCGTGAGCGGCGCACTGATCCAGATCGACGACACGCACGTCATCTGGCCGATGAACACCGAGTACGAAATCTTCACCGTCAACGGAAAACCGCACACGCTGGGAGCCGTCTTCGTATTGAACCACCAGCAGCCGCTGAAGCCGGCTGCTCCACCGGTCGGGCCGATTGCCGCCGTCGCGCGGGAACAGGGTGCGATTCTCGACCTCGATAAGCATTCGTGGCCCTGGTCGATGATGCTGGTTCCCGTCATGGACGTCGATCTGTTTGAACTCTCGAACAACCACGTCTGGCAAACCGAATTCTTCTTCAAGCAGTGGACGATCGAGCAGTTGCCGCCGCAATGGCGGATTCAGACCGACGAAGATGGCTTCACCGAATGGGGCTGGATCGACTTCGGTTTCAAGACCTACTACGCGCTGCTCAATTGCGGGTTCCGCATGCGGCCGACGGCAGGCACCGCTTCCGGCGTCCATCCCGTCCCGCTCGGATTCGGCCGTGTTTACGTCCAGCTCCCCGACGGATTCAGTTACGACGCATGGATGGACGGCCTCGACGCCGGACGCAGCTTTGTCACGACCGGGCCGATGCTGTTTGCCGAATTCGGCGGCGAACCGCCCGGTGCGGCCATCGAGGCGCAACCCGGCGATGAGGTGAGGGTTGCCGGAACGGTGGAGAGCGCCCAGCCGTTAAGCCGGATCGAGATCGTCCGCAACGGCCAGGTCGTCGAGATTCTGCATCCCGCGCTCGTGCCGGGAGAAGACGGACGACACGTCAGCCGCTTCGACAGGCAGATCCCCGTAGCGAGATCCTCATGGATCGCGGTGCGAGCCTTCGCAGGGGAACCGGGCCGGGAGAGAATTCGCTTTGCACACTCGGCGCCGGTCTTCGTGGAGGTGGCAGACAAACCGCTCCGTCCGAAACAGCACGAGGTGCAGTTCCTCGTAAACCGGATGGAACGGGAACTTGAGCGAAATCAGGGCGTGCTGAGTGAGGATGAACTGGCCGAGTACGAACAGGCGCTACGAATCTACCGTGAGATCGCAGAACAGGCCGAGTGACATGACGCAACTGCCGGTCGTCACCGAACCCGCCTCCTGCGACGACTGCGGTCTGTGCTGCCAGGGAATCGGTTCGCCGGTGTTGATCTATCAGTCGCGGCCGCGCTCGGCGGGACGGCATCCCGCGCGTCCGGCGGACCTTCCGCAAAACCTGATCGACGAGATCGACGAGCACTTTCTCGGACTGGCCCGCGGCGAGGAACCTCAGGAGCAATGTCTGTGGTACGATGCCGCGCGAAAACAATGCCGGCACTACGAATTTCGGCCGCCGATCTGCCGGGATTACGAACGCGGCGGCCGGGACTGCCTGAATCTGAGAACCGTGTTACACCTCCACACGAGCGACCGACAGACTGCACAGACGCAAGCGACGCCTTGCGACGACTGAAGACCGCAACCTCGGCGACCCGTACGGCCTCAGCCCGCGGTTTCTCCGGATTCCGGGCGCCGCGACAGGCACGACGGTCCTGTCGCCGGGGACGATTCTCCAAGCGTGACTGACGCCAACCATCACTCCATGAGCTGAGACACCATGACCACCGAACTGGAAGAACAGTTCTACGAAACCGATCGCGCGCGGCTGGTGCGCTGGCTTCCGTGGTTGCACATGTTTCGCGCCTTCCGAATCGCGCTCGACGCACGCAAGCTGCTGCTTGCGGCAGCGGCCCTCCTCTTGATCTCCGGCGGAGGACGCCTGATCGACAGCGCTCCGTTCTCTCCGATGTCCAGAGGCGAAGAGAGCGCCGCCGGCGCCAACTGGCCCTGGCAGAAGCCTCTCATCGTGACCGACTCCGAAGCGCCGCTGCTCGCCGGCGCGGCGACCGATCCGGCCCTATTGCTGAAGGATGCCGTGTCTCACACCTCCCTCGTTGTCAGCCCGTTCCGGGACATTCTCGATCCGGGCTCGGAGTTGTTCCGAATCGGCAATCGCTGGTCGGACGTCGCCTATGCCTGGACCCGTCTGTTATGGGCGCTGGCGATCTGGGCGCTCTTCGGCGGCGCCATCGCGCGGCTGGCGGCGCTGCAGTTCGCCGATTCGCGCGACGTCGGACTGCGCGCCGCCGTGAACTACTCGGCTCAACGGTTCCTCTCCTACTTCTCGGCCCCGCTGCTGCCGCTGGTGTTTATCGCCTTCTTCTGGTTGTTGTGTCTCCTCGTGGGTCTCGTAGCGCGAATTCCGGCCGTCGGCGAGATCGTCGCCGGAGTGCTGTGGTTCGTGCCGTTGCTGTGCGGACTGGCGATTTCGATCATCGTCCTGTGCGTCGCCGCCGGTTGGCCGCTGATGATCAGCACCGTCAGCGTGGAAGGTTCTGACTCCTTCGACGGACTCAGCCGGTCGTACGACTATCTCCTGCACCGCCCGTTGTATGCGCTGTGGCTCGTGCTGCTGGCGATGGTCTACGGTTCACTGGTCCTGTTTTTCGCAGTGGGCGTGGTGCAGTTCGCGACGCATACGGCCGTTTGGGCCGCCGCCGCAGGAGGCGGCGTGGACCGGATCGCAGCCTTGTCGGGAGCGGTCGACGCGTCCGAATCGGTCCGCCTGGGCGACACGTCCTTCACCGCCCGCACGGTGTTCGCGATGTGGACGCAACTGATCGCAGTCCTCCTGTGGGCGTTGGTCTACAGCTTCTTCTGGTCGTCGGCCGTGATCGTCTACACCCTCCTCCGCAAGAGTCTGGACGCCACGCCGCTCACCCACGTCTACGTGCCGCGATCAAAATCGGACGGAGACTCGCTGCCGCTGGTCGGCGTACCGGCCGCCGAAACGCGCGAAGCCGCCGAGGCGACCCAGGACGGCGCGGAGGTTTCTTCGGGCGCGGAAACGCCCGCAGGCAGCGAATCGAGTGAATCGTCGAAGCCGCCTGGCGAGAGCGAATGACCGTTGCTCGCCCGCGTCGCGATCACCAGTGGAAGAGCGTGGTGCCCCACGACAGCCCGGCGCCGAATCCGCACATCAGCACCGTGTCGCCCCGGTTGATGCGTCCGGCCCGGATCGCCTCGTCCAGCACGAGCGGCACGGAACCGCCGGCCGTATTGCCGTAACGCTGCAGGTTGTTGAACACCTTCTCCGGCGGGATGCCGAGTTGTTCGGCCGCCGAACTGATAATGCGGACGTTCGCCTGATGGTACAGATAGAGCGAGACGTCATGGATCCCCAGGCCGGTCTTGTCCAGCATCAACTCCGTGGTGTCGGTCAGCAGTCGGACAGCCCATTTGAACACGCTGCGGCCGTCCATCTTCAGATAGTGTCGCCCGGCGTCGAGCGTCTCGTGAGTCAACGGCTGTTTGGTCCCTCCGGCGGGGCGATCCAGCAGCGGGCCGCCGCTTCCGTCGGACCCCATCTGGTAGCACATGAAGCCCTGGTGCGGTTCGCCGCGAGTGAGCAACACGGCTCCCGCTCCGTCGCCGAACAGCGGGAAAGTCCGTTGGTCGTTGGGATTGATAATCCGGCTGTTACAATCAGCCCCGATGACCAGAGCGTACTTGGCGTTCCCCGTGGCGATGAACTGCGCGGCGGTCACGAACGCATACATGAAGCCGGCGCATGCCGCCGCCGCGTCGAACGCGGGACAGTCCAGGCCCAGCCGGTCCTGCACCAGACAGGCGGTGGACGGGCATTGAAAATCGGGCGTGAACGTCCCGACGATCAGCAGATCGATTTCCTGGGGGTTCACTCCGGCCGCCTGAATCGCTTCCCGGCCGGCCCGCACCGCCATGTCGCTCGTTGCCTCGCCCGGCGGGCAGTGCCGTCGTTCCAGAATGCCGGTGCGCTGCTCGACCCAGTCCGGATCGAATCCATAGCGAGCCTTCAGATCGCTGTTGGTCACAACGTTCTCAGGCACGTGGGAGCCGCAGGCGATCACCTGCACGCCCAGCAACGACGATGTTCTCCGCGTGAACAAGGTTCTACCGCTGTTGACTGGCGCCGGTTTCTGTTTGGAGCCTGTTTCGATTGCGATAGCCAAACCGGCACTCCCTGTTCAATTCCGGAGGATCGCGTTCACAGGCCACTCTTGCGGGGTTGACGCTTAAACACAGAGAAGGGGACTGCAAGCAGCAGAGCGGCGGACCTTGCCGCGGATTCCCCGCCTCAGCGCGGTCTTGCCTCTCCCAAGGCAACAACATCGCTGTGAACGTCACTGGTGGCCATTGTGCCCATCCCTGGCGGAACGACACATGAATGGAAGAGCGTAAGTTCTTCCAGAATCAAGGATTCGGATTCTAGCCGGTTCCCCCCTGTCCCGCCACCCCCAAAAATCTGCATTTCACCCGCAGAGAGCAAGAATTCGGCCTCGAAGTCCGGTCAGGCAGACTGCTGGTGCGTCAGTTCTGACTTCACAGCTTGAGCGGTCCTCACGGAACAACGATTCCCGCAGGGTTCCGTTCTTCCACCACAGAGGCCCAGCGCGGCCTCCGGCCGCAACAATGTTGCCGACTTGCCGAGTCGGATGTCCAAGACGCTGTGAGTTACACACAACTCGACTGGGGCTCTCCCCGAGGTACCGGGCTCAGGGGATTCTCGAATAGGACACAGATTCTCGCCGATTTGGCGGATCAGCACGGATTTCGCGGGGAGTTCCACGAAAGGCGGCAGCGCCGAGATAGCATCGATTCAGGCGCGCAGGTCGTCGACACGCCAGAAAGCAATCAGCGAAAATCGGTCCCATCCGTGGTCATCCGCGTTCCATTCGAATCTCTAAGAGAGTTACTCGAACGAGCATCGCGAGATGTGTGTAAACGACATGTGCAAGACGTGGAGCCTTCTGCACGCGAAATTTGCGAGCGGCGTTCAGCAGACGCCGAGAACCGGCGGAACCAGATTCATGCCGCTTTGCCGGCCTTCTTGCGAACCGATCGCGCCCGGCGCGTCTCGCCGGGCGGCGTCTTCCAACGTCGGTGGACCCAGAAATACTGCTCCGGCGCGCGGCGGATGGCCCGCTCCAGAGCCTCGGTGTACCGCTGCGTCACGGCCCGCACGGTGTCACGATCGAACTCAAAGTCACGGGGGTCGATCACCTCTTCGCAACCGATTTCGTAGCGGACCCAGCGGGCGGTTGAGAAGTCATCCGGAAGGCGAATCCCGTACCCGACGACCAGCAACGCGTCATATTCGAGGGCCATCAAGGCAATCGACTTGAACGTCGAGGCGGGACGTCCGAAAAAGTCGACGAAAACGCCGCGCCGGCCGGCGTCCTGATCGCACAGCAGTCCCAGGTTGCCCCCCGCCCGCAGCAACTCCACCATGCCGTCCCAGCCGCCGCGCTTGTCGTACAGCCGGTGTCCGGTCTGCTGGCGGGATTCAAAGAACCACTTGTGCAGATAGGGGTTGTCGAGTTTCCTCGCCACGATTCCCATCGGAAACCCGAACAGGCCGAAGGTGGCCGTGCTGACCTCCCAGTTGCCGAAGTGTCCGCCGAGGATGAAGACGCGCCGGCCGGAACAGAGGGCCTCCAGCACCGGACGGCGGTTGCGGAAGACGATCACTTCGCGGCAGTTGGTGAGCGTCATCTTTCGAGGGAGCTGCACGACCTCAGCCACCAGACGAAAGAGGTGCACCCACATCCCGTGGATTATCGCGTCGATCTGCCCCTCCGTGTATTGATCGCCGAATGAATTCCGGATGTTTTCCGCCGCGACCTCGTACCGGGACACACGGCGGATCGGCTTCCGCGTCAAGATCCACGCCATGCCCCGCGCGAAGCCCACGGTCTGCCGCACCGACATCACCCCCAGCACGCAGGCGAACAGCCGAAACAGACCGTACTCGAGCAGATGTCGAAGATTCGTCAAGGACATCCCGGAATCCATTCTTGGTGAGGCGGGAGTCTCGTGGGGGACCGGGTTTCGTGTCAATCTCGGATTGCCGCCGCGGCGACAGTGGCGATGCGGCCGGCGAGACGGTTGACGCTCCCCTTGCCGTCGGGATGAAGCCGGTTGCTCAGAAAGATGTAGAACAGGTCGAATTGCGGATCGATCCACATCGCGGTCCCGGTAAAGCCGCCGTGTCCGAAGGCGCGATCGGAGAAGAGGTCGCCGCGGTTGGATGAGTAGCCGGTGCGAACGTCCCATCCCAACGCCCGCTTTCCGCCGGCCGGCAGCGTGTGCGCGGCGGTCATCAGTTCGACGGTGTCCGGATTCAGAACGCGAATCCCCTCATACTGCCCTTCGCCCAGCAGCATCTGTGCGTAGATGGCCAGATCGGCAGCCGTTGAAAACAGTCCGGCATGCCCGGCAACGCCGCCGAGGTGGTGGGCGCGGGGATCATGGACTGAGCCCCGGATCCATTCGCCGTCCCGCTTTTCCGTTGGCGCCGCGCGCCGCCGCAATTCCTGATCGGGCAGATAGCCCGTCTCGGTCATTCCCAGCGGTTCGAAGATCTGCTGCTGCGAGAATTCATGCACGCTCTGTCCGCTGATCCGCTCCACGAGTTCCCCCAGTACGATGAAGCCGACGTCGCTGTAAATGAACCGCGTCTCGGGTTCGGCCCGCAGAGTGAGTCGATGAATCCGCTCCCACGCGGCTTCGGGACCGTCGAGATAGTCCCGCAGCGCGTTGTCGGCAATCAGTCCTCCCTGATGCGTGAGCAACTGACGAACCGTGACGCCTGCCTTGCCGTTGGCGGCGAACTCGGGGATGTGCTCGGCGACCGCATCATCCAGGCTGATCGATTCGTCTTCGACGAGTTTCATGACGCTCGTCGCCGTCGCGACCGGCTTTGTCAGAGAGGCCAGGTCGAAAACGGTATCGACCGTCATCGATTCGACCGTCGGTTCCACTTGCCGGCGGCCGAACGCCTTGAGATAGACCACGACCCCGCCGCGAGCGACCAGCACCACCGCGCCCGGCATCTCGCCGCGATCGATCCCCTCGGCGACGATCGCATCGATGGCGGCCAACCGCGCGGCATCCATTCCTGCGGCCGCCGGAGCGGCGTCGGGAAGCGGCGACGGCTCTCGTGCACAGACGACGGCCACGTTCGCCAATGCAGCGGCAACGATCGCCAGTGCGCCCGGCGAGACTCGACAAGACGCGAGCGATTTTCTCATGCGGCCGAGCGTAATCGCTGACCGCGGCCGGTGTCGACTGAAGGCCGGGAACGGCGTTCTGTGAACTCGCGGCTGGTGATTTCAAATGCCAGCGGTTGAATCAGTTGCGAGCCGGCTCGGAGACGCTGCTCGGAGACCCCATGAGGATCGCAACCCAGCGGCTCTCCTCGTTGCCTTCGAGTGCGATCTTGACCGCCATCGTGAGGGGGACGGAGATGACCATGCCGACCGGGCCGAGCACCCAGCCCCAGAAGACCAGCGAAAGGAAGACGACCAGCGTCGACAGACCGAGTCCCCGGCCCATCCAGCGGGGCTCCAGAAAATTGCCGATGAACATGTTGACCGCCAGATAGACGACCGCCACGATCACGGCCCGCTGCAGGTCGTGCTCGAGGAAGGAGAGCAACACGGCGGGAACCGCCGCGAGGATCGAGCCGATGTTGGGGACGAAATTCAGCAGAAAGGCGAGAAGACCCCACAGGACGGGGTAGGGGATGTTGAGCAGCAGCATGGCGACGGTAATCGCGCCGCCGGTGATGAGGCTGGTCCAGGTCTTGATGCCCATGTAGCGGCTGATCTGCTGAATGATGCGGTTGAGGTCTGCGGCGCCGTGGAGGCTGTGCGGGAAGGCCGCGCGGAGTTTTTCGGGCAGGGCGGTCGCTTCGACGAGGATGAAGGCGGTGGTGAGCAGGATGAGGAGCGCCCGGCTGAGCGTGCCGCTGAGGGTGCGGAGCGCGCCGGTGAAGTACAGCATGAAGTCGTCGGGCGACATCCAGCGGCTCCAGAGGCCGTTCAGGTCGACCACCTTGAGTTCCTGCAGCCAGGGTTGGCTTTCAATCCGGGCTTCAATGGCGGCGTTCCAGTCGCCGGTCAGTTGTTGGATGCGGGGGCCGTACGTCTGCGGCCAGTCGGCTGCGAATCGATTGGCCGTTCCGGCGACCGTTGTGGTGAGAACGACGCCGGCGACGATAAAGATGGAGAGGACGATGACCATGCCGAGGCCGCGGGGGACGCCGCGGCAGCGGAGCCAGCGGAGGGGCGGGCCGCAGAGGATGGCGAGGAAGATGGAGAGCAGAAAGGGGGTGACGAGTTCGGCGGCGAGCTTGATGCCGGCGACGATGACGACCAGCGCGGCCAGACCGAGGAGCAAGCGGAACATGCTGGCTGCTCCGCGCTGGGGATTGTGCGGAGTTGCGGCCGGCTGCGGGTTGGTGTCGCTCATGGGGACATGATGGGCGCGGGGGATCGCGGATGGCAAGTTGGCGGTGGTTGGTTTTCAGTTTTCAGTTTCCAGTCTTCAGTTGGGACGGAGGGGGGCGCGGGGTGTTTTGGGATTCGGGGGTGTTTTGTAGGGTTGCCCGGCGTTTTTGCGGGGAATCGGGGCAAGGCTGCAAGGCTTTGGGAAAAAGTGTGCCCTGCAGCGGGGGGGATTGCTGTTTGAGGAGGGATGGTCGAGGGCGGATGGCTGGTGGCTGGTGGCGGATGGCACATCGCCGGGACGTCTCTGGGGGGAAGGCTGGTTGGTGCTCCGTACGATGGTGGTTGGTTGCGCTGTGGGAGCGGAGGTTGGAGCGCCTTGGGGCTGTCAGCTACACACAAGTCGGCTGGGGCCCGCCGCGAGGAACCGGGCCCAGGGGATTCTCGAACAGGACACAGATTTTCACGGATTTGGCGGATCAGCACCGATTCTTTGGGGGTCTTCCTCCAGAGGCGGCAGGGCCGAGACCGCATCGATTCAGCGCGCATGGCGTCGACACGCAAGAAAGCAATCAGCGAAAACCGGTCCAATCCGTGGTCATCCGCGTTCCATTCGAATCTCTCGAAGAGTCACTCGATCGTGGATCGAGCGATGTGTGTAAACGACAGGGGATTAGGGTCGGGCGTTCTCCAGCTTGCAGAGTTGGCTGCATTCCGGCGAGAATCGGCTGTCGTGACGGGGGCTCTACTCCAGCGGATGACTCAGATAGTGTCCGAGAACCATCGCCGATTCATTCCCGTAATCGATCTGTTCGCCGGTCCGGGGGGTCTGGGGGAAGGGTTTGCTGGTCGGTTGCTGGGGGCGGAGGGACGAGAGTTGGCGGGGAGGGCGGGTTTCGGGATTGAATGCGGGTTGGATGTTCACCGTGGTAGGGTCTCCGCGATCGGTGTGGGACGGAGGATGATCGGGGATGGTTGCACGGGGTTGTGTGTGAGGCTTGAGTAATTGGAGGGAAGAGCCGACGCGCGAGTAGGTGAAGGGGCGGGGAGGCTAAGAGAAACCCGCCGTTGGAATTGATCCGTTTTGCGGCTCAAGGAGATGGGTTCGCCGGCCTCGTGGATTGTCGACGACGAAAGCATGATGTTGGGATTCGCACTGCTGGGCAAGCGAGCAGTGGCACCCTACGCCGTTAAACATTCGAAGACGTTGTATTGACGTAAGGTGTATAACAACAAGGTGTTGCAACGTAACCTTTGTTGCACTGAGCTGCGGCGAGCGTGCAGTTCGACCGAAGTCTGCCGAACGAAGAAAACCGTTGGACCAAAGCCAAGCAGAAACGTGAAAGTTCGAAAAACAAGGGGTGTCTTGGGCAAGACTCATTGAGATCAAACGACTTACGGCGAACACATGCCAAGAAACACTTAACGGCGTAGAGTGGCACCCGGCGTGAAACCCGGTCACGCGAATCGACCGCCGCGGGATTGCGACAACGTCGAGAGCAGAGTTCCGTCGCGGGACCGGTGAGTCCCGGAGAGTCACTACGAAAATCAACTCATTACAGGAGCAGATCGTCGCAGAAGTCTCGGGTTATCGAGATGGCTGACTCTTCAGCGAGCATCCGGATCAGACTCATGTTCCTTCGACTGAATCAACTCCCTCAGACCATCCGCGGAAAGTACAACGCGGAATCCGATGTAGTAAGCCGTTTGCGCCGGGAGCCGAAATCCTGACCGGAACCCCCGTGGGGTGTAGTCAAACGCTCCGCCGCGCGCGACCGTGGCTGCACCATCGACGACAGGATCGATCGACGGCGCGTCAGGGGTGACGGGATATCCGTCGGCGTACCAACCGTCGAAACACAGTTCCCACAGGTTGCCGGTAATATCATAGAGGCCGAACGGATTCGGTCGCAGTTCACCGACGGCGTGTGTGCGTCCTCCCGAATTATCAACGTTCCAGCCGGCCTGATTGAGTTGTGCACTTTCATCGCCACACCAGAAGGGCGATTCCGTCCCGGCGCGGCACGCAAATTCCCATTCGGCTTCCGTCGGCAATCGATAACCGTTTCCCGAGATTCTCGTCACGTATGGATCCGCCTGAAAGTAGTGAGGTCTGAGCTGCGCCATTCGCGTAAGAGTCTGGCAGAACGCTACCGCTTCGGCCCAGCTGATGCTTTCGACAGGAAACCTGCCGACATCAAGGCCTTCCACCTTTTCACTGAACGAGCCGGTTGGCGAAAACTGAGAGGGATTGGTTCCTGTCGCCGCCTCGTACTGCTGCTGCGTGACTTCGTACTTACCGAGATAAAACGGCTTCCGCAGGATTACTTCGTGCCGTGGTGCTTCTGAGCGCCCGGCTGCTTCTGAGATGACCCCACCCGTCGCGATGTAGCTCTCGATCTCATCCTCAGTATTGCCCATCGTAAACCGACCGGGCGGAATCAGCACGAATTCGATCCCGTTTCCATCGGTATAGGCGACTGGGAGACCAAGGTAGTCGGCCCACGCCTGCTGCAGCGATGCGGCCGCCGTCTTATCGAATGGGACCACGGCAATCGACGGAGCATCTTCGGGAACGAGCGGTTCTTCTTCAACAGGCGGTAGTGGTGTGACAGTATCCGTATCGAGCAGTTCCTTCACCGCGTCAACCGTCAATGTCACACGAAATCCGGTAGCATAGAAGGCCGATGCCTTGTAGCGCATGGACGGGCTCACGGACCAGTCCCATGCCCCCCCTTTCGAGAGGCGTGTCGTGCGCGGAGATGTTGGGTCAACGGCCGGTTGGTCGCCATGTTCCGAGAGGAATCCGATCGGCAGACCGTCCTCACAGATCTCCCATACATTGCCGAGCATCTCGTGTAATCCGAACGGATTGGCAGACAATTGGGCAACCGCGTGAGATCGTTTTCCGCTGTTGGAGCTGATCCAGGCGTGTTGTTTGACTCGGTACACACCCGAGTCATCTTCGCCGAACCAGTACGTTGACTCCGTTCCCGCGCGGCAGGCGTACTCCCATTGGGCCTCTGTCGGGAGTCGATACCCGTTGCTACGCAAGAACGTCACCGTGTCGCCGGACCGAAAGTAAACTGGAGGAATTCCTTCCCGCCGGCCCAAGTCATTGCAGAAGTCGATGCAATCGGCGTAGGAGACGTTCTCCACCGGATGCCGGAAGGTATCCAGTCCGACGACTGAATCGGCCCCCTCGCCTTCCGCACAGAAATGGGACGGGTTGACCGCCATCACGTCCTGATACTGTTGCTGAGTGACCTCGGTGACGCCCAGATAGAACGGCTGGGTCAGGACCACCGGATGTGGAGGGTCTTCGCTCCCCGGAAAGCCTCCCTGCGTATATTTCTCGATTTCCGCCTCGCTGCTCCCCATCAGGAATTCCCCCGGCGGGATCAGGCGGAACCGCATCCCGATGCTGTTTTCGAACTCCACCGGCACGCCGAGATGCTCGGCCCAGCCTTGTTGATGCTGCCGGGCCTGTTCGGCATCAAACGGTGCAATCGCCGGAGCGGGCGCGTCTTCGGGCCAACTGTAAGAGTTCGTCTCAGCCGTGGTTGCATCAATTGGTTTGTCTCTCAGTTGTTGCTTGACCGCATCCACCACCAATGCCACACGAAAACCAAAGCTGTTGGAACGGTAAGTCGAACTGTAGGAGAGGCGACTTGACGAACGGCAGTAGGGTGGAGCGAAGCCCCAATGGCCGCCGCGGAGCACGTGCTGGTCGTCGGTTAGGATTGGGCGAAATGGATCGACGGCGACATTCTCCGCGAACTCTTCATAGAACGCCGGATCCCAACCGTCCTGCACCCACTCATACACATTGCCATGCATATCGAACAGACCGAACGGGTTCGCACTCAGTTCAGCCACGGCGTGAGTGCGACCGTCTGAGTTGCTTCCGAACCATCCGACCTGCCGCAGGTCGTCGTCGATGTCACCGCTCCAGACGGGGGTTGTCGTCCCGGCCCGGCAGGCGAATTCCCACTCTGCCTCTGTCGGCAGGCGGTAACCGGTTCCATTCAGCACTGTGACCGTTTCGTAAGCTCGATAGTAGAACGGCTTCAACTCTTCCTGCTGACTCAGCTTCGTGCAGAATTCGGCCGCGTCATTCCAGCTTACCTTTTCGACCGGAAGGTTGCCGGTGTCCATGTCGGCGACCTTATCCTTCCCTGCGCCGTCAGCAGAGAACTCTGATCGGTTGTTCTCCATCAACCTGACGTATTGCGATTGTGTCACCTCCGTCGTGCCAAGATAGATTGGCTGCGTGAGAATCACTTTGTGTTGTGGAGCTTCACTCTGAATCCACTCACGCCAGTCTTGGTCTTCGCCAGCAACTTCCAGAGCGTCTTCAATCTCCTCCGGCGTGCTCCCCATCAGGAATTCGCCCGGCGGGATCAGGCGGAACTTCATGCCGATCGAGTTTTCGTATTCGACCGGCACGTCGAGGTACTCGGCCCAAGCTTCCTGATGCGCCTGCGCCTGCTCGGCATCAAACGGTGCAATCGCCGGCGCCGGTGCGTCGTCGGGCCAATGGTCGTGCCAGTTGTCACCCGTTCGCACACCCGGTGAACGCGCGGTTGCCCGTGCACCTTCCAAGCTCATCCGCACGACGGTCCGTCCGTCGCGGGTAATGGAGACGAGTTCCTGCTTGACCGGCTGGCCGTCCTTGGTTGCGGCGACTTCGTACTCTCCGGGGCGCAGCGTCAGTTCTTCCACGCCGCCGCCGTTGATGGTGACCTCTTCGCCATCGATGGCGACCTTCAGGCCGGGATCGTCGGTTTCAATCACAAGCGTTCCTTCGCCCGTCGCCAGCCGGATGACGGTCTTCGCGATCTTGGTCACCCCGGTCGCTTCGGTGATTCCCAGACAGGCGAGCAACACCAGGGCCGCCGCTGCCACCTTCACGAGCGGTCGCTGCAGGACGGGTCGCGTCTGCCACGACCTGGCCGGCGCGACGGACTCATCCTGCCGCTTTGCAGGGGCCGGGATCTGCGGTGTGCGTCCGGCTTCCATGTCCGACAGGCACTGCGCCAGCAATTCGCTGACCTCTGTCGCCGATGCATAGCGGTGATCCGGGTCCTTGGCGTGCAGATGCGCGACGATCTCGCACACCCAGCCCGGCACTTCGGGGATCACTTCCTGGATCGGCCGTGGCGTGTCTTCCGTGACGCGCTTGAGAACTGCCATTGTAGTCGGGGCGCGAAACGGCGGCCGGCCGCTGAGCATCTGGTAAAGCACACTGCCGAAGCTGAACAGGTCGGCCCGCTGGTCGAGCTTCTGGCCTTGGGCCTGTTCAGGGGCCATGTACATCGGTGTGCCGGCGATCATGCCGCTCTGCGTCATGCTGGCGTCGTCAGCCGTGCGTGCCAAGCCAAAGTCGGTGATCTTGACGTGGTCGTTAACGCTGGTTTCCAGCAGGATGTTGCCGGGCTTAATGTCGCGGTGGATGAGATCCCGCGCGTGTGCAGCGGCGAGACCGTTGGCAATCTGCTGGCCGATTCGCAGAACGTCTTTGATGTCGAGCGGTCCGTGTTCGTCGAGACGCCGTTGCAACGTCTGTCCCGCAACGTATTCCATCACCAGATACGGAATCGGCTCGTCTTCGACCGCGTAGATGCCGACGACGTTGTCGTGTCGTATCGCGGCCGACGAACGGGCTTCGCGGAGAAACCGCTTGCGGGCCGGGGACGTGGATGCCATCTCCGGCGAGAGCACCTTGATCGCCACGACGCGGTGCAGCTTTTCGTCGAATGCCTTGAGCACGATGCCGAAGGCACCGCGCCCGAGGACTTCCTCGATCTCGTAATGCGCCAGCCGTCCCAGCGAGCCTTCTTTCGTTGAAAATTGCAGAAAACCGAGTGGAATCTCGTCGGACCTGTCGTACTCTCCCTGAAGAATCGTTTCGGGACAGTTGACGTTTTGTTCTTCGGTGGTCCCATCAAAATAATCGTGTGGCGCGGCGTCCGGGCCGGTCTCGACTATCGTGGGCGACGGGTTTGCGGGGTCACCGGACATCTGCTGCATGACGGGCGTATTGAGGAACTGGCTGCGGCTCTCATGCGACGCCAGCAGCGCCTCAACTCGAGCCAGCAGTTCGGTATCCCCGGCGCACGCCGCCTGCAAGTGCGCCGCGCGCGCGGTGGGATCTTCGATTTCCAGAGCCGACAGAAAGAGTTCTCGTTCGGACATGGACGGGGCCTCGACGGGTCGTTTGAGACGGGTTCTGCCTGCAATGCGCCCTTTGTGCCAAACTCACGCCAGCAATTCTTCAGATTTTCTCCGAATTGTGTTCAGCGCCGCGGATTTCCCGGTGCAACCAGGCCCGGGCCCACGCCCAGATGCGGTCGGCTGTTCTTGGAGAAACACCCAACATCTCCGCCGCTTCCGGGATCGAGAGCCCGGCGAAATATCTCAATTGAATGAGCTGAACTGCTTGTGCGTCTTCTGTTTCCAGCCGGTCCAGTGCCTCATCCAGTTCAATCAGATCCTCGTGAATCTCCGAAGCGACGACCGGAATCTCGTCCAGTTCCTCTCGCACTCGATCGCCACCCCGTTTGAGGCGGCCCTTGCGGCGGGCTCCGTCGACCAGAATCCGCCGCATCGCCTCGGCCGCTGCGGAGAAGAAGTGCCCCCGGTTTTCGAAGTGCTGGGCCTGCTCGCGATCGACCAGCCGGACGTAAGCCTCATGCACCAGCGCGGTCGCCTGCAATGTATGATCCGGCGACTCCTGAGCCATCCGTAGTGCAGCGAGCTTGCGCAGTTCTTCATATACCAGCGGGAGCAACTGCTCCGCTGCCGATGGATCGCCCGACTCAATCTGCTGCAGAATCTGGGTGACGTCGCTCATGACGACGTTCAGAATACGGTACCCAAGGGCAACACGCCATGATTTGCTGGTGAAACGACGTAGCGAGTCGATCTGATTCGACGCACGAATCGCATGGGTTCGATCGCGCAATCAACTCGATCAATCTCGACGTCTACGAGCATTCGCCAACTCCATCCGGTGATCGCGACCGGGAGCATTTCGGAAAGTGTGGAACTCGCTTCAGGGAAACACGCCTGCCGCAGATTTTGATCGTGCGAAATCTGCTGAGGTCCTGCACATCGGAGCGAGGTCGCGCCCTTGTTCGATCATGAAGGCTGAAACACCTCACACCGATTTTAATCGAATTCCTGCTGGTCCGGCCGGAAGCGGGTGTGGAGTTGGGGAGGGGTTGTTGAATCTGAGGCGGGGTGAGAGGACGGGGCGGTGGTTTTCGTCGAATGTGAGGAGGCCGCGGTCTAAGGTGCGGTCGTCGAGGGTGTTGAGGTAGATGCCGTTGGTGGGGTTGGGGCGGTGGGTCTTGTTGGCGCTCCGGGTGATGATGTGGCTGGGGGTGAGGAGTTGGGGGGTGACGCGGAGGCGCGACGTTGCAGAGGTTCGCGGAGGGGAGGGGGAGGAATTTGCGGGTGGGTTGCACGGGCTCCGCGGCTGCGGACCAGAAAGGACGTCTACTCCGCGATGCACTGGCGAAGCCAGTGGCACCCGACCCGTCAATTCAGGATTGAGCAATCAGTCGCGCTTCGTCCTGTTGGGTCACGAAGTGCTTTGGGCCGGTGTTGAGTCCAGTTGCAGGGCGAGTTTGTCGGTGATCAGGCGGCCGATGTTGAGGGAGGCGGTTGCGGCGGGGGAGGGGGCGTTGAGGACGTTGATGATGCGATCGGACTCCTGGATGACGAATTCGTCGAGGAGTTCGCCGTTTGTTCCGAGGGCTTGAGCGCGCACGCCGGCCGGGGCGGGATCGAGGTGGTCTGCGCGGATTTCCGGGATCAGCCGCCCGAGCGCTTTGACGAAGGCCGCCTTACTCATTGAGCGGTGGATTTCTCCCAGCCCGGTTCGCCAGTATTTCGCGGCCAGCTTGAGAAAGCCGGTGTGAGTCAGAGAACCGGCGAGGTCGCGGGGGTTGAAGGAGGTTTTTTTGTACCCTTCTCGCGAGAATGCCAGGACGGCGTTGGGGCCGCACTCCACGCCGCCTGTGACGACGCGCGTAAAGTGGACGCCGAGAAAGGGGAATCGCGGATCGGGAACGGGATAGATGAGGTTGCGACAGAGGTGCTCCGCCTCCGGCCGGAGTCGGAAGTATTCGCCTCGGAACGGGACGATCTGCGCCGCCGGCTCTTGCCCGGTCGTGGCGGTGACGCGATCGGCGTGCAGGCCGGCGCAGGTGATGAGGCGTTCGCTCTCAAACTCTCCAGCCGTCGTGCGGAGCACGAGACCGTTCGGGCGGCGCTCGAGGGCAGTGAGTTTCGCCGAGAGGACGATGTTCGCCCCGGCCTCCTGGACGAGCCTGCCGAGACGGTTGCAGACGCCGGCGTAATCGACGATGCCGGCGTCCGGGACGTGGATCGCTCGCATACCGGCCGCGTGTGGTTCAAGCTCCTTCAGCCGCTCCGGCCCGATCATCTCACAGCGGACCCCATTGGCCTGGCCGCGCTCGAAGATGTTTTCAAGTCGGGGCAGTTCGCTCTCCTCGACGGCGACGATCACCTTGCCACAGACGTCGCAGGGGATGCCCTCCCGCTCACAGAACTCGACCATACGCCGGTTCCCCTCGCGGCAGTTGGTCGCGCGGAGCGAGCCGGGACGATAGTAGATGCCGGAATGGAGGACGCCCGAGTTGTGGCTGGTCTGATGCGCGCCGAGCCGGGGCTCTTTTTCGAGAATCGTCAGCCGCAGATCAGGAAATCTCTGCGTGATGCTGTAGGCGGTCGCCATCCCGATGATCCCGCCGCCGACGATCGCGACGTCGGCCCGCGAACCCCTTCCGTTGTCGCTGTGCGAAGGCGCCATTACTTCGCCTGCTGACGGGATTGGCCGGGAACCCAGAGGACGTCGCCGCCGGCCTGCTGATTGCAGGCCCGCGCGAGCACGAACAGCAGGTCGGAGAGGCGGTTGAGATAACGGGGAACTTCCGCATTAATCGACTCCGCATTAGCGAGCGTCCAGACGGCGACCTCCGCCCGGCGGCAGACGGTGCGGGCGACATGCAGCGCGGCGGCGGCGGCCGTCCCGGCGGGCAGGACGAAACTGGTCAATGGTTCGAGCGGCGCGTTCGCTTCGTCGATCCATGCCTCAAGCTGGCCGGTTTGTGCGGCGGCGACGCGCAGCGGCTCGTGGCTGGGAGGTTCGTCGGAGGGCGGCACGCACAGGTCGGCGCCGAGATCGAAGAGATCGTTCTGAATCGTTTGCAGCCATCGGTCGAACGGTTCCGGGAGCGGGCCCAAGAGCGCCACGCCGAGTTGTGAATTGAGTTCGTCGACGGTTCCATACGCGACAATGCGGGGGTGCGTCTTCGGAACGCGGGAACCGTCGCCGAGGGAGGTTTTCCCCTGGTCGCCACCTTTCGTGTAGATTCGATCGAGTTGAACCATGCTTTCCGGCGTTTTCTCGGGGTGGAAGCAATCGACAGGGTCGGCAGCACAACGCGCGTTGCATTCTTAACGCAAAGGCGCAGAGGCCGCAAAGGCGCGGAAAGTTCGGGGGCGGAAAAAGGTCATTCCACATCGGAACCCCGCGCCCAAGGAGAAGTTCGGGCATAAGGTGAATCGGCTCTCCAGAATTGTTTGCGATTCTCTGCGCCCTTCGCGCCTTTGCGTTGAAAACCGGGCGACGGAAAGCGCGCTTGGCACTCTCGATCCGAGCCCGAAGAGACCTTGACCAGATTACGCGGTTTCCCTGTAATCCCGCCCCCATCGAAGCGCTGATTCTCAGGGAGGAGTCCGTTCGCGTGACGACCCTCGATCGTTATCTGCTGTCGCGGTACTTCCACATTTTCGCGGTGTTTTTCGTCGCGATGATGGGATTGTATGTCGTGGCCGACGGGTTTACGAACCTGGACGGATTCCAGGCGGCGGTCGGTAATGACGGGACCGGCGCGCTGGTCGCTTTGATGGGCCGGCATTATCTGTACCACTGCAGCCTGATGTTCAGCCTGACGGGGCCGACGCTGGCGGTGATGTCGTCGATGTGCGTTCTTGTGCTGTCGCTCAGGCACGGCGAAGTGCATCCGGTTCTTGCGGCGGGCGTGCCGCTGTACCGCATGGCGGCGCCGTTGGTGGTCGGCGTGTTGCTGGTGAATGCATTGCTGACGGCGAACCAGGAATGGATCATCCCGCGGATCTCACAGCACTTTGTCGGATCGCACGGCGACACGGCCAGTGACGCGCAGAAGGTTGAGCCGACTTACGACTCTCAGGGAATCTTCATCGCGGGGAACGAGCTGTACCTCGATCGCCGGATGATTCAGGGCGCGAGATTTCTGATCCCCCGGAGCCTGGTCGAACAATCGATGACGTTGCGGGCGGAGGAGGCGCTGTTCCGTCCCGCCGTCGGCGGCGAGCCGGCAGGGTGGCTGCTGAAACGTGTGAGCGAACCGCTTGACCGAATCGTCCTGACGGAGGCCGGGCGGCAAGTGCTTTTTCCTCAGGAGAATGGCGAGGACGTCTTCATCCAGAGCGGGCTGACGTTCGACCAGCTCTACAACCGGAGCATGGGCTTCCGTTACCTCTCGACGGCGAAACTGCTGTCGAGGATTCGAAACCCGAGCGCCGGATTGGCGGTGAGGCGTTCGCAGATCATGCACCTGCACGAGCGGCTGACTCGGCCCGTGCTCACGCTGATCGGGCTGTTTCTCGTGATTCCGCTGACGGCCCGGCGGGAAAAGCAGAGTCTGGTGACGAACGTCGCCGTCTGCATGGGGGTCGTGGGCGTGGTCTATGCGGTGGCTCAAGGCATGCTGCTGTTTGGCAACACCGGTCTGATGCAGCCTGCGCAGTGCGCGTGGGCGCCGTTGATCGCGGGGGGCGCGCTGGCGACCTGGCTCTCCCCGCTGGCGCAGACGTAACCCGGATTATTCATGTCCACGGTGAGCACGCTGGCCGCGTGCGCTACGAATAATCCGGGCTCGCGCGCAGTCGCCAGAGCCTTGCCCGGAGGGGTCGAATTGCGTCTCCGGCACGAATTCTGGAAACTTTCGACTTTCCGGAAAATAACCGACTCGCCTCGCGCATCCCTGAGCAGAGCCGTTCGCGCTGTGTGCGGTTCGAGGAAGGCTGACAAACAGACGTGTCGTCGACGGAAGGTGAATCCAGGATTGACCCTGCGGCGATTGACCGACTCTATGCAGAGCATGGCGCGGCGCTGCGTGGATTCCTGAGAGGCCTACTGCGAAACGACGACGCGGCTGCCGAGGCGCTGCAGACGGTTTTCAGTAGAGCGATTTCTCAAGGGGGGGACGTCGAGCCGGGCGCCATGCGGGCCTGGCTGTTTCGAGTGGCCTACAACGAGGCAATGGCAATCCGGCGGCGGCAGGGGGTCGAGAATCGGTCGCTTGCCCGATTGGCGCGGTCCTCGCCAAAGTTTCCCGAAACGCCGGAGGAGGCGGCGATCGGTTCCGAGTGGAAAGAACAGATTCAGCAGGCGATGACTCGGCTGCCGGAAGAACAGCGGGATGTTGTGCGGCGGCGGATCTACGACGAGATGACGTTTGCGGAGATCGCCGAGACCCTGGGCGTGCCGTTGGGAACAGTGCTGACTCGCATGCGACTGGCGCTGAAGAAACTTCGCAAGGCTTTGACCGAATGACCGGGATGCATGACGGCGAATCCGACGAACTGACTCTGACTGCGTTTCGGTACGTCGCAGGAGAGTTGAGTTCTGAGGAGCAGCGGACGTTCGAGTCGCTGCTGGAAGCAGATTTGGACGCTCAACAGGCGCTGGCGGATATCGTGCTGATTTGCGATGCGATTGTTGATTCTCCGGACGCCTTTCAGCCGCAGCGCGTGCAACGACGGGCGGCTTCCGGCAGGTCGCCGGGGCGAGCGCGTGGTTTCGCCGTCATGGCGGCAGTCGGTGCAGTTTTGGTCGTGTTGCTTGCTCTGTGGACGGGGTTTCCCACGGGTTTAGATGTGGCGGGTGACGGCTCGACGGGTGTCACGCAAGGCGAGGAGGTTGATTCGATTGTTTCGATCTGGAGCCAACTGGGCGCTGCCGATGGCGACGACGGTGTGGCAGAGACGTTCGACGATCCGGATGAGGACGACCCGGGATCAGAAGACGCCGTGGAGGAATTTCCCGACTGGTTGATGTCCGGAGTTTCCGGCGACCCGGATGATTCCAACCTGCTTCCCGCACCGGGCGACGACGAACTCGAGGAAGATGAGAGTTAGAAAAATTGCTCGACCATGTGTCCGCGTCGAGCGGTGTTCGGACTGTCGAGGACGAGAATCGGCGAGACAGATCGCCAACACTGATTCGCAAAGCGCTATCCCGGATTATTCATGACGAGGGCCCGGTTCTGTATAAGTCTTTGCCAAAGATTTAGGTTATCGAAGAGTCAACGGTGACGCACGCTGGCAGCGTGCGCTACGAATAATCCGGGTTAAAGCAATGTCCGGGGGATGTGGTTCGGAGCGCGGTCGGGAGTTTGCCGTCGATGGGCGGCCTGTTCGATGAGGAAAGTTGTCTGATGCGGCGCGGCTCGAAAATCGTGACAGTGCTTTTCGCCGGAGTCTGGGCGGCGGCCGCAATGTGCGTGTCGTCGTCAGTGGCGCAGCAGTCGGTCAAGCCGAATCTGGACGCGGACGAGGAACACGCGGCTTTGGAGTTCGCTCGCGACCATCATCCCGAGTTGGCCGACCTGCTCGATCAGCTTCGAGCGACGAATCCGAAGGGGTATCGAAACGCGATTCGCGAAGTGGCCCGCGACCGGGCGCGTTTGGAGCGAATCGAGGAGCGGAATCCCGAACGCTACGAACTGGAACTCAAGGCGTGGACGATTGACTCGCGAATTCGCCTGACCGCGGCACAATCGGTGATGGGTGATGCGGACGAAGCCCGCGTGCGCCTCCGCGATCTGCTGGTTGAACGGAATGTCGTCAAACTGGAGCTTCTGCGTTTCGAACGGCAGCGATTGTCCGACCGTCTGGAGCGAATTGACGCTTCCATTGAACGATTGGAGTCCGATCCTGAAACAACCGCTGATCGCGAACTCGACCAGTTGTTGCGGCGCGCGCGGAATCGGGTCGAGCAGGTGCAGCGTAAAGGCAATCGGAACACGAAGGTTTCCACCCCCGGAAACGACTCCAAGCGGCCTGCTCGTCAGGCGAAACAGCGAACGACGGACAAGTAAGAACGGAAAACTGGATCGATGATGCGTAACTCATTCCGACTAATTGTCACAGGATGCCTCGCGGCGACGCTCACTGCGCATGTCCGCGCCGAGGAGACCGTGTTGCCTCCCGCCTCGGAGCGATTTCAGGGTGCAGACATCGAAGAGACGCCCGATTTCCAGCGGCATCTCGTTCCGTTGCTGGGCAAACTGGGCTGCAACGGGCGGGCGTGCCACGGCTCGTTTCAGGGACGAGGCGACTTGCGGCTGTCTCTGTTCGGGTATGACTTCGAGATGGACCACGCCGGACTGATCGACCGGGTGGACACTGACGATCCGGCGTCGAGCTACGCTCTGCACAAGCCGACGCTCCTCGAACCGCACGAGGGAGGACGGCGGATGGAGATCGGCGGTTGGGAATACAACCTGTTCCTGAACTGGATCAAGGGCGGCGCCCGGCCGGTTGCCGCGGACGCCCCCCAACTGGTTGATCTGGAGGTCTCCCCCGCGGAGCTGCGTTTCTCCAACGCTGATGAAGAACAGCAGTTGCGCGCGATCGCCGTCTGGAGCGACGGCACGCGGGAGGATGTGACCTGCCTCTCCCGGTATCAGACGAATGACGAGACGATCTGCGGGATCGATCAACAGGGACGGGTGACGTCGGGCGAAGCGGGCGACACGCACGTCGTCGTTTTCTACGACAACGCGGTCGTCCCGATTCCGGTCATGCGTCCGGTCTCCGACCAGACGGGAGACCGGTATCCGCAAGTGGCCGCTCCCACTCGGGTTGATGAACTCGTCACCGAAAAGCTGGCGAAGCTGGGGATCGTACCGTCCGAATCGTGCACCGATGCGGAGTTCCTGCGGCGGGTCAGCCTGGACATCGCCGGGACGCTCCCCTCGGAGGCTGAAGTCCGGCAGTTTCTTGCCGACGAGTCTCCGGACAAGCGGTCCCGCAAGATCGACGAGTTGCTTGAGACGCCGGCCTACGCCGCCTGGTGGACGACAAAGCTCTGCGACTGGACCGGGAACAGCGATCAGCAACTGAACAACGTCTCCCCGGACCGGAATCGGCCGGCCCGCGACTGGTACGAATGGATTCTCACGCGCGTTGCAGACAACACAGCTTATGACGATCTGGTGGAGGGGATCGTTGTGGCGACGAGCCGCGAGGACGGGGAGGACTACCGCGCCTACAGCGAGCGGATGAGCGCGCTCTATCACGCTGGTTCGGAAACCCGTTTCGCGGATCTGGACGGCCTGACCTACTACTGGGCGCGGCGGAACTTCCGCCAGCCGGAAGACCGGGCCATCGGATTCGCCTACACATTCATGGGCACCCGCATCCAGTGCGCGCAATGCCACAAGCATCCGTTCGACGTCTGGACTCAGAATGATTTCCAGGAGTTTCAGCGATTCTTCACGCAGATCAACTACGCCCGAAACGGCAGCGACAGACAAGAGTACCGCGCGATGATCGAGGAACTCGGCCTCCAAGGCGAACGGGGGGGTCAACTTCGCCGCAAACTGCAGCAGGCGCTCAACGACGGCCAAGTCGTCCCCTTCCCTGAACTGGTCGTCCGGCGACCCGGCGCCAACAACCGGCGGCGCCGAAACAGGCAAGCCGACAACCCACAGCCGCAGACGGCGCGGCTGCTGGGCAGCGCGGAAATCAACCTCACGGAGATCGGCGATCCCCGCACGGCGCTGATGGACTGGCTCCGTAACGACGAAAAGCAACTCTTCGCGAGGGCGTTCGTCAACCGGGTGTGGGCGAACTACTTCGGCCGCGGGATCGTGGAACCGACGGACGACCTCTCGAAAGCGAATCCGCCCAGCAACGGACCGCTCTTCGATTACCTGGCCGCTGGATTCGTCGAGAACGACTATGACATGAAATGGCTGCACCGGGAGATCTGCAACAGCGCGACCTATCAGCGGTCGTGGCGTCCGAATGAAACCAACGCGGGAGACGAACGGAACTTCAGCCGCGCCGTTCCCCGCCGACTCCCCGCCGAAGCCGCCTACGACGCTCTGGTCATGGCGACCGCGAGCGACGACCGGGCTGAGACATTCCTGACGGACCTCAATGGACGGGCGCTGGCGATCCCCGGCGTTCCCCGCCGCAACCGCCGGAACGACGGTCCGGACTATGCGCTGACGATCTTCGGCCGCTCGCTGCGTGAAAACAACTGCGACTGCGAGCGTTCCTCGGAAGCAAGCCTGCTGCAGACCGTCTTCCTCAGGAACGACGAGGCGACACTGGAAATGATTGATCGACCGGATGGCTGGGTGAATCAGGTGACGAGACAGGTTTTCGGCAGCGACTCGCAGCCGCAGCAACGCCGCGATGGGAACAACGCCCGCCAACAACAGCGAAGGCTCGAGCGGTTGCAGACGAACCTCAAGCGCGCCCAGGACCAGGGCAACGAGAATCGCGTGAGGCAAGTTCGCCGGCAGATCCGGGCGATCCGCCAGCAGATGGAACAGTCCGAACTCGTCGAAGTCGAACAGGAGTTCGAGGGCCAGACGATCGACGACGCGACGCTTGCGCAACTTGTGGAATCGGCATACCTGAAAACGGTCAACCGCAAACCGAACGACCATGAACAGCAGGTGTCTGCGGCCTTCGTGAAGGATGCGGACAACCCGATCGAAGGGCTGCGGGGACTGGTCTGGACGCTCATCAACACCAAGGAATTCATTGTCAACCACTGACGCTCGGCCGTGCTCGCGGCGGAATCCAACTCAGAACAACTGTTAAAGGACATAACGACATGGCGCTTCACATGACTTGCGACGGGCTGCGGCGGCGAGATTTTCTCAGAGTCGGGGCGCTGGGTGCGAGCGGTTTGACGCTCGGGTCTTACCTGCGGGCTGCGGAGTCGGGCACTCTCGACCGGCAGGCGCCGGCGACCTCGGCGATCTTCATCAACCTGCAGGGCGGTCCGACCCACATGGACACCTTCGACCTCAAACCGGAGGCGTCCGACGAGTATCGCGGAGAGTTCAATCCGATTCAGACCAAGGTCGCAGGCATCGAAATCTCCGAACATCTGCCGCGCCTGGCCTCGGTGATGGACAAGTTCGTGATCCTGCGCGGCGTCTCCCATACGCTGGCGGCTCACCAGTTGGGCAGTGAATACATCAACACCGGGAACCGGCCGCTTCCCTCGCTCGAATTCCCCGGCTACGGCGCGGTCGTCACACGGGAACTCGGCGGACCCGACGGTCTGCCGCCGTTCGTTTCGATTCCCAACTCCGCTCAGAGAGCAGGGTATTTGGGCGTGAAGTACGCCCCCCTGCACACCAATGCGACGCCGCAACCCGGACGACCATTCACCGTACGCGGCATCTCGCTGCAGAACGGTTTGACGGTTGAAGACGTGGAGAAGCGCCAGAATCTGCTGGATGAACTCGATACGGCGTTTGCCGGATTCGAAAAGAACAGCCAGTTGCTCGACGGGTTGGACCGATTCTCACAGCAGGCGTATTCGATGATCACCTCGCCGCAGGCGCGAGCCGCCTTCGACGTCGGCCGGGAGGATCCCGCGTTTGCCGAGAAATACGGAGAAACGCCGTTCGGCCAAAGCTGTCTGCTGGCGACCCGCCTGGTGGAGTCGGGCGTGCGTTTCGTGACCGTTTCCTCCGGCGGTTGGGACACCCATCGCGACAACTGGACGCGCCTGAAGGACAATCTTCTGCCCCCGTTCGACCAGGGGCTGTCGGCCTTGCTGACCGGTCTGGAAGAGAAGGGTCTCCTGGAATCGACGACCGTGTTCGTCACCGGGGAATTCGGCCGCACGCCGAAGATCAACCAGGAACGCGTCGGCCGGGACCATTACCCGCGGGCCATGTTCATGCTGATGGCGGGCGGCGGAGTGGCCGGCGGCCGTGTGCTGGGCGCGTCCAACGAGAACGGCACCGAGCCGCTCGACGTGGCCTACTCTCCCGATGACGTCGCCGCCTCGTTCTTCCACACGCTCGGGATTGACCATACGAAGGAATACCACACGACCACGGGCCGTCCGGTGATGATCGTTCGCGACGGGCAGGTAATCGAGGAACTGGTTTCGTGATGACCATCCTGCGTTGAGAGCGGCCCACGAGGCCCACGGATTGCAATCCGTGGGCTTTGCTTACTTGCGGAGCGGCGTTTCCTGCTCAGTGATCCACTCCGGTGCTTCGTCGTCGTCGACGTACCGCGAGAGGATCTGGTGCGGACGAAAACGCGCCTTGTAGGACATCGACGGACAACCGGCGATGCAGTAGCCGAGGTAACAGAAGGCGCGCCCGGTCCGCCGGCAGAGGTCGATCTCGTGCAGTGCGGAGAACGTCCCCGGCCCGAGCGGCCTCCAGGCCGGATCGTGATAGAAGTAAATGCTCGACAAACCATCGGGAACCAGGTCGATCAGCCCGACGCCGACCAGCCGGTTGTTCCGCAGATACAGCATCTCGCGGGCCGATTCCCACTGGCCGGCCAAAAACGAATCGGCATAGTCGTCGATGGTCGTGTGGCTCGGCCGCCAGCCGCGCCGCTCGGTCATGTCTTCATGCCAGGCGTTGTACAGACGGACGTGGTCGATCGTCACTGTGGGCCGCCGGATGAACACATTGACGTCGGCGTTTCGTTTCCGGCAACGGCGCTGGCTCTTGGTGGGAGTGAAGCGCGCCACGTCGACGCGCAGACTGCGGCACTTCGTGCAACGGGGGCACGCCGGGCGAAACAGGTGACAGCCGTGCCGCCGCCAGCCACGTCGCAGCATTTCCCCCAGCGCCGTTTCGCTCATCCCCGCGCTGATGCGGTAAACGAGTGAGGCGGTTTCCTCGGGCAAGTAGGAACAGGGCCGCTGCGGTTCCGTGATGGAGGGAGACAGGAAATCGAGTGAAACGTCCTTCATTCCGGCATTGTATCGACTGGCCCGGTCGGTGGCAGAACTCGCGGCGTCGCCCCGGACGCGATCCGCCGAGACTGGCACTTCGCATCGCTGCGGTGCAAGATGGCCGATGGCTCACCGCGTTGCGGAGGCGGAGAGTTTGACCTTCCCCGATCTACCTTCCTGACGACAGCAGGTATCCCCATGCCCCATCGCCATCGGCTTGACCACGCGCCGTTCACCGTCCAGCCGGGGCAGCGCGTGAGGCTGAAGGACTACGATTCGCGAGAGACCGCCGGCTTCAAGAACAAGTCGGAAGCGAAAAAGGCTCTGCTGGAGGACGTTTCACTCCTGGCGGAGATGCAGCAGTTGTTGTGGGCGGCGAAGGAATACTCTCTGCTGATCGTCTTCCAGGCGCTTGACGCCGCCGGCAAAGACGGCGCCATCCGGCATGTGATGTCGGGAGTGAATCCGCAGGGTGTGGACGTGTACAGCTTCAAAGCGCCGACGGAGGAGGAACGCTTGCATCACTTCCTGTGGCGGCCGGCCAAAGTCATGCCGGCGCGGGGGCGGATCGCGATTTTCAATCGTTCCTACTACGAAGAGGTGCTCGTGGTTCGCGTCCATCCCGAATGGCTGGAGCGGCAGTGGGTGCCGCCCCGGTATCGCGGCGGACATTACGAGGAGTTATGGCCCGAGCGATTCGAAGAAATCAACGCCTTTGAACGGCTGATGTCCGAAAACGGAGTCGCCATTCTCAAATTCTTCCTCAACGTCTCGAAGGCCGAGCAGAGAGAACGGTTCCTCGAACGCGTGACCGATCCGGAGAAACACTGGAAGTATTCGGCCGCCGATCTCCGCGAGCGAGGTTACTGGGACATGTACCAGGCGGCCTACGAGGACATGCTGAGCCACACCAGCACGAAGCACGCGCCGTGGCACGTCATTCCGGCCGATCGCAAATGGTTCACCCGCGCCTGCGTCGCCGACATCATCGCCGCAAAGATCGAATCACTCGACTTGAGCTATCCCACCGTCAGCGAGGAAGAGCACAGCGCCATTGAAGCGGCCCGGCGTCAACTGGAAGCCGAAAGCGACTGACGTCTCTTTGTTCGCACGATTACTCGATCTGCAGGACGCTCTTGATTCGGGGCCAGACGGTGGTCCGCGCCTCTTCGTAGGCGTCGAGGTCCTCCTGTGCGCCCGATTGCGTAAAATCGGACAACGCAGTCGCCTCGCGTTTGAGCAGTTCGAAGATCTCGACGATGTCGTCGATCGCCTCCTTGTCTGATTCGACGATGTTCGATTTCTGCACCGTCTTGAGGTGCTCGATGGCGACCTCGGCGAGACTGATCGTTTCCTGCATCAGCTCGCGGGTCTGCTCACCGTCGTAGTTGTCGTTGGCATAGCCGTCGGCGACGGCGCCGATGTAGGCATAGGTGGTGTAAATGTTCTGCCCGGCGAGCACCCCGATCGTCACAAGCCACGGATCGTCGTCGGGACCGTCGTCCGGGGCGGCCTCGTCGTCAGGAGGACTCGGCCGGTCCGGCGGGGAGTCGTCGTCGACCAGCGAGACCCGTCGCTTTTCGATCCAGCCTCGTTCACCTTCGGCGTTCTCAACCCACAGCCACTTCCCCTGGACCATGCGGACCGTCAGCCGGTCTCCCTTCGCTGCGGTGGCGACGACCTCGTTTTCCACCTTCAGGTCGACTTTCGCCGTGGGAGTGACGACGTCACCTTCATCTTGAGCGAATGCAACGCTGCCGCAGGACAGAATGAGCGCCATCGCGAAACAGACGCGAGGCATCCGATCCAGAGAAATCATGTCAAACCTCCGTGGTGGGGATTGCTCGGCGCCGTCAAGCAGCGCGGAAAGACAGGGACGGCGCTTTGAGGCAAAGCTGTGTTGTGCCATTTCGAACGGTGAAGCGCGTGCAGCAGATTCCTCGTCGTGGCCATCCGACTCGGCGGAGCGAGCCGGCGACACTGGTTGCGGTCGTCAGTTCACAACATTCCGCGGGGGCCGGCCTTCCAGCACGCGGAGGCAATTTTCGCTGCCCTTGATCCGCATCTCTTCCAGTCCCTCTTCACAGTAAAACGCCGTATGGGGATTCACGATGACCCGATCGTGCGCGGGGTGCTCCGGATCGCGCCACGCCCGGATCAGCGGATTGTCGTCTGCGGGAGGTTCTGTTTCCAGCACGTCGATCCCCGCCCCGGCCAGTTGTCCGCCGACGATGGCCTCCGCGACGGCCTGCACGTCGACGACGCCTCCCCGCGACGTGTTGACCACGAAACCGCCGCGCCGCATCTTTGCGATCGCACTGCTGTCGATGATGTGACGCGTCTCCTCGGTGAGCGGGCAGTGCGGGCTGACGACGTGCGCCATTCCGAGCAATTCCTCCAGCGTCTCGACGCGGCGCACGCCGAGCGACTTGTCCCGCCCGTCGGGCACGTAGGGATCGTAGTAGACGACGTCCATCCCCAGCGCCTTGGCGCGGAGCGCAGCGGCGGTCCCGATTCGGCCCAGTCCGATGATCCCGAACACCCGGCCTCTCAGGCGGTGCACGGGGCGGATCTGGGTGTAGCTCCATTCGCCCCGGCCGCGCTGCAGTCTCCGGTTCAGGAAGTTGATGCCCCGCATCAGCGAGAGCGTCATGCCGATTGCCGAATCGGCGACCTCTTCCGTGCCGTAATCGGGAACGTTCGCCAGTGGGATGCCCTTGCGGCGGGCCGCCGCGCCGTCCACGTTGTCGTAGCCCACGCCGCACCGCACGATCAGTTTGCACCGCTCCAGCCGCTCGATCGTCTCCGCCCCGATGCTGATGCAGTGATAGACCATCATCGCATCGGCGTCTTCGATGCGGCCTTGAAGATCCTGCTCGGAAGCAGCGGCCAGCGCCTCCACGTGCGCCGCGCCTCCCAGAACGTTGAGTTCATGTTCCAGGTCGCCGCCGATGAAGTCGGTGACCACCACCCTGGGCCGCGCCATGCCGTCTTCTCCCCCACGCCTTGCCGGTTGTTCTCGGTTGAAGCGTCACATTGTTGCCGATACGGGTCGCGGCGGGGAGTGAGGGACAGTCATCCGGGGGCTGACGCCTCCCGGCTCGCCGGTCAGGCTGAGTAGAGCGGCTCGATCGGCCGGCCGTCGCTGATGTGCAGTTCCTGGCCCAGCGGCGTGAAGTATTTACCGTGGGGATCGATCCCGAGCGCGGAAAAGATCGTCGCGATCACGTCCCACGGGGCGTACCGCTCACCGGCCGGATAGGCGCCTTGCTCATCGGAGGCGCCAACGACTCCTCCCCGTTTGACGCCCGCGCCCGCCGCCGCGATGGAGTAGACGCTGGACCAGTGCTTGCGACCGGGAGTCGCGCCCGCGAAACGGGGTTCCAGCGCCACCCGCGGGGCGCGGCCGAACTCGCCCATGCACAACACCAGCGTCTCGTCCAGCAGGCCCCGTTCGTCCAGGTCTTCGATCAGCGCCGAAAAGCCCTGGTCGAAGCGAGGCAGAAGCTGTTGCCGGAGTCCGTAGAAGATGTCGTTATGCGTGTCCCAGCCCCACTCGTCGATTTCGTCAAAAGCGGTGTCCTGTCCCCGGTTCGTGTGATTCCAGAACACCGTCACCAGCGGCGCGCCGGCCTCCACCAGTCTGCGCGCCAAGAGACACGCCTGGCCCGAACGATTGCGTCCGTAGCGATCGCGGAGCGACTCCGGCTCCGCCGACAACTGAAACGCGTCCCGCATGCGCGGCTCGGCCAGCATCCGAAACGCCTGGTCGTACAGCCCGGATGAGTCGGACAGAACTCCCGCCTGCTCCGCGCGACGCTCAAACCGGTCGAGCGCGCCCAGCAGCGTCTCCCGCGAGCGAAGGCGGACGGCGGGCATCTCCGGCAGCGGGTCGAGTTCCGGGACGACGACCTCTCCGGCGCTGACGTCTCCCAGCGTAAACGCGTCATACTTCTTGCCCAGAAGTCCCCCGAATTGCCCCGGCGCGGGCGTGCTTGGCACGAGATTCGGCCCGTTCAGGTGGATGGCGGTGTGCAGGAACTCCCGCGAGGGTCGCACTCTCTTCAAGACCGAACTGTAGCAGGGCGGATCTTCAGGAGACGGCGGCGGATTCGACGTGCGCTGTCGATGATAACGGCCGGTCAGCGCGAGATGGACCGCCGAACCGTGATCCAGATCCTCGTGCGACATGCTTCGCAGGACCGTGAAGCGGTCGGCCACGGCCGCGATGCGGGGCACATGTTCGCAGAAACGGACGCCCGGCACTGCCGTCTCGATCGAGGCGAAGTCTCCCCGGATTTCCGCCGGCGCCAGCGGCTTGGGGTCCCACAGATCGATCTGGCTCTGCCCCCCGCTGGCAAAGACGACAATCACCGACCTGGCGCGACCGAATCCCAGCACCTCGTCGCCGCTGCCCCGCGCAGTTCGCGGCCCGGCCAGGTGTCCCAGCAGGCCGGTCGCGCCGCCGAGTCCGCCGAGGCGCAGCCATTCCCTGCGGGACCATGAGCGGCCGTGTTGACTGAGGAATCGCAGCATTGTTTTTTTCGTAGAACAGGTTTTTGACCTGCTGCTTCAAACTGTTCGGCTGCACACGGTGGCAGGAGTGATCCGGGGACTGACGCCGCCCGGCTCGCCGTCATCCGGGGGGTGACGCTCGCCGGCTCGCCTGGGGTTGACGATAGCACAAGTTGGGGCGCGCAGCAAAAAACCGCGGCGGCCGGAATTGGGCCGCCGCGGCGAAAGACCCATGCCGGTGGAACCGGCGATCAGAAGCTGTTGTCGCTCAGGATGTCCTGCCCGAACCGCTCGCCGCCGGAGGAGACGAGGCGAATCCAGACCGTGTCATCGATCGACTGCGAGATCGACCGGCCGTGGCCGTCCATAAAGAACGTGTTGACGACACTCGGGTGCAGCGACGCCGGACGCGGACGCCGACCGTCTGTGGCAGTCGCCAGATTCGAGTTGATCTGCGATTCGGAAAGATCAGCATCCGCCGAAAATGCGATTGTGCCGTATCCCAACGCGGTGCGCTTCTCACCCGGGGAGTCCGGTCCGAGCCCGTTCGCTGTGCTGGCGCTGTCGACCTGATTCGCGTTGCTCCCCTCGTCTTCAAACGGCACGACAAACGCCATCCCGCCAATGTTGGGATCATCCCATTCCGTGGCCTGGATGTTTTCCGTCAGGATGATTGTGCTTGACGTTCCGTCCGGAACGCGATCGATCGTCGAGCGATAACTCCCCGAACCGAACTCTTGCCAGAGCAGGCCCGTCGCCTGCGTGATGTCGTTGTCATCGGGAAGCGGGCCATTATAGTCGTTGAAACTCCAATCGTAGCCCGTCGAAGAACCCGAACTCGGGATGATCCCGCCGGCAATATGCACGCCGTTCAGTGGTGTGCCGTTGTCAACCAGATTATTCCAGTGAGTCCGAGTCGTGTATCCGGCGTTGGCGACGAACGACAGTGTGCCGCCTTGCTGTTCCGACGGGTCGTCCGGACAGGTGAAGACCTTCAGATTCACGTTGTCCCCGAGAAAAATGGGGTCGTTGGCGGAGCCGCCGCCGGCCAGCGTATTGGGAACCACCGTCATGCGGTCGAACAGTCCCTGCTCTTCGACAAACGGCAGCAACTGAATGCACCAGTTCGCACCGACGAGTGTTGCAGTCCCGCCAATATCCCGGTAAGTCCGAATCGCTGAACTGGACCCGGCATTCGTCACCAGGTACGGCAGCCGGCCGTTGTTGGCGGTCGCGTACGTCTGGAAGGCCGTGCTCACGTTCTTCATGTTGTTGAGGCACTCGGCGCGGCGGGCCGCCTCGCGGGCGTTCTGGATGGCGGGCAGAATCAGGGCCGCCAGGACGGCGATGATCGAGATCACCACCAGAAGTTCGATCAGGGTGAAGCCGGCGCGGCCGCGCGGCTTCGCAACTTGAGTTCGTCTCGCTTGCATGGGTCTTTCTCCAATGTGCCGGATTGGCGGCAGTTCCAATGATCGCCGGCTGCATGCCGGCGCAGCTTCAAGTTTCGCCGGCTGCATGCCGGCACGCCTACAGTGATTGCCGGTCGAAGTCCGGCACAACGAATTGAATGTTCTCGCTCGCCCCGCTTAAAGAGTCACAACCAGTCAGTGCCAGCCTGCCTGCTGTGATTCGCATCAGATCACGCAACAACGAGCGGGCCACTTGTTGCAGGTTGAATCAGTCGAGACTCGAGGTTTCCTTCATTATTGCGTGCCCCAGCCGTTTTCTGAAAGCAAAACCGCACACAAACCGTTTGATTTCAAAAACTTGCCTCACAATTGACGCTTCTGCTGTTGCTGGAAATGCAAGTATCAGGCCAAACGGCCGGAACGAGGAAAAAAGAACGGCAGAAGTTCTTTCTCAGGCAGGGGTTGCACGCTCCCACGGCGCACAACCTCCCCCGTCAGTGACTGAAACGCGGATGATGGGGCTGCATTCACAGGCGTTTTCGGGTTTTCGGGCGTTTTTTGGATTCGGATATCCGGGGGCTGACGCCTCCCGGCTCGCCTGGTCAGGGCAAGCGCTTGCGGTGAATGACGAACTTCCGCCAGTCGAAGCGTCCGGGGACGGCGTCGGTCGGGTCGGTGTCGATATACGCCTCCTCCAGCCGCGACATGTCGATGACCAGGAAGTCCCGATGGCCGGAGATGTCCTCGATGCGGGCGCCGATCTGGACCACATTGGGGAAATTCACGGCGTCGGGCTGATGCGCCTCGAAGAACTCAAAGCCGACCCACATGAAGAACACGTGCGAGCGGTTGGTTGAGTTGTTGGCAATCTTGCACAAGAGCCGGTTACGGGTGTGGAAATCGACGTTGTCCGTCCCCACGTCGGCCGTCCCACGGGCTTCGAAGAGTTGCAGGCTGTTTAACGCGCCCGCTTGCAGGTGCGGCCTGAGAATCGTGTCCCGCAGGCTGTGGTCGGGCGAATTCGGGTTGATGTATCCCATGCCGCGGAACGGGTGGGAGCCGGGGACGCCGGGCAACGGCAGGTTGGAGAAGACGTCGAGACCGTCGCGGGCCACGAGCAATTGCTGGAACCAGTTGCGGCCGGCGTCGTAGCCGTCGTCGCTCGGGAAGGTGTTCACGAAGTCCGGCAGGTCGCCCGAGCCGGTTCCGAAACGGCGGATCTGCGGATCGTCAATCAATCCGGCGAGAACCGGGTCGTGCCGCAGCGTGTTGAGGTTGATATGCCCCGGCGTCCGGCGCAGCAGGGCCATGCGGTCCTGAATCTCCTGATGCGAGCGGGAAGGAATCTCGACGAATTCCAGCAACCGGTAGAAGCGATTCACACCGATCGTGTTCCCCGAACCGTCGTCAAAGCCTTGCGGCAGCAGGAATCTCGCTGATGCGGCCGTATGTCCCGTCATAGTCGGCGGAGTACCAGCCTCAGCCAGATTCCATGCCGGGCCTCCCTGATTGAGATACACCCAGGGCAATGCCGACGACTGTTCGCGATGACCGTAAAGAGGGATGGACAGCAGTTCATACACTGAGGAGAAATCACGGTCGAAGTGCGGTTGCCAGACGCTAAACGACTCTCCGGTCCTCCGTAACTCTGAATTTGCCGCGTGCCGCCCAACTGCCGATGGATACCCAATCGTGTGTGCTCGTCCTGGGTAGCTTGTTCCATCTGAATAGGTCACACCAATCGTGGGAGTTCGACCAGACGTATGTCGAGGCGTAAACGGTTCGTCCCATTCGGTGCTTTCTGTATTCTGCACCGCAGTCGAGAGTCCACTGCTGGTTTGAAATCTGACCGGGTCGACAGTCATTCGGTCGACTTCAATCCAGTCGTCATCAGACTGAGCGATATCACCATGGCCGTGCAGTGTGCGGCGACGCTGAAGAACCACATCAAATGGTACGGCGGATTCGTTGACCTGAACGAGTGTCCCCACCGGATCCCCCGTTCCGCTATCGCGCCGTATCGTTAAGTTAAAGTGACCCTGATGATCCGCTCCACCAGCATCGGAATAGCTCACGTCAAGGTCCGCCATAATCGGAGGGTGATCGTTTTGCTCATCCGTGGGCAGCGTCATGTCGCTGTCGAGCTGACTGTATGGGACGACTGCGTTGAACAGACCGTCGCTGTCGAAGTCGACATACAGCGTTGACGAACGCCGCTGACCCATGTTCGTGCCCTGCGGAACCACAACGGTATCGTCATGCATCGCAACGACAAAATTCTCGCCGGGCCCGATGTCGCTTGCTGGGTCTAGGAATTCAAGTTCTGCATCGCTTGGAGCGGTCGGCGATCCGACAGGCTGGCGAATGATACGCCAAGTATCGTCGTCGAGCGGAACAGTGAACGGCGTGGCGTTACGCAGTTCGATATACAGGAAATTGCGCTCGTTATCTTCGTCGTCCCAGAACGTGTCCGTATTGTTCATGCCTGCAGGGAGTCTCTCAGTCTGCACCCAAAGCACTTCGCTGAACGTGAGTTGTTGGGCTTCGACTCCGTTGACAACCTGATTTGGCGTATCCCAGCCGTTGCGCAGGTCAATGTCGTATTCAAAACGTGTGATGACGTTGTCTCGATCGAGCGCGTCCACGTAGTTGACGGCAAACTGCGCGAACTCGCGCAACCGATCGGGAATGCCGTCGCTGTCTTGTTCTTCGCTGTACGCGTCATTGAGGATGTCCAGGTTGTCCCGGCCAGCCAGCGTGTACAGTAGAACGTAGATGTCCCGCGCCAGTCGCTGGCGGTCGTAGCGGGCCCACCACTCTTGAGCCACCGGATCGCTCGCGATCGCATTGAATGCGTACGGTGTGGCAGCACCGTTATCATGCACCATCGCCGGTACGGTCGAACCCGCACCGCTGCCGGGAAAGTCCGGATGCGGCACGAGATTGCGGAACTGCGGATTAGCATTGGCGTCGAATGCACCGTAACCATCATACGGAGCGTTATCGTCCGAAAGAATGCGGTTTAGATTTAGCCTTAGACGGGCCGCCCTCCGGTTCGCTCCGATGTTGTCGTTCGTCGAGTCTTCCGACTTCAAGAGCAACCGGACTTCAGGGCGGAATGGATCGTATCTCTGACCTGCACGAGTGTCCGGAGTTCCGTCATAGAATTCTGGAGGGAATGCTTCTACACCGGGTGGAGTCTCAAAGTCACCAGTTCCAACCGCCCATGATGTATATTCCCATACCGATCGGTCGGCACCGGAGTTTTGCGCGACAACCGGCGTTGCGGAGAACTCACGGCGGTCCCAGCTTTCGGTCGTGAACTGTTTGCGGATATCCCTCGCAACGAGGCTGTCGCGGAGGTTGAAGGAGGCGAGTTCGGCCAAGCGCGACTGCCCGCCGCTTCGCTGGAAAGCGGCGTCGGAGAAGTGCAGAAACTCATTCTCCGCCGGATCGAACGGAGCGTCGTCCTCGGCCTGGAGCGGGAAATTCGATTCGAGAATGATCTCGTCCCCTTCGTCGGTCAGTCCGTTCACCGCCCCCGGCTGCAGCGCGCTGGCGATGGCCGTGCGGTATGTTTCGACGCCATGGATCGGCCCGCCGCCCGACTCCTGGTTCTGCCAGTTGGCATCGTATTCCGGCCACGTGCTGGGGTTATTCGCGATCGGGTTGTTGGCCAGGTAACGTTCTGCGCCGTTCGGCGCCGATCCGCTGTTGCGGTCGAGGTAGAGGCCGAAGCCGCGGTAGTCGAGCGGATGCACGAATGGCGGGACGACCAGGTTCTGCAGGTCGGCGTCCGAATAGGGGTAACCGCCGTACGGGTTCGCGTTCGGGCCGATCGAGGCGATCGCGTCAAGGTCGTCATCGGCGCCGGTCGTGCCGGGCAGCGGAATTGAAGACGTGCTGAAATCGAGCAAACCCGGTTCTCCCCAGCGGCCCGTTTGCGGACCGCCGACAAGAATCCGCAGCAGTTCCATGTTGGAGGACGTCATCGTTTTCTCGGTCGTATCAGCGCCGCCTGTGAAATACGTGACCGGGTCGAAACCGAACTGCGCTCCATGGCTGCCGAGCGCATATGACAGATAGCTCGCATTGAGATGGTCGGGATTCTGAGGCTGCGCGGCCAGCGCCCAACCGGGATTGACCTCGGAGACCGACAGGCCCAGGTTCGACATCGTCATCGGCAGCGCGGAGCCGAGCGGATGGCTCAAGCCGTTCGTGTAGTTCGGGTTGAACAGCAGATCGGCCGAACCGTGGGCGTTGAGATTCAGCAGGGCGTCGGCGTCGACAATCTTGACGTAATAGAGCGGGACCGCCTGCCGGCCGTCGGCGAGATTGATGATCGGGTGATCGAGGTCCAGCCAGATCGAATCAAGAATTCCGTCGCCGTCCGCGTCGACGTCGTACTGTTCCGGCTGGCCGGGCCCCGAGAAGATCCCGGCCGTTCCCGCGCCGAAGTCGAAATCGGCGATGATCCGGTTCCGATCGCCGCTCCGGGCGGCTGTGCCGATCCCGCCGGTGAACAGATAGCGCTGCGGAGTCAGGGACGTATCGAGCGTTCCGTTCTGGTTGAAATCCTCGCCCGGATCAAGGTTCGTGTCGTTGTCGAGATCCTCGTTGACGAAATACCGATGCTCAAAATGCGGCCGAAACACCTGCCGCCTCGTATTTGCATCGGTGTACAGGTCGCCGAACCCGTTGGCCCGCTTTCGCGGGAAGAGTTGCGGCCGGAAATAGGACGGGATCAGCACGCGGCGGGGCGGCGTCGTCGGCAGCACGGCTTCATAGGCCAGCGGCAGGCAGTTGACGTCCGGATAGGTATAGCCGGCGTCGGTCTCGAGCGCCCCGATGCCAAGCGGATCGGTGCTGAAGTCGTAGGTCGAACCGCCGTTCGCCGTGGCGCTGAGGTTCAGGATGAAATTGTCCTGATCGGGATTCGTTGTCGAGAGGACGCCGTCGTAATCCAGGGAGAAACCCGCGACGTCGTTCGTGCCGTCCGGCGGACTGCTGATGTCGAGATTGATGTCCGGGATGCCGTCAGGAGGGGCCAACCCCGTGCTGTTGTCGACGTTGTCGACGTACCGGATCGTGATCCCCGACCCCGAGTGCGGATTGACGTCGCTGGGAATCCCGTTGATGTTCACATGCCCGACGACGTGCGCCAGCAGCGTCCAGCGGTTGCCGAACAGCGCGCTGTCGGTGTACTGCGCCGGCGTGCTCACGAGGAATTGTTGCAGTCCGTGGTCCAGCACGGGGTCGGGGTCGACTTCCAGATCCCCGGCGTCGTTGAACCTCTCGGCGCTTTTGCGGGCCTGGTCGCTCCAACTGAAAAAGAAAATCCCCAGAAACGTCAGCGCCGCCAGGAGCGAGAGCACGACGACGATCACCGCGCCCCCCTGGCGGGGGGAGTGGGTGGTGGGTAGTGGGTAGTGGGTCGGTCTCATGATCGTTTACCAATTCCGGCCCGCACCGGAAGGATGGCTGTTGGCTTATGACTCTTGGCCAATAGCTAATGGCGATTAGCTATCAGCTAGTCATTCCACAAACGAGTGAATCAGGGTCACTTGTCGATGCTGGTCGCTGCCGGGGTCACGGAAACGGACGGTGATGCGGATCTGCTCCAGGCCGATGCGGTTGTCGAAACATTGCCAGACGACGTCGCCGTCGCGAACGATGGCGCCGGGTTCGCGGGGCCATTCGGGTTCTTTGCCTCCACTGGTGCCGCCGTTGACGACGATATAGCCGTACGAAAAGTTCGGTGGACTCAGTCCCGCGTCCGGAAAGAGCACCAGCCCCGGAGTGGCCGGGGTCGTCGCGGCCCAGGTGACGACGTTGGGATTGGGCGCGCCGCCGGTGGTTGTCGGCGAGACCTGCAGGGGGCTGAACGGCGGCGCGTTGCCCGACACCGGATGCCAGGTGTCGAACACGCGATTGCCGCCGGACGGCAACGGCCCGTAACCGGGATTCCGGTTGCCCCAACTGGTATTCAGCCCGCCGACTCCCGACTGCGTAAAAAGACCTAAGCCGGTGCCGTTTCCGAGATTGACCCAGGCCCCGTCGTCGAGGACGCCGTTTCCGTTGCGGTCTTCGCCCGAGTCGATCGTTCCGTTGTTGTTGACGTCTTCGTGATACCCGGCGTCCCAGACCTCGATGTTGAACGCCTCGGCCCCGGTGAGCAGGATGTCTTCGCCGGCCCGCGCGCCGCCGGCGTACTGCGAGACGGTGCGGTCGACGTTGAGCGTGAGGTCGGTCCGCTGCATCGGATGCTGCGCGGCCGGCGCGTCGAACCCCGGCCACAGGAAATTCGCGTGCGACGTCTCTTCGTGCGTGTAACGTCCGAGGAAGGCGGTCGGGTTGCCGCTGCCGTCGAGCGCGAACTCCAGCGGGCGCCCGCTGCGGAAATAGAATCCGTAGCGGTTGACCGGGAAGGCGATCGGCCGGTTGCCCAGGCCGAGCGTGTTGTCGAGCGAATCGAGCCCGTGGAACCGGAAGCTGAATCCGTCGGTCGTCTCGTCGTCGATCATCCCGTTGGAGTTCGCGTCGTTGTTCCAGACGCGCGTGCCGGAATAGTCCCAGTCGTTGAGGAACGAGTTGCCCGGATAGGGCTGGTCGAAGACGGCTGTGAACTCGCCGCCCGTTCCGGAGACGCCCTGCGTCGGCTGCGTGCTGAAGGGGGGCGAACCGCTCGAAAGGGGATCCCTGAGCAGCAGGACGCGGCGGTGGAGCTTGTCCCCCCGCATGAAGTAGACGATTTCGGCCGCCCGTGAAATCCCCGCCCCGTTGCCGACATTGCCGTCGTCGAAGTCGGGCTGATTGCGATGGCCGGCCCCCAGGTTCACGGCCCGGCCGAAGAACGGGGTCTGCACCGAATCGGCGACCACGGCGTCCCGCTGCGATTCTTCCAGAAAGACGACCAGGTGCAGCACGTCGTCGGTGTCGTCGAACGGGTCGTTTTCGGAGATATAGAAGAACCCGCGCTGCCGCGCATCGGGCGTGTCGCCCGGCCCGAGCGGGACGATGCCCCGCGGCGAGACCGAAATCCCGTCCAGCCGCGCGTTCTGGTTGAAGTCTTCTTCGGGATCGTAGGGATCAAAACTGCCGCTGCCGTTGGCGTCGAACTCGCGGAGCACGGTGGCGATGGCGCCGCGGGCGGGCGAGGCGCGGAAGACCAGCTTCTGCAGATCGCCCCGCAGCGTGGTGGTGACGGTGCGGGCCTTGGCGTCGTTGTTGGAGAGGCCCCGCTGGTCGGTGAGCGTCCCCACCGCCGCCTCGAACACCTGGGCGAAGAGCAGCATGATGAGCATCACCAGCGCCGTGGCGACGAGCATTTCGGCCAGTGTGAAGCCGGGGTTGGTCGAGGGGCGAGAGTCGAGGGTCGAGGGACGGAAGGCACGGCGGGGGCGGACCGGGGGGGCGGTTGCCGGGGTTCGCCTTATGTTCCTCGCGTGTTGCATCGTAACGCCGCTCGCTTGCCCGTCTAGCTTTGTTGGGTGTTGATTGTTTGCTGTTGGCTGTTAGCTATTGGCTATGGCTATTGGCACTAGTGGTTGTGCAATCCTGAATTGACGGGTTGGGTGCCACTGGCTTTGCCAGTGCATCGCGGAGTAGACGTCCTTTCTGGTTCGCACTGGCGTAGCCAGTGGCACCCGTCAATTCAGCCTGGATGTACCACTAGTCTCTCGACCCTCGTTTCTTACAAGTCATACACATCGACGATCCGTTTCATCAGCATCGCGCGGCCGACCGGCGCGGGATTGTTCGAGGAATCGGCCTGTGTTGTCTGCCGGACCGGGCTGTCGAGCGTGATGAGTGCAAGATGCGGATCCTGCGTCTCATCAACGACAACCGATCGAATCCGATACCACTCAACATTGCGCGCATCGAACAGAAACGCGCCCGGCTTCAGAAACGGATCAGGCTCATTCAAGGGATCGGGTGAGCCCGGAGCCGGATTCCATCCCACGGACGCCATCGTCGGATTCCAGGCGATCAACACCTGGTCTGGGCCAATGCCGTCCACACCGTTCAGGCCGTCCAGATCAACCTGCGGATTGCCGAAGTTGGCGTAGTACAGATGCTCGTCCTCCGCTGAAAAGCCGCGGCGGAAGACGACCGCCATTTTGGCGTCGGTGCGGCCGTTGGCGTCCTTCTTGACCGTGATAAACCACGAGTAGCGGCGGTCGAACGTCTCGATCCGGGCGGTACCGACGACCGGGTTGCCGCTTCCGTCGCGTGGAAACCGCGCCGGAAACGGCTGCGTCGACGACCACTCGACGGTCCGTGCGGCGGGAATCACGTTTGTGATCGTCCGCGCGACGTGCTGCACGCCGTCGACCGAGGTGAACACGATCCGGCTGGGCGTGCCCAGGATTCCGTTGAGAACCACCGCACCCGGGAAGACGACCGATCCGTCCGTCGGTCCGGTGGGGTCGGCGTCGGTCACGGTGTCGGGGGTCGCCTCCACGATCGTCTCCCAACTGTCGGGGAGCGTGGTGGCGGCGGCGGCGGCGGCTTCGGTATTCAGCCCGCCGTTGATGCGCAGCAGGGCGAACGGGTCCCCGGCCGATGCGAGCGAGGCGCCGATCCCCGTCGAGACGTCGGTGCGATTTCCGAACTCGATCGAGGACGCATAGCCGTCACCTCCTGCAACCGCCCAGCCGAGGGGATCGACGACATAGGCGCGAGGAGAGAAAAGCGGAACGATGCCGCCCAGATTCGTAGGGTCGTCGTGGGGGACCTGCTCATTCGGGTCAGGGTCAATCGCGACAGCCGGCAGCGGCGCCCAGGTGGCGAAACCGTTGCCCTGGAGATTCACGTCGCTGGTCGGTCCCGTCAGGCTCCACGCCGGTTCGATCTGCCCGGAGACGCCGTTGGGCGGATTCCCCGACCCGTCCTGAGCGTCGACGCAGATAAACCACAGGTTGGGCGAGGGATGCTGGCTGCCCGGCTTGATCGTCGGGAGGACGATGTCGCCGATTGTGTATGCCGTGTTCGGCTGCCAGAAGCCGCGGAATCGTGAATTGACGCTCGGCGACGCACTCGGCGGCGGCAGATGCGTGTTGAGGGTGATCGGGCTCGAATGGAACGCCTCGGTCGAGTTGAACTTGAGGATCTTCGACTGCGTGTGATTGTGTGCGCTGACCGCCTGCAGGATTGAGAGCGGAAACAGCGTGAGCACGCTGATTACGCCGACCGCCAGGATCAACAGCGACATCAGGACTTCAGTGAGCGTCGCGCCCATGCGGGTCGTCGGGCGGGCACTGCCGGGCGAGCCGGGAGTGGTGCGCCTGTCTCTGCGGCCGATCATCGGGCCTCCCTTCCCCGCTGGGCGTAGCGGAACGGGAAGTCGGCCTGCAGGTCGGCGCCTGGATTGCCGTTGGAATTATCAAGGTTGTCGGTGAAGTCCACCTGCGAGACGGTCACCTGGCCGGTTTGCGTGTAGAGCGTAAACAGATACGGCTCGTGCTCCGGGACGTCGGGCGGGCTCGCCGGGACGATCGGCAGCGCCTGGCTGCCGCCGTTGGCCGGGTGATTGGGGAACAGCCCCCGCGTGAGTTCCACGTCGGAAAGCGTGGTGACATACAGGTGCACCAGCCCGGCCGCGCTTGTTGCTCCGGTCGGGTTGCCGCGCGAATCAAAAAAGATATCGAGCGAGGGGATCCGGCTCGCGGCGCGGTCGATCACCGTCCCCCGCTCGAGCGAGATCGGTTCGGTATTGGGGAGGATTGCCGGGGCGAGTTCCAACCGGTAGGGCATGTTGATAGCACGCCCATCGCCATCAGGATCCGGCTGCGGAGCATACTTCCCAAGGTTGGTATCCCAGGCACTCGGTGCATAGTGACCGGACACAACAACCTCATTTCCGGAGACCGCCGTAATGTAGTACCAGTTCCCCGTCCCGGCGGGAACTTCGATCCGCGATCCGGAGCCGAGCAGGTTGCGCTGCACCAACCGGTTCCATTTCCCTGACGACGTATTAGTGAATCGCCAGAGATTGCTGATGCTGTCGTCAAAATCGACGTTCACGAATCCGGTGTCGTGCCCGGTCGCTCCGATGTAGACCAGGCTGTCGACGACGAACGGGTCGTCGGCGCGGGGGATCAACCGGATCCCGCGCACTTTGCCGTCGGTGATGGCCCGCGAACGGGCGCCTTCAAAGTATGACTGGACCAGCCGGGCGGAGGCGTTGAGCCGGTCTCCGTCGTCCTGCCGGAACGCGGCGACGACGATCGTGGTCAGGATCACCATGATCAGGATCGCCACCAGCATTTCGACGAGCGTGAACCCGGCGCGTTGCCCGGCGAGGCCGGGTTCGCGGCGAGCGTTTGCTGTCTGGAATGTGAGGGAGCGCATCAGTCGTTTCCTCACCGTTGCCGGTTCGTGATGTTGTCGTACAGGAGGTCGAGCGCCGCTGTATCGCCGATGCCGGTCGCAAGCGGAAGCGCCAGTCTCGCGAAGCCGGTAGCAGTGGGTTCGTTGAGGCCGAGATTTTCATCGGGACCAGCAGAAACAATCAATGGCACGTGGTAGGTATCGAGAGTGTGATAATTCGTTTCGTCAAATGGCACAGCCAGGTTCGCGGTGCCCAAATCGAATGCCGTGTTGAAGAATCCATTGGAGATCGCCGCAGACAATGCGCCTGTCTGATCGTCAGGATCAATGTTGAGCCAGTTGCTGTAGTAGTCGAACGGCATGGGCAATGTTGGGCCGCCCGGTTCGATGACGCTTGGCATCAATGGCTTGGCGGTTGCTTGAAACATGGGGAGATCAATATCGGCTCCTGGACCGTCCGGCCGTATAAGCCGCGTCGTCCAATTATAGAATCGAAGCGGGCTCCCCCACTCATCAACGAATTCAGGAATCCCGTCGTTGTCGGTATCGTGGACATGCTCCACTGGGACGCGGTCAATGCCGAGCGCCGGCCCGCCGAAAACCGTCCCTTCAGTGAGGCTGAGGTACAATAGTTCTGAACTCTCGGTCTCCGGCTGGTGATTTCCTGGTGAAGTCAGATTCGACAACCACACGGCATAGAGCGGAGCGTCGTCGCCGCCACCGGCCTGCTGATCGAATCCCCAAAGATCCTCGACACGCTGCGGGAAGGCCGCGCGAAATCGATCCTTACGCACCATGATCTCAGCGACTTCAAGCGAGACCGCTGGGTCTGCAACCGGTTTGTTTGTGTCGTATGCAAGCTTAAATCGCTGTGCTTGAGAAGTGAGATTCAGGCGGCCGAACGTCTCCACGCGCTGCTGCAGCATCGAATCAAGCTGGCGGATCGTGGTTCGCGTCGCCTGGATGCGGGCCTCCTTCACCGAGTCGCCCATCACCGCCACGCTGATGGCGATCATCGCCGCGATGATCAGGATCACCACGAGCAGCTCGACAATCGTAAAGCCGGCGCGCCGCGGCGTCTGCTGCGCTCTGTCTGTCACCGGCTGCATGATTTGTCTCCCGAGGGTCTGTCCCGTCCGGTTTTGATGCGGGGCTGCGGCGCGATCGAACTCAGTTCAGTCGCCCGCCGGCGAAGTTTGTGATGTTGTCCCGCTCGAACGAACGGGTGGACGGAATCGTCTCGCCGTCGTACTCGCCCCCCGTGCCGTACTCTGTGTCGTAACCGGGCGAGATGATCTGATAGGTGTGCGGGTTGTAGGGCACCGTGGACGTCGTGGATGGGTTTCCGTCGTCCTCCAGATAATGCACCGTCAGCCCCACGATCTCGTCGTCGATGTCGCCGGGATTCCCATTGCGCCCCCAGGGCTGGTAGCCCTTGCCGTCGTAGCTGCTGAGGTAGATATATGGATTGCTCTGGCCGGAGAGCGGATCGAGATACTCAGGCATCGACTCGTCCGGGTCCGGCGCTGCGGAGGCGACGTCGCGGAGTAGCCCGGTCAGGCCGCCGTCAAAATCTTCGAACAGCGGTCCCTCCCGATTGCCGCCCCGCGCGAACGGATTGTTCGGGTTCGAGGAAAAACCGAGCGGATTCCACCACTCGATCGGGTCTCCGGCGGACATCCCTGATCGGAGGTTTCCCTGGGCATTGACGACGTTTGTCTCACAGACTCCACCCAGGAAGAAAACGAGACATTCTGCGCCGTTTAGAATCAGAAAGTCGTCCGTGTCTCCGTCGCCGTTGATGTCCCGTGACGCGGCGAAGTTGAAATCAGGCCACATCTGGCGAATCAGCGCGCGGCTCGCGATGCGATGTCCGTCCGTCAGACCGGACGTCGTATCGGTGTTCCAATCCGGGTCGCCCACACCCGCCCCCTGTTCGTACAGAACGATAAAGCTCGGCGGATCCATGCCGTAGCGCCCTTTGAACTGGGCGATCGCTCCGTTGAAGCTGCCGATCTCGGCGACCACCTCCGCTTCCCGGGCGGTGCGCATCGCCACCTGAATCGCCGGCAGCAACAGGGCGACCAGGATGCTGATGATGATCACGACCATCAGCAGTTCGATGATCGTGAAGCCTCCGCGGGTCGGTTGCGTCGCAGGCTGGCTGGAGGGGCGAAGTCTGTACATCACGAACTCCCGGGGACGGTCCGCTCTGGGCGCGGACGCGCGTGGGGGACAAGGGACTGGTTTGTGTTACGAACGTGCCGAATCTTGTTGTCCTGCGCAAATTCTTGCGGTGGCCCGTAGCGCACGCTGCCAGCGTGCGTCAACCGCCTCTGCGATCAGCAGGACGCACGCAAGGCTGCGTGCGCTACGGGGTTGGTTGCGGCCGGAGGCCGCGCTGGGCTGCTCACGGTGTCTTCGACGGTCTTTCGCCGCGACTGCTGCGGACTGCATCACTCTCTGGTGCAGATCGCTGCAAGCGTGCTGCGTCGTCCGTCGGTTCGGTAATCGGTTTCGGTTCCTCTTCACTCTATTTCACTCGAACGCACGTGCCGTGCCGCGGGGCGGCGATCTCGGTGGTCTTTCGTGGTGCGAATCATCGACGCCCGTATGGCTCAGGTCAGCGACTGCAGCAGCGCGATCAGCGGCATGAACAATGCGAACACGATGAAGCCCACAATGCCGCCCAGCACCACCACCATCACCGGTTCCAGGATGCTGACCAGCGCGTCGACCAGCACGGAGACTTCTTCGTCGTAAACGTCGGCGACCTTGTAGAGCATGTTGTCGAGGGCGCCGGTCTCCTCCCCGACGTCCACCATGTTGACCACCATGTCGTCGACGATCCGCGTCTCCTTGAGCGGCACCGCCATCGATTCACCTTCGCGAATCGACGCATGGATGTGATCGAACGCCCGGCGGAACACCTCATTGCCCGCCGTGTCCCGCGCAATCGTGAGCGCCTCCAGGATGGGCACGCCGGACGCAATCAGCGTCCCGAGCGTTCGACAGGTTCTGGCGACCGTCGATTTGGAGATAATCTTCCCGATGATGGGTATCTTCAGCGCGATGCGATCGCAGATATAAGCGCCGGTGCGGTTTTTCTTGACGATCTTGACGAACAGGAACACGCCGACAGGGATGGCCGGGATGAGATACCAGTAGGCGACGACCCAGTCGCTGATGGCGATCAGCATGATCGTGGCGCCCGGGAGCGGCACCTCGAAGCCTTCAAAGATTTCCTTGAACTTGGGAATGATCCACTTCATGATTCCGCCGACGATCAACGTGGCGACGGTGATGACCACCGCCGGATAGATCATCGCGCCCTGGACTTTTCGCTTCAGGCTTTGGGCCCGCTCCTTGAACTCGGCGAGCCGCTGGAGAATCACTTCCAGGGCACCGCCCGCTTCGCCCGCCTTGACCATGTTCACGTAGAGATTGTCGAAGGCCTTGGGCTGTTTCGCCATCGCCTCGGAGAGCGTGTTCCCCGATTCGACGTCCTCGATGACGCCCATCAGCGAGTTCTTCAGCGGGCCCGGTTTCGACTGGCCTTCGAGAATTCGCAGCGACCGGAGAATCGGCAGCCCCGCGTCCTGCAGCGTGGAGAGCTGGCGGGTGAAGATGGTGAGCTGCTTCGAGCGGACGCCTCCGAGCGACATGGCCCGCCTCTTGCGCGGGCCGCGGGCCTGGGTCTTCGCGTCGGCCTTGGTCTTCTCCTTCTTGCGCCGGCCCTTCTCCTGAATCTTGGTGACGTAGAAGCCGCGCTCCTTGATCATCGTCTGCGCTTCGGCTTCCGAAGTGGCTTCGATGGTGTCCTTCACCTCGAGCCCGGTGTTGTCCATCGCCTCGTACTGAAAGGTCGGCATCGCTTCTCTCCAAAGGCCTGCAGGGAGTTCTCAACAGCCGGCGGGCGGCGGGCGGAAAATGCATCCGAAGGACGTTGTTCCCGGCCACCGCGGCTGTCCGCTCCCGTTCAGTCCAGGTCCTCCATTACGGTTTCGCGGACGACTTCATCGATCGTCGTCACGCCGTCAAAGATCAAACGGAGCCCCGCCTCACGCAGCGTGGTCATCCCCTGCGTGCGGGCCATGTTTCGCATGTCGTCCACCGACCCGTCCGAGGTAATCATGTCGCGGATGTCGTCGGTGATGTCCATCAGTTCGTAAATTCCGGTGCGGCCCTTGTATCCGGAGTTGTTGCACCGCTGGCAGCCCTTGCCGTAATAGAACTTGTACTGCCGCGCCTGCTCGATCGGCAGTTGCAGTTCCATCAGGAGTTCGTCGCTCGGTTCGAATTCGGTGCGGCACTCCACGCAAATCCGCCGGACCAGCCGTTGGGCGAGAATCGCTTCCACGGTGGCGGTGATCAGAAACGGCGGCACGCCCATGTCGCGCAAGCGGGTGATGCCGGTGGGCGCGTCGTTCGTGTGCAGCGTGCTGAAGACGATATGCCCCGTCAGCGCGCTCTGCACGGCGATTTCGGCCGTCTCGTAGTCGCGGATCTCGCCCACGAGGATCACGTCCGGATCGTGCCGCAGAATGGCGCGCAGCACGTTGGCGAACGTGACGTCGATGTCCGGATTCACCGGCACCTGCACCAGACCTTCGATGTCGTATTCGATCGGGTCTTCGGTGGTGATGATTTTGGTTTCGATGTCGTTGATTTCGTTGAGGGCGGAATAGAGCGTCGTCGTCTTTCCGCTCCCGGTGGGCCCCGTCACGAGCACGATGCCGTTGGGCCGGCGGATCATCGTCCGGAACCGCCCCAGCGTGTTGGGGTCCATGCCGATCTTGTTGAGATCGAGCTGCACCACGGTGCGATCGAGCACCCGCATGACCACCGACTCGCCGAACATTGTGGGCAGGACGCTGACCCGCAGGTCGACCGGATTGCCTCCGACGTTGAGTTCGATGCGGCCGTCCTGGGGCAGCCTCCGTTCGGCGATGTCGAGTTCCGCCATCACCTTGATCCGCGTGATGATTGCGTTCGCCAGGTGCCGCGGCGGCGGGACCATTTCGTACAGCACGCCGTCGGCCCGGACGCGGATCTTGAATTCGTCCTCAAACGGCTCGAAGTGGATGTCGCTCGCCTGGTCCTTGATCGCCAGCAGCATCACCATGTTGAGCAGCTTGCGGATCGGCTGCGTTTCGGCGAGTTCCTCCTCGCCTCCCAGGTCGAACCCCCGCGCCAGTTCCTCGGCGTCCTCGCCGTCGAGGTCGTCGAGCGAGGAGATCACGTCTTCGATGCTGTCTTCCCGGGCCGCGTAATGGCGGGAAATGCACGACTCCACCGCCTGCAGCGTGGAAACGGCGCCGCGCACGTCGTAGCCGAGGAAGTTGCGCAGATCGTCGAGGGCGGCGACGTTTTGCGGGTCGGCCATGGCGACCGTCAGGACGTCGTCTTTCAGCGAGATCGGCATGATCTTGTAGATGCTGGCCATCGTCTCGGGGACGAGTTCGAGCACCTTGGGAGGAATGTTCGTCTCGTCGAGATTGACGACCGCCATCCCCCACTGTTCCGCGAGCGCTTCGGTCACCTGTTCCTGGGTAATCAGCCCCAGGCGGACGGCCACCTGGCCGATCACCTCTCCGGGACTCTGTTTCTGCTCTTCGAGCACGTCCCAGAGCTGGTCCTCGGTGATGTGCCCGAGGTCGACCAGAATCTGTCCAAGCCTGCGTTGTGCCATAACTGCGGAATTTCAGGTCCAGGGAGTCGTGAGCGTTCGTGAATCGCCCGTTATTCGAAATCGTCGTCGTCTTCCCAGTCGCCGTCCTCGTCATCCTCCTCGTCGTCTTCTTCCTCAAAGATGCCCTTCTTCGCATTGACGATCCGAGCCTTGAGCTCTCCCGGCTGGTTTGAGCGGACAACCACATCGCGTTCCTGGCACAGCCCCTTTCGCCAGAGGTCGTACAGGGCGTCGTCCAGCAATTGCATGCCGTACTTGCGTCCGGTTTGGATCGACGAGTTGATACGGTAGGTCTTCGCTTCGCGAATCAGATTGGCGATCGCGGGCGTCACGACGAGCAGTTCGTAAGCCGCGACCAGGCCCTTCGGCTCGCGGGGCAGCAGCGCTTGGGAGAGAATGGCGATAATCGCCACCGAGAGCTGCGTCCGAATCTGTTCCTGCTGGTTGGTGGGGAAGACGTCGATGATCCGGTCGACGGTGCCCTGGGCTCCGGTCGTATGCAGCGTTCCGAACACGACGTGACCGGTTTCCGCAGCCGTAATCGCGGCGGAAATCGTGTCGAGGTCCCGCATCTCGCCGACCAGAATCACGTCCGGGTCCATCCGCAGCGCGCGGCGCAGCGCCTCGGGAAACGACGGGACGTCGACGCCGATCTCCCGCTGATTGATCGTCGACTTCTTGTGCTGGTGGTAATACTCGATGGGGTCTTCGAGCGTGATGATGTGATGGCCTTCATGGTCGTTGATGAAGTTGATCATGCTGGCCAGCGAGGTGGTCTTGCCGCTGCCGGTCGGTCCCGTCACGAGGAACAGGCCGCGGGGACGCGTGATCAACTCTTCGATGACGGGGGGCAGGCCCAACTGCTCGAAGGTCAGAAACTCGTTGGGAATCCGCCGCAGCACGAGGCCGATGTGCCCCCGTTGCTTGAAGACCGCAACGCGAAATCGCGCCTTGTCGCCGAAGGCGAACCCGAAGTCGGTCCCGCCCACTTCCTGGAGTTCCTGCTGATTGCGCTCCGGCGTGATGCTCTTCATCAGTGAGACGGTGTCGTCCGCCTCGAGCGACTTCGTTTCCAACCTGACCATGCGTCCGCCGAGTCGCACCACCGGGGGTTGCCCGGTCGTGATGTGCAGGTCGCTCGCCTTCTCGCGAACGACCGTCTCCAGCAGCTTGTCAATCTGCAGAAACGCCATAATGCAACCTTAATAGCGGGTCATGGCCCGAGCGCCGGAATGACCCGCGCGCTTCCGCGGTCCGATCAGTATGTCCTGGGCAATCACGATGCGTCACCACTTACGCGGTATTGAACGAATGGCAATCACGGCACGATCCGTCCCTTCCGAAGAGTCGTTTCAATCGCAGAGCCCTGCCGAGACGATCGGGAACCCCGGAAAAAAGTCGGTGACTGATGGATCAGAATCTGGAAATGCAAAGATCAAGAAATGACGGCGAATCGCGATCGGCCCCTTGAATGTACCGGCATTATTCGGCGTCGAATTCGTAATGTTCAACCAAAGCCCGGCGAATGCACGGCTTCCGGACAACGCCTGACAACGCCTCCCTTCGCCTGGGCCCGCCGCGCGCGTCCCGCAGCCCGCCCCGAATCCGGACGGAATGAGCCTGCGAGCATCTCCACAATCACGCTCGACAGGAGCGGCGGGAGGGCGCCGACTCTCCGGCGCGAATCCTCCGGTGCAGTCTCCCGGCCGATCGCCGGCGATCAGGCATCGGCTGGAGGTGAATTCCGCCCGTAAGCTGCGTGCCCTGCTTTCCCGATTGTCGATCATGAATGCCTGCTGCGGCAGATGCGGTTCAGTCGCTGCCCGTCTTGAGACGATACGCTTCCGCGAGTGTCGTGATCCCCGTAAGTGATTTGTCGGCAGCATCTTCCACCAACGTCTTCATTCCGAACAGCCGCGCCTGGCGACGAAGATTCTGCGTCGGTTCGCTGCGAAATGTCATCTCTCGCAAGACGGAGTTCATCAGCATCAGTTCAAACACAGCCTTCCGCCCGCGGAAGCCGGTGTGCTGGCAGTGCTTGCACCCCTGGCCCCGCATGAACCGGGCGCCGCTGAGTTGGTCCTCGGTGAATTCAAAGGGCTGCATCTCGCTCGCATCGGGCTCGTACGGCTCCCCGCATTTGGAGCAAACGACCCGCACCAGCCGTTGGGCCATGATGGCCATCACGCTCGATGCGACGAGAAACGGCTGGACCCCCATGTCAATGAGACGTGTAATAGATCCGGGCGCATCGTTTGTATGCAGCGTACTGAATACCAAGTGTCCAGTCAAAGATGCCTGAATTGCCATCTCTGCCGTCTCCGCATCGCGAATCTCACCCACGAGGATCACGTTCGGTGCCTGCCGCAGCATGGCGCGGATGATGCGGGCGAAATTGAGCCCGATCGCGCCCCGCACCTCCACCTGATTGATGCCCGGCAGGTAGTACTCGACGGGGTCCTCGGCCGTAATGATCTTGCGGTCCGGCCGGTTGAGTTCCCCCAGTGCGCTGTAAAGGGTTGTCGTTTTCCCGCTTCCGGTCGGTCCGGTGACGAGGAAGATTCCGTTCGGACGCCGGATCACATTCTGGAATTTGCGGTAGTTTTCCTCGCTGAATCCGAGGTTTCGGATGCCGATCTTGATGTTGTCCCGGTCGAGAATCCGCAGGACGATCGCCTGGCCGTGCTGGGTCGGCAGCACGCTCACCCGCAGGTCGAAGTCCCGTCCACCGGTGCGGGTCTTGATGCGGCCGTCCTGCGGACGCCGTTTCTCGGTGATGTCGATCCGGCCCATGACTTTCAAACGGGACACCAGCGCCGGCAGCAACCGCTTCGGAGGACTGTCCCGCTCGATGAGCACGCCGTCGATGCGATACCGGATGCGGACCCGGTCTTCGAACGGCTCGATGTGAATATCGCTGGCCCGCATGTTGACCGCTTCCTGAATGATCAGGTTGACCAGCTTGATGATCGGGGAGTTCTCGTCCTCTTCGGCCGCCGTCTCGGCGGAGGAGAGTTCGGACTCCGTGAAGTCGATCGCGGTTTCGGTGAACTCGATCAGCACTGAATCGACCGATTCGGTGGTGCTCTGCCCGTAATGCCGGTTGATCGCCGCCAGGATCTGATCCTTGGTGGCCATCAGCATGTCGACGTCGCGGTTCAGGATGAACCGCAACTTCTCGACGATTTCGAAGTTCATCGGATCGGTGACGGCGACGGAAAGCCGCTCGTTCTCGAATCCGACCGGAATTACGATGTTCTCGCGGGCGACCGACTCGGGGACCATCTCGATCACCGATTGCGGGATTTCCTTGTCGTCAAGGTCGGCGAAGCCGAAGCCGAATGCCTGCGCTTTCGCTGCAGCGATCGCTGCCGAGTCGACGTACCCGAGTTTGACGAGCGCATCCTCGGTGGCGATGCCCATGCTCGCCGCCATCTCTTCGGCTTCCTTGAGTTGATCCTCGCTGATCGTTCCGTTGTCAACAAACTGACGCAGCCAGTCGCGTGGAGCCATTGCAGCCGCTCCTGATAGGATGTCGAAGGGTCAAACGGGAAGTGCGAACCGTATTGTCCATTCCGGAGTGGGCGCGTCAATCAAGTTCCGGGACGACGTCGGGTTTCGGCGATACGAGACGAGCGTTCCGGACCCTGGATTGCTCGTTCACGAACCACGCGATCGGCGTTGCCGGTAGACCCTGCCGCCGCTGCAAGTCCCTCGCCGACGCGGTTCTCGCCCTGCGATTGGTCGGGACGCAACCCGTCCGGAATCGACTTTCCAGAGAAAGTGTCGCATCCGGTTTGTGAAATTTTTCCTCTCCCGCCGCCGCAGTGGCGTGTCCTCCAAATGATGACAAGGTGTGGCCGGTCTGACGACGAAAAAACCAATGCAATCGGCAGATTTTGCGGTTTTCCTTGGGTTCTGTCATTGGCATTCGGTTTGCAGAATCGATTCCTCCCCCTCTCCGAAGACACCGTCAAGGGCTCCGGAAATCTGCGGCGATGCCTCGTCATGTGTATGATGCGTCGACCCCTCCATCTGCTGACAGGAAGGCAGTTGTTATGAGTTCCCTCGTTGCTCGCTCATGCCGCTCGTCTCTGATCCCGTTGGCCGCGTCGGCGTTCTTCATGCTGACCGTTCCGGGCAGGGCCTACGCACAGGACGCTCCGATCATTCCACCCCCTCCGGTTGCGGCGGAAGACAAGACAGGTTCCGCAGAGGTCGACGAGCCGGAAGCTCTCACACGGGGACCCGTGCATGAGGCGTTCGCCGAACAATACAACGCCGATCCCGAAGCCGGACTGGTGATCCCCAGGCAACCCCCCGAGGAAATCGACGAACTCCCCCCGGACACCATGCCCGAAGGGAACAACGTCGAGTGGATTCCGGGCTACTGGGGTTGGGACGATGAACGTGAAGACTTCCTGTGGATCAGCGGCCTGTGGCGGGACATCCCTCCGGGCCAGCGCTGGGTGCCGGGCTACTGGTCCGAAGCCGAGGGAGGTTTCCAGTGGACTTCCGGGTTCTGGATGAATGAATCGACTGCGGAACTCGACTACCTTCCGCAGCCCCCCGCCAGCCTGGATGCCGGACCGAACATCGACTCGCCCGGCGAGAACTACTTCTGGGTGCCCGGCTGTTGGACGTACGCCGACGATTACCGCTGGCGGCCCGGGTACTGGGCGCCGGTCTACGACGACTGGGTCTGGGTTCCCGATCGTTATTCGTGGACGCCGTACGGATACGTCTACTGCCCGGGATACTGGGATTACCGGCTGCCGCAGCGCGGCGTCCTCTTCGCGCCGGTCTATCACAGCCATTGGGGACACTGGCGCTCCCGGTATTCGTTCTTCACCCCGGGCTTTGCGCTCGACGTCGGCCCGCTGGCGCTCCATCTGTTCGTTCGCCCCGCGTACCGGCACTACTACTTCGGCGATTACTACGACCCGATCTACAATTCGGGATGGGGGATGATCCCCTGGTATGACCTGCACTACGGCGGACGCTTCCGGCGCCACCGCTACGACCCGTTGCTGGTGTTCTATTCGAGCTACCACCGCCGGCATCACGGCATCAACTACCGCAACCGCCTCTCGCGCTGGAACCGGTATTTCCGCGACCACAAAGACCACCGGCCGCCTCGCACGGCGCGGGCGCTGGCGGATTTCGAGCGGCGGCACGGGCGCGACGACCGGGCCCGCCAGGTCGTCAAGAACGTCCGCTTGAGCCGGGACTTCAACGAGTACGTCCGGGAGAAGCGGGACGACGACGACCGGCGGTTCGTCCGGCTGGATGACGACGATCGCAAGAACCGCAACCGGGAGTCGCGCCGCATCAAGGATCTTTCTCACCTCCGTCGCGACCAGGAAAAACATGACCGGAGCAACCGAGGTCCAGACGTCGCCGATTCAAATGATCGGGATCGCTCCGGGCAGCGCGGTCGAAACAACGACCGCGACCGTAGCGAGGCGACCAAGGACAGCAACGACCGGGACCGCTCGTCTCGACGTAAATCGATCCGTCTGCCCACTGTGGCCGACAATGACGACCGCCGAGGCGACCGCGATCGCCGGCCCCGTGTGAAATCGCCCGACGTGCCGGGAGTGGCGACCGACACCGGCGGCAACAACAGAAATTCGCGAACCGATCGGGGATCGCGAAGCGACCGGGACTCCGGTGATCGCAACTCGCAGTCGCGAACCTCACGCGATCGGTCCAACGATGGAGACCGCAAGCGAAGCAACGACGACAACGACAACAACTCACGACAGCCGCGACAGGTTGAGCGCGGCCGCCCGAGTGCGACGCCCACGCCCGTCCCCGACGGCACGCGCTCGAAGTCGGACCGGGGTTCCGATCGCGACCGTTCCCGGTCCACCGACCGCGGCAGCGATCGCAAGCAGAACTCCGGCAACGATCGCTCCCGGTCGACGAATCGGGGGTCGAACGACAACCGCTCGAGTTCTCCCGTTCCGCAGTCGCGTTCGGGCGATCGCAGCAGCCAACCCAAATCAACGAATCGCGGATCGAACAGAGACCGCTCCTCCAGTTCACCTTCACCGCAGTTCCGGTCGAACAACCGCAGCAGCCAGCCCAAGTCGACGAATCGAAGTTCGAACTCGTCCCGTTCGACCGAACGCGGGTCCAGTTCGTCCCGCTCGAACAACCGGGGCTCCTCCTCGCGCTCGAGCAATCGGGGTTCGTCGTCGCGTTCAAGCAATCGGGGTTCCTCGTCGCGTTCAAGCAACCGGGGTTCGTCGTCGCGTTCAAGCAACCGGGGTTCGTCGTCGCGTTCAAGCAACCGGGGTTCGTCGTCGCGTTCGAGCAACCGGGGTTCGTCGTCGCGTTCGAGCAACCGGGGTTCAAGCTCGTCAAAGTCGAGCCGCGGCAAGTCGAGTTCCGGAAAGAGTGGCGGATCCCGGAGGAAGAACAAGTAGTGGCGGTCGCATCGGCGGGCTGACGCCGCGCCGCTCGCCTTGATGATCACGCCAGCAGGTCGGGAACGACTTCGCCGACAGGCACAATGCGGTGCGGCCGGTCGGTGGGATCATAAACCAGACCGTCATGGGGCACGCCAAGGGCGTGGTAGAGCGTGGCGATGATGTCGCCCGGAGTGAGCGGTGTACCGGCGGGATAGGCGCCGGTTTCGTCGCTGGTTCCGTAGATCAGGCCTTCCTGGAAACCGCCGCCGGTCAGCATCAGCGAGTAGCACCAGTTCCAATGGTCGCGGCCCGCGTTGGCGTTGATCTTGGGCGTGCGACCGAAGTCGCCCATCACGGCGACGATCGTTCTCTCCAGCATGCCGCTCTCCGACAGGTCGTCGAGTAGCGCGCTCCACGCGGCGTCGAGCGGGGGCAGGAGGTCGTTTCGCAGTTTGCCGAAGTTGTTGCCGTGCGTATCCCAGGTGGCGTTGGCGTCGGGCGCCCAGGAGACGGTGACCAATCGGGTTCCCGCTTCGATCAGACGCCGCGCGAGCAGGACGCTCTGGCCGTAAATGTTGCGCCCGTATCGTTCGCGGACCTCGGCCGTCTCATCGTTCAGATGAAACGCCTGCTGCGTGTCGGGCGAGGTGAGAAGTTCCAGCGCCCGCTGTTGAAAGCGCGACATGGAACCCGCGGCTCTCACACCGGCGGCGGTCTGCAACCTCCGGTCGAGCGATTCCAGCAGTCCCTCCCGGGCGGAAAGCCGCGACTCGTTCACGTCGCCGACGAGCGTGAGTTCGGGCACCGCGAAGTCGTCCGCATTGGGATCGCGCGTTACGAACAGAGGATCCCACGACGCGCCCAGGAAACCACCAAAGAACCCCGGCTGCGGCGGCCCGCCGGCGCCCTCTTTCGTAACGTACGGGAGGTGCACGAACGGCACGATCGTCTGTTGCGGTGGACGGAACATCGACAGCACGCTCCCCGGCGCTGGATTGTCCGTCGGGCGGGCGCCGCCACCGAGTTCGCCGCGGTCGTGACCGGTCAGTGCGCAATAAACCGCGGCGGCGTGAGCGTTGTTCACACTGTGATGCATCGACCGCACGACCGTCGACCGGTGCGCGTGCCGGGCGGTGTTGGGGAGCAGTTCGCCCATCTGGTAACCGGGGAGCGACGTGGCGATCGGCGAAAACTCACCGCGAATCTCGGCCGGCGCATCGGGCTTCATGTCCCACATGTCGAGGTGGGGCGGCCCGCCGTTGAGGAACAGAATAATGCAGTGGTCGGCCCGCGGCGGCGGAGCGGATGCCTCGTGCCGGGCTGCGAGCAAGCGAGGCAAAGAGAGCCCTGCCACTCCCAATCCTCCGAGCTGCAGCGCATGCCGCCGCGTGATCGTGATGCCCGGTATTCGGATTGGAGAGGTCTGTTTTGGCACGAGCGATTGTTCCGGCATGGTGCAGTTCGACTGCCGCAAATGGTAACATATCGTGCATCGTCGATGGGTCAAAACCGGTAGAACAGGTTTCCCACCCTGTCGTTGACATACATCTCTCGATCCCCGATTGAGTGACTCTTCGAGGGATTCGAATGGAACGCGGATTCGACCGATTTTCGCTGATTGCTTTCTGTGCTACTAACGGTAGGAATCTTCGTGTGGTGCGCAAATTTCGGGTGCAGCAAGTTCTGCGTCATGGAAATCCGACTCGGCGGAGCGAGTCGGCTACATTGTTTGAGGAATGGACCGGGGCTTCCTTCGCTTCGCTCAGTCCAGCCCCGGCCACCCATTTGAAATGTCTGTGACTGACAGGTTTCCAACCGAATCGCGACCTTCCCGCACGCCAAGACCGACACTTAACCCGCGCAACGATCGGAGCCAACAACATGGCGCTCAACCAAGCCGCTCGCACAACCGACCCCAATCGCCGCGACATTCTGAAATCGACCGCCGGTGTGGCCGGAGCGTCGATCGCGATGTCGGCGCTGTCTGCCAGCCGGGTCATGGGCGCCAACGAGCGGATGCGGGTGGCCGTGATCGGGACCGGCGGACAGGGGCAGGCGCACGTGCGGAGTTGGGTTGAACACGACAACGTCGAGGTCGCGAAGGTGTGCGACGTCGATGAAAAGCGGGCGGCCGACGCGGCCGGTCTCGCACCCGGAGCCGAGGCGGTCAGCGACCTCCGCGCCATTCTTGACGACGAATCGATCACGGCCGTCTCCATCGCGACGCCCGACCACTGGCACACGCCGGCCGCTCTGCTTGCACTGGACGCCGGCAAGCACGTCTACGTCGAAAAGCCCTGCTCGCACAATGTCCGCGAGGGACGGATGCTGGTCGACAAGCAGCGCGAAACCGGGCTGGTCGTCCAGCACGGAACACAGACCCGCAGCAGTGAAGGTCACATGCAGGCGTTCCGGATGCTCCGTGAAGGAGTGATCGGCGACGTGCTGATCGCCCGCGCGTGGAACGTGCAGTTCCGGGGTAGCATCGGCAAGGCGCAGCCGAGCGATCCGCCGTCCGGGTTCGATTACGACGCGTGGGTCGGACCCGCGCCGTTTGTGCCGTTTCAGTCGAACCGGCATCATTACACGTGGCATTGGTGGTACAACTTCGGCACGGGCGACGCCGGCAACGACGGCGTGCACGAAATCGACATCGCCCGCTGGGGCCTCGGCGTCGACACGCAACCTTCACAGGTGGCGGGGATCGGCGGCAAGTACTTCCACGACGACGATCAGCAGTTTCCCGACACGCTCAACGTCGTCTTCGAGTATCCCGGAGACGGCTCGGTCGGGCAGAAGAAGCAACTCATCTTCGAGATGCGGCTGTGGTGCACGAACTACCCGGAAGGCGTCGACAACGGCGTCGAGTTCATCGGCTCGAAGGGGCGGATCTTCATCAGCAAGCGGGGCAAATTCTTCCTGCTCGCCGGTCGCAACGAGCGCATGGACCAGAAGCCGGAGGGAGCGCTGGCGGCCAGCGTGGCCGCGCACCAGCGGAACTTCATCGACGCCATCAAGGGCCAGGCGGAACCGCACGCCGACGCGCTGACGGCGCATCTCTCGTCGTCGCTCTCGCACCTGGCGAACCTCACCGCGCGGACGGGCCGGTCTTTCTCGTTCGATCCGGAGACCGAGCAGGCTGGCGAGGAAGACGTTGATCGCCTGCTGGCGCGGGAGTACCGGGAAGGTCACTGGGCGGTGCCGCGAGTCTAACGAGGCAGTGCCTCGGACCTCCGAGCTTTCCGGTAGAAGGGCACAACGGCGGGCTTACGCCTCGCCGCTCGCCTGGAAAGAACCTTGACTCAACTGCAACGACTTCGGGGAACAAAGTACGCCAATCCTCACGTCTCACAAGGCGCATCAATGTGTAGCGGGAGTCGTCGGACTTCCGAGAGTTTTCATGCCCGTTCGTCCGAAGTCTCGCGACTTCGGCTACCTGTTCGGCGTGCACCGAATCGGCTCGGCAGGAGCCTCGCTTTCCCGAGATGTCTGTTTTGACTGCGGTGTGATCCGATGCACGACGATCAGGAACAAAGCCACCGCGTTGCCCTCGTCGGCGGTCCGCTCGACGGCTGGCCGGTCGAGATTCGCGGCCGCCTGCCGGACCGGTTGCGGCTGCCTTACAGCCGGGCGATGCTGGAACTCGCCGGCCGATCTCCCGAGCACGGAGAGTGGCAGGGGATCGAATTTCCAGGCGAAGCGGAAGCGGACGGCGTGGCGGTGTATTGTAAAGTGAGCGGCGGGGGCGAGGGCGGGGAGGTCGTCCGCTACCGATACACTCGTGACGATAGCTGAGTTCTGAACCGATTTGCACAGCAGGCAATGAGGCAGACTCTCACCGAAGCACGAACGGGGTTGCTCTTCGTGGGTAGGATTGGCCGGATGGCGGAAGCTGGAGCGACCAAAGGAAGTGATGCCCCGGTCACGGTCAGCACTGAATCGACCGGGGCTTCCCTCGCTGTGCTCAGTCCAGCCCTTAGCGTTACCCACAATTTCAGATCAGTGAACAACCACGGAATGCACGGAAGCCACGGAAAATGGCCACGAAAAACACAAAGAGACCCAACGGTGGTAAACCACGAAGACACAAAGGACACCAAGCCAACGGTTCGGGCCAGCCCTCGGACCTGTCGGTCATCGGAATTCCCTTTCGCTGACCCTTCTTGGTGCTCTTTGTGCCTTTGTGGTTGTCTAATCGAGCACTCGAATGCGAATTGGGCTGGCAGAATTTGCGCACCACACGATGATTCTTACGGTGAGTAGCACGAAACAGAGACGATCTCGCGGCTTTACTTTTTTTGCTACTAACGTGCAGAATCTTGTCGTCCTGCGCAAATTGTCGCGTTTGTCCGTAGCGCACGCTGCCAGCGTGCGCCGGCCGCCTCTGCGATCAGCGGCACGCACGCAAGGCTGCGTGCGCTACGGCTTTTTGTGTTTCTCGTGGCAATCCTGTCGCATGGTTCCAAGACCACGGGTGACAGGTTCACTTCATTGCGGCGATAAGCCGCCGGGACTTCCGAATGATCCGGTGGTTCGCTGCTCTCAAGTGCCAGGCAAATTGTGGGTCACGACAAGGGGCTGGAGCGACCAAAGGGAGTGAAGCCCTTGTCGTGGGAAGTGTTCGTCCGCAGTCTCACAACTTCGGCGACACGACCGGGGCTTCCTTCGCTTCGCTCAGTCCAGCCCCGGCCACCCGGCTGGGGTCCGGCCCCGATAAACCGGGCCCTGGGGATTCTCGATTAGGACACAGATTTTCGCGGATTTGGCGGATCAGCACGGATTTTTCCGGGGTGTTCCTCAAGAGGGGGCAGCGCCGAGACCGCATCGATTCGGCGCGCATGGCGTCGGGCGCAAGAAGGCAATCAGCGAAAATCAGTCCAATCCGCGGTCATCCGCGTTCCATTCGAATCTCTCGGAGAGTCGCTCGAACGGAGATCGTAGAGCTGTGTGTCAACGACAGGGATTGAAGACCTGTCGGAAGAACGTGATGGCCCATCCCACCGGATCAATCATTCTCGGTTCGCGCTCGCCTCGGCGACTGGAGTTGCTGAGCCAGATCGTTCCGCGCGAAGCGATCCGCGTCGTTCCGCCCCGTGATGCGGAGGAAGCCGGGTTCGATGGCCTTGCGGACTGGAGCGAAATCGAAACCCGGCTCGTCGAGATCGCACGCGCCAAGGCCGCAGACGTCCTCGCACAAGTCGCTCAGGGCAGCGACTGGTCCGCCATACTGACGGCCGATACGACAATCGTCGGAACGTCCGCGGATGGCAACCTGCACGTGCTCGGCCAACCGCCGGAGGCAGGCGACTGGCAGAAGGTGGTGAGCGGCTGGTTTCAGACGTATTACTTCGGCAAGACGCACGCGGCGCTGACGGCGGTGTGCGTTGCGGCGCGAGACGGCGGGATCGAGAGCCGGGTTGTGCGGACCGACGTCGCGTTCGCGGCCGACGGAACGGCGTGGCTCAACTGGTATCTGGAGACCGGCGAACCGGTCGGCAAGGCGGGAGGCTACGCGCTGCAAGGGGCGGGGAGCCTGTTCGTGGAGCGGATCGAGGGGAGTCCGAGCAATGTGGTGGGCCTCCCGCTGCGGGAAACGGCGGAGATGCTTGATGCGATCTTGAATGGCGGCTTTTCCGGTTGAGCTGCTTGAACATAGAATGAGACCGTCGCGGTTAGTCGGCATTCCGCATCAGCCGCCGAAACGAATTGAGATGAAGACCTTTTTTGTGGACAGCCGGTCTGGGCGAATCAGCCTGGCGGAGTTTCTACGATCCGTGGACGAGGGCGTGACTGAGATTCGCCGCCATGACGGACGGCATGCCGCAACACTCCAATTGGCAGCGGGCGAGCAGGAATTCGACTACTCCTCATACATACCGGACGCGATTCAGGCCGTCCAGAACTACCTGGACCGTGGGGCGGACCGAAAGCCGGGCGTTACGACGCAGCAGTTGTTCGATACTCTCAACCAGCTTGAGGCGAGCGGATGAGTGCGCGTTTCACGGTCACCTGGGAGGACGACCTCATTCGCGATGTCGCCGAACGCTGGCTGAAAGCGTTCAAGGACGAGCGGAGGCGGCTGACAGGGATCGCCAATCGGATCGACCGCGACCTGCGCTACGCGCCCCAGCGGCGCGGCTTCGCAGTCTCGGAGAACTCGGGGCTCAGGCTGTGGCGCGTGCCCGATGCAGAACCACCCGCGCTGGCGGTCAGCCACGTCCGCTCCGATGATCGCATCGTCAACGTTCTGCAGATCCTCTTGCTCCCCTGAGACGCTTGCCGCTTCCATCATGAGTTTGCCGCAATGCCCAGTTGAGCGCAAACCGACGTCGATTTGCATCGGTGCCCGCGAGATTCCTTCCCGATATTTCCTCGCGCCGCTGGCCGGATATACACAGCTTGCGTTTCGCATGGCGGTGCGCGAACTGGGCGGACTCGGTCTCGCGACGACCGATCTGGTGCAGGCGACGATGCTGCTCTCCGGCCGCCGGAAGTCGATGGACCTCATCGCGACGACGCCCGCCGATCGCCCCCTCTCCATCCAGATCTTCAGCGGCAAACCGCGTGAGCTGGCCCGCGCTGCAAAGTGGCTGGAGGACCACGGCTACGAAGGAGTCGACATCAACATGGGCTGCCCGATGGCGAAAGTGAACGGGCAAGGAGGCGGCGCGCGGCTGATGTGCGACACGGAAGACGCCTGCAGGACGGTCGCGGGCGTCGTGAATGGGGTGCAGATTCCGGTCACCGTGAAGATGCGTCTCGGATGGGACGCGGACCGCATCACGGCCCCGGCCCTGGCCCGCGAGTTTGAACAGTTGGGGATTGCCGCCGTCACAATTCACGGGCGAACCCGTCAACAGGGATTCCACGGACGAGCCAGCCTCGACGGCATTCGCGCGGTCGTGGAAGCGGTTGAGGGGATACCGGTCGTCGGCAATGGAGACGTCCGCACGCCGGCCGACGCGCTGCGGATGCGGCGCGAAACGGGCTGCGCGGCCGTTGCGATCGGCCGCGGGGCGATGCTCGATCCCTGGATCTTTCGAAGACTGGCTCTGATCGAATCGGACGAAGCCGGCAGTACCAACGCAGACCCGTCGCCGGAGGAACAGATTGACTTCCTTGTGCGGCACTTCACGCTGATGGAACAGCAGCATGCGGGTTATGCGTGCATCCTGTTTCGCAAGTTCGCGGGCTGGTACGGGGCCCGGCTCGGCATCCCGGAAGATCTGGAAGACCGGCTGCGGCGTTTTGAGTCGGCCGGTGAGTTCTCAGAGATCGTCGAGCAGATCCGCGCACGCCACGGACAGCGTGAGTCTGCAACTCCGACCGCGCTCGTCAAGACGCCGAACGGTCCGAATGCGCTGTGGTGATCCGGGAACTCCCCTCTTCCCCGCGAGCGATTCCGTGTCGCCTCCCAAGCGACTTGCGTGGGGCGGGGGCTCACGCAAAGGCGCAGAGACGCGAAGGAGACTGCGGGAATCCGTCTGAACCGGACACTTCAACATACGGAACTCCGGACATGGGAAATCGCAGTTCGCCACTTCACGTCGTCATACGCGCGTCCCTTTGCGCCTTCGCGGCTTTGCGTGAAAGATCCGTTCACGTCCGACTCTCGGCGTGCAGCCGCTGAGTGGTGAGGCGGAAAGCCCAGCGTCAACGGCGCACCACCAATCGATGCGCGTCACCGTGCTGATCCGGTCCAATCCGCGCCGCTTGATACCGCGCACGCATCCCCGCACAATGGCCGCTTCCCCGTTGCCTTTTGTGGAGCGCGCCGCCGATGACGTCGATCTGGGTGACTCTCGCCGTATTACTCTCCGGTGTCTGCGTTGTTGTGGGCGGCGTGCTCTGGATGCGGCTGCATGCGTTTCTCGCTCTGACGCTCGGCGCACTCGTGGTGGCCGCGCTGACGCCGGCGGGCGCGATCGAGCGGTTCAATGTGCGACGCCTGTCGGTGAATGTCCTCGATTTTGATCCGACTGCTGAAACTCTGATCCTGAAGGGGAAACCCTCTGCGGGACTCGGCCCCGGCACGGTGCTGGAAATTGCCGATCTGACGGCCGCGGACGGCCATCCTGCGCTGCTCGGCCAGGTCGTGATCGAGGAGATTCTGCCGAAAACGACAGAGGACAAGGAAGACCGTGTGCTCGCAATTCGACAGGGCGAGTGGTCAATGGCCGGTCTCGATCCCGGTTTCGACGGACTCGCAGTCATTGATCCAATCGATTTTGGCAGGGCCGTATCGACGTCGAAACAAACGATCGGCGAACGCGTCGCAGAAGGCTTCGGACGAACCTGCGCCGGGATCGGGATTCTGATCGCGTTGGCGGCCATCATCGGCAAATGCCTGCTCGACAGCGGCGCCGCCGACCGGATCGTGCGGACGGCGCTGAAGTGGTTTGGTGAACCGGGCGCTCCGGCGGCCTTCATGCTGAGCGGATTTCTGCTCGGAATCCCGGTGTTTTTCGACACGGTGTTCTATCTGATGATGCCGCTCGGCAAGGCGCTGCGTGTGCGGACGGGGCGCAACTACCTGGTCTATGTGCTCACGATCGTCTGCGGCGGGACGATGGCCCACTCCCTGGTGCCGCCCACGCCGGGGCCGTTGTTCGTCGCCGATGAACTCGGCGTCAGTCTCGCGACGATGATCGTCGGCGGAGGCATCGTCGGTCTGGCCTGCGGCACGTTTGGATACGTCTACGCCACCATCGCCGGGAAAATCTGGGATCTGCCGCTCCGCGACACGGGCGAAGTCTCTCTGGAAGAGCTGAGCGCCGCCGCCGAGGTCGACGAGCGCGAACTCCCGCCGCTGTGGCTGTCCCTAGCGCCGATCCTGCTGCCCGTGCTGTTGATCATGGCCAACGCGGTGACGGAAACGCTGGGTCATTCTCCCCACTGGCTCCAGACCCTGGGCAACAAGAACATCGCACTCGGCATCGCGGCGGCCGTGGGGCTGTTGACGTTGGTCTGGCAGAAACGGCAGTCGCGGCGCGAACTGGCGAAAGGGGTCGGCGTGGCGCTCGAAAGCGGCGGCGTCATCATCCTGATTACGGCCGCCGGCGGGGCCTTCGGGGGCGTGCTCCGCGAGACCGGCGTGGCGGAACTGATTCGCGACCTGCCGCGGAGTTCACCGGCGATGATCTGCGTGCTGGCGTTCTTCATCACGACCGCGATTCGAACGGCTCAAGGATCGGCGACGGTCGCCATGATTACGGCCGTCGGCGTCCTCTCCGGGTTGGCGAAGGGGGGTGAGCTTGGCTTCCATCCCGTTTATCTGGCGCTCGCCATCGGCTGCGGCTCGAAACCGATCGCCTGGATGAACGACAGCGGTTTCTGGGTGATCACCAAGATGAGCGGAATGACCGAAGGGGAAGGCCTCAAGTACATCACCCCCATGACCGCATCGATGGGCCTGGTCGGCCTTTTGATGGTCGTTATCGGCGTTACACTCTTCCCGATGACGCCGTGAGTTGATCGACCGGAGTCGGATTCGGCTCGGCAGAGCCTCGCCCCACTGCGATACTGGGTTCCCTGGGAGCCGAATCCGCTCTTGCGGGATTATTCGTCGCCGCGGGAGAGTTCCTCGACGGTCTCCTGCAGCTTCTCGAGTTGGCTCTTCAGCTCGTCGATCTGTTCCTGGAGCTGTTGCGCGTTGTCCGCCCGAGCTTCACGCAGCAGGATGCCGGGGCCGATCGCCTCGAATCGGAACTGTCCGGGGCGGGCGCGAAAGTCCTGGTCATTCATCCGGTGACGCCGCAGCCATTTCATCGCCCGCCGGCCTTCCGGACCGATCCCAGACACATCGACGGAGAGCGCCGCCGGCAGGTCCAGGTCTTCCCGTTTCGCCGGCGTGACTTCGAGCGTCTGCTCTTCACCGGCTCGAATGATGGTGAGCGAAAGCGGAGTTTCTTTCGCGTCCTGCACGGCGTCGAACAACTGCGCGAGTTTAGTCAGTTCCTGATCCCCGATGCGGACCAGAACGTCATGCTGTTGCATGCCGGCCTCGGCTGCGGGAGAACCGTCGACGACCGTCCGCACGACCAGCCCTTTCTCTCCGAGTCTCAGTTGCGAGCGCAGCGTGTCGTCAGCCGGGTCGCAATGGAGGCCGATCATGTAGTCGCCCGCGGCGAACTCCGGTTCCGCTGGAAAGAATCCGCGGGGGCTCGCGTCTTCGTCGTGGTGAAATCGTCCCGGACCGCGAGGCGACATTTTCACGCGGGGGCCCAGGAAGTCCTTCGGGAAACTGCGGCCGAAGTCGAACTCGCGCTTTTCTCCGTCCGGACCGATGACGATGATCTTCCCCTCCACGCGGACGTCGTCGCCTTCAGTGGGCTCTTCCGCCGCCGCCGCCGCGTCTTCGTCGGCCGCCGCGGCTTTCTGCTGCGGCGCCTCATCGTCGGCCCGCAGGCTTGATGATTGAAACATGGAAAGCGCCGCGGCCACAGCCAGCCCGCCGCACATCCGCCAGAGACTTCGCTTGATCAACATCTCGTTGCTCCTGTTGGAACGGTTAGAATCGGTGCGGCCCTCGGGGGGATGCCGCGCCATGAACTGAGCCAAGAATCACAAACCCGCATACCGCACCTGCACGGTATCGACCGGCGCCGCCACGCGCCGGCCGTCGTCGAGTGGGACCGAATAGAACTTCCGATGGTGATCGAGATCGTAGCCGTTCTGCGAAAACGCCGAACGAACCTCCCGGGGAATCCCATTCTCCGCGTTCCAGTATTCGTCGCCCAGACGGATGCGAACCACTTTTCGCAGCCAGCCGTCGTGTCGGCGCAGCACGTCCGGCCAGTCGATCGCAGCGCGATGATCGGCAACGGGCGTCCTGCATGAGGGCGAGTCGTCGGCCATATTCAGTGCCAGCGGCACTTTCCGGGGCGGCGTCTGGTCGCGTCATTGCCTGCGTTTACGGCCCTTGACGCCGCCAGAACCATGACAAGAAGTTCAACCCGTTCTGGAGTGAGAGTTGCCGCACCGCGCGGTCTCCGGGTGAGAATTCTGGAGTTTTCTTCCCATGAGACGAGTCACCGGCGGGAAGTTTAGGTTTCTTTCTTCCTGGAAGTTGCTGCGCTTGAGTCAAGTTTCTTTCCAGGCGAGCGGCGAGGCGTAAGCCCGCCGATTCGGCCTCCGGAAAGCTCGCATGGTGCGAGGCACTGCCTCGTCAGAGCAATTCATGTGGCGCTCACCACAAAGACACGAAGAACACCAAGAGCCGTCAAGCAAGTTGAAATGGAGAATCAGACAGAGTCGAGGACCGGTCGAGCGGCCTGACTTCGTGTTACTAACGGTGAGAATCTTCGCGCGGTGCGCAAATCTCGCGTGCAGCATACTCCACGTCGTGGACATCCGACTCGACGGAGCGAGTCGGCTACCTTGCGCCGTCAGACCCGCACTTCGTCTGCATCGCCGGAAAGATCGTCGGCGAAACGACTTCGGATCGGTTCGACGGTTTCCGCGACGAACCGGTCGACCTGTTCCGGGGCGCGCCCGACGAACCGCCGGGCGTCGGTGGCCCCGCTCAGGTCGACTGCCGCAAAGGCTGGATCGGCGGCGAGGCGATCGAGCAGATCATTCGGCCGGCCGTGCTCTTTCACTTCGCGGGCGGCGTCCTGGCTGTGCGTGCGGATCCGCTCGTGCAACTCCTGGCGGTCCCCGCCCGCCTGCACGCCCGCCATCAGGATCTCTTCGGTCGCCATGAAGGGCAACTCTTCGGCAAGCCGGCTGCTGATGACGTGGGGGTAGACGACCAGTCCGGCGGCAATGCTGCGGTAGAGAATGAGGACCGCATCAATGGCCAGGAACGCTTGCGGGAGAGACAACCGCCGATTCGCGCTGTCGTCGAGCGTGCGTTCCATCCATTGTGTGGCGGCCGTTTCATCCGCGTTGGCGGCGAGCGAGATCGCGAACCGGGCCAGCGCGCACATCCGCTCGGAGCGCATCGGATTTCGCTTGTAGGCCATGGCCGATGAGCCGATCTGCTCCTTGCCGAACGGCTCCTCGATTTCCTTCCGGCTCTGGAGGATGCGCAGGTCCATGCCCGCCTTGTGAGCCGACTGACCGACGCCCGAGAGCGCGGCCAGAATCTGCGAGTCGACTTTGCGCGAGTAGGTCTGACCGGTCACCGGCCATGTTTCGGAAAACCCCATCTTCTCGGCTACCATCCGGTCGAGCGCTTCCACCTTGGCGTGATCGCCGCCGAAGAGTTGCAGGAAGGTGGCCTGCGTACCGGTCGTGCCTTTCACGCCGCGGAACTTGAGCGATCGCAGTCGATGCTCGACTTCTTCGAGGTCGATGACCAGGTCCTGGCACCAGAGACAGGCGCGTTTGCCGACGGTCGTCGGCTGCGCCGGTTGCAGGTGGGTGAAGCCGAGGCACGGCAGATCGCGATGCTCGGCGGCGAAGCGGCCCAGTGCGTCGATCACGCGGACGAGGCCCCGCCGGACGTGTTGCAGTGCGGCGCGAAGCTGGATCAATTCGGTGTTGTCGGTGACGAAGCAACTTGTCGCGCCGAGATGGATGATCCCGCCCGCGTCCGGGCACTGGTCGCGGTAAGCGTGCACGTGGGCCATTACGTCGTGCCGCAGGCGGCGCTCGAAGTCGGCCGCCTTGTCGAAGTCGATGTCGTCGGTGCGGGCCCGTAACTGCTCGATCTGCGCCTCGGAAATGTCGAGCCCGAGTTCACGCTCCGACTCCGCGAGCGCCACCCATAATCTGCGCCAGGTGGAATGCTTGCGCTGATCGGAAAAGATCCCGCTCATCTCGCGGGAGGCGTAACGGGTGTTGAGCGGATTCTGGTAGATGTCGCGGGACACGAAGTTGACTCCGACTGGTGCGTGAATGCTCCGTTATATCGGAGACGATGGTCGATGGTCGATGGCTCGTGGCTCGTGGCCGATAGCGGATGGCTGGGGGATTGCGGCTCGTAATTTCTCGTCGTTCTCTGGTCGTTCGTGAGCGGGGAACCTCGGCAGCCTGTGGCCGTAAACTGATCCCCACGGTTTGCGAGCAATTCGACAGAGTGGTCACGAGAAGCCCGCAACGCAACAAGAGGCAAGCGGCGATGTCTCTGCCACTGGGCTCTGCCACCCCACCCCGCTTTCCAGCGTTCAATAAGGCAACCGCAAAGGCACAACGATCACGAAGCAGCGTCAAGAAAGACGTCTTCGTGAGTTGGTGAACGCCAGAAAATTGGCGAGAATGCGACTTAGTGTGCTTTGTGGTTGATTACACGGACTCGTATTGTCCCGGACCGTGGATCGAAAGGGAGACGGTGATGCTGCGATTGATCCTTGGTGGTAGTCTGGCGGTGTTGGCAGCCGGGATGGCTGACGCGGGCGATCCTCCTTCGATTCAGATTGAGGCGCCGCGGGAGTGGCGGGCGGAGACGATCGAGTTGCCGCCGGGGTTTGCGCCGGACATGAAGCTGAAGGGTGTGGAGGAGATTCGCTTCGCGCCGGGGATGCTCCAGGCCGATTCGGATTCGTTCTTCTCGTACTTCCTGGTGTTCGCGCTGCCGGAGCAGAAGTCGCTGGACGAGGAGACGCTGCAGCGGGAGTTGCTGGTCTACTACCGGGGACTCGCGTCGGCGGTGGCGGGTGGGAAGAACGTGGAGATCGACGTCGACAAGTTCACGTTGGAGCTTGAGAAGGTCGAACCAGAAGATGCTGACGACGCGCCGCGGGAGTGGACCGGGACGCTGAAATGGGTGGAGCCGTTCGTGACGGTGAAGGCGCAAACGCTGCGGTTCGACATTCAGACCGGGACGCTCGAAGGCGGCGAGGGGGTGTACATCACGATGTGCGCGAGCCCGGCCGATCGGGAAGCGGACATCTGGCAGGAACTGCATTCGGTGCGGGAGACGGTGGAGTTTAGAGAGTAGTTGGATTCGATCCCGCGACGTTCTTGCCCGGTTGGGATTCGCACTGGCGAGACGCCAGTGGCACGTGGCGCACGGGCTTTGGATCGCACTGCTGGGCAAGCCGGCAGTGGCACGCATCGGAGGATCACATCCGTGAACCGTTTCCTCACGAGCATGACCCGCTGGATCGGATTGTTTGCGCTGGTTTCCGGCTTGAGTATGCTCGGTTGTACGGGTGGATCTCCGGCCGAACAAGCGGCCAGGCAAGTCGCGACGCAATCGAATGACGCGGCTCAGCCGGAGGATGCGCGCCGGCAAGCTGCGAAGCCCGACGACGCTATCGCCCGACTGCGTGCCGTTGAGGGCGTCGTCGTCGAGCGAAGCGAAGGGGACGTTCGCGTATTTCTCCTGGAAGACGACAGCCTGTGCAGAGATGAAGATCTCAAGTTGATCAAGGAATTGACGGATGTGAAAGAAGTCCAGCTTGCGGGCGGATTCATCAGCAATCATGGTTTGGAAAACATTCGCGACCTGGAACAGCTTGAAACACTGTGGATCACTGGGACGAATGTCGACGACGGCGGATTGGCTCACCTGACGACGTTTCCAGAGTTGACCGATTTACGGTTGTATGACCGGCAGAGGCCCACCGCAGTCACAGGCGTCTCGACGTACCTGTTGACTGACCACGGGTTGGCGCACCTGTCAAAGCTGAAAGCGCTGGAGCGACTGACGCTCGTGGGCGGCGATTTCACTGACGCCGGCATGGAGCATCTCCGCGATCTCGAGCAGCTCAGATTCCTGCATCTGTCCTATCGCGGAATGACGGATAACGGACTCATCCCCTTTCAGGAATTCAGGAATCTGGAGGAGCTGGTCATCGGCTCGCCTCGCTTGACGGGGGCTTGTACAGCGCACTTGCGCGGGGTTGGCAATCTCAGGAAGTTGACGCTTTCGGGAGAGAAGGTCACTGGCCCCGGACTTGAGCATCTCGCGGAATGTCCACAATTGGAATCGCTCGACCTGAAAGGCGCGAACCTCACCGATGATGGATTGGTTCATCTCCAGACACTCAAGCACCTACGGCGACTGGAACTGTCGGGACGAGCGATCGGAGACAATGGTCTCGCGCACTTGTCTGCATTAACGGATCTGGAAAAACTTGTCCTTGACGGAATGCTTGTCACAGATGTCGGACTCAAACATCTACGACATGTCAAGAACTTGAGAGTTCTCTCGCTCGACCGGACGGGAGCGACCGCGGGGGGAATGACGGATCGTGAACTCACCCCTCTTCAGGAATTAGGGAACCTGGAGGAGTTGGTCATCCGTTCGCCTCGTTTGACGGGGGCGTGCACAGCCCACTTGCGCGGGATTGACAATCTCAGGAAGTTGACGCTTTCTGGAGATCAAGTCACTGGCCCCGGACTTGAGCATCTCGCGGAATGTTCCGAATTGGAATCGCTCGACCTGAAAGGTGTGAACCTCACCGATGACGGATTGAGCCATCTCCAGACGGTGACGCAAATACGGCATCTGAACCTGTCACAGCAGACGATCGGAGACAATGGTCTGGCGTACTTGTCTGCGTTAACCAATCTGGAAGAACTTGACCTTGGCGGAACGCTTGTCACAGACGCCGGACTCGAACACTTACGGGCTCTCAAGAACCTGCAAGTCCTCACGATCGACAGGGCCAGAGTGACCGCTTCCGGAGAGAAGATGCTTCTGCAGTCACTTCCGGGCCTGACAATCAAGTGATGGAGCACTCAGGGCAGCTATTTTATCGCACTGCTGGGCAAGCCAGCAGTGGCACGCTGTGGCGTCTTGAGCGACGCGACCAATCTCCCATGACGAATCGAAGTTCAGGGAACACGCTCGCGCTGCGGATCACTTATCCCTCAATCGCCAGACTGCGTTGACACCGGCGGTACTGCCCGCGACGACATAGGTTCCATCCGGCGATGCTCCGACGGCACTCACTGGGTACCGCAAGCCGCGCAGCAAACGAGTTCTTCGCCCACTCGACAAGTTCCAAACGGTTATTTCAGAAGGTCCGTGCGATGCCACGGCGAGCCGATCGCTGTCGAGATGCTGGAGCGCACGGACCGAGTCTGACTCAAAGTTGAACTCGCGCTCAGTTTCCCGGTTGACGAAATACCAATCAATGACCGTCGCGGTGCTCTCCCGGTTTTCAATAGCGATTACCATCCGTGGAGCATACAAGCCGTCTGGTGTTGCAGAAATAAGTTCGCGGCCGATTCCTTCTCGCCTCGCGAATTCGTGAAGCGTTGATGTCTGAAAGACGATCGTGTCGTGATGACCGGCGCACGCGACGAATCGACCGTTGCGTCCCACGCTCAAGTGCCTAGGTTCAAAACCGAGGTTGGTCTGCATCTGAACGGTCAACGAATCGCCGGCGTGCTCCCAGATCTGGAGACTGCTCAGTTTCGAGTCGGGATCGGTGTGGCCCGAGATCAACCGCCCAGGACTACTCAGGAACGCAATGCACTGCACCGGCCCCGGCGAGGCATTCGTACTGCTGAGCACGCGCCCGCTGGTTGCGTCAATGAGCTTGATGCTGCCGTCTTGACCCCCGACGGCAATCTGGTCGGCGGTGGCGGAGATTGCGAGTGCGGTCGCGTCTCTTCTCTCTGTGACGAGTGTCCACGAATCAGACTCGGGGTCTTGTCGATGGACCCTCAATACACTCTCGTCATCGAGCGATGCAATGATGCTTCCGTCCCTGGAGATACAAATCACCTCCACGCCCGAGGGATAAGCATAAAAGATGGAATCGGGTGTTTGACTACGGAGTATGTTGATGCCCAGTGAATCGCAGCAGACCAAAGCGAAAAGACCCGTCGGAATCGCCGCGAGAACGAGCGCGCCGCTACGGCCCCGTCTACTGGCAGCGCCTGCCCCGCCGTCCGGATGAGCCGGGACTCTTGCGAGTCCCCAAGTCAGCACTGCCGACAGGACGACGATGACCGGTGCACTGAGTATGTGCAGCGGCAGGATCCAATCGAGAGTCGCCCAGTCTTTGTTGGGCACGTCGGCCAGGAAATCTGGCGCGGATTTCCATGCGACGAACAAGAAGGACGACTGCACCAGACCGTACGTGAACACAACTCGCGGGAGTTCTGAGGGAATCGAGGTGAGGCAGGCGACGAGGCCCGGAACGAGCAGATACACTACCGGGCCGAATGAAGGTGATGTGGGTGCCAGATACTGACGAATCATGAGAACTACCACAAGGGGTAGAACAACTGACAGTCCCGTGAAACCGGCGATCATTTGAAAGACGTCGGCACGTAAATTGGCGGCGGGCTCAACAGATGGCGGTGCACCGCAGACTCGTCGAACGCCAAGTCTTCGAAAAAGAGCCACGGCGGCAACACAGATGAGTCCAAGCACGTTTCCGAGCAATCCAAACAGCAGATAGAGCCATTCTCCGAGATACGCCTTCGTGCTTGGGTCGAAGTAGTGGATGGAGGCCGCCATCACGAAGCCTGCCACCAATCCAATCGAACCCAGCGTCGAGAATCCATGCACGAAGCGCCAGCGTGGTCGCACGCTGTGGAGCAGGAAACACGCGGCCGGCGGCGGGACGAAGAGAACGAGAAGGAAGACGAAACCGGCCCAATCGCCTGCTGAATCGACAATTGGCAGCGCAGCAATCGCAGTGACGAGCGCACTGCATAGCAACCAGACTACAACGGTCTTCACAATGGTGCGGCGGTAATGCACAGGAATCATCCCATTGTGTTGGCCCGCGATTGCGATTCGAATCCGCGCCGGCGCAAGAGCAGTCAGTGCGAACTCATCCGCAAGTCTTCCGATCCGTTCAGGATGCTCTTCGTGATCCTGAATGTGGCCATTATTCCGGAGCGTCTCGTCTGGATCGTTCCGCCGGTCAGGACGTTGTCCCCCATTATTCACCGGGAACGACTACAATTCCCATGATCGCTTCCAGTCGATTGCATGCCAACGCAGAGTCGATCTTCGCGGCGAAAGGTTGATCCAACAGACTCAGAAGCACCTCGTATGGCGGGGCGTCCTTTCATCGAGGATCGCGCATCGGGACGCTGCTCATCGACTGACTGCAGGTTGCGCAAGCCAGCAGTGGCACGTGGCGAGCGCTCGGAAGTAACATCGCGTCGGGGAAGCTCGAGCCTCGTTGGGATTCACACTGGCGAGACGCCAGTGGCACCCGACGAACTCAATCACCGAAGCTGGACTGCCGGATACGCAATGCGATTTCGAACCGCTGTTCTTTTTCTGTGTCTGACTGTCTCAACCACGATCTCGGCTGAAGATCGTGCGCGGGGTGAGCGCGCGACCGGGGCAGACGTTGCCGACTTTGAAGTCGAGACGCTCATCGAACCGGAGGGGCGGGAGTTCTTTCACTTCGTGTTCGCACCGGACGGGTTTCGCGACACGGACGAGGACCGGGCGCTATTCCTGGAACAGGTGGAGCGGAATACCACGGCGATCCGGACGCAGGAGCCGTTCGCCTCGCTGCACGACAAGCTCAAGTTCAGCGTTGCCTGGGTTCCGTCGAAAAACGCCGGGATTCCCGACACGGCGGAGTATGACCGCGACGAGGGAGTCTGGCGGGACAAGATCAGCGGCAAGACGACGGTATTTCAGACGAAGTTGAATGTCGGCCGGTACATCATCGAGATCGGCAACTATCACTCCGTGCTCGCTGCGGTCGACGCCGTCGAGGGACGCGTCGACAATCTGATTGTGATCGCCAACGAGAAGAGCTACGGCGGGGGGGCGCGGCATCCGGTCGACCTGCCGGGAGTCGCGTTTCACGTGCATCGCGAATCCGACACGCCGCTTGACTACCAGGAGGCGCTCGAGCGGTTCACATTCGGCGTCACGATCGTGTCGTGCGAGCCGGACATTGCGGAACGGATTCTGATCCACGAACTGGGACACAGTATCGCGAATCTCGGGGAGGAGTATTTTCGGGCCGACCTGACGTTTCCCGACGACGAGAATCACCCCGGGTTGAAGAAGCCCAACGTCTCCGGCACGGATGACCGGGACCAGATCAAATGGAAAGACCTCTTCGGCAAGAACGGCGTGGGGGCGTACGAAGGGGCCGAAGGGTACGGCAAGGGTGTGTTTCGCCCGTGGGATACGGGATGCATCATGCGGAGCGAGCGGAACACCGCGTTCTGCCCAGTGTGCGACCGGGCCATTCGTGAGGCGATGCGGGAAGCGATGCGGATGGAGGCGGCGAGCGCGGCGGTCCGATGAGCGTTGCGCCGGCGGACCCCGCGTCGGGCGGCGCGTTAGGAAACTTCGCGGGCGACTATTTGGTCGCACTACCGGGCAAGCCAAGAGTGACGCCCGTTGGTGAATGCTGTGGAGCGTGCCGCAGGATCATTCCACCCACGACCGAACGCGGCCGATCACTCGGTCCTGGACCTCCGGTTTGTGAACGAAACCGGAAATGGGCGGCCAGTCGCGGAAACCGGGGACGCGGGCGAGAATCGCCGCGTCGTCGGCGCGAGCGCCCTGCGTGATGTGCGTGAAATCGGTGTCGTTGGTGTGGGAATTCCAGCGGTAGAGTCGCAGCGTTTCCGCGGTCCAATCCTCGACGCCGTAGTCTTTGCCGACACTCGTCAGGCGTTGGTTCAGTTCATCGCGCGAAGCGCCCTCCTTTTCATACACCAGCAGAAGCAGATTCAACTCCAGCAGCGCGTCCGGCAATGCGGAAATGAAGATACCGGACCCCTGCCGTGAATCGTCAGGAAACGCGGCGTGCCACTTGTCGAGCAGTTCGAGGAACGTCGGCTTGTCGCAGAAGTTGGCGCAGAGGAACAGGGCGACCGACGCCGCGTACAGGTGATAGGCCGACATGTACTGCAAAGGCTGCTCGTGTTCATCGGCGCGGAACCTTTCGGTCTCCTCCACGAAGGTCTCCAGCTTCTCCGTGAAGATCGCCTCGACGCGCTGTGCCGCGTCGTCTGCATCCTGCTCGGCGAGAATTTCATGCAGCTTCGCCACCCTCCGGTCTGCGAAAATCTGAACCAGCATGACGCGCGGGTTCGCCGAACCGTGGGATATGCTGGCCAGCCCAGCGAGCTCGTAGCCTTCGGTGTAGGTGCTCAACGAAGCGACTGCGTCCTCGAACGACATTTTGGCCGTGCGGTTGATGAAGTTGTCGATGCGCCGTCGTTGAATCGTCGCGCCGTCGTTGAGGACGTCACCGGAATCTTGAGCACCCACCGGCCCGGCGTCGGTGACGACGTTGAGCGCCAGCACGGCGAGAACGAATCGAACTCGCGCGGTCGCGAGTGAGGAGATATCTGCCATCATCAGGTCCACTTCGAAGAGTTCGGAACTAATCGACCCAATATACACAACGGCAAGATAGGGGTCAGGTCTCTTTGTTCGCCCTCCTGCGCGGCCTTCGGCGAGTTCGACGACGCCCGCCCGCAGCGGTTGCGCTCGACGTCACCGAGGTTCAAGAGACCTGACGCCTTTTCCCCGCGCACGTGGACGGCGTCGCGTGTGGCCTGCATAATGTGGGTGGATGAGCAACCGCACTGTACCGATTAACCGGACTTTGACCGGCGTTCTGGCTGTTCTATTCACGATCGCCGGTGTGTTTGTCCTGGTGCGGGCGGAGAATCAGGACGCGGTGGCCGGTGCGCTGATCCGGACCGGGATTCTGCTCGGCGCGCTGTGGCTGGCGCTGCCGACGCGAAAGCGCGAAGCGGCGTGGGCGAACGTCTCGCCGGTGGCTTTTGTCGCCACCCTGGTCGCGGCGGTGACATTCGTCGCCCGTCCGCGAATCCTGGTCTATCTCATCCCGATTGGACTCGCGTTGGGCGTGCTGAGCGCGTTTCTGCGTCCGCGCCCCAAGTAGAGCAAATTGCTCTACCATGTGTCCGCGTCGAGCGGTGTTTGGACTGTCGAGGACGAGAATCCGCGAGACAGATCGCCAACACTGATTTGCAAAGCGATATAGCCGTGACGGTCGGATCCCGCGCGGCTATCCGGGATTATTCATCACGAGGGCCCGGTTCACTACAAGTGTTTCTGAAACAACAGGTTATCGAGAAGTTGCCCAGCGCGCCGCGCTGTTCGAACGGATTGCACCCCGATGTCGCGTCAACGGTGACGCACGCTGGCAGCGTGCGCTACGAATAATCCGGGCTATCTGGCTGGCGGAGACAGTCGCGATGCCGAGCGGAGCGGGGGGCGCTCGTTTTCGATGGGGACCGGCGGGACGGTCACCTGCATCCTGCGGACCGAGGCGTCGCTGTAGACTTCGGCGGTGAGTTCCAGCAACTCGGCGTCGCGACCCGGAAGAACTCCTTCCAGATTGCCGGCGGTCTGTTCCATCCAGCCGGGGCGGCGCGTCATCGCCTCGTCCATCATCCGCAGAAACAACGTCACTTCCTCGAAATTGCGATCCGCCATGCGAAAGCTGACCGGCGAGATCAGTCTGGCAACGGTCTCGACGGCGTCGGAATGGATGGCCACGAACATGTCGGCCTGATGCGTGACTTGATCCCGCCCGGATGCGTCCTTCCAGAATTTCGTCTGCACGGCAAGGAGTCCGGTCGACCGAATCGGACGGGTGAGCAGAGGGCTTTTGAACTCGCCCTCGCACATGGCGACCCGCAATTCGGGCGAGGAATGGAGGACCGTGACAAGCCCGACCGTCCCGTCCTTCAGGTCCGATTCGTATTCCCAGCGGGACACCTGCCGCATCTCCATTTCGGAGATTCCCATCACGCGCCAGATGCTGACGGCGACGTCGGGGTTGTCGGCAAAGTAGGCGTAGACACGGGGATCGGCCTGGCAGGTGATGACCGGCAGCCGGCGGAACAGGCTGACCTCGTCCAGAATCTGCCGGACCTGATGCCTGTGACCTTCCGAGAGTGACGCCAGGGGAAGACGGTCGATCGCCGCCGCCAGTTCCTCTCTTGAAGAAGATCCCTTTTCAGCGACGTGGACCTGCAGGCGCTGGCGCGCGTCCCGGGCGCGGGCGGCCTGCTCCCCGTTGATCTGAAGAATTGAGCCGTCGCGCGGCACAACAACGGGCAGCGGGAACAGCGAGGGCGATTCGGCGCGACGGCCGCGCACGTCCTCGGCGACCGCCGATGCGTTCCCCAAGGCAGTGACCATACCGAGCATGCACACAACGGCGCGCGCGCACGCGCTCCTGACAGATATCATCCTGATTCCCCCCTCCCCCAACTGGCCGGACGGCCCGTCCGTGTGGAGACGGGTCGAGCGGCCCCCCGGCGCGCGACGACCCGTACATCCGGATTAATCGGCAAACTCGGAGACGGTTCGCCACGGGAAATCGCAGCGTCCGGTCGCATCGTGAAAATTCCCCTCATTCGGGCGGAGGATTTCGCGACTGCTCGCGGAAACGCGAGGACGAGACGTCCACACGGAAAGCGTCTTCCGGAATGGGCTCGAACAGATCAGCAGATTCGGCCGGGACGCCGATATTTTCCGCGGTGAGCAGCGATCCTGCGTGTTGGCGAGCCGCCACGAGGAACCGGCACCCCAGGTTACGCAGTTCAGACAGTGCCGTCGCCGCGCCGCGCGGGTGGTCGGGATAGAATCGGGGATCGATGATGCGGGCGGCCGTGTCGGCCCCGACGACAAACGTGACGCCCGGCATGAGCTGCGCTTTCTGCAGAAACACGGGGGCGGTCGTCACCGCCAGGGGGGCGTCGAACTTCTGTTCGACGCGGATGACGGCCTCTTCGAGGTCGACCGGCGGTTTGTCGGCGTTGACGAGCGGCAGTTCGTAAGCCACGGCGCCTTGCAGGATCGACTGGGCGATGAGGCGCAATTCGACGTGCCCGTAATGGAGCGGGTTGAAGCTCCCGCTCAGGACGCCCCGCGGGGCGGGCGCCGGCTGAGCATTCCAGTCGCCGCGCGGGGACCGCCATACGACGCCCGTTTCACCAAGCAGCAGCCCGGTGATGTGTCGCCGACTGTGCGCTCGCCGTTGGTCTGCACGAGCGTCAAGATCGGAATCTTCCCTCTCATCCATTCTTTCGCCGGATTCGGACGAATGTGTTGCGGCAGCCGGTGTTCGGCGGATTCTTATGCAATTGGTGCGAACCGTTGCGGCGGGGCGGACGTTTAGACTCCTGTTGAAAATCCAGTTCCCGGCCGCAGCCGGCCGGATTGTGAGATACAGTTTCAAGTCGCACTGCGCGAAAGACGCGACCGATTCCTGGTCTCACATCTCACCCGTCACACCGCGCAGAATTCCGAGAGACTCATCCATGCCTGCGTTCTTCCATTCCATTCAGGGTGTCTCCATCGAGCACGTTCTCGAAGGGATCGGATTCTGGTGGGCGAACGCCTCCGCCGAGGATTTCGGGGTGGTCGCCGCCGTCGTCGTCATCGGTGTGTGGTTCATGACGAAATACTACATCGATTAGTCGTATTCGTTCTGCCCGGTGTCGCCGGGGGATTCTGTTTGGGACAGGTTCGGCGTCTGTGCCGCGTGCAGTCGATCCTGCAGAATGTCGAGCATGAGCGGATGCAGTCCGATCGGCGGGCAGAGCACGAAGTCGACGTCGGGGCGCTCCTCCTGAAACCGTGCGCGATGATCCTCGAGGTCTCGTGTGACGTGGACCCCCGCCGAAAGGAAGTACGGCAGGAGGCGGACCTGGCGGGGACGGTGCTTGAGGCAAGCCGCGACGCCCTGCGGAATCGTCGGCTCTGCGAGTTCGAGATACGCGATTTCCACGGCGGCCGTTGGCTCCCGCTCCTGGAGGCTGCGGGCCAATTCGCGCAATTCGGCGTTTGCCGCCTCGGAGCGGCTGCCGTGCGCGATGAGCAGGATCGCCGCGTGACATTCGGCTTCGGGTGACATGCGCGGCCGAGAAATTGCGCTGGTTGAGGGGACGAGTTCAGCGAGTGCGCTTTGTGAATCCGTATTGACGATGTGTCGCGCGGAATCACGGCGCGACACTTCGAACACGTTCGACGCGGGAATCTCGCCGAACGGTCTGTTCTATTGTTTGTTCAATCCTGAATTGACGGGTTGGGCGCCACTGGATTTGCCAGTGCATGCGGAGTCGACGTCCCTTCCGGTTCGCACTGGCGGAGCCAGTGGCACCCCTCAACTCAACCTGGATGAGCCACTACTTTTTCTTCGTGGGCCGGCGGGGATCGCTCTTGAGGGGCAACGTGACCCGCTTGCCGGTCCATGAGGACTGGTAGATCGCGAGAATCAGTTCCACGCTCTTGCGGCCCTCGTAGCCGTCGACCAGCGGTTTTTTCCCTTGCTGGATGGCCTTAATGAAGTCCTTGAACTGCAGCATGTGCCCCACATGGGAGATCGCCTTCGGATCGGCGGCGCCGCCGCTGACGCCGCTGCCTTTCCCGAACTTCTCGCGAACCGCCCGGTCTTTCGGGTGCTTCTTGGCGAACTCCCAGAGTTTGATGTCGTCCTGTTCGACGATTGCGGAGCCTTCCGTCCCGTGAATCTCGGTCCGCTTGAGCAGGCCGGGATAGGCGGAGGTGGCGGCGGTCAGCGTGCCGATCGCACCGCTCTTGAACCGGACGACGGCGGACCCGGTGTCTTCCACTTCGATCCGCTTGTGGGCCAGGGTGCCGGTGATGCCGGCGACTTCGTCGACGTCGCCCATCAGCCAGTAGAGCAGGTCGACGTTGTGAATCGCCTGGTTCATGTAGGCGCCCCCGCCGTCCAGATCCCATGTGCCGCGCCATCCGCCGCTGTCGTAGTATTCCTGACTGCGCCACCATTTGACGTAGGTGTCGCCCAGCGTGAGCTTGCCGAAGCGGCCGTCCTTGATGGCGTCCTTGAGGGTGACATTCGCCGGACTGAACCGGCTGGGCATGATGGTGCCCAACTGGACGCCTGCTTTCTCGCAGGCGGAGATGATCTTGTCACACTTCTTGAGGGTGATCTCCAGCGGCTTTTCGACGAGGACGTGCTTCCCGGCCTTGGCCGCAGCGACCGCCGGTTCCAGATGGGCGCCGCTGGGCGTGCAGATGGTGATGATGTGGATTTCGGGATTGGCCAGCATCTCCGAGAGATCGTGATAGGCCGTGATCTCCTGCTCTTTGGCAAATCGATCGGCGGACTCGGGGATTACGTCAAAGCAACCAACGAGCCTTGAATTGCGGATGTCGGCAATCGCCGCGGCATGAAAATTGGAGATCATTCCGCAGCCGACGACGCCAAAGCCATAAGGCATGATTGAAACCCCCTCACCGCCGGAAAGGCCGCCGTCTACCGCTTCAGGGACGCGGCCGAAGAGTTGTGCAAAGTCACGAAATACACCGAAACGGCGAAAAAGGGAAGCGTCCGGGACTTCAGAACTCGCCCGGATCCTGAATCGGACTGCGATCGCCGAAACGCAACTGTTCCCGCATCCACGTCAGGGGGACGGTGCCGATGGGACCGTTCCGGTTTTTGGCGACGATCAGATCGGCTTCCCCCGGGTGATCTTCGGGGTCGTAGGCGTCGGGACGATGGAGAAACATGACGATGTCGGCGTCCTGCTCGATCGCTCCGGACTCTCTGAGGTCCGCGAGGCGCGGACGTTTGTCCTCGCGCTGCTCCACGGACCGATTGAGCTGCGCCAAGGCGATCACCGGAATCGCGAGATCCTTGGCCAGGAATTTGAGCCGGCGGGTGACGGTGGAGATCTGCTGCTCGCGCGGAATGTTGCGTTCGTCGCTCTCGATCAATTGCAGGTAGTCGATGATGACGAGTCCGATGCCGTGGCGTCGTTTGAGTCGCCGGGCGATGGCCGCGATCTGGCTGACGGTGCGTCCGGCCGTATCGTCGATGAACAGCGGAATCTCCCGCAGTTCCGCAGAGGCCTCCATGAGGCTGTGCTGCTCGACGTCGTCGAGTTCTCCCTGCCGCAGCTTGTGACCGTTCACGCGGGCCTGAATTGCCAGGAGACGTTCGGCCAATTCGAGATTCGATTGTTCGAGACTGATGAGCAGCACGCCGCTGCCGCCGCCGGCGACGGCGAGAGCGAAATTGCAGACCAGGGCTGTTTTCCCCATGCTGGGCCGGGCGGCGAGGATGAGCAGTTCCGACGCCTGGAAGCCGCTGGTGACTTCGTCGAGTCCGTGGAACCCGGTCGGGAGGCCGCTGATCGTCCCCTCCTGATCCATGCGGTCGAAGATGCGGTTGAACGTGTCTTCGAGGATGTCGCGAAGTTCGATCTTGTCGATGTCTTGCTGCCGTTCGGCGATGTCGAAGACGCGCTGCTCGGCGCGGGCGAGGATGTGGTCGACGTCGTCGCGTCCGTGATAGGCTTCGCGGAGGGTGTCGGTGCACGCTTCGATGAGGGTTCGCTGGAGCCACTTGTCGCGAACGATCTTCGCGTAGTACTCGGCGTGGCCGGCGTGCGGCACGGTGGCGAGAACCTGCTCGATGTACGGATCGCCGCCGACGTCGTTGAACTCCTGCCGCCGCTCAAGTTCGTGCCCGAGCGTGACGGGATCGATGCCCCGCGTGCCCGATTCATAGAGATCCTGAATCGCGCGGAACATCCGCCGATGCGCGTCGGCGTAGAAATGATCGGCGTGGACGTACTGCAGGACGTCGTCGATCGCGTTGCTGCTGAGGAGCATGCTGCCGAGCACGCTGCGCTCGGCGTCGAGATCCTGCGGTGGGATTTTCCCGGTGAGATCGGCCTGCGACTGCGCCACTGCCATTGTGCACCCTCCGTGAATGCCTCACGAGCGATCGGACCAACCTCGCAGCGCGAGGACCGGACGCGCCTGCTCGCGGGCGTCTCTCCGACTCCGAATTCGAGTGAGCGGCGGGATCCATGCCCCGCCCCGGCAATACGCCCGACCGGGCTACGATGAAATGGACGCCGACGGAACGACCCACACCTTGACTTCCGTTTCCACCTCGGGATGGAGTTGCAGCTTGACCGTGTACATCCCGAGTTCCTTGAGCGGTCCTTCGAGGATCACCGCTTCGGGTTCGACGGGATAACCGGCGGCGACGAGGGATTTGCTGATGTCGGAGGCGACGACCGACCCGTAGAGGTGGCCTTCGTCAGTGGCGTTGGCGTCGATGGTGACGCTGTACTTGGCGACGTCGTCGGCCAGTTTCTTGATCTGGGACAGCCTCAGCTTCGCCTGTTCCTGCTGCCGGGACCGATGGACCTCGACCATTCGCCGGTTGGCGTCGGTCGCCACAGTCGCGAGTCCTTGCGGCACGAGATAGTTGCGGGCGTATCCCCGCTTGACGCGGACGATATCGCCCTGCTCTCCGAGCGACGGGACATCTTCGGCGAGCAGCAGTTCGACGCCGCCCTGATGATCTTTGGAACGGATGCGAGTGTTGGCCTTGCGTGTCATAATCAGAAAATCCAATGTCTCCGGAGCGCGACCCCGCGCGGGCTTGCGCCGGGTCCGAATCGCTGGCGGTTTACGGTATCAAAAGGGGACTTCGCCGCCGTCCGGTCCGCCTCCGCCGGAGGGGTCGTCGTACGACTGGTGGGAATCGTAGTCTGAAGATGATCCGCCGCCGGATCGTCCTCCACCTCCGCCGCCGCCGTCCGAGCGGCTGCCGAGAAACTGCATCGTCTCTCCCACGACGCGCAACTTGCTCCGCTTCTGGCCGGAGTTCTTGTCTTCCCAGGTGTCGAGTTGCAACCGGCCCTCAATCAGCACGGGACGCCCCTTGGCGAGGTATTCCCCGGCGACTTCCGCCTGCCGGCCCCAGAGCGTCACATCGACGAAGGTTGTTTCTTCCCGTTTCTGATTCTGCTGCTTGTCGAACCAGGTTCGATTGACGGCCAGTCCGATGTCGGTGACGGCGGTGCCGCCTGTGGTGTATTTCACTTCGGGGTCGCGAGTCAGATTGCCGACCAGGATGACTCGGTTGAAACTGGCCATCAGTCGCCTCCCCTCGCTGAATTCGTTCGGATTCGACGCCCTGTCGGGGCGCAGTCTTGGGGTTCGCCGGATCGCAACCCTGCGGGATTCAGGCCGCCGGGACAACCGTTCGATCCAACGGAGAGTTTGAACTCGCACGCCCTGCGGTGCGGTTGCCCGCAGCGTGAGATCTCACAACTCGGGAGAACCGAGTGTTGGACGTCAACTGCTCGATTTTTCCTCTGCATCCGCACCGGCGACGTGGTCCTGCAGAGAGGGAACCAGCTTCTCGTTGAAGAGCGCCGGGTGATCCGTGTGGTCAATCACCATATGCCTGAGAACGAGATCGTTCAACTTGCAGATGCGATCCAGTTCGGCGACCTGGCTTCCGTCCATCTTCATGTAGACGAGGTAATGGAGCCCCTTCTTCTTTCCCTGAATCGGGTAGGGCAGTTTGCCGTCCTGCCAGGGGGCGCTGGCCAGGACGTCGGCGTTGCAGCGATCGAGCAACTCCTTGACGTTCGCCTCGGTCCCTGAGGGATTCTGGGCGTACCGTCCACTGTCCAGGACAAACATGCATTCGTAATAGCGTTCCGCCAACGTCGTCTCCTGCTGCCAGTGTCGCTTGTCAGGTTCCCGGAAAGTCCCGGCGAAATCCCCCGTTTGGTGGAGGAGGGTCGAAGGTCGCCACGTCTCCCTCCAACGGTTGCGGAGACCGGCCGTCCGCGACCAAGCGAGACCGCGATTCGCATCGAATAAGAGATTTAGCACCCGGCACGATGCCGCTGCAATCCCCACCACGTCCCGGCTTGGGAATCCCTATTTGTAGCGTCTCCGGCGCGATTTGCAACCGGTTCGGACGCGATGAAACGCTCGGCCTGAATCCCGCCCGCTGACGTTCGAAAATCAAGCGTTCATCGGTCCCACGCGGCGAGAGTGCCCGCCACAAGGCGGGTGAAGACCGTCGCCTGGAAGCGGTCTACGGAACGAAGACGCCGTTGATGCGAATCCGGCCGGTGGTCGAGCCTCCCGGCGCGAAGAAGGGCGTGGTGGCGCCGGTGATGATGTTGTTCTGGGTGCCCTGGAGCGTGATCTGATCCGTGATGGACTGGAAAATGATTCCCTCGTCGATCACCGCCGCCGGACCGAGGAAGTCGAGCCGGTTGTCTTCGATGAGAATTGTGGACGGCCCGTCGAGAGAGCTGAAGAGGAAGCCGGTCCCCGCTCCGCCGTCGTCCGTGACCTGATTGCTGAAGAGAGCCACTTCCGCCGACTCTGCGAGGTCGAAGTCGAATCCGACGTTGCCGGTTCCATCGAAGACGGCTTGATTGACGCCGATCACGAGCGCCGAACGCCCCGCAGTGGTGAAGCTGCCGGCGGTTCCGTGGTCGCCCGCCAGCAGGAAGATGTTCTGTCCCATCGAAACCTGGGTCAAATCGGTCGTGGAGGCGTTGGTCACCAAGAATGCCGTGCTGTGATCGCCTTCGATGTTGAACCCGTTCGTGAAGATGCGGGACTGCACGGCGCCGTCCCAGTCGAGCGAAACGGCGCTCACGCTGTCGGCGGTGGTGGTGAAGAAATTGCCCTCGAGGCTGAGGTTGAGAGACGAGTCTTCCGCGCCGGCGAGCAGGCGGAATTCGAGGCCGTTGCCGACGTCGCTCTCGATGGTGCTCTGACTCAGCGAGAAGATGTAATCGTCCAATTGGTCGACTTCGTAGAGCAGGGCCGCCTCTCCCGGTCCGCCGCTTTCTGAGACCTCGCTGTTGAACGCCAGGAACTGGCGGACATTGAGCATCTTCACGCCGTGAGACGTCGATCCCGTGACCTCGATGTTCGTGAAGGCGAGGTGATCGACGTTCTCGGCGTCGACGCCCAGGTCGTTGTCCGTGAACTCGATGTCGACGATCCCGACCGTCTCGACGTTTTGCAGCAGGAATCCGGTGTCGGAATCGGAGATCAGACCGCTCTTGGCGACGAACACACCGGTCGCATCGACGAGCCGGATGCCGGCTGTCGCGTTGTCGCTGTTGACTTCGTCGAACGTGAGGTTCATGTCGGCGTTCTCGACATCGATGGCGGACGCATCGGCGGCATCGAGCGTTCCTCCTCCGACGCCGACCTCTCCGCTGTCGGTGACCTTGAAGGCCGTCGCGCTGTCGCTGGTCGCATCGAGCCGGGTGAACCAGGTGTCGCCGGGACTGTTGGAGACCAGCACGGCCGTCTCGCCGACGGCCGCCGTGACGTCGGTGAACGCGAAGAGCGTTGCTCCTTCGCGGTCGTCGACGAGGATACCGGTAGCGGATGCGGAATCGACGGTGGTTGTGCTGAGGAACGCGATGTTCCCGTCGCCGCCGCTGGCTTCGATGCCCACGCCGGTCGCGTTGAGCACGGTGACATTGTCGAGGATGACGTCGCCGTCCACGTCGGTGAGCAGGACGCCGTCGCCGCCGTCATCCTCGAGCGAGGCGCCTGTGAAATCGATCGTGCCGTCGGTGGTGGAATCGATGACGAGCGCTCGGCCGGCCTGGTTCGTGATCGATCCGTTGAACCTCACATCGGCGGTTCCGCCGTCGACGGAGAAGCCGACTCCGGACGCATCGATGACGTCGGTGTTGAGGATGCTGATCTGACCGTCGGGATTGGTGAGCGAGACGCCGTCGCCGCCGGGCGTGAGGATGTCGACGTTGCCGATGAGGACGTTGCTGACTCCGTTGCCGACGATGCCCGCGCCGGTGGGAGAATCGATGGTGAATCCGGCGAAGACGGTGTCGGAGGCGAGCGTGACGGCGTCGCCGGCGACTCCCTGGATGATCGGGCGCGCCGTCCCCGCACCGACATGGGGCAGCATGATGTGGCCGAGGCCCTCGACGTCGAGAAACTGCTGCAGGCCTGCGCCTTGACCCAACAGCACTTCGCCCGGATTGAGGACGATTGGATCAGTGAGGACCGTCCCGGCGTGGACCAGGTAGACGTCTCCCCCCGCGACCTGAGCGTCGGCCAGGGTTCCCCAGGGATCATCCGGCGCGCCGGTGCTGTTTCCGCCGGGACCGATGTGCTGAATGACGAACGGCGACCCTGTTGCAGCGCTGATTGCCATGACGCCGACGTCGACATCGCGCTGCCGGCCGACAATCACGTTGTAGTTGCGGCGCACGAACTCGCTCATGCGATCGTAATTGAGCGACCGGCTGGTCTGCTCTCGCTCGAATCCACCGAAGTAGGTCCATGCGAGGCCGAGCATGACGTTCGTGCCGAATTCGCCGTCGGTTGTGAATTCCACCTGGGTGTCGACCGACGGCACGACGGACCCCTTCAACCGTGTTTTGAAGCCGTTGATTGCGTCCGCGCCGCTCGCGGCGAAATTGTATCCTCCGACATACCAGCGGAGGTTGTGCTGCTTGAGCAGCGCCGTGGGCAAAGCGACGCCGAATTCGTAGTCGACGCCGGGCATTGACTTTCCGGTGAGCGTCACGCGGTCGAAGACGAGACTGGTTCCGACGAATCGCGTGTTGATCGCCCGCTGGACGAGATTCTGTTCGGTTTTTCCGACGGGCGCGTAACCGTTGAGCCTGACGTCAAAGATGTCGGTATAGCCTTCCAGGCTGAGACCGACTCCCTGATACAACACACCCAGAGAATTGTCGGCGTCGTACCAGAGGCTGGCGCCGAAGATCTGATTGCCGCCCCACGGCCGGATACGGTAGCCGAGACCGGCGTTTCCGCCGACTTCGGCGTTGTTCGAGAGGAACAACCGCAGGTCGCCGAAGAGCATCTGGTTGCCGTCGAGCACGTAGGGAAACAGTTCGGCGTGGGTGATCGACTCGTGGCGTCCGAAAGTTCTGAAGGCGTTGTGTCCGGTGCGAAACTGCAGGCCGGGACCGTTCTCACCGCGCGAGGAGGCAATCGTCCCGGATTGCGACTCCTGGGATGCCGCCTGACGCGGGGGCAGGAGAGCGGCCAGGAGCAGGAGAACGATGAGCTGTGCGCAATGGAGACCGAGCCTCCCGGTGAACGGACGGCGTCCGGCGGACGAGATGCGTTGATGCTGGAACATGGGTGTGAGAGATCCGGCGCGCATCGGGAACCGGCGGCCGCGCCGTTTGCCCTCTGATGAGGAGCAACGCGCGCAGCCGCGCCGGATGCAACAGGTGATGCAGGCTGGATTGTGAGACTTGGGAGGGGTTGAGAGAGGAGGTGCGGACTCTATCGGGGGGCCCGATTCGGGTCAATCCGGATTCTGAGGCGGAAAAAACTGAAGCGGGGAGCAGCGGAACCGCGGGATTCTCGCCGGGCTGAATTGTGAGGCGCTCGCGAACCCGACCTGCCCGCAGCGATCGCGTTGCAGAGTTTGCGACGCTCCCCACGATTTTCCTAAGATACCGGGACGCTCATGATTCCCGGCGATCGCCCATGCCAGCACCCGCCTCTGACGACCCTCCCCCCAGCGAAAGTCCGACCACCGAGATGCCCCAGCAGGGATCAGCGGATGAAAACTCCGCAGCGGCGCAACCCGCACCGGAGACCGGGAAACGAAGTGCGGCCGAATCGAATTCGGAGCGGACTCTCGGCGAATTCCGAATGCTCCGCCGGCTGGGGGCGGGCGGAATGGCGGAAGTCTGGCTGGCGGAGCAGTCCTCGCTGAAGCGGCACGTGGCGCTGAAGATCCTGAAGCGGGAACTCACCGACGACGAAACCTACGTCAAACGTTTCGAATCCGAAGCCAAGGCGGCCGCCGGGCTGAACCATCCCAATCTGGTGCAGGTCTACACGGTCGGCCGACATGATGGTCAGCACTTCATCGCACAGGAGTACGTGCAGGGGCAAACGCTGAGCGATCTCCTGAAGCGGAAGGGGCCGCTGGATGCAACGCTGGCGCTGCACATCATGCGGCAGACGGCGACTGCGCTGGTCGCCGCCGCCGAGCGTAACATCGTGCATCGCGACATCAAACCCGAGAACATCATGCTCACCCGTAAGGGTGAGGTGAAAGTGGCCGACTTCGGGCTCGCCCAGGTGAACGAAGGGGAACGCCTGCACCTGACTCAGGAGGGAGTCACGATGGGGACTCCGCTGTATATGAGTCCCGAGCAGGTGCGAGGGGATCCGCTCGACCAGCGGAGCGACATCTATTCGTTCGGGGTGACCTGCTACCACATGCTCGCCGGGCGTCCGCCTTTTCACGGGGAGTCGGCGGTTTCGGTCGCCGTTCAGCATTTGCAGGACGCGCCGGAGCCCTTGGGACAGATCCGAAGAGACCTCCCTCGAGCGCTCTGCGCCATGGTCGAGACGATGATGGCCAAGGCGCCCGCCGACCGGTATCAGGATGCGAGGAGCGTTCTCGCGGACGTGCGAAAACTGCTGAAAGCCCTGAAGGAAGACGGTGCGGCGGCCGACGTGGCGCTCGCGGAACTTTCCTCGACGACCGCTGCCGGAGGCTTGCAGGCGCCGGGCGCGAAGAAGTCCCTTGCACTGAGGATTCTGCTGTGCGTGCTCGTTGCGGCTGCGGGAGCCGGGATGGGCTGGCTCTACCGGACCCCCAATCTGCTTGAAGCCGCCGGCGACGACCCGCCGAGCGGCGTCGACAAGGCGACGAGCGCCCAGCAGCAGTACCTGCAGGCTCTGTTCTCGGGCGGATCGGAGGACGCGTGGCTCGCCGTTCGCAACGAATGGGACGACGAAATGTGGTCGATCCGGGCCACCGAGCAGTTGATTCTGTATTACCTCAAGCAGCCCGAGCGGAGGGAAGACGCGCAGCGGGAGATCGACACCCTCTCCTCGTATGCAGGCAAAGACCCGCGCTACGGACTCGAGGCCAAACTGGCCGAGGCTGCGCTGGCTGCCTACGACGGCAATCTCTCGAAAGCCAGAACGCTGCTGAACCAGTCACGAAACGGTTTTGAGAACGATCTGCGCGGAAGCTGGAAAGATCTGTACGAAGAGCTGCGAGAGCAGATCGACCCGCCGCCGTCCCCGCCACCCGGACCGCCCCCTCCCGGCGAGGAACCGCCGGAGGACAATTGAGTGACCGGGAACAACTGAGCGGTGACCCGGCGGGTGGTGTCCCGATTTGAAAATCCAGCGTCCGCAGAGCGCACACGGCCGTGTTTCGGTGGACGAGCCGGGAACAGAGGCTGGTGGTCTGCTGACTTTATTCTCAAGTACCGTTCTCTTTCCGGGCTTGACCCCCGCCGAAAACATAGCAATATTGCTGTAGGCATCCAGAAATGCCACAAACTGAGATTCGCGCATTTCGCGACGGCAGGGGGCGCGTTCCGCTCCTGGAATGGCTTGACGACCTGGAAGCGAGGGAACCGCGCGCCTACGTGAAGTGTCTTGAACGGATCCTTGCGCTCGAATCACTGGGGCATGAGTTGCGAAGACCGCGCGCAGATTACCTGCGCGACGGAGTCTATGAATTACGGTGCCGAATCGGCCGCGTCAACTACCGTATGCTCTACTTCTTTCACGGCTCGCATTCGGCCGTCATGTCTCACGGCTTCACGAAGGAGGGAGACATTCCCGACTCCGAAATAGACAGGGCTGTCGCGCACAAGCGACTCGTTGAGAGAGACTCAGACAAACATACCGCTGAATGGTCAATCTGATGCCAACAACAAGAAACTTCGCCGATGTCATCCGTCAGAAGCTCGCACAAAACGCGGAACTCGCGTCGTCGGTTGAGGACGAGAGTTTCAATGCACACATTGCGACACAGATTGCCGAAGCACGGAGAGCGTCTGGATTGTCACAGGAGGAACTTGCCGACCGCGTGGGAACTTACCAGTCTGTAATTTCACGCATGGAGGACGTGGAATATGAGGGGCACTCCTTGACAATGTTGAGGCGAATCGGCGATGCACTGAATTTGAGGACTCGCGTTGAGTTTTATGCGGTTCCTCAACCAGTTCCAACCACAACCGTCTACTCGAAAACCGTCGAATGGAAGCCGGCATCCGAGTGGAACGCCACTTTAGCCGTTGGACCACCAACGACGTGAGCGATGGCAAAGAAGAAAACAACAAAGAAGACAACGGCCAATCGAAGGCAACGCAAGCCGTCACGCGCAAAGAAGACCCTTCTCGATCTCCTCGAATTGCGAAGCGTTCGTCTCCTGGACGTGGTCGCCAACGTCCACGTGGAGGGAAAGAAGCTTCCGTCAGGGAAGACTGAAATCCGTGTTGAATCAGGGTGGGGAATCAATACGGACGAAGAGGTTCTCTTGGCGAATGTCACCTTGTTGATCGAGGGGAGTCCACCTGACGGTGGCTCAACAATGTCGGCAGTTGTCACGTATCAGGCCATATTCGACTTGGAGTCGATTCCAGATCGCAGAAAGACTCCGCAGGATGAAATAGACAGCGTCCAGGATCTCGCGATCCGCATCGTGTGGCCGTATCTTCGAGAGTTTGCGCAATCCCTCACAGCACGCATGGGGCTTCCGCCAATGGGTCTCCCACTGATTCCCGGGCTACCTGCCGGGGTGCAGTCGACTGCCCCCAAGAAGTAGCAGACGACAAGTCGCGTGATATTCTCTCACGATCGCGATTCAAGCGCGGACACCACCACCCGGCGCACCACTGAGCGATATCGTTGCCTATGAGCCGGCGTTCGCCTGCAGATTGGCCAAGTGGCCGTTGGCCCGTTCGAGCGCGGCCTTGAGGGTTGCCAGGTTCTGTTGCGCCGTGTTTGCGGCCGCCTGGGCTGCCTCGAGGGCCTGTTGCTGCTCCGGGGTGACCTTGGCCGCTTCGACGGCGGTGTCGGCGGCCGTCTTGAGGGTCGCCGCGCTCTCTTGCGCCGCCTTGTCGGCGGCAGCGGCGTCGGTCGCTGCTTTCTGAGCGTTCGCGAGCGCAGCGGTCGCGGCCTCGGCCGCTTTTTGAGCGGCGGTGAGCGCTGCTGCGGCCTGCTGCTGGGCGGTGGTGGACGCCGTCAGGGCCTCTTGCGCTGCCTTCAGTTTTTCGGCGTCGTCTCCGGCCGCCTTGACGGCCTCTGTCTTGGCGGCGACGTCCTGATCGGCGGCGGTCTTCGCGGTGGCGGCATCGGCCGCCGCTTTGTCGGCGGCCGCTTTCGCTGCGGTCGCATCGGTCACGGCCTGGTCGGCGGCCGCCTTGGCTGCTGCCGTCTGTTTGGCAGTTTCCGCGGCGGCGTTGGCGTCGGCGACGGCCTTGTCTGCGGCGGCCTGTTTGTCGGCCATCGCCTTTTGCAGGGCGGCGAGCGCTGCTGCGGTCTGGGCGGCCTGTGCTTCCGCCGCAGCCACCTGTTGAGTGAGAGACTCGATATGGGAGGTCAGCGTCGGCGGGTTGGTGTCGAGTTGTCCCACCTGTGCTCCGTCTGCGACGTTCCAGACGCGGACCATGCCGGTCCAGTCACCTCCCAGAGCCCGCTCCGTCTCGGCGTCGAAAGCGACCTCGAGGCCGATCTCGGCCAGGCCGGGGAATTCCGCAATCTGGGCACCCTCTCCGTTCCACAAGCGGACCACAAGGTCGCGACCGGTGCTCACCAGTCGTCCGTCGCGGATGTACTCAACGGCGAAGGCTCCGCCGTGGGCGTTCCATGACCGCACCTGCGTGCCGTTGGTCATTTCCCACAAGCGGATGGTGTTGTCGCTGCTGGCGGAGGCGAGGACGTTGCTGTCGGCCCGCCAACTGACGTCGTTGACCGAGCCTGTATGGCCGTTGAGCGTGTGGAACGGACGTCCGGTGAAGGCCTCCCACACGTGCAGGCCGTTGGCCCGGTCGGCGGAGGCGAGCAGCACGCCGTCCGGACTGAACTCGATCGCACAGATCCAGTCGGTGTGTTTCTTGACTTCGTACTGCAGTTCGCCGGTTTCGACCGAATAGACGCGGAGCATTTTTTTGGGACCGCCGAGGGCGACCTGCGAATGGTCGGCGCTGATGTCGGCGGCCAGCACGGAATCGTACTCGTCTCCGTATTCGCCGACCCGCTCGCCGGTCTTGACGTCGAAGAGCACGACCTTGCCGTTCGCGCCGCCGCGTCCCCCTCCGACCAGCAGCAACGATCCGTTGCGGCTGAACTTGATGATCTCCGGCTGGCCTTCCGGGAAGGGCAGAACGCCCAGCGGTTCCAGCGTGGCCGTGTTGTACAGGGCGACCTGATGATACCCCGAAACGGCGGCGATCGGGGCCCAGGGACTCGTAGCGAGGGCGGTGACGGAGTTTGTGGTTTCCGTCTGAATCTGCGGCTCCCCGAAGTAGACCTGGGGCAGCGCGACCTCAGCGGGTCGCTCGGTGCTGATCTCGATCTTGGCGACCGACGTCTTCTTCTTGATCATCGCGGTGCTGCCCGAGTTTTCGAGCAGACCGCCGCTGATCCAGTTGCGGATGACGGCCAGTTCATTCTCGGGCAACTTGTCCGAGTTGGGCGGCATGGCCGGCTCGGACTCGTGATTGACGAGCAGCCAGAGGTAGCTGGCGTCCGGATCGCCCCCTTCGACGACCGTTCCCGAGCTGCCCCCCTCCATCGCGGTCGCGAAACTGTCGAGCGCGAGTCCGCCTTTTCTGTCGTTGGCGTTATGGCAGGAGCCGCAACGGGCCTTGAAGATCGGCAGCACGTCGTCGACGAAGGTGACCTTGGGGGCCGCCTCCTCTTCCTGGGCGGAGAGCTGTGCGCCGAAGGCGACGAGTGCGAGCACCGCGCAGGCGGTGGACAGGTGATACCTGGCGAATCGTGACATTGAACTGATCTCTCTGATCGATTCCTGGACGGACCGGTCCGTCTTCCGAAGGCCTCACAGGCCGGCGGTCAGTGGTTGAACAGAAACTCGCGGCTGTTGAGCAGCGCCCAGAAGACGTCCGCGAGCGATTGATCCGGGTCGGCACCTTCGGCGAACAGCGGCGAGAGGGCGGCGTATTCCGCCTCCGTCGGACGGCGCGTCAGCGTTCGGATATAAAGGTTGTCGATCATCTGCCGCTCGGCTGCGTCAACAGCCGCCTCTGCGGCAGCGATGGCCTGTTGCTGTTCCGGCGTCACCTTGGCGGCTTCGACGGCCTTGTCGGCGGCGGCTTTTGCGGCAACGGCTTTTTCCTGGGCAGCCTTGTCAGCGGCCGCCACATCGGTCGCGGCCTTCTGAGCGGCCGCCAGAGCAGTGGCGGTGTCTGCGGCCGCCTGTTGAGCGGCGGCGAGCGCCTGGGCGGCCTGCTCCTGCGCCGTGACCGACGCATTGAGAGCTTCCTGGGCTGTTTTCAGGAGTTCTGCATCTTCGCCGGCCGCCTTGACGGCCTCCATCTTCGCCGCGACATCCTGATCCGCAGCCGTCTTCGCTGCGGTTGCATCTGTCACGGCTTTATCGGCGTTCGCTTTCGCGGCGGTCGCATCGGCCAGTGCTTTGTCGGCAGCGGCCTTGGCCGCCGCTGTCTGTTTGGCTTCCTCGGCGGCTGTGTTGGACGCGGCGAGAGCCGCATCGGCTGCCGCCTGGCGATCGGCGATTTCTTTCTGGAGCGCCGCAACGGCGGCTCGCTTCTGCGGCACTTCGTGTTGCTCGTTCAACCGGGCGATGACGCCTCCCTGTTGGATCTTGCCGTTGACGGTGTCACCGTTGAGCAGATGCAGCGCCTGCGACAGTGTTGGCTCCATCTTCACTTCACAGGAGCAGGCGGTCTCGCGCGTCGCACGGCCGAAGGTGGTCAGGAAGTAGCTGCTGGTTGTGCCGTCTGCGATCTGGACTGCGCGGGCGCCCAGAGGCAGTCCGCGGAACTTGTCCTTGGTGTCGGTGACCTGGCTGATGATGTCGAGGACCGACTCCGCCTTGATTCGCCGGATCGTCTGGTGCGCGAAGTTCAAGTCGTCGGAGGCGTTGCTTTCGTTTCGCTGGGTCGAACGCTGATACGTTTTGGAGAGGCAGATGTCCCGCACCAGCCCCTTGAAGTCGTAGTTCGATTCGGTGAGCTTCTGAGCGAGCGCCTCGAGCAATTCGGGGTTCGACGCCGGATTCGAGACGCGAACGTCGTCGACCTCTTCAACGATTCCGATTCCGAAGAAATGCTGCCACACCCGGTTGGCGAAGTTCGAGGCGAAATACGGATTGTCGGGCGACGCCAGCCACTTGGCGAGCGCTTCGCGCCGGTCCTGTCCGCCCTCGAGATTGGCCGGTCCGCCTCCGAGGAAGACTGGGGGTGAATTCTGGCCGGTGACGACGTGCTGCACTTCACCGCTGCCGCTGTTAAAGACAATGGTCTCGCGACTGTCCTCGCCGCGCTTGCGTCCGATTTGTGCAAAGAACGCGGCGAAGCTGTAGTAGTCGTCCTGTGTCCAGCGGTCGAACGGATGGTTGTGACACTGGGCGCATTGAATCCGCATTCCCATGAAGATCTGGGCGACGTTCTCGGCGACTTTCAGCCGATCGGTCTCGATCTGGTAAAAGTTCGTTTGCGGAACCTTGAATGTGCCGCCGTTGGCGGACAACAGATCCTGCACCATCTCATTGAGCGGCACGTTGTTGGCGATCTGTTCACTGAGCCACTGGTAGTAGAGCACGATCGACTTGTAAGAGACCTGGTTGCTGGAGCGCATCATCAGCCACTCGGCCCACTTGGAGACCCAGAGTTCGGTGAACTCTTTTCGCCCGAGCAGTTCGTCGATCTTGGCGGTCCGCTTGTTGGGATCGGTGCTGGCCATGAAGGCGTGATATTCTTCGACCGTGGGCAATTCGCCGACGAGATCGATGTTCACCCGGCGGAGGAATTCTTCGTCCGTGCAGTTTCCGGAAGGATGAATCCGCAGCTTGTTGAGCTTGTCCGCCACGAGTTCATCGATGTAGTTGACCGGCTCGAACGGCTTCTGTTCGTACTGCAGCCCCTTGGGCAGCACGATGTACTGCGACCCCACGGTGTGCGTCGCGAATCGCGCCATGATGTAGGCCTCGCCCCGCGCACCGGCCGTGACGATTCCGTCTTCCGAAATCGCCGCGGAGGTCTCGTTGTTGGTGAGAAACAGGGCGAGTTTCGTGACGTCCCGGACGGTGCCGTCCGAGTAGGTGGCGCGGACGGTGACCCGCTGCGTCTCCCCTTCGCCGTCGAGCACGGCCTGCTTCGGGTAGATATCCATGCTGGTGCAGTAGGCGACGTCGGCGGGATCTTTCGGCACTCCTGCCGCGATCCATTCCAGCAGCGGACGCCCCTGGTCGGAATCGAGTTCAAACCGTTTTCCGCCGGTGTGCGGCACGGCCCCGATCGCCTTCTCGACCATCAGACTGGCTTCGGGAACGGCCAGATCGATGCGTCGCCCGGGCTGCTCGCGGGTGATGCGGAAGTAGTCGCCGTCCGCGTCGAATCCGAACAACGAGAGATTGAAGCCGTCTTTTCCGCTGGCGGCGCCGTGACAACTGCCCGAGTTGCACCCGGCCTTCATGAAGACCGGCATCACGTCGAGCTTGAAGCTGATGGGGCGCGGATCGGCCGCCCGCTCAACTTTGACGGGAATCACCACCGACTGGCCTTCAAACCCGACCGTCAGTTGCGTTTCACCGTCGGCGGCAGGCCGCAGCAAGTTATTCTCGCGCGTCACCAGAGCTTCATTCGCGAAGGTCCAGCTCGCCTGATCAGTCACGTCGCGGGTGAGTCCGTCGGAATAGACGGCCTGCACGACCATCGACTGAAAGTCGCGGCTGGTCGTCAGAGCGACATCCGGCGGAGAAACCCGCAATTCGACCAGTTCGGCGGAAAACGCGGGGACAGCGAAGGCGGCGACTAACACCGAGGAGAGAATCGTCCGGGTTGACATCGCTCAGATTCCTCAACACTTAAGAGTCAGTTGGTTCTTCGTGGCTCTCGCCTGAGAGCTTGTATGCACCGTCTGCGAGTCGGAGTTACTCGCCGGCGGCGGCCGCTTGACGCTTTTCCTTCGCCTGCAGCCGGAGCTGTTCCAAGCGGGAGAGCGGCTTGGGTTTCGGTTGTTCTTCAGCAGCCGGCATCGGCTCCGGTTCTGGCATCGGTGCCGGCTTGACCGGTTCGGGCGGAGGCGGATCGACCCGCAGTCGCCCGGTGCCGAGATTATGCAGGATCGTCTCTCCCGCTTCCGGAATCAGAACCTGGCAGAAGAGATTCTGGTTATCGCTGACCGGTGCGTTCTCGGCGGCTTTGACCAGGAACGTGAGGTCGGCCGAATCCTTGGTCATCGTCAAGGGCTCGGCCGTCGTGTTGGCCGGGAGACCGAGCAACGTCACCTGCGCCTCGCCCTCAAAGTCCTTCCGCTTCGTCACGGTGACCAGCAGCGGCGCTTCTTTCGCCTGTTCAACGGCGGCCTGAGCAAAGGTAAACGTGACGTACTGCTCTTCGACCGTCAGGGGAACGAACGGAGTGCAACTTTCGACAGTCCCTCCGGCGTGGGCCGCGAACGCGCGGACGGCGAACATCGTCGTTTGCACGGGAGCGTTGCCCGCGGCGTTGAAGGGAATCAAGGCCTCCGTCTGACCCTCTGCAATCGCCACGGAGCCGCTCGAATTGCAGCCCGGCGGGTTCTGCAGGACGCGGAGGTTGATGGGCGCGGTGAACCCTTCGTCCCGTTCGCAGACGACCTTGATGTTCATCGACCCGCCCCGCACAAGCGGGACCTTCGGCGGTTCGACCCAGACCTTGAAGGGGGCTTTCTCAGCGACGACAACCGCCACTCGCGTCTGCGGTTCGGTCCAGACCGTGGAATTGTTCGGACCGCGAACCTTGAGCAGCGTCTGCGTCAGCGGCCCTTCCACAGAAAGGTCCGGCTGATTCGGATCGTTGAGGTACGTCGTAATGTTCGAATAGCGGCCGGCGACCGGAGCGTCGGGCGTGGCGTAGAACACAACCGGCATCTGACCGCCGCCGCGCCACCCTTCCGGACACTCAATGCTCACCCCGGCGGGGAGATCATCGCTCTTGAACGCGACCGGTCCGCCGACGTCGGCGCGGGCGACATTCACGATCACGCCCTGCCCGCCTCCCTGGGGGACGACGATGTCGGGCTGGACGTAACGGGCGACGTCAAGCGTTGCGGCGGTAATTTTGGGAACGACCGGCGTGACCTCAACGCGGTAGGTGTATTCCGGTCCCCCGTTGTTCAAATGGTCACGCACTTCCAACAGGTATTCCCCATCGGCAGGCACCTGAAACCGGATGTAGCTGTCAGGCCCCCGGCTGTCGTCGTTGCCGCTGATTCGCCCGCCCTGCGCATTGCAAATGTAGAGCACCGGATCGAGCGCCGAACGAATCCTGCGGGCGTACATCTCCAGTTCGAAAACCTGCCCCTGGGCGGCCGTAAATTTGAAATAGTCGACGTCGCCCGGTTCTGCGAGCACGCCGTTGAAGGCGGCCGGCGCGGGGCCGGGAGTGGGCTGGTCGGCCGCGTTGTTCGGCTCCTGCTCAATCACGTTGTCGAGGTCATTGATCCGAAACACCATGGGCGAGGGCGCGATTCCGAAATCGTCCGTCACGTCCAGGCCGAACTCTTCAGGAACGTCGGTGGGCAGCGTAACCTGCCGCTGGAATTCCCCGTTCACGTCCCCCAGGAAAGTGACGGTCAGCGTTTCGCCCGGTTTGCCCCCGGCGGGCACGACGCCTTGCGGCCGCGGAAACTGTCCGATGCTAAGCAAATAGTAGGCCCGGCCGTCTCCGAGGTACGAAGCGTCGCGAATCTGCACGTAGTATTTCCCGTCTTCGGGAACGATGATCGAAGCGACAGCGTCGTTCCAGACGAGGGCGGTGTCGTCGCTGGCCGCCAATTCGAACCGTTCCTCATTGAGAATGGCGACGTACGGATCGAAGAAGTTGCCGCTCGATGAGTATCCGAGCCTGAGCCCGAACACTTCAGCCGTCAGCCGTTCCCCGGCCTTACACTCGACGACGTAGTAGTCGACGTCCTCGTTGTCGACCCGCCCGTGGACGGTCGAATTGTTGGCGATGACCTGAGGCTGCTCGAAATCAGTGTTTGGCTCGGCCTCTTCGACAACCGGCAACGCGCCGACGCGGAAGGATTGCAGGTCCGAGAGGCCGGTGCGGGTGCGGATCCGCATTCGCTGCGCTCCCAGCGGGCAGTCGGCCGCAATCCGGAATTTCACGAGCACCTGGCTCGGGCGCTGGTTTTCATCTTCGGGATGCGTGAGGCTCACAACCTCCATTCCGGAGTCGTACAGGAGAACCTCTTCGGCATCCTGAAGATTGCTGCCGTACAGGACGACATCCACTTCGGTCCCCCGCTGTCCGCCGTGCGGCAGAATGTTCGTAAACCGCGGGCTGGCTGCCTGGGCAGCGGCGGGCAGAAGTAGTGCGAGAGTCACAGCCAGTAGACGGGCGCGAGCAGCGATTCGCATCGCGATCCTCCCTCGAAGTCGATTGTCGATGACAATTGCCCGGCTGGCGGCGGGTCAGGATATGCCGGGCGGTGGGGCGTAAACTTACAATCAGCCGGCCAGGTCGGTCGTATTTCGACGCGGCCGGCCTTGCATGCGACCAGGAATCTTCAAACCACACGGATGGGCCGGGACGTCAATCCCGACCCAATCCGCCCGGTTTAATCGTTCAGTCTCTTCTGCCGTCCCGAAGCGTGCCGATCTGACCGCCTGTCCGCGCGGTGAGATCGCCCCTCGGGGCGGCCCTCAGGCGAGCATGTCCTTGCGGACATTTCCGCCGTTGACAATCTCAATCGGCCGGTCGCCCGGCGCCATCAGTTCCTTGTCAGCCACGATGCCGAGGCAGTGATAAACCGTCGTGAAGAGATCCTCGACGCCGATCGGATTCTCTTCCGGCTCGCTGGCCGTCGCATTGGACGAACCGTACACGATCCCCGGCTTGATGCCGCCGCCGGCGAGCACCACGCTGAAGACCTTCGGCCAGTGGTCCCGGCCGGCGGTTCCGTTGATTTTCGGCGTGCGGCCGAATTCGGAGGAGACCATGACGAGCGTATTCTGCAACAGGCCGCGCTCTTCAAGGTCGGTAATGAGCCGGTGATAGGCCTGATCGAAGGCGGGCATCTGATTGCGGAACCCGCCGACGATGTTGTCGTGCATGTCCCAACCGCCGTAGGTCAGGTTCACGAGCCGGACACCCGACTCAACAAGTCGCCGGGCGAGCAGCATCCGGGCGCCGGCGGTGTTGCGACCGTACTGATCGCGCAGTTCAGCCGGCTCCTGCTCAAGGTCGAACGCCAGGCGGGCTTCCGGGGAGCTGATGAGCGAGTAGGCGCTCTCGTAGAAGCTGTTCATCGCGTTGATGTTGTCCGACTGCTCCTTCGCGAGGAAGTGAGCGTTCACGGCCTCCAGGGCCGACCGCCGGGTCGCGAAGCGGCTGTCATCGACACCGCCCGGCAAATCGAGGTCGCGAACCTTGAACCCGTTCCCGGCCGGATCGCTGCCGAGCGAAAACGGAGCGAACGCCGAACTCAGGTAGCCGGAACCGGCGAACGTGTTGGGCTGATTCGGGATACAGACGTACGGCGGCAGGTTGTTGCGGCTGCCGTATTCGTGACTGATCACCGAGCCAATGGAGGGGAACTGCAGCGCCGGACTGGGACGATAACCGGTGAACATGTTGTGCGTCCCACGCTCGTGCGCGGCTTCGCCGTGCGTCATCGAGCGGATCACGCAGAGCCGGTCGGCGATGCTCGCCGTCTTCGCCAACGTGTCGCCGAACTGCACACCGGCCATGTTCGTGTTCACGCGGCCCATTTCGCCGCGATACTCGATCGGAGCATACGGCTTGGGATCGAAGGACTCCTGATGAGCCATGCCGCCCGGCAGGTAAATGTGAATAATCGACTGCGCGGTTCCCTCAAAGTTCTCATAGTCCTTGAGTTCCGCCATGGCGCGACGCGCCAGAAGTTCCGGCAGGGTCAGGCTGGTTCCGGCCAGCATGCCGATCTGAAGGAACCCGCGGCGAGACAACTGCCGGAAATGGTGCGGTGAACAACCGTGGCCACGCTGTGACATTGCAATCTTCTCCTGAGCATCGGGGGTGGGTCGCTGTCGACTCACGGCACCGTCACTGTGCGAGCACAATCAATCCACTGTGCGGGCACATACAGTTCACTGTGTGACAAGTCGCTGCGTGAGTTTCGGCGTTCGATCTTGAACCGAGTCCCTGTGCTGCTGGGACCGATCCTTCACGGTGGGGAAATCGGGCAGGTCTTACGCGGCCGGGACGTCACACGGACCCGGCGGTGGGGGGTGATTCCCTGCATCTGCGAACTTTGCGCAGGATACACCAGAACCATTATGTATGACGGTACAGTGGTGAGGATCGAATTGTCAAGGATTCACCCCCTTCAGCGCCGTATTTTTCACAAGTGGCGCAGACCGACCATAGGGGATTTTCCCAAGAGACGGGTCAGGCGGGCGCAACATTCGGATCCTGACAGGTTCACCCGCTCCGACCGGGGCGCCGGCGAGAACCCGAGGCCGGATCATTCACCACGGAGACCCAGCGCGGGCGTCGCACGCAACCCAACCACGTAGCGCACGCAGCCTTGCGTGCGTCCCGCTGATCGCAGAGGCGGTTGACGCACGCTGGCAGCGTGCGCTACGAATAATCCGGGCTATGGAATCAGGAAGAACAACCCGGTGTAGACGCCTGCGGCGGTGGCGGTCGCCTTTGCGTTCCACGGGATCTGGTAGTTCAGCTTGGGCGCGGGTTCGCCGGGACGGTACCAGCCCAGCGCGTAGTGCCGGCGACAGACCGGGTCGAGCGCGACCTGATAGGGCAGCGTGAGGAACCGGAAGCTGAACCGGCCCATGGAAGAGAATGGCTGGACGAATTCGTTGCACCGCACGTGCCCGTAACGTTCCAGCGTCGGATCTTCGAAATAGAGCGGGTTGTGGTACAGGTCGGAAGCAGCCCAGCAGTAATCGAGATGCGGAAACAATCGTTCCGTCGAGCCCTGCGGCGCGAAGTCGTACGGGGGAGGGCAGATGGAGTCCCCATCGTCTTCACAGTCGTCAGGCTTCGGGCAGAGAATCTGGCACGGATCTTTGCCGTCCGGGCTGTAGTCGCGGAACGGCTCAATCTGACTGATGGGGCGAAGGGCCGTGTCTTCCTCGTCGCGTCGCGCCTGGCTCAGGCTTGACTCATCGCCCGAGTCGTCAAACAGTCTGATCGTGACAGGGCTTGGCGGTGCGGGCGAAGGTTCTTGGAGATCGTCGAATTGCCGGCTGCTGCGTTGGTCGATTGAAACGGCCGGTTCCGCGCGGTCAAGTCGGACGCCGCGGTTCAAGTTTGGTACAGAGAGGCGCGGCCGCGACTCCGGAGAAGACTCGCCTTCGGGCAGCGACCGGGGCGACACGTCGGTTGCGGCGCGGGGCTCCGATTCGCCGGCGCTCCGTTCGCCGGCCGTATCGTCGCGACGTGCGCTGTTGACGTCGACCGATTCGGCGGCCGAAGTGGGCAATCGATTCGCCAAACGGGGGGCGGCTGGTGAACTCCCGGCGGATGCCGCTGCCGGTTCTTGTGATTGGTCGTCCGGCGCATTGCGCTCCGTGGTCAGCCCGTCCCCGTCGAACGGCGCGTTGAGGGGTGTCCACTGGTCGCGCACGGCGTTCCACCGGTTCGTCGCGGACCTGGTCCGTAGTCGATCGAGAGGGGCCCGCAGTTCGCCGTCGTCCCCGGCCTGCACGGCGCCGACCACCACGCACGCCAGCGCCAAGGCCGCCAACAGGCATCTGCCGAGCGTGCTAAATCGCGTCGCTTTGAGCGTGCTCGACGCTGTAATTCGGTGAATCCTGCGTAATTGCGATGTCATGCGGATGGTTCTCCCTCACCGTGGCCGCAGATACTCTGAGAAATTTCGTTTTCGAACTGAGTTCGTCGATCGATCCCACGCCGACGTATCCCATCCCGGCCCGCAATCCGCCCACCAACTGATAGAGCAGGCTTTGCAACGGGCCCTTGTAGGGGACGCGTCCCTCAACGCCTTCCGGAACGAGTTTCTGAAGTTGCTTCCCTTCGGCCTCCAAGCCCGCCTGCCGGTATCGTTCGCTGCTGCCCTTGACCATCGCGCCCAGCGAGCCCATGCCCCGGTAGCGCTTGAACGACCGTCCCTGATACAGGATCGTCTCTCCCGGGCTCTCGTCGAGTCCGGCCAAAAGTCCTCCCAGCATCACCACGCTCGCCCCCCAGGCGAGGGCCTTGGTCATGTCACCGCTGTACCGAATGCCCCCGTCAGCGATCAGCGGAACGCCGCTGCCGGCGACTCCCCGGGCCGCCATTTCGATCGCCGTCAGTTGCGGCACTCCGACGCCCGAGATGATTCGCGTCGTGCAGATCGATCCCGGGCCGATTCCCACCTTGACCGCGTCCGCACCCGCTTCCACCAGGTCGCGGGCCCCCTCTTCCGTTGCGACGTTTCCCGCAATGACGTCGATCGAAAATGACCGCTTGATCTCGCGGACCGTCTCGACCACGTTTTTCGAGTGTCCGTGGGCGCTGTCGACGACCAGAACGTCCACTCCCGACTCGATCAGCCGGGCCGAACGCTCCAGATCGTGCACTCCGACGGCCGCCCCCACTCTCAGTCGCCCGCGGCTGTCTTTACTGGCCCGCGGGAACCTGAGGTTCTTGTCAATGTCCTTGATCGTGATCAGTCCCCGTAATTGATATTGATCGTCCACCAGGAGCAGCTTCTCTACCTTGTTTTCCCGGAGTATTCGCTCCGCGTCCTTCAATCCGGTCCGTTCGTGGGCCGTGACGAGGTTGTCTTTCGTCATGACCTGCTCGACCGGAATGTCGCTCAGCTCCAGAAACCGCAAGTCGCGCCGGGTGATAATTCCTTTCAGCTTCCCGTTTTCCGTGATGGGGACTCCCCCGATATTGCGCTCATCCATGATGCGGATGGCGTCCTCGACGGAGGCCGAGGGGGGCAGCGTGACCGGATCGACGATGACGCCGTGCTCGGCCCGCTTGACCCGGTCTACCTGGATTGCCTGGTTTTCCGTGGTCATGTTCTTGTGAATGATTCCGATGCCCCCCTCCTGCGCCATGCCGATCGCCATGTCGGCTTCCGTCACCGTGTCCATGGGGCTGGAGACGATCGGAATGTTGAGGGGGATGTTGCGAGTCAGGCGCGACGCCACGTTGACCTCGGCCGGCATCACCTCGCTGTAGGCCGGTACGAGCAGGACGTCGTCGAACGTCAATCCGGTGCACAAGATGCGCTCTTCCATTCCTTCCCCCTTCTTGCTCCTCAACGTGTCGTCAGCATTAGTTCATTGAATACCGTACTGTCCGTTCGCGTGCCTTCTTGCGGCATCGTGATCAGCAACATTCCTTCGCCGAGCCGACGGCGGGCCGCGCGTCGATCTTCCGCTTCAATCTGTTCGCCAGCAGGATATGGGTTTCCACGTCCATCTTCTCGGCCCGCTGCTGAGGGTCCAGCCCCAGCTCTTCGAGAATGCGGTCGATGCCGGCACGATCCAGATCGGCCCGGTAGAGTCCATAGAGCACGCGCCGCAACAACTTGCGACGCAGGTTGAACACGCCTCGTACGTAGGTCTGAAACAACGCGCGATCTTCAATCCGGGCTCTGCGAGTGTGGTCGAGCGTGATTCGCATGACGGCCGAGTTGACCTGGGGACGCGGCCAGAACACGTTCGGCGGCAGCTTCTTCAACAGTTTGACCCGACATTGCGACTGCACCCAGACGGACAGCGCGCCGAAATTTCCTGTGCCGGGCTTCGCCGCCAGCCGCCGGCCCAATTCGTATTGCACCGTCACGATCATGCGGGTCCAGGGCAAATCGCTCGCGATCAGATTCGAGATCACCGGCGTCGCAATGTTGTAGGGGAGGTTGGCCACCAGTTTCAGTGCGGCGTCTGCCTCGCCCGTTTCTGCCAGCGCCGTCTCGAGGGCCTCGACGATTCGCGGCGAGAGGCGGTTCTTGTTCTTGAGCGCGTCGCATCGCAGCAGCGTGACATTGTCGCGTCCTGCCAGCGCCGACTCGGCCAGTTCGTACACGCGGCGGTCGTACTCCACAGAGACCACCCGGCCGGCCGACTCCGCCAGAGACATCGTCAATCCGCCGGTCCCCGCCCCGACCTCGAGCACGACGTCCCGCTGCGACAGTTCCGCCTGTTCGACGATCGAATCGATCAGATTCAGATCGATCAGAAAGTTCTGCCCGAGGTCGCCGCGCGGATGAAATCCCCGCTGCTCGAAGAGCTGCATGAGGTAGGACCGGGTCTGGCGTTGAGAGTCGTTCACCGCGAAAAATCGCACGTCGTTGTCGTGGTTGCAGAAGCTGCGACGAGGTTCGCGCTTCGCAGAACTGTGTTTGTGCTGAGGGGGCAGGTTGGCTGGAGTTCGTCATCTCCGGCGAAGTGGCGGGTCGAGAGCCGAGAGTCAAGGGACACAAATCGTTGACGCGTCGTTGGTCAGGTCTCTGGACTCTTGACTCTCAGCCCTCAGCTCATTTTCGGTCATGCCTCTGCGAATCAAGAACGGATCGTTCCCAGGACCACATACCGAACTGCAGAGCGCTCTAGCCCTGCGTGTCCGCCAGCAGTTTCTCAACGTATTTGCCGATCACGTCGGTCTCGATGTTCACTGCGTCGTTGATTTCGCGCCGGCCGAGCGTCGTGACCTCCAGCGTGTGGGGAATCAACGCCACGCTGAACCGTTTGTCGTCGACGTCCGTGAGCGTCAGGCTGACTCCGTCTACGGCGACCGAACCCTTCTGGACCATCTGCCGGGTCAAACGGCGCGGTGCGCGAAACCGCATGTGGACCCACTCGGACTCGCGTTCGATGTCGTCGACCTCGCCCACGTCGTCGATGTGTCCCTGGACGAAGTGTCCTCCCAGGCGGTCGCTAGCGCGCAACGATCGTTCCAGGTTGACCGCGTCGCCCACGTTCATTCTGCCGAGCGTCGTCCGCGCCAATGTCTCCGATCCGGCCTCGAACGACCACCGGCCTTTTTGAGCGGACACCAAGGTCAGGCAACATCCATTGACGGCGATACTCTCACCAATCGTGACCTGGTCGTTTCGATCAGCCGTCATGCTTGATGGAGGCCGGATTGTCAGCTCAACGCCCGGACCGTGCGGGTCCAGACCTACGACTTCGCCGCACCCGGCTACGATCCCGGTGAACATTCCACAGTACCCATCGAATGCTTGCCTGAGATCTCTGCCGACGGCGCACTCCGCGAGCAGCGCGACTCCGTGTTTTGCGCTACGGCACTCGCTCGCACCGATCGCCTGAATCCCTGCCGAAAACCGAGAAAGCCCGCGGCCGCGTCAAGAACCTGCGCTTGACGAGACAACGGGCTTGAACTGCTGTCGGAAATGACCGCTCGACACGGTTCCATTGGAACAGTGTGTCAAATCTGTTTTGCCCTGTATAGCCTCGGGGCGACCAACTCGGTCCAGGCGGCCCGCACCGGCGCCGCGAACGCAAACCAGCAGAAAATCAGCGGGACCGCCAATTCGTGCACCCAGAAGATCGCGGCAATGAGGAACACGAGTTGAATGACGTGCCGTTTCGTCCGCTGACCGCTGAAGAGTTGCGCAAAGAAGTGGGCGTACGGAATGCGCGAGACCATCAGCGCCGCGACGGCGGCCGTAATCAGCGGCAGGGCCGTTCTGATGCCGGGAATGATCCATTCCCGGACGCTGGGAATAATCCACTCCGCAGCACGCGGTAAGATCGCTCCGTTCGGCGGTGCAATCAATTCCACCACGGTCGGCATCGCGAACGGAAACGCCGCGATCGCGCCTGCCGCCGCCGGCGAAGGCAGACCGCTGAACTGGCCGTGAGAATCGTCCTCGTCGGTCTCGACGTTAAACCGCGCCAGACGCAGGATCGCGCACATGGCGTACAGCACGGCGATTGTCCACAGTAACCGGGGCCAGTAGGGAATCCCTCCGTATTCGACAAGTTCTTTCGAGACGACTTGCAGCATCAGGAATGCCGGAGCGACGCCGAAACTGACGGCGTCGCACAGGCTGTCGAGCTGGGCGCCGAGTTCGCTGGTCTGCTTCATCAGCCGCGCCACGCTGCCGTCGAGCATGTCGAACAGCATGGCGAGAAAGATCAGCGAAGCCGCGATGAAGGACGCCTGCACCGCCTCCACCGGTCCGGCGCCGGTGACTTCGGTCGGCCCCAGTTTCGCTGCGAACGTAATGGCCCCGAATCCGCACGCGCCGTTGGCCAGCGTGAGCATCGTGGGAAGCACTGCGATCAGGCGTGGAGGTTTCATCGATTCGCAACACGGTTCCAGATTGCCGCAACGCATTGCATTGCGACTCTCTCAATCCTCAATCAGCGCCTTCATTTCCCGCACCGCGCGCTCGAAACCGACCATCACCGCGCGCGCGACGATGCTGTGCCCGATGTTCAGTTCGCTCACCCCCTCGATGCGCGCCACCGGCACGACATTCCGGTAGGTCAATCCGTGACCCATGTGCAGCAGCAGTCCATGATCCAGCGCGGCACGCCCGGCTGCAACCAAGGCGGCAAGTTCCTCGTTCCGTAACGATTCGTCGGCTGCGTCCGCATATCGACCGGTGTGCAGTTCCACACCGTGCGCTCCAAGTTCCGCCGCAGCCGTAATTTGTGATTCATCAGGATCGATAAACAGGCTCACCTCGCGTCCGGCCGCCAGCAGTTGTTCGACGCATCGCTGAACGCGATCGCGGTTTGCGACGACGTCGAGCCCACCCTCGGTCGTCACTTCCTCCCGCTTTTCCGGCACGAGCGTGCACTGCTCCGGTCCGACCTCGATCGCGATTCGCGTCATCTCCTCATCGGCCGCCATCTCCAGGTTGAGCTTCACTTGGACCGTCTCCCGCAACACGCGGAGATCGCGGTCCTGAATGTGCCGCCGGTCCTCGCGGAGGTGGATGGTGATTCCGTCCGCTCCCCCGAGTTCGGCCAATGCGGCCGCCCACACCGGGTCCGGTTCGATGGTCCGCCGTGCCTGCCGAACCGTGGCCACGTGGTCGATGTTCACTCCCAGTTTCGGCATCTCTTGTTCTCGTCAATCTCGATTCTCAAGAACCAGCACCGGTCATTGCGGGACATTCACAACACCCGGCTTGCCGCTTCGCCGTTGACCGAATTCAATCGACACGGGCGCATACCGTCCAGTGCCGATCCGACGTCTGCTGCACACTCTCGCGGCGTAATCCAGCCGCCCCGATCAGTTCCCGCATCTCCTCCACCGTCAGCGCCGCGTGAAACGACTGCCGGAACAACTGCTGCTGATGCGCGTTCTCGTCCCCCGCGTAAGTTTTCACCAGGCGTTCGATCTCCTCCGTCGATTCAGGCCGCAGCAGATCGCGCACAAACAACAATCCGCCCGGCTTGAGAACCCGCAGCATCTCCCTGAAAACCGTCCACGGCTCCGGGATGTGATGCACAATGCTGTTTGACATGACGACATCGAACGCGGCGTCATCGTACGGCATCGACTTCGCATCGATTCGCTCCAGCATGATGACGCCTCCCAACCCGGCGGAGGCCACGTTCCGCTCACCGAGCTTGAGCATCTCCTCTGCCAGATCGATCGCCGTGATCTGTAGTGCCGGCTGTTGTCGGGCGAGTTCAATCGGGATCTGCGCGGTTCCCGTCCCGACATCCAGGATCCGCGACCGGCACGACCGGTTCGGCGACCACTCCGCCAGCAATTCGTCAACGAATTTGCGATTGACCGCGGAATGGTCCATCGCATCGTAGTCTTTCGCCTCCTCGGCGGTATCCATCACTTCCGGTTCGAGCGTGCGCGGCAGCATGCGTCCGTTTTGAAGTCGGAGGCGCGATTCGTCAAGCGAGCGGGAGATTCGTGCCGCAGCCGGAGTCAGAGTGAATCCCACCGGTTCCGCGCCGGGTGAAATCGAACTCGCTTCTCTCACCGGTCCCTGCGCGGGACACTCTCGGTGATGGATTCCGACTTGGGCGAAATTCTGACACGTTGGTCGGTGCGGCTGGCCGTCGGCTGTTACCTCGGCCGCGTGCTGCTCGACGTCGCCTTCGGACGCAGCGGCCGCGGCATGGCGGCGAAACGCCGGCTCTGGACGGCAGGCTGTGTGCTGTACCTGCTGCACGTCGCCTGCGCGTTCACCTTCTTCCATAACTGGAGCCACGCAGACGCCTACCGGCATACCGCCGAGCAAACCGCGGCCGCCACCGGGCTCAACTGGGGCGGCGGACTCTATTTCAACTACGCCTTCACGCTGCTGTGGGTGTTCGACACCGTCCGCTGGTGGCTGGGCGGCCTGACTGCGCCGGTCCGTTCCACGGCCTACTTCCGGCTGCTGCACGCAGTGTTTGCGTTCATGATGATCAACGCCACCATTGTCTTCGGCCCGCCAATCTGGAGGTGGCTTGCGCCGGCTGTCCTGGCCGCGTTCGGGTTCGCATATCTCGCGCGGAGACGCACCTGGCAACGATCGCGGAAGGATGAAGCTCTTGCTGAGCCGCGTTGGAACAACGACGACTGATCATGATCAGCGCGGATTCGGCTCGGCAGAGCCTCACCCTTCCGACTCCGGCCGCGCGAGACCTACGAAGCGTCCTGCTTCGCCTCGATCTCCACCTGCACGAGATCCGGCGCCTGCATGTTCTCCAGCACCTTGTCGGTGCTTTCCGGATCGACCGCTCGGCAACTCTCGGTCAGCAGATCGGACAATTCGCGCAGCTCGTCGCGCCACGCGGCCGCGTCGCTGTCGGGTGGCGGAACCTGCGCGAACTCTCCGCACAACAGAATCATCCGCAACAGGTGGCGGAAAATCAGCCCCTCCTGCTTCGTCAGGTCGCGGCCGCGAACGAACTTGTCGAAGTCGCCGCCGAAGTGCAGCAGGTCGCCGACAACCCAGCTTGGCGTGGTTCTCACATCGCGGACGTCGGGGTAGTCCGAGCCGAACAGCAGCCTCAGTTTGTCGGCCAGCGGGACCGCCCAGCGGCGTTCGCGGAACATCTGGTTCCGGTCGTCTTCGTCATTCGACGGATAGAGTTCCTCATGCGTCGCCAGTCCGCGTGCGATCAGTTCCTGGTCGACGTAGCCGGTCGCCAGCGGGCCGGGCGGCAGGTCGTCCGGCTGCGGCACGCGAACCTGCGGCAGGAGAGAGCGCGGCAGTTCCAACACGCTTTCCAGCGCCTGGATCCGCTCCGCCTGATCGGCCATTCCCAGCAGATCGGCGAGAAACAACCCGTACAACGGGTTCACGCTTCTGAGCAGCAGCAGCTTTTCGAGACGCTCCGTGGGATACGCGCGATGGGCGGCGTACGGTTGCTCTTGCTCGTCATCAGCGACCTTCGGCGCGGACGTTGTCGAGCCGCTTTTCGCCTTGGAGATCCCCGTTCCCTGCTCGGCTGCGCTCTTGTCGAGCGCTTCCTGCAGTAAAGAGCCGAGCAGACCTGTCGACGGGGCTTCCTCCGCTGGTTGCTCCGCTTCGTCCTCCGCGCCTGCCTCTGCCTCCGGAGCATTCGCTTCCGGTGGCTCTTCTTCATCGACGAGTCCCGTGCCAAACTCATCTGCATCGTCCGACTCATCGGTTGGAGCACGACCGTCACCGGCGTCGGCGAACCGAGGACGCTTGTGATCGGGCCGCTCGAACGGTGGCGATGGATCGAGGTCGACGTAGCCGCCCGACCAGAGGGTGACGAGCATCCGGTCGAGTTGTCGCAGATTGTGCTCAAGACGTTTGGGGTCGAGCATGCGGCGATTGACGAAGTCGCGTAACCGGTCGACGTCGGGAGAGATCTGCAGCAGATACGCCAGCAGCCGCCAGGGGAGTTCCCCGCGACTGGCGAGCTTCGCGGGGGGAGCGGCGATGAGCTTGTTGAACTGGTCTTCGTTCCAGTACTGCTCGGTGCTCCGCCGCGTGGGGGCTTTCTTCTTGAGTTTCTTCTTCGCCCGGATGAGGTTCGGATCCCTGGTGTCTTCCGGAATCTGGTCGTACTTCTGCTTCCAGCGGGCGATCTTGACGTCGTCTTCGTGCGCCAAGGCGTAGACATAGCCCACGTCGTCAAACTGCGGCCGTCCGGCCCGGCCGAACATCTGGTGTGCGGAGCTGGGGTCGATCAGCTTCTTCTTGCCGGGCGGCCCCTTGATGAGCGTCGTCAACACCACCGAGCGGGCCGGAAGATTGATCCCGGCCGCCAGCGTCTCCGTGCAGACGCAGACCGAGAGCAGTTTCTGCTGGAACAGTTCCTCAACCCGACGGCGATAGCGTGGCAACAGACCCGCGTGATGCACGCCCACTCCCCGCAGCAGCAGCGTCTTGAGCTTCGGCCCGGCGCCTCGATGAAAATCCCACTCGTTAACAATCTCCGCCAGCGCCTGTTGCTGTCCCTCCTGCAACAACGATTTCCCCTTGAGCTGCTCGGCGACTGACCAGCATTCGGCGCGATTGAAGCAGAACAGCAAGGCGGGGGTGCGGCGCGCCTCCTCGTCTCCCTCGCACATCCGTTCCAGTTGTTCATTGAGCAGTTGATCGCCGACCCAGTCGAAACGGAGCGGCACCTTGCGGTCGGTGCTCTGCACCAGTTGCACCAGCCGGCCGTGGCTCTTTCTCAACCAGACGAGAAAGTCGGCCGTATTGCCGACCGTCGCCGAGAGGAGCAGCAATCGCACGTCCTGGGGCAAGAGCGCCAGCGAGAGTTCCCACACGATTCCTCGTTCCGGATCGTTGAAGCTGTGAAACTCGTCCATCACGACGGCGGAAACGTCGGCAAAATCGAATTCCTCGCGGTGCAGCAGTCGGTTGAGCAGAATCTCGGCGACCACGACCAGGCACCGGGCGTCGGGATTCACCCGGCGATTGCCGGTCACCAGTCCCACGTCGTCGCGCGAGAATCCCCAGCGCTCGGCGGATTCCTGCAGTTCACGGAATTTCTGCTCGGTCAGTGCAATCAGGGGCGTGGTGTAGTAAGCGACCTTGCGGGTGTGCAGCGCCTCGAACATGGCCGCTTCGGCGATGAGCGTCTTGCCGGTCCCGGTCGGCGCGCAGACCAGCGCGCCTTCTTCCGCAGTGAACCACGCCAGCAGCGCCTCCTCCTGAACCGGGTAGGGTTCGTAGGGCAACTGATCGAGATACAGCGCGGCGAGATCGTCGCGGGACAGCGTTTCCGGAGTGCTCGTGTCCATACTCGTGCCAGTTAAGTATCACCACAGAGACACGGAGGACGCGGAGAGTTCAAGCAAATCTCGGCAGCTTCGATTCGCGGTGATGCCGAGCCTCTCACACGCCTTTGTTTGCTTTGTGTCTTTGTGGTCCCAAGATCGCATTCGAGTCCGGATGCGGGATCTACTCCGCCACGCCGTACCGGACGATGCACCACAGCGCCTTGACGCCGTCTTTCCAGCCGATCTTCTTGCCTTGTTCGTACGTCCGCCCGTGATAGCTGACCGACATCTCGAAGATCCGGAAACGGCGACGGGCGATTCGCGCCGTCACCTCCGGCTCGAACCCGAACCGGTCCTGCTTGAGATGCGGAACAACCTCATCGAGCACCTCCTTCGTGAACAGCTTGTAGCACGTCTCCATGTCGGTCAAATTCAGATTCGTGAAGCAGTTCGAGAGCAGCGTGAGAAACTTGTTGCCGACCGAATGCCAGAAGTACAGCACGCGGTGCGGCTGGTCGCCCAGAAACCGGCTGCCGAAAACAACGTCGGCCCGGCCCTCGACGATCGGCTGCAACAGCCGCGGGATTTCCGCCGGGTCGTACTCCAGATCGGCGTCCTGGATGATGGCCGCGTTGCCCGTGACCCGGCTTAACCCGGTGCGGACCGCCGCCCCTTTACCGCGGTTCACGTCGTGGAAGTGGACGGAAAGCGTGTTAAGCGGGTCGTCGCTTTCGCGCCCGCGGTACTCTTCCAGCAGGTCTCGCGTGCCGTCGGTGCTGCAGTCGTCGACCAGCACGATCTCTTTCTTCAGCGGCACGGCCCGCACCCGGTCCAGGATCTCCGGCAGCGTGTTGCGCTCGTTGTAGACCGGCATTACGATGGAGAGCACGAATCCGTCCGGCAGCACGTAGTAGCCGAGTGATCGACAGGCCGCTTCTCCCAGCAGCGACCTCATTCTCTCGTACCACTCAAGTGAGAAAGGCGCAGCGGACATCTCCGGGGGGCCCTCCGATTCGGTCAGACCTGGCTTAAAGTCCGTCGCCATTCGTCAACGTGCGGTTCGGTCGTGAAGGATTCTGTCGGAAAGATGGATCCTGGTAGTCTACCGATTCAACAGACGATCCGTGAGGCTGCAGACCGGCATCGGGGGCAGACAACCGAGGCCGACCGTTTGCAGTCGGCACAACCGCTGGATTCGTGAATTTCGTCCCGATAGACTCCCGCCTGTCATGATTCCGTCGCATGACGTTCGAGCGACAACGCGGCTCCCCGTTGACGAAGGACGATTTCGCAATGCATCTCATAGCGTTGTACGAACAGACCGACATGGGCGACTCCGACGCCGGAACCGTCGTTGCGGAATCGGGTTCCAGCGACATTTCACTGGCGGGGAGCGACCCGTGGCGCGTCTCCTCGCGGCGGTTAGCGGGCGGCGTCTCGGAAGGCGTCCACGTTGTCGAACTCGACAACGGTCACATGTCGGTCTCGGTGCTGCCGACCCGAGGCATGGGCGTCTGGCGGGCGAATTGCGAGGACATCCGGCTCGGCTGGGATTCGCCCGTCGGGCGGCCGGTCCATCCGCAATACGTGAATGCCGCTGCGCGAAACGGCCTCGGTTGGCTCGATGGATTCAATGAACTGATCGCGCGGTGCGGACTCGCGTTCAATGGCCCCCCGGGAATCGACGACGGCGCCAAGAGTCCGGTGGAGTCCCAACTCACGCTGCACGGCCGGATCGCCAACATTCCCGCCCACAGCGTGGAAGTGCTGCTCGATGATTCCAGCGAACCGGGGACGATCGGCGTGCGAGGCGTGGTGGAAGAAGCGACGCTCTTCGGCCCAAGGCTGCGGATGACCTCGACCATCACAACCCGGTGCGGTTCGAATTCGTTCACCGTCAGCGATGAGATTACGAATCTCGGAGCGAGTTCGACAGAACTGCAACTGCTCTACCACACCAACATCGGCCCGCCGCTGCTCGGTCCGCGCGCCTCGGTGCACTGCGCCGCCAACACGGTTGTTCCGCGCGATGCCCGCGCCGCCGAGGGCATCGACACCTTCTCAACCTATCTCGGTCCCACACCCGGCTATGCCGAGCAGGTCTATTTCTTCGATCTGATCCCCGACGCCCAGAACGAAACCTTCGTACTGCTCAAAGACGCCGACGGCGAACGGGGCGTCACACTGCACTTCGATCGGGATCAGCTTCCCTGCTTTACGCTCTGGAAGTGCACGCAACCGGAAGCGGACGGGTACGTGACCGGACTGGAACCGGCGACCAACTATCCCAATTTCAAGTCGTTCGAGCGGGAACAGGGACGGGTCGTGTCACTCGACCCCGGCGAGACGTACCACGCCGAAATCCGGTTGCAGGTGCAGACTTCGATGAAAGGAATCACCGCCCTGCAGGAACGCATTTCGGCGCTCCAGATTCGTTCCGGTCCGGACGTCCGCCGGCAGCCGACGTTGCCCTATTGCCCGGCGAATTGACGATTCGGACGAATGTAGGCGACTCGCTCCGCGAGTCGCATGTGCATTCGATTGTCGAGAATCGCTCGATTGCGGTGCGATTCCGGTTCGGACGCCGTGTGGCTTCGATGCGTCTCGATGTGCGAGGGCAAAAGCCGGCCGACTCGGCGGAGCGAGTCGGCTACATTGACGACCGCGACTCGATCGTTGGGACCTATTCCCAGCGTCCCTTGATCCGCCCCCGCACGTCGCTCGACGAAAGATACTCCTCCGGTTCGTCGGCTTCCGGCAGCGAGATTGAGGCGGGAATTTCGTCGAAGCACTTGCGCGTCGCCTTCGTGAGAAACCGACTCGGCTGGGAATAGCTGTGGGCGTCGCCGCGGAATCGGCCGGTGAAGTAGTATCGCTGAGGCACAGTCACGTAGAGCCAGTCTTTCGCCCGCGTCAGCGCGACGTAGAACAGCCTGCGTTCCTCCTCGATCTGCTCCGGGTCGCCGGTCGCCATGTCGGACGGGATGTTGCCGTCGGCCGCGTGAATCACGTACACGACGTCCCATTCGAGTCCCTTGGCGGAGTGAATCGTGCTCAGGATCAAGTGGTCCTCATCGAGGTGCGGCTCGCCGGCCAGGTCCTGAGTGGAAGCGGGGGGATCGAGCGTCATCTCCGTGACGAACTGCATCCGGTCCTGGAATCGACTCGAGACGAGTTCGAGTTGTTCCAGATCCTGCAGTCGCGCGGCGGCGTTGTCGTACTTCTTCTCCAGCATCGGCGCGTAGAAGTTGCGGACGCGGTGCACCTGGTCGGTCACGCTGTTCTTCTTCTCGCCCGGCTGCGCCAGACCGCACATCAGATCGGCGAATCGTGACCAGTCGTCAGGCGCTGCCTTGGTAGGAGCGACGTCCTTCCAGCAGCGGAAGTCGCCACGGTTTTCGGAAAGCACCTCCAACATCTGGCGTGCTTTCACCTGCCCTACGCCCGGGATGAGAACGAGGACCCGCATCCCCGAGACAGCATCGCGCGGGTTCTCCGCCAGCCGGAGATAGCCCAGGAGATCCTTGACGTGGGCGGTCTCAACGAACTTCAGGCCGCCGTACTTGTGGAACGGGATATCCCGCCGTGCGAGTTCAACCTCCAGCGCGATGCTGTGATGCGACGCGCGGAAGAGCACCGCTTGCTTGTTCAGGAGAACGCCGTTCTCGCGATGCTCCAGCATGCGGGTGATGAGGAAGTCGGTCTGTTCCTCCTCGTCCTGACAGAGCACCAGCGAGGGCCGCTCGCCCTGCGTGCGGTTGGACCAGAGCTTCTTCCGATGCCGCTCTTTGGCGGCGCTGATGACGCGATTGGTCGCCTCCAGGATGGGCTGTGTGCTGCGGTAGTTCTGCTCCAGCTTCACAACGGTCGTGCCGGGATAGTGTTCCGGGAAGTCGAGGATGTTCCGCACTGTCGCCGCTCGAAACGAATAGATCGACTGCGCATCATCGCCGACGACCGTCAGTCCTTCGCCGTCCGGTGTGAGGCCTTTCAGGATCTCGGCCTGAACGACGTTCGTGTCCTGGTATTCGTCGACGAGGATGCAATCGAACGACTCGCGGAGTCTTCGTCCCGCCTCCGGATGCGTCGCCAGCTCCCGCCAGAACAGCAGCAGGTCGTCGTAGTCGAGAACGGCCAGTTGCTCCTTCCGATCAACGTAGGCGGAGAACAGCTTCTTCAGCTTCTCTTCATGCTCACGGCACCAGGGGAACGAGTCCACCAGCACCTCTTTCAAAGGCTGCTGCGTGTTGACCGCCTTGCTGTAGACGTTCATGCAGGTCGTCTTCAGCGGGAACCGGTTCTCTCCCTTGGCGAGTTTCAGTTCCTGCCGAATCACGTGCATCAAATCTTCGGAGTCGCTGCGATCGAGTACAGTGAAATCGACCGGCAGGCCAATCGCCTTCCCGTGCTGCCGCAGCAGACGTGTGGCGACGGCATGAAAAGTCCCCCCGACCACTTTCCGCGAGGCGACTCCGCCACGGCTGGCGTTGGCGGCACTCTCCGACTGCGCGAGTTCGCGGAGAATGCCATCGACGCGCCGGAGCATCTCCCCGGCCGCGCGACGGGTGAACGTCAGCAACAGCAGCTTCTCCGGAGAGATTCCGTCGTGGATCAGCCGCGCGACCCGATGCGCGAGCGTCGTCGTCTTCCCGGTCCCGGCGCCGGCGATAATCAGCAGCGGGGCCCGCCCATGCAGCGCCGCTTCCCGCTGCTCCGGGTTGAGTCGCGAAAGCACCGCCTCCAGTGCAGTTTGTGTGGCATCCATCCGTGGGTTTGGTCGTGGGTGGTTGGTAGTGGGTAGGACAGAGTCGGGGAGAGCGAAGCTGGTGTTGAGCCGCGCACCACCCACGAACTGTTTCGTCCATTGCGGCCCGGTTACGATACAGCGGCCGCACTGCACGACCCGCATGCTAACAAAGCGAACCGCGAAACTGGAGAGCCGTTGTGAACCACCGCCTCGCGTCGCTGTGCCTGGTCCTCCTGCTGACGCCGTCCGCGTGGGCGCAGGAGGAGCCGCGCGACTTCAACGCCGAAGTCGAAGAAGCCCTCGCCGAGTTCGACTGGCCCGGTATGATCCGCCTGCCGATCGGCGTCACCCCCCGCGGCACGATCATCTGGGCGCTGATGGACGAGGATGCGCTCGACTATCGGTCCGAAAAACTCCGATATGTCGTCGTCGGGGGTGTTGCGGGCAATACCGAGGATCTCACGAAACTCATCAAGAAGGCCAACAGCTACTCCGATCCCGAGGATCGAGAGTTCTCGGTTGCGATCGTCCCAATCGCCGACCCCGATGGATGGGTGTCCAGTAAAGGCGATACCGATACTTCCGACGCTGATTCGGACTGGTCGTTTCCGCCTGGCGGAGCCGCATACAACAATCCCGACACAGCCGGAGCCTCTTGTATTTGGAGGTTCGTCGGATGGTTCGCACCGGATATTCTCGATGAGATCGTCTCGGCGTCTGATCCGGTCTGGGAGGAAGTCCGCCGCAATGGAGGCTCGCCCGATGACTGGCCGGAGAACTCCCTCGCCGCAGCCGCAGACACACATCCGGTTGCGGGAATCGAACGTGCATTGTCATTCCGCATCCACCCTTCTCAGGGGGCGGAGGTGATCATCGATGGGAAGCGACTTGATTATTCGGGCCTTACGGAGCTGTACACCGACATTCACAGAATGGGTCCGGCTCCCTGGTCCCCCCTCCGCAAGGCCATCATTGCCCGTCTCGACCGCTCCCCCACGCAGGTCGCCACCGAACTGACTGAGTATTACGGCGACCATCTCAACACCGTCATGTACCAGCCCGCTCTCGCGCTCGTGGCTCGCCTCCGCCTGGGTGAATTGACCAGCGACTCGGCGCATCGCGAGCAGATCGAAACAATCGTCGCCCCCTACACGTCGGGCGAAGAGCCGACCTTCCCGGACAACCCCCACGGCAGCCAGACCGCCGGGCATCTCGTGTTCGCCGAACTGGCCCGCATCACCGGGAAGCAGGAGTACGTTGATCTCGTCCTCCGTGCTGCCGACTTCGGCTTCGATGAGGACGGGAACCCGCTGGAGTCGATGCCGTTTCACCATGAGATGAGCGACGCCGTCTTCATGGGGTGTCCGATCCTGACGGCTGCCGGACGGCTGACGGGTGAGATGAATTATTTCGAGATGGCGCTGCGGCACCTGAACTTCATCCGTGAGTTCTGCGTCCGTGAGGACGGGCTGTATCGGCATTCGCCACTGTGCGAAGCCGCCTGGGGACGCGGGAATGCGTTTCCGATGCTGGGTCTGGCGCTCGGGCTGACCGATATCGATGCGACTCTCGACGATCCGACGGCCCATGGGTTGTCGGATGACGGGACCGATCGTCTCGGCGAGATTCGGACTGAGCTGCTCAGTGCATATCAGTCGCACCTGACCGCTCTGCTGCAGCACCAGGATCCGACCGGGACGTGGCATCAGGTAATCGACCGTCCGGAGAGTTACCGGGAGCTTTCCTGCACTTGCATGATCGCGTTCGCGATCCTGCGGGGCCTGAATCAGGGCTGGCTCGAAGCCGATACGTATCGGCCGGTCGTGGAGAAAGCGTGGGACGGCATCAAAGTCCGCGTCGGTCCGGACGGGACGCTGTTCGACGTCTGTACCGGAACCGGCAAACAGCAGACGCTGCGGGACTACTTCGACCGGGAGGCGATCCTGGGAAAGGACGAGCGGGGCGGCGCGATGGCGCTGCTGGTCAGTGTCGAAATGGCCGCCTGGATGGCCGGGCGACGACCTGAGTTGGTAGATTAGCACTGCATCAGAGGTGGATGCACGGATTGGGCGCCACTGGCTTTGCGAGTGTTTCGCGGGAGGACGTCCGCGTTGATTCGCACTGGCGAAGCCAGTGGCACCCTACGCGTCGGTAGAATGACGGCTGTGGAGGAGACCCCGAGCGCGGAGTTGTCTGATCCCTTCCGAGGAGTTGTTGCGATGTTGCGATTCAACCGAGAGACTCTACTGGTCGCTGCTGTCGGCGTGTTGTGGTGCTCGGTCGTCGCCGCAGACGTCGATTCCGGCCCGGCCGTCGACAATCCGACACCCGAAATGAAGGTCTATGCCGTCACCGGAGACGTGACCGACAAAGAGGTCGACTACACCGAGCAGCGCGACGGGAAGCCCACCATCTGGATGTTCGTCCCCACCGACAAGTGGAGCCGTCCGGTTGCCCGGCTGATGCGGGAACTCGATACCAATCTCAAGGACGTGAGCGACGACGCTTACATCGTCGCGGTCTGGCTGACGGACGATCAGTTCAAGACGAAAGACTACCTCCCCCGCGCCCAGCAGTCGCTCAAACTGGGTCACACCGCGTTGACGTTCTATCAGGGAAAACCGACCGGCCCCGCGGACTGGGGGATCAATCCCGATGCCGACGTCACGGTGGTGGTCACCGCAGGAGGAAAGATCAAGGCGACCTGGGGCTTCGTCTCCGCCAACGAGACCGTGGCTGAGGATGTGCTGGAAACGCTGAAGACCGACGGCGACGGGAGCTGATGACCGCGCCGAGTGAAACTCCCGCACCAACCAGTCGCCCCCCGCGGATTGCGGTCGTCGGTGGAGGCATCACCGGCCTCGCCGCCGCGCACCGCATCGTCGAGTTGGCGACTGAGTCGAATCGCCCCGTCGAAGTCACACTCATCGAAGCCTCCCAGCGGCTCGGGGGAGTTTTCGGGACGCGCCGGATCGGCGGCTACACCATCGAAACCGGGGCCGATTCGTTCATCACGGACAAGCCCTGGGCCGTCGATCTCTGCCGGCGACTCGGGCTGGAATCGAGTCTGATCGGCGTCGATCCCGAGTATCGTCGCGCGTTGATTCTCTATCGCGGTCGCCCCGTCCCTGCGCCGGAAGGCCTGAATCTGATGGCGCCGTCGCGGCTGGGACCGATCCTGCGGACACCCCTTTTATCGCCGCTGGGAAAGGCACGGCTGGGACTGGAGTGGCTCGTCCCGCGTCGTCGGTCCCGTGAAGACGAAAGCCTCGCGTCATTCGTCCGGCGTCGTTTGGGCCGGCAGATGCTCGACCGCATCGTGCAGCCGATGATAGGCGGAATCTATACAGCCGATCCCGAGAAGCTCAGCCTCTCCGCCACGCTGCCCCGCTTCGTCGAGATGGAGCGCGAACACGGCAGCCTCACCCGCGCGGCCCTGCGGAATCGACGAAGCAGGCCGTCGCAAACGGAGGACGCCTCCGGCGCGCGGTACGGCATGTTCGCCAGTCTGGCCGAAGGCATGTCGCAACTGCCCGGCGCGCTCGCTGAGCGAATTCGGTCGACCGGCGAAATCCGACTCGGACACGCAGTCACGACGGTGGAGCCCGCAGAACGAGTGTCCGATCGCAGCCCGAGCAAGTCCTTCAGGATTCGTTTGGCCGACGATTCGCAGGTTGCTGCCGACGCCGTCATCCTGGCCGTGCCCGCCTATCGCGCGGCCGACCTGATCGACGCCTGGGAAGGGCAACTCGCCGAGGCCCTGCGGGAGATCGAGTACGCGTCCAGTGCGATTGTGGTGACGGGACACCGTCTGGCAGACATCGGTCACCCTCTCGATGCGGCCGGACTTGTCGTCCCGTACATCGAAGGCCGGAGTCTTCTGGCGGTCTCCTTTCTCAGCCGGAAATTCGCCGGCCGGGCTCCGGAGGGATGCGTTGTGCTGCGCACGTTCGTCGGTGGGGCCATGCATCCGGAGGTGCTGGAAAGGTCCGACGACGAGTTGACGTCTCTCGTTCTCTCGGAACTGGGCGAGATTCTGGGCGTCACCGGCCGGCCCGATGTCTCGACCGTCGTCCGCTACCATCGTGCGATGCCGCAGTACCACGTCGGCCATCAGGCCCGCGTCGCCGCAATCGACCGGATCGCGTCCCGCCACCCGCGGCTCGCTCTCGCCGGCAACGCCTACCACGGCGTCGGACTGCCCGACTGCATTCACAGCGGCCAATCGGCCGCCGTGCGGATGTGGGAGGCGGTTCACAACGGTGACCTCACAGAAGCGATGCGCGGACCTGCCCCGTAAACGCACTTTTTGTCGTTTCAGAGTCCACGGGCGGCGACCCGCAGGGGAACGCTCCGCTCTTGCGAACCCGCGAAGCGACTACGGGTCGAAGCTTTCCAGAGCATCACAGAAGCGCCGGACCTCGTTGCGCAATTCATCGAGCAGGTCGTTCGCCGGCCCCAGGTCGCCCTCACTGGCGGGCTCTTCGATACGGCGTGCGGTGTGCATCAGGGGCTTGCCCCCCAAGTTGCGTCCCAGCCCCTTGATCGTATGCGCGTGCCGAGAGGTCGCGCGGGCGTCCCCCTCCCGGAGCGCCCGCTCAAAGTGCTGCAGCACCGTCTGCAGTTCATTCCGCGTCTCTGCAACGATCGTCGCGAGCAGACCGCGGTCTCCGCCGACCGTACGCAGTGCGACGTCCCAATCGACGGCGGGCGCAGCACCAGGCTCAGGCGGTAACCGGGACTCGCCAGGATCATCGCGTTCCTCCCGCGGCGAAGCGGCGGCTGCGGCGGATTCCGGTCCGGTCGGGAAGAATGGAGCGATCGCCTCGTACAACTGGCGGCGGCGGACCGGTTTGGAGAGGTAAGCGTCCATCCCCGCCGCGAGGCACAACTCTTCGTCCCCCGGCATCGCCCGGGCCGTCATGGCGATGATCGGGATGTGATTTCCCGTGGAGCGTTCACGGGTGCGGATTTCTCGGGTTGCCTCCAGTCCGTCCATCACCGGCATCTGCACATCCATCAGAATCAGGTCGTATGCGCCGTGCTGCCAGGCCTCCACGGCGGCGCGGCCGTCGTCAGCGACCTCGACCGTGTGTCCCCCGCGCGAAAGAACACCGATCGCGATCTGCTGGTTCACCAGTCCGTCTTCGGCCACCAGGATGTTCAGCGGCGGCAGATCAGGCGCCTCTCCGTCCCCTTCGTCAGACACGGGAGCAGCGTCGCGCTCGCCGCCTGCCGCCCGCGCGATCGCCAACCGCAACTCAGACTGCTTGACCGGCTTGATCAACGTCGCCGCGACGCCCAACCGCTCGATGCGTCCGCTGTCGCCGGTGCGGGTTCCCGAGGTCAGCACGATCACTTTCGCGTCCGGGAAGTGAGCACCCGCACGCACGCGCTCCACGAACTCGAACCCGTCCATGCCCGGCATGTTGACGTCTGTCAGGATCAGGGGCGGCTCCGCGTTCGACTTCGCAGATCTTGCGAGCTGTTCGAGCGCCTCCGCGCCCCCCGCGCAGGCCTGCACGTCCATCTTCCAGGCAGAGAGCGTCTCGAGCAGAATGGTGCGATTCGTTGCGTTGTCGTCCACAACGAGGACGGGCCGGCCGGAGAGATCGAGATTCGCGGCTGTCGCGTCGGCGGAACTCTCGCTGACCTCGAACGGCAAGGTGAAGTGGAAGGTGCTGCCCACGTTCGGCGTGCTCTCCACCCAGATGCGGCCCTGCATCCGTTCCACCACCCGCGACGCAATCGCGAGCCCCAACCCGGTCCCTCCAAACCGCCGCGTCGTCGAGTTGTCTCCCTGCTCGAACGCATCGAAAATCGACGCCTGCCGGTCGGGTGAAATCCCGATGCCCGTGTCCTGGACTGCAAAATGGAGCGTGACCCGGCCATCGTGGCGATCGTCGACGTCCACAGTCGCAACGACTTCTCCCTCCGTCGTGAACTTGATCGCGTTGCCGACCAGGTTGATCAGCACCTGCCTCAGTCGCGCGGCATCTCCCACGAGACATTCGGGGACGGAGTGATCGGCCCGCCACGCCAGCTCAATGCCTTTCGCCGAGGCCCGCACTCCGAGCGGTTTCACGGCGTCGCCGAGTTCCTCGCGCAGATCGAAGGGCGCCGGATCGAGTTCGAGTTTGCCGGCTTCAATCTTGGAGAAATCGAGAATCTCATTGATGATCGTCAGCAGCGATTCAGACGATTCGATGACGGTGTTGAGGTAATCGCGCTGGGTGGACGTCAGGTCGGTGTCGAGAACCAGTTCGGTCATTCCGATGACCGCGTTCATCGGCGTGCGGATTTCGTGGCTCATGTTGGCGAGGAAGTCGCTCTTGGCACGATTCGCCGCCTCGGCGTCGTCGCGGGCCTGCTCGAGTTCTGCTTCAGCCTGCTTGCGACCCGTGATGTCGTGCAGAAAGGAGGCAAAGAGGTGGCCCTCCCCGTCTGCGATCGCGGTGATCGTCAATTCCACCGGAAACTGAGAGCCGTCTCTGCGAATCGCCGGCAGCTCAATCCGCCGATCGAGCACCGGTCCCTCCCCGGTCTCCAGAAACTGCTGCACGCCCTGACTGTGTTGAATCCGCAGTTCGGGCGGAACGACCGTTTCCGCCAGCAGACGGCCGATCGCCTCCTCCCGCGTCCAGCCGAAGGTCTCTTCCGCCTGGGGATTCCAGTCGACGATCCGGCCCTCCTCGTCCATGGCGATAAAGGCGTCCCGCGCCGTTTCCAGAATGCGCCGCGTCCGTTCGACGTTCCGCCGCAATCGCCGCTCCGCGCGCTTCCGCTCTTCAATCTGGTCGCGCAGATCCCGCTCGATCGATTTCCGCCAACTGATGTCGGCGATGCTCGCTCGCAAAACATTGCGGCCGCGCGAGGGCAGGGCGACCAGACGCACTTCGCACGGGATGTCGCGTCCGCTCGACGTGCGATGGACCCAGTCGAACGCAACGCTCTCGCCGCGCAGCGCCGCTTCGATATAGCTCCGCGCAGCCTCCAGCGACGGTCTGCCGTCCGGCTGCAGCGGGGGAGAAAGATCGGCCGGATGAGCCTGCAACAGCTCGCCGATTGACGTCTCAAACAGATCGACGGCGTTCTGGTTGGCTTCGACGAATCGCCCTTCGTCCGCGTCCAGCACGACGATCGCTTCCGGGGCGTTCTCCACCAGCGTGCGATACCGCCCCTCGCTGGCGCGGAGTTCGGCTTCGGCCTCCCGGCGATCGGTGATGTCGGTGATCGAGCCCGCCATCCGGGTCGCCCGGCCGGTTGTTTCGTCCCACAGCGCCTGCCCCCGCGCCCGGAACCACCGGTATTCGCCGCTCTTCGTCAGCAAGCGATACTCCACGTCGTAAGGAACACGACGCTCCAGATGGTCCCGCACCGCATCCATCGTCCGCTCGAGGTCGTCCGGATGCAGCCGCGAACGAAACTCCTCAAAGACCCCCTCCAGTTCGTGCTCCTCATAGCCCAGCAACTCCTTCATCCGCGGGGAGTAATAGACTTCGCTGGTCTCGACGTCCCAATCCCAGATCCCGTCCGTAGAACCGCGAACCGCCAGTGCGAAACGCTCGTTGGCCGCCTCCAGTTTCTGCTCGGCAAGGTGCCGGGCGGTGATGTCATGCGAGATCCCCAGGATCCCGGCGACTCGACCTTCGGCGTCGTAGAGCGGGACTTTCGAGGTCGACACCCATTCTTCGCCCCCCGTCGGCCACACCGGATTCTCCGGCTTGTCAATGATTCGACGGCCCGACTCGATCACCGTGCGCTCATCCTCCGCCGCCGCCTGCGCATATTCACTCGGAAAGAAATCGGCGTCCGACTTCCCCACCGCAGCCGACGGATCGGACAGCCCCAACCGCTCCGCAAGCCCCTGGCTGATGCGAATGAAGCGTCCCTGGACGTCCTTGAAGTAGATCGCCTCAGGAAGGTTGGTCATCAGAGTGTGCAGCAGGTAACGCTCATCCTGAAGGGACGCCGCAGGTTGCCCGGCGCCGCTCAACTCGGAATCGGGGCGGCGCGGCGGCAACGACGACGTCGCTTTCCTGTGGGCGCGCAGCAGAACGATCGCACCGACCAGCACGGCAACCGTCGCCGTCGCTTTCAGCGTGAGACCGACGACCGCCGCCGCCGGCTCAACGAACACCGCCTGCACCAGGTGCGCGGCGCCCAGTGCCACGAACACGATCGATAAGGTGGACCAGATCAGTGGTGACTCCGCAGCGGCGCGAGACCGCGAGAACGCGATCCACGCCAATGCCGCCAGCGCTGCAGACAGCACCACGTCGGACGCAACGCCAATCGCATCCACGAGTTCAGCGGCGAGAGCGAATTTCGCGAACAGGTCTGGCCCGGTTGGAACCATGAATTCAGGATATGCGTTTCCCATAACGTGCGCCCCGATGATGGGCTGCTGCGCTTTCGACCAGCGGACACCGCCATTCTAACGAGGCAGAGCCTCGGACCATACGAGCTGCCACTCGCCAGCGGCAACCCGCTCCCGCTGTTCGCTCGATCTCCCGCTCTTGGCTCATCCAGACTGAATTGACGGGTGCCACTGGCTCCGCCAGTGCGAACCAGAAAGAACGTCTACTCCGCGATGCACTGGCAAAGCCAGTGGCACCCAACCCGTCGATTCACGATTGAACAACCGCTCTGCCGCGCGGCGGATCGCAGCCCGGTTTCAAACAACGCCGCGCTGCGCGTTGCAGTCCCGGAATCGCAGCGGGGGCCGAATCCGGTCGCGTGCCGTGATCTCTCCCGACTGCTAAGATGCCGTTTGCGCGTTCGAATCGGGCCGACTCGGCCCGCCGGGCGCGGCGGGACGTCACAGCGATCGCGGCAACAGAGACGGATTGACGATGGCAACTCACGGATCATCCGGACATTACACGGTTCTCGCGCGGCGGTTTCGACCGCAAACCTTCGATGAGGTCGTCGGACAGGAGCACGTCGGCCGGGCGATCCGCAACGCAATCGTGGGCGATCGCGTCGCCCACGCCTATCTCTTCACGGGCGCGCGAGGAGTGGGAAAGACTTCGACCGCCCGGATCTTCGCCAAGGCCCTCAACTGCCCCCACGTGGCCGACGGCGTCCCCTGCAACGAATGCGACGTCTGCCGGTCCATCGCGGCGGGCACCGACGTGGACGTTCTGGAAATCGACGGCGCCTCCAACCGCGGCATCGACGACATCCGGGCCCTCCGCGCGAACGTCAACGTGCGGTCGATGCGGTCGCGGTTCAAGGTCTACATCATCGACGAAGTGCACATGCTGACCCGCGAAGCGTTCAACGCGCTGCTCAAGACGCTCGAAGAACCGCCGCCGGGCGTGAAGTTCGTGTTCTGCACCACGGAACCGAACAAAGTGCCCGATACGATTCTCTCGCGATGCCAGAGATTCGACTTCGGCATGATCGGCCTGGCTTCGGTCACCGAACGTCTCCAGTCGATCGCTGAAGCGGAAGGAGTCTCGATCGAACGCGAGGCGGTCGAACTCGTGGCGCGACGCGGCGGAGGCTCCATGCGGGACGCCCAGTCGCTCTTTGACCAGTTGCTGGCCTTCGGAGGGGAGCAGATCGGCTGCGAAGACGTGCATCGGCTGCTCGGCACCGCCCCGGACGAACGCCTCGTCGAACTCCACCAGTCGCTGATCGACTGCGACCAGGCGCAGGCCCTCACCCTGGCGGAGGAAGCGCTCGCCTCGGGAGTCCAGTTGGGCAGCCTCACCGATCAGATGCTCGACTATTTCCGGGATCTGTTGATTTCGGCCGTCGACGCCGACAGCGTCCCCTTGTCGAGCGTTGCAGAACGGCTGCGAACAACGCTGAAGTCACAGGCAGACGACTGGGGAATCGAAACGATCTCCGCCGCGATGCAGATTCTCGTGGAGACCAAGGGGCGGATGGCCCGCGTCAATTACGCGCGGGCCTTGCTCGATCTCGCGCTGGTGCGGATCTGTCTCCTCGAGCGACTCGACTCTCTCTCGCAACTGGTTCAAGCCGTGCAGGAGGGGGGCGGCCAACCAAAACCGAATCCCCGAGAGACCGTCGCGCGGTCACAACGCCCCGGGAGCACCTTGCGGACCCAGCCCGCGACGGACGGAAAAAAAAACGACACTGACGCCGCTCTCGCAACCGGCGGCGAAAAGGAGACGGAGTCCAGCCACGAATCGCTGGAAACGATCGAATTCGAGCCGGACAATTCCGATGCATTCGTTGCGCAACTTCTTATGAATTTGCCAGATATGACTGCATCGCACCTGAAGAACGCATCTCGATCAGCAATTTTCGGGCCAAACCGTCTAGAATTCTCCTTTACCAGGCGGTATTCTTTCTGTAAGAACTACTGTGAGCGACCGGAAGCCATTCGCCGCATCCAGGCGGTCGCCAATCAGTTGGCCGGTCGGTCGGTCGAGTTAGTCATCGACAGCGACGATTCGGCTCCCGAGGAGGAAGCTTCCGGAGCGACCACGACGAAACAACCTGTCCCCAAGCGGTTGTCAACTCGGACGACTGACGCAGATCCATTCGTCCAGCACGTGCTTTCGGTCTTCGGAGGCTCCGTGGTGGACGTACGGGCCACGCCGTCTGACACGGCACATTAAGGATAACTGGTTATGTTCAAAGGACTTAACGGACTGATGCAGGCGGTCAAGCAGGCTCAGCAGATCCAGGGGCGGGTCGGCGAGATCCAGGAGAAGCTGGCCGCGGTCAGGGTCGAAGGCAGCGCGGGCGGCGGAATGGTCACCGTTGAGGCGGACGGCCAGCAGCGGCTGGTCAGTTGCCGCATCGAGCCGAGCCTCGTCGCCGGCGGCGATCACGAAATGCTCGAAGAACTCCTGATTGCCGCCTCCAATCAGGCCTTGGAACGCTCCAAGGAGGCCGCCGCAGAGGCCATGTCGGGCATGGTCGAAGGCATCGACCTGCCGGGTCTGCAGGAGTCGATGTCGCAGTTCAACGGATTGAGCGTCACCGGCGACGACGACGACCAATAGGCAATCGCCGGTTTGCCGCATTATCGACCAGGGATCTGGCGACCAGGGATTGGGTGAAATTATGGCGAGCCGCAATGTGCCACCCGTCGAAGCGCATCCCTTCGGACCGGCCGTCGGCCGGCTTGTGGAGCAGTTTTCCTCCCTGCCGGGTATCGGACGCAAGACCGCTGAGCGGCTGGCAAACCACATCCTCTCCGTCCCGGAGTCGGAGGCCCTGCAACTCGCCGCCGCGATTCGAGAAGTCAAGGAGTCCGTTCACCGTTGCCGTCAGTGCGCCAATCTGACTGACCAGGAACTTTGCACGATCTGCAACGACCCCCGCCGCGACCAAACCGTGGTCTGCATCGTCGAGCAGCCCCGAGACGTCACGGCGCTCGAAGCCTCCGGCGTCTTTCACGGCACGTACCACGTGTTGGGGGGCAACATCTCCCCCCTGGAGGGCGTCGGCCCGGATGATTTGACGATCGGCCAACTGATGGAGCGCGTCCGAAAAAACGGCGTCAAGGAAGTGGTGATGGCGACGAATCCAACGCTGGACGGGGATGGAACGTCTCTATTCATTGCCAATCTGCTTCAGGAGTTTCCCGTCACCATTACCCGCCTCGCTCGCGGGATACCGACCGGAAGCGTGTTAGAGTTTGCCAACAAGGAGATGCTGGCCGACGCCCTGCAGGGCCGGCAGGCGTTCTGAAAATCCACTCCGCAAAACGATCTCGCTCGTCCCCATCGACTGACCGGAAAACCCCAGGCCCCGCCCTCCCGCCCGAATCATGCATCTGAATCTCTCACAACAGATGAAGATGAGCCAGCAGATGAAGCTGGCGCCGCGCATGATTCAATCGATGGAGATCCTTCAGCTTCCGCTGCTCGCCCTGCAGGAACGAATCGAGCAGGAACTCTCCGAAAACGTCGTCCTCGAACAGTCCACCGCCGACAGCGACGACGACCACTCGTCTGACAACGGACAGGAACTGGACCGCAACGGCGAGCCGAGGAACGAAGTCGATCAGCGCGAACTCGTTGCCGGCAGCGAAGAGAACAACGCCTCCGATTTCGAGCGGCTGGTCGAAATCTCACAGGACTGGCCCGAAGACAACTACACCTCCGGGTCCAAGCCGAGCGGCAACCGCATCGACGACGCGCTCGATCGCCAGCACGACATGATGGCCAATGCCGAGAGCCGGCCACAGACGCTGCACGAGTACCTCATCGACCAGTTCCACTACTTCGATGGCCCGCCGCAAGTCCGAGCCTTCGGCGAATACCTGATCTACAACCTCGACTCCAACGGACGGCTGCAGAGCTCCCTTCCGGAAATGGCGCAGGTCTACGGCGGAGAAGTCACGCTCGAGCAGGCCGAAGAGGCGCTCCGCCTGGTCCAGCAACTCGATCCGCCCGGAGTCGGCGCGCGGAACGTCGCCGAATGCCTCCTGCTCCAGATCACCCCCACCACCCCCCTGCGCACCATCCTGGTCACGCTGCTCACGTCCCACTGGGACGACCTGATCGAGAACCGCCTGCCCCAGATCGCCCGCAAGACCGGCTACTCCATCGACGACATCAAGGCCGCCAAGGAGCAACTCCGGACCCTCAATCCGTTCCCCGGCCGGGGCTTTCAGGACGTCCCCTTGCAGCGGGTGACGCCCGATCTCTCTGTGGAAATGGACGAGAACGGCAAGTACGTCGTGCGGCTGATCGACGAGTACATCCCCCAGCTTCGAATCAGCCGCCGCTATCTCAGAATGCTGGAGTCGAATCCCGACGCCGAAACGAAAGAGTTCATCCGCCGCAAGGTCGAGTCGGCCCGCTGGCTCATCGAATCGATCGAGCAGCGCTACAACACGCTCAAGCGGGTCGCCCAGGCGATCGTCGACCACCAGATCGACTTTCTCGAAAACGGACCCGAGCACATCGCCCCCCTCAAGATGCAGCAGATCGCCGACGTCGTCGGAGTCCACGTCACAACCGTCTCCCGCGCAGTCGACGGCAAACACATCGCCACCCCCCGCGGGATCTTTCCGCTCAAACGCTTCTTCGGCGGCGGAACGACGACCGCCGAAGGCGACGAAGTCGCCTGGGACATCGTCCGCCTCAAGCTCAAGGAAATCGTCGACGAAGAGGACAAGTCCCAGCCGCTCAGCGACGACGCACTGGTCGAAGAACTCGCCAAACACGGCTACCAACTCGCCCGGCGAACCGTCACCAAATACCGCAAGGCGATGAGCATCCCCTCCTCCCGCCAACGCAAGGAATTCTAAAACAGCCTTCCCACCAAACTCGTACACCCGCCTTCCCAGGCCGGCGCTCGGCAGTATTCCCTGATTCCACCAAGGCGAGCCGCCGGGCGTCAGCCGGCGGGTTCGTCCGAACTCGGCAGCAATCTCCACCAGCGGCCCTTCCCGCCATCACATCCCGCACTGCTTGCCCCCTCGCCCGATTCGTTCCAGCCACTATGTGCGGGCCGAGCAATTCAAACCGAACGCACTCTCCGCCGGTTCTCCGCAACGACCCACCAGGGCCTCCACCTGCCCCAGCGAAACGGGATAAACTCCCCAGTGACGGCGGGCCGCAGCCGCCTCCCGTACGTCTCGAACATTCATCCCGGCGACCGCACCAGACACGGGGAACCGCGTGCGGAACTCTTCGACGATTCTCGTTCTGACCGCAGCCATTCTGTGTTCCGCCTCCATTGCGGAAGCACAGCCGCCGGACTCGCTGCGCGCCCGCGAATCTGAAGCGACGAAACTCGATCGCGGCCCCCTCTTGCTGCCCAACGAAGCAGGCGGGACCGAGTACTGGTTCGTTTCGACCCGATCAGCCGCCCAGCATCGCCTCGAGAAACGCGGACCCCTGACGGTCTACCGCTCTTCACAGGGAACCCTGTCTGCCGCCTCACTGGAGGAACTGCAGTCCGCACTCACGCCCGGCGTGCCGATCTGCATCTTCGTCCACGGCAGCTTCACCGGCTGGAACACCCAGTTACGAAATGCGCCCCAGTCGAGCCAGTGGATTCGAGACGCCTGCCCGGGCCGACCAATGCACGTCATCTTCTTCAGTTGGCCGAGCGACGGGCCGTACACGCAGATCTTTCCCGTCGATCTCACCGTCCGCGCCTACCGCGCCGAATTCAACGGGTTCTACCTGGCTCAGGTCGTCGCCCTCTGTCCGCAGCAAAGCCCGGTCTGCCTCATCGGTCACAGCCACGGCACCCGCGCCGTCCTCGCCGCGGGTCATTTGCTGGGGGGAGGAATGGTCGAAGGCCTGGTCTCCCCCAGCGCGTCGGCCAGCACGCAACCCGTCCGGGCCGTCCTCATGGCGGCCGCTGTCGACCACACCTGGCTCAATCCCGGCAGCCGCTATGGATGCGCCCTGCATCGCATCGAAGTCATGAGCCTCCGCAGCAGCGGAGACTTCCCCTTGCAGTTCTATCCGCTCTCCGCGCCCCATTCCCGCCCGGCGCTGGCCCAGGTCGGCTTCACCAACGCCGACCGCAGAGCGATGGGACCGCTCGGCTACCGCGCCGTCGAACTCGACGTCTCCGAACTCGTCGGCACGTCCCACGCCTGGCGCAGCTACTCCGGCTCCCCCTCCATCGCCGCCGCCGTCGCCCCCTTCGCCCTCTTCCTCGACAACTGCCCCACGTCCGGCCTCCGCGAGTCAAGTCGACTCATCCACCCGAACGATTGATTGCTCCATCGCCAAGCATTGCGACGCCGCGGTGAACGGGCCAGCGACGTTCAACAGCGAACGGTACTGTTGTATGAAGCCGTGTAGTAATGAGGTGGACGATGGCCTGTCCATGACACACAAGTCGTTCCGAAACCCTCATGCGGCGGGGATGGGGCACGCCCACCGGGGACGACGCTGAAGGCGTCGTACAGCAAAGCCGGGGGTCGCGACGACAGGAGCGCACCCCCGGTCGACGGGCCGCGCATTTGCAGGAACGCTGAAGGCGTTCGACAGGCGACTCGCCCCGAGGAACCGGGCTCAAGGGATTCTCGAACACGACACAGATTCTCGCGAATTCGGCGGATCAGCACGGATTTTGCGCGGTATTCCTCAAGTTGCGGCACCGCCGAGTCGCCTTCCTCCTCCCCCTCCGCGGCTCTGCGACTCCGCGAGCAACCCTTCTCTTCGCGTCCTTCGTTCCCTTCTGTGCAGCGCCTGAATTTTCGCGAGCAATGTCGTCGTGGATCTGTTCGAGGCAATCTGCCGCCTCTTTCGTCCACACTACTTCTGCCACGCCTCGATCCTGTCGCGGACTTCAGAGTTAGTCAACGTATGTCCTGCGTCAGGATCGCTAAGCCCACGCTGGACCATACGCGCATACGCCAACTCCCGCAGAATCTCGTCGTAAGTGCTCTCGTCCGGTTGACGCGCGATGATATCCGTCATCGTCTGTTTCACTGGTGACATGGCCGTTACTCCGCCAATCCAAATCAAGGTCTGTTCCCCGGGAACCTCGCCCAGTAGGCATCCTCCGGCAGGAAGCACTACCGACACCGCCGGAACGATGATGGCGACGCCAAGCATTCAGCACTTCATTCTACCCGCGCTCTCGCCAAGTGAAAGACGAAGCCGTGCCCGAACGGCCGCGGCGGTGACGCCGTGCTTCGGGAAGGGTACGTCACATCACGACCTCGTTTCCGGCAAAGAGCGCCGGCGGTGCGGCTCTACGGATCATCTTGAGGTAATCCATCGAACGCATTTCGGGGCACGCCAGAACCGCATCGCAGAATTCAGTCGGCGGCGAGTATTCGTGGGCATCGATGTAGTGAAGAATCAATGACGGTGCAACGAGCAGACGATCTCCCGCCGGAATGAAGAGATTCGTGTTGCCGAGGTCGACGGAGACGTTGTCGAGCGTCAGTTGTCTTGGACCCGATGAGACACGGCAAAAGTCACAATCGTGCCAGCCCATGAATCTGCCGGGTTCCCAGGGATCGATGAGAAACCGGTGAATTCGGGTCACCACATTGCGGGAAACGTCACCACGCGAGTAGGCGTGATCTCGCGCAAGCCAGCCAACTGCGAAGAGCTTGCCGTCATGTTGAGGCGTAAAGTAGTCGCAAGGCGTTAAGTCAGCGAAGTGGGCCATCAATAAGCGCTGGTCCCCTACAACGGGTTCTCATTGGCCATCGTGCCGCACAGTCGGAGCAACCGCGACTTTGACGATCAATTCTGCCCGATCTTCACGGTCGCAGCAACGCGAACCAACTGTCCGCCGCTTCCCCCGTCCGCGACTCCGCGAGCAACCCCACAACGAGACTGCATGGGCGAGTCCCTGCTGGTGAAAGAGGCCGGCTGCGATCGGGTGGGCGCTGTCGCTTCGTCACGAAGCGGGCGCGACCTGCATTCGTTCCAGCACAACCGACTGTTCTTCGCTGAAGTCACCGGCGGTTTCCCCCTCGCAGAGCCTGTAGCCGGACTCGGCGTGCGGGTCGATGACGAATCGGCGGCGGAACCCGAACGTCTCGTCGACAGGTCGGCGGGTCAAGCGGTTCAGCAGGCTGAGGGCGCGCACACCGTTCTGCTTGAGATGGGCGACGAGTCCGTGGGGACTGCTGGAAAAATTCCTGACGCCGCATCTGTTCCGGAGGAAGTGGTTCGCCTTGTGGACCATAATCCGCCGTTTGGCGACGGGGTCGCGATGCTCCGTCGAAAGGGAGACGTTCAGGCCATCGAGGTTCTTGACCATGTGCGGGGAGTTTTGCGGCCAGGTGATCATCTGCCCGGGCTGAACACGGAACGACAGGGCATAGTCGTCGAACCAGCTTTCGTACGGCATGTCTTCCGACATGGCGCCGACGCTCAGGCGTTCCAGGTTTCGCTGCGAGACGAATCGTTCGTCGCACGGGTAAACCCAAACCCGTTTCTCGCCGCGCAAGTGCCAGAGCATGTTGACCGGCAGGTCAACATGGTAATAGACCATGGCCTGCGGTGATGAAATGAGGAGGTTCGCGGATCGATGGCGGGCGCGAAAGCCCGGCACGGTCTCTTCGAGTTCGTCGTACACGGCGTCGACGAGTCGCCGATACGTCTCGTGGAAGCGCGTCAACGCGACCAGATTGACCCAGAGTTTTCCCCCGCGCACCGCCTCGACAACGTCTTGCCCCGAGGCCCCGTTTCGTTCGCCGACCATCCATTCAAACTTCTTCTCGTCGCTGCCCATCGCCGCAAGCGTGAGGTAGTCGTCCGGTTGCCCATCGATCAATTCCGCGAGCGCCTCATCAGAGAACAGACCGGTTTCGTGCAGCCGGTGATTGGCGATGAGAACGGCCTGCTCGAGGACGCGGCATTGCTCGGGAGTCCAGTCTTTCAGATAGGAACTGGATGCGATCATCTCGAATCCTTTGTTGCGGGTCGGTGCGCAGCGGGCATGCTTTTGTGTTGCTCACGTTGAGAATCTTCTCGCGGTGCGCTAATTTCGCGTGAAGCAAGTTCCTCGTCATGGGCATCCGACTCACGGAGCGCGTCGGCTACATTGGTTGCGGCCGGAGGGCTCGCTGGGACGTCCAAGTGGCCTGACAGGGCCTTGTTTTCGGGTTGGCTGAACCGCGAATCCGCACGAAACCCTGCGGGATCCGTGCTTCCGAGCGAACCGCCCTGCCCATGAACTCGTAATTGACTCACCACAAGGGTACACGGCGGTTCGCCGGGATCATGCGAGTCATGCCGCTTCAGGAGACGAATTGGCCCGGCGTCTTCTCAACCAACTCGCGTAACCGTCACGACCCGACACGGAGTGATGCCCGAGTGGACTGTCGACCACCCGATTCTCCGGGGCGAATGACGCGCGAGATGCCGGGGGAACGCACTCAGACGTCGAGTTCGACGACGTCGAGGGCGTGTTTTTCGATGAACTCGCGACGCGGTTCGACCTGGTCGCCCATCAGGACGCGAAAGATTTCCTCGGCGGAGGCTGCGTCTTCCAGAGTCACCTGCATGAGAGTCCGTTGCTCGGGGTCCATGCTGGTTTCGAAGAGTTCATCGGGATTCATTTCCCCGAGACCTTTGAAGCGCGTGTAGCTGAGGCCTCGGCCGCCGATGTCGCGGAGCGTCGGGACGAGTTCTCTGAGGCTGACGAGTTTTCGCTCGCCGGCTTCGTTCTCGACGACGTAGGGATAGAGCTGTTCGGCGTTGACGATCGCCGCCGGGAGAAGGTCTTCGAGGGAAAGGTCGAAACGTTTCCGCAATTCGCGAAGTCCGGCGTTGATGGCCCGCACTTCGTGCAGATCGGTCACTTGCAGGGCCGGGGCGGCGGTTTCGGGCGGCGGACTCTCCGCTGCGGCGGTTGGCCCGGCGTCATCGGACGCCATGACCGACTCATCGGCCACGCTCAGTTCGCGCCCCGCGCGTTGTTCTTCCGCCGCGAGGAATTCGTCCAGCTCGGATTTCGAAGCGAACCAGTGCTCTTCGCCTCCGAGGAACACGCGGAATCGCGGAAGGAGACCGCTCTCGGTCTGATAGTCGGCGACGGCCCGGAGTTGCAGACCTCTCCGCTCCAGGGCCTCGATCGGCTCTTCCATCGCGCCCAGCAGTTCGGCCAGTTGTCCCAGATCAGGGGTGGGGATTGCGCGGGCCGATTCAGCGGTGGGGGAGGTCTCGCCGGCGCGGTCACCGATGCGCAGGGTCGACCCTTCGAGGCCGAGCGAGAGGAGTTCGCCCATCATTTCGTCGTGAGTCTGGATGTAGCGGGGCTTCTGATTGCGGCGGCCCTTCTGGCGTACCTGATAGAGGGGGGGCTGGGCGATGTAGACGCACTGCTGCTTCACCAGTTCCCGCATGTGACGGAAGATGAAGGTCAGCAACAGGGTGCGGATATGTGAGCCGTCGATGTCGGCGTCGGTCATGAGGATGATCTTCCCGTACCGCCGCTTGGCGACATCCTGTTCGTCGGAGACCGGTGAGATTCCGATCGCCTTGAAGATTGCGGCGACTTCGGTGTTGCCGAGCACTTTGACGAGCTGCGCTTTTTCGACGTTCAGGATTTTGCCGCGCAGCGGGAGAATCGCCTGCGTGGCCGCGTCCCGGCCGGTGTCGGCGGAACCGCCGGCCGAGTCACCTTCGACCAGGTAGAGTTCGGAGACGTTCAGATCGTGGTTGCGGCAATCCCGGAGCTTCTCGGGGAGTCCCCCGGAGGTGACTTTGTTCTTGTCGCGCGAGAGGTCTCTGGCTTTTCGCGCGGCTTCGCGGGCCTCAGCCGCGCGGAGCCCCTTGGAGGTGATTGCCTTGGCTGCGGATGGGTTTTCTTCGAAGAAGCGAGTGAGGCTGTCTCCCAGGACGGAACTGACGGCTCCCTCCACTTCGGCGTTGGTCAATTTGACCTTGGTCTGCGATTCGAACTGCGGGTTGGGGACGCGAACAGTGATGACGGCCGCCAGCCCTTCCCGGAAGTCTTCGCCGGAGGGGGCGGTGTCTTTGTAGATGCCGGCTTTTTTGCCATAGGCGTTCAGCGTGCGGGTGAGTGCGGTCCGAAAGCCGCTGAGGTGCGTGCCGCCGTCGGGGTTGTAGATGCCGTTGGCGTAACAGCGTACGTTTTCCGAGTAGCCGTCGTTCCACTGCAGGGCGATATCGACGTCGGTTTCCTCGACCGCGCCGCGCGTGCGGATGACTTCGGGAATCAGCGGTGTTTCGGTGCGGTTGAGGTACTGCACGAATTCGGTCAGGCCGTCCTCATAATGAAACGCGTCCGACTGGCCGGTCCGCTCGTCCTTGACGGCAATGCGAATGCCGGCGTTGAGAAACGCGCAGTCCTGCAGTTTCTTGTGAATGGTGTCGTAGACGATATTGGTATTGGGAAAAATCTCGCTGTCAGGCTTGAAGGTGACCTTCGTTCCGGTCTGATCGGTGGCGCCGAGACGGGTCAGCGGTTCGGCGACTTCGCCCCGCGCGAACTCCATCGTCCACACGTGCGATTCGCGGCGGACCTCGATCTCGACCCATTCGCTGCACGCGTTGACGGCGGTGAGGCCGACGCCGTGCAACCCGCCCGTGCCGGTCGTGTAGGCCTTGCGGTCGAATTTCCCGCCGGCGTGGATTTCGGTGAAGACGACTTCCAGCGCCGAACGATTGTCTAGATCGGGCATCGGGCCGATGGGGATTCCGCGGCCGTCGTCGGCGACGGTGACCGATCCGTCGCCGTTGATCGTGACCGACATCGTCGTGGCGTGTCCGTTGACGAATTCATCGACCACGTTGTCGGTGACTTCGAAGACAAGGTGATGCAGCCCGGCGAGGTCGGTGCCGCCGATGTACATGGCGGGCCGCAAGCGGATGCCTTCGATGCCTTCGAGGTGCTGGATCTTGTCGGCGCCGTAGCCGTCGTCGATTGTCTTGGATCCTGAATCTGTATTGGGTTCGTCTGCCACTTGGGTGAACTCCGGCTAATCGAAAGAAAGACCGCGACGACTGCAGAGGGAGTTGTCCGCTGTTCGGATGCGAATAACGGGCGTCTCGCTCATCAACTGCGCAACTTGAACTTCAGGTCCCGGATTTTGCAGCCCTGTTGGTCGTTCTGGAGGGATTCCAGCAGTGCGTGACGATGAAAGGAGGCAAGTTCGCTCAACAAGGACGCACTGCCGACGCCGATCTGGAGAACTCCGTTGCGGATTCCCAATACCCTGCTCTGCGACGCGACTTTTTCTCCGGCGATGCGCCGCCACAGTTCGGCCAACTGCTGTTCTCCCTGCGGCCTGCCGTAGCCTCGCAATGCGCACAGACGAGAAACGACGTCGCCCAACGCCTGCGGGCCGGATTCGGATCGATCAGCAGGCCAGTTCTTCCGTGACACCTGACTTCTCCCGGACGCGTTCCCGAACTTCTGTTGGTAAACGAGGACTCTTGTGATTCTTCCAGCGTCGGCGAACCGATTACGGGGCTTCCGGTGCGAGCGGCATGACGACGTAACGGTAGTTCTCTTCCGCCTGGAAGACGGCGGCGCTGTTTCCGTCAATCAGATGCAGAATGACTTGGGCTGAAGGCTCCAAGACCCGCAAGAATTCGCTGACGAACCGGGGATCGAACGTGATGACCACTTTGTCGCCGTCATACGAAACGGGCATGTCAATCCGGGATGTGCCGACGTCGGCCGCCTTGCTGCTCAAGGTCAGGGTGCCGTCCCCGAAAGAGAAATCGACGCCGCGACTCTCTTCGTTGGTGACGATCATCGCCTGGCGGACCACGGAGTGCAGCGGTCCGGCGACCATCTCGATGTTGATGTTGAATTCACGCGGAATCACGTCCTGATACTTCGGAAACCGCCCCTGGACGAGGCGGCCGTAGACGGTGGCCTGGCCGGATCGCACGATGACGTCGTTGGACTGGACGCAGATCTGCACGTCCGCCTCGTCGTCCGCCAGGCTCTTTTCGATCACAGAGAGCGCTTTGGACGGGACGACCGGGGCGACGTCGCTTTGACCGGGATTTCCCTCAGAGGTGCAGTTCGTGCTGCAGACGGCGAGCCGGCGACTGTCGGTCGCGGCGAGCGTCACCCTGTCTTCGGCGAAGTCGAGCAGGATGCCTCCGAGGGCGTAGCGTGTGCTTTCGACGTCGGTGGCAAAGATGGTGCGCTGAATCGCCTGCCGAAAGGCGCCGGCGGAGAGTTGGTAGTAATCGTCGCCGGAAAAAGTCGGGACGTCCGGAAACTCCAGCGGGTCGGTGATCGACAGGCGGAATTCGCTGTGGGTGCACCGAATCCACAGCGCTTCTTCGTCGACTTCGATGGAAACAACGTCGTCCGGGACTTCGCGGAGAATGGCGGAGAGCCGTTGGGTCGGCAGCAGAACCTCGCCGGCCGATTCGGTCTCAACTTCGGGGAGTTCGTACCGGATGCCGACCTCCTGATCGGTGGCGATCAGCGTGGCCTGCTTGTCCGCGACGTGAAGCTTGACGTTCTTGAGGACGTCTTTGGGAGTCCGCGAGGGGACTACGCCTCCGACAGCCTGAAAGCCGGCTGCAAGCATGTTGCGTTGGCATCGAATTCTCATGGGGAATGCTCACTGCTCCAGTGTCTGATTCCGGGTGCGTTCCGTCTGATAGATTTTTATTTCCGCAGTAGTAGTCTAAGCGAGCGATTGTGGAGTGTGGGTTGTCCGGATTTTATCACGTAAGGCACTGGATTGAAATGGCTTACGTCGTCTGCAAGCGGCTCGTTGATTGTTCAAAGGATCGTGGAAACTGGTTGATACTGAGAGGAGCGGAACGGGATGAACGCGGCGGTTTTCCACGCTGCCCTGCGACCTCTTCGAAAGGCTACCCGGCGGAGGAGCGTCTTGTTCCCGACTTGTTGACTCGTTTTCGACGATCGCCGGTTCGCCGCTCCTCGCAGAGCGACTTGCGAATGTTTTCGACGATGGGCTGGAGGGCCAGATCGGACTCCAGTTGTTCCTCGAACCGCTGACAGGCGTGGACCACCGTGCTGTGGGAACGCCCGTTGAAGTATTTTCCAATGGACTGGCAGGGGGAGGACGTGAGTTCGCGGGCCAGGTACATGGCCGCCTGCCGGGGGATGCGGGCCTTGGCAGAGCGCGAGTCGGAGCGCAGGATCCGGAGCGCGACTCCAAACTGCCGGGCGACTTCGCGACTGATTTCAGGGACGGTGTTCTGCGACTGCAGCGGTTCGGTGTCGACCAGTTGTTGCGCGAACGCTAGGTCGACCATTTGCGACTGCTGGCGGGACTGTTGTGCCAGACGCGTCGCGAGGCCGGCCAGTTCTCTGGGAGAGACCGCGAATTCGCGGGCGAGCAACCGGACGGCGTCGGCCGATACGGGCACGTTGTGCAGTTTCGCAAAGTGGTCGAGCAGCAGGGCCCGACTTTCGGACGACGGCAACGCGACGTGGGCGGTGACTCCTCCGTGACATCGATTCACCAACCTTTGGCTCAACCCTGTGATCTTTCGCGGCGGCCGGGCCAGCGTGAAAATCACCCGACCTTCGCGGGCGATCACCTGGTCGACGATCTGAACCAACGCCTCCTGCGCGCGGCGCCGGCGCCGCATTCCCTGCACGTCTTCGCAGACAAGCAGGTCGCATGCGGCGTACGACTCCTGAAACTGTCGAAAAAAACGGTTTCGGCACGCCTCGTCCCATTCCTGGGCGAATTCGGCGCCGGTCACGTGCATTGCGCGCGATTCGCCTTCGCTGAGCCGCGACTGTTGCAAGACATGGTCGCAGATATGCGACTTTCCCACGCCGGGCGCTCCGTCGATTGTCAGAAGTGCGGCAGGCCCTCTGCGGGGCCGCTGCGCAAGGGTTTCGGCAGCGGCAAACGCGAAGCGGTTTTCCGGCAGGACAACGAACCGTCCCCGGTCTCGAACAGGGCTGCGCCGCAGGGTTTGCTGGGTTGTCACGTGCGGCCTCCGTACCACAAAGCCGTTGGTCACGTTCGGGGTCGATCGGAAAGCCTGATTCTACCCGGCCCGGTCCCGCTTCGCGAGCGGACCGGAGGCTCGATGACGGTCACCCGCGGACGACGATGTTGAGCATGCGTCCCGGTACGAAGATCGTCTTGACAATCTGTTTCCCGGCGAGATTCTTCGCCACCGTCTCATCGGCGCGGGCTGCCTGTTCAACGGCCGCCTGGTCGGCCTTGGCCGGAACCAGAATGCGGGCCCGGACCTTGCCGTTGACCTGCACGGGGATCTCCACTTCGTCTGTGGCGAGCTTGGCCTCGTCATGAGCCGGCCACGGTTCGTAAGCCAGCGAGTTTGCGTGGCCGAGCAGTTCCCAGAGTTCCTCGGCGATATGAGGCGCAAAGGGGGAAAGCAGCAACAGGAACGGTTCGAGAGCCGCGCGGGGGCGGACATCGCACGCCGTCATGACGTTCGTGAACTCCATCAACCGGCTGATGGCCGTGTTGAATGAGAGCTTTTCGATGTCGCCCGTGACGTCCTTGATCGTCTGGTGAAGCAGTCGCTCCTGATCTGCCGTGAGCGGTGCGTTCTGAACCGCATCGGCGATGCCGAGTTCGTCGGCCCGCTCGTCGACCACCATCCGCCAGACGCGGCCGAGGAAGCGGAAGACGCCTTCAACGCCGCTCATGTTCCATGGTTTCACCTGCTCGAGCGGACCCATGAACATTTCATACATCCGCAGCGCGTCGGCGGAGTAATCGGCCACGACCGCGTCTGGGTTGACGATGTTTCCGCGTGATTTCGACATCTTGAACGCGCGACTCTCGACCCCGATGGAGGGATGGTCCTTGAGAACGAGGCGTCCCTCGCGCTTCTCGACGCCGTCGGGATCGATGCTGACCGGCAGGAGCCGTTTTCCGGTGCTCTTCTGGACGCGGGCTTCTTCGCCGGAATCGAGCGCCTTCGTCGCGGAGTCCTCGACGGAGACCCAGGCGTCGGGAGCGACCTCGTCGGCGCGCACGACCTGCTCTTCGTCGTCGGATGATGCGTGGCCGATCGTTTCCGCGAGGGCGTAGCCGGTGAATTCCGGCGCGCCGAGAATCATGCCCTGGTTGACGAGTCGCTGAAACGGTTCCGGGGTCGAGACGTGACCGCGGTCGAAGAGCACCTTGTGCCAGAACCGCGCGTAGAGCAGATGGAGCACGGCGTGCTCGACGCCGCCGATGTAGACGTCGACCGGCATCCAGTAGTTCTCGACGTCCGGGTCGATGAAGCGTTCGGAATTGTCCGGATCGCAGAATCGGAGGTAGTACCAGCAACTGCCGGCCCATTGCGGCATGCTGTTAGTTTCGCGCTTGAGGCGTACGCCGTCGTCGCCGGTTTTGTAGAGCCAGTCGTCCGGCGCGTCGTCGAGCGGCGGTTCCGGGCGCCCGTGGGGGGTGAAATCGAACTCTTCGGGGAGCCGCACGGGGAGTTCCTCGGGCGCGTCGGCCCGCATGAGGCCGGTCGGGTTGCCTGCCTCGTCGAGTTCGTGCCAGATCGGAAACGGTTCGCCCCAGTAGTGCTGCCGGCTGAAGAGCCAGTCCCGCAGGCGGTAGTTGACGGCTTCGCGCCCCAGTCCCTGTGCGGCAAGGTCGGCCGTGATGCGCTGTTTGAACTCCTGCGTGGAGAGGCCGTCGTAGCCGCCGGAGTTGACGGCCGTTCCGGTCCCGGCGAAGGGACGGGGCGAGAAGCCCGGCTGGTCTGAAAAGCGGGGATCGTGTGAGACGTCGAGCGCCTGTTCTTCTTTCGTCGGCTGGTAGTCGTCCGGTGGCGCGACGACGGTCGTGATGGGAAGTTCAAACTGCACGGCGAACTCCCAGTCGCGGAGATCATGCGCGGGCACGGCCATAATGGCGCCGGTGCCGTAGCTGACGAGGACGTAGTCGGCAATCCAGATCGGGATTCGCTCGCTGTTGACCGGATTGATCGCGAAGGAGCCGGTGAAAACACCGGTTTTCTCTCGGGCGAGGTCGGTCCGGTCGAGGTCGCTCTTGCGGGCGGCCTGTTCGCGGTAGTCGTCGACGGCGGTGCGTTGGTCGGCGGTCGTGAGCCGATCGACGAGGGGGTGCTCGGGGGCGAGGACCATATAGGTCGCCCCGTAAAGCGTGTCCGGACGGGTGGTGTAGACGCGGAGGACGTTTTCCTCCGGTTCGGAAGGGAATCCGGAGGTCTCTCGGGCGGACGTCCAGGCCTCGAACGCCGAATCGGCGGATTCCGGGCCGGCGACGAAGAAATCGACTTCCGCTCCGGTTGAACGACCGATCCAGTTCCGCTGGAGCAGCTTGATCGACTCGGGCCAGTCGACGGCATCGAGTTCGGACAGGAGGCGATCGGCGTATTTGCGGATGCGGAGCATCCACTGCCTGAGCGGGATGCGGACGACGGGATGTCCGCCGCGTTCACTCTTGCCGTCGATCACTTCTTCATTCGCGAGGACGGTTCCGAGCTTGGGGCACCAGTTGACGGGGGCCTCGGAGATGTAGGCGAGGCGATGCCGGTCCTGGTAGAGTCGCACGGCGCGGTCTCCCCCGGCACGGACCTTGTCTGGAATCGGGAGTTCACTGATGGGCCGGCCGCGGCCGGTGCGTGTCTTTCCGTCGGGACCGGTCCATTCACACTCGGGGTCGTACCAGGTGTCGAAGAGTTGCAGGAAGATCCACTGCGTCCAGCGGAAGTAGTTCTCGTCGGTGGTCGAGAGTTCGCGGCTCCAGTCATAGCTGAAGCCGAGCATCTTGAGTTGGCGGCGGAAGGTGGCGATGTTTTCCTGCACCGCCGTGCGAGGGTGCGTCTTGGTGCGGATGGCGTGTTGTTCGGCCGGGAGGCCGAAAGCGTCCCAACCCATGGGATGGAGGACGTGTTTGCCGCGCATGCGGCCGTAGCGGCAGATGATGTCGGTGGCCGTGTAGCCTTCCGGATGGCCGACGTGGAGCCCCGATCCAGACGGATAGGGGAACATGTCGAGCACATAGAGTTTGCCCTTCGAGTCTTCGGGAGGCGCGTTGGGCGTGGTGAAGGTGCCGCGCTCGTCCCAGTAGGCTTGCCACTTGGGTTCAATTCTCTGAGGGTCGTACCGGGGCATACGGCGAGCCTGAAGGAGAGTCGATAGGGGCGTCAGCGCCCTTGGCGGGCCTGGCTTTTGTCGTCACGGAGCGGTCGAACGGCGCGCAACGCGGCCGAGAGCGATCAGTGTATTGGCGCGTCGGTGCAATGCAATTGCAGCCTGCACTCCCGGTACGCGAATCGCGCGACGCGTTGTGCGGCGACGGTCAATTATGAAAGGGGGACCGGCTTGGCGCTGGATGGGTTCGCCGGGGCGGCGCTGTTTTTCTCCGGAGAGTCGTCTTTGCCCTCAGCCAGCAGCGGGATGCGGATTGTAAAGCAGGTTCCCTTGGCGAGTTCACTTTCGCAGCAGATTTCGCCGTTCTGGGCGGCGATCAGCCGTTTCGCAACGTCGAGCCCCATTCCATTCCCGGCGTCCCCCTTGGTGGAGAAGAACGGTTCCCAGATGCGCTCGAGGTTTTCCGGGGAGATTCCGGTTCCGTTATCGGAAACCGAGATGACGGCGTCGCCGTCCGCCTTGTCGAGCGTCACCTGAACCCGTCCCTCCGTGCGATCGGCGATCGCGTGGGAGGCGTTCTTGATCAGGTTGACCAGAACCTGATGGAGTTTGAGTTTGTGGCCGAGGATTTTCGGGCGGGCGCGGATGTCGATCGAGAGTTGTTCCTGGGGAACCGTGCGGCTGAAACGGATGAACGATGCAAGTTCGTGAATCGATTCATCGAGGTCGAGCGGTTTGAGTTCGGCGTTCTGCGGCTGGAACCGGACGAACGCCTTGACCTCCTCGATGAGTTCCGTGAGGCGCTCGTAGGTCAACCGGGCGACTTCCGCGAACTCCAGCAGTTGTTCGTCCTCGCGGTAGTCATCTTCAATCAGTTCGATGAGCGGCAGAATGTTCAGTTGGTTGGCCATTTCGTGGGCGATTCGTCCGCTGGCCTGTCCGAGCATTGCGCATCGCTCCGAGACGAGCAAGCGTTCGGTCAACACGGAATTCTGGACGGCAAGATCGTGCGCATCGAGCGCCCGGTGCAGCACGGAGAGGAGTTCCACGCGCTGCCAGGGCTTGCGCACGAACTGGAACACCTGCCCTTCGTTGATGGCGTCGATGATGGCGTCGGAGTCGGCGAAGCCGGAGAGAATAACGCGCTGCGTGTGAGGGTAGATCTTGCGGATGAGACCGAACATCTCGACGCCGGTCATGTCGGGCATCCGTTGATCGGCGACGACGACCGGAACGGGCTGTGACTTCAGGAAATTGAGCGCTTCATCGGCGTTCGCGGCGGTATAGACGTTGAACGTCTCTTCAAAGGCCGCTTCGAAGACGATCAGGTTGCTCGGCTCGTCGTCCACATAGAGGATGTCGCGCTTCATGGCAGGCGCTTCTCGTTCTTGGGCCGGACGCGCGAGAACTCGCGCCGCTCCGACCGGCCAGCGGTCAGGAAACCGTCCGCCGCGTGGACCGCCATGCACCGAGTTGTCGAATTGGAAGGACTCGCCCGCTGTGTGTCGCGAAAGTGCATGGCATTCCAGTAGTTACATTCTAGCGCATTCCGGAAATCGAGCAACGTCAAGTCACCGACTCCAGGGCCGGTTGGGGACTGCTCGCGCCGGCCGACGGCGCCACGGTGTTGGGAAGCCGGATGATGAACTCGGTGCCGACCCCCTCGACGCTGTGACAGTCAATCGTGCCTCCCATGCCGGTGACGACTCCGTAACTGACCGACAGCCCGAGTCCCGTCCCCTGTCCCGGCGGTTTGGTGGTGAAGAACGGATCGAAGATTCGGGAGCGGATTTCCTCGGGAATTCCTGTCCCGGTGTCGCGGATGGAGACCACGGCGTGGTCGCCTTCGAGGGCGGTCGTGACGTAGATCTCGCCGCCGTGGGGCATCGCCTGGGCGGCGTTGGCCAGCAGGTTGAGAAACACCTGGTTCAGTTTTCCATAGGATCCGCGAATCGTTCCGACGTCTCCGAATTCGCAATGGACGGCGACCTTCTCCCGATGTTGCTTCGAAAGCAGGTCAACGCAGAGTTCCAGTGCGTGGTTGAGGTCGAACACTTCCTGGGTTTCCTTGCCGGGATGCGAGAATCGTTTCATATCGCCGACGATGCCGGCGGTTCTCTGGGCGCCTTCTTCCACGACGCCCGCCAGGCGGTGGATTCCCTGGAACGTGTCCGCGATGGCGGAGGCGGCCTCCGGGTCGTCTTCGCCGTGGAGCGCGGCCTCGACCAGCCGCTCCAGCCGCTGCGTTCTCTGAATAATGGCCGGTACGCCGTTGGAGACCGCGTTGATCGAGTTGTTGATCTCGTGCGCCAATCCGGCGACGAGATGGCCGAGCGAGTTCATCTTTTCCGACTGGACGAGTTGATCGCGGGTTTCCCGGAGTTCGGCGACCGTCGCCTCGAGTTCCTTGTGCTGGCTGGCGAGGTCGGTGTGCATGCGGCGGAGCCTGAGCAGCGAGCGGACGCGGGCCAGCAATTCTTCGGAGTTGAAGGGTTTGACGAGGTAGTCGTCGGCGCCGATGTTGAGACCTTCGAGCTTCATCGACATGCCGGCGCGGGCGGTCAGCAGCACGAACGGGATCGCGGCGGTCTCCGGGTTCTCCTTGACGAGCCGGCAGAGTTCGCGCCCGTCGACGCCGGGCATCATGACGTCCGAAAGAATGAGATCCGGCGGGTCGTTCTGGACCGATTCCCAACCGGCCTGTCCATCTTCGGCGAACGTCACCTTGTAGTGTTCCTGCAGAATCTCGCCCAACAGGTGGCGGATGTCGGGGGTGTCGTCGACAACGAGGATTCTCGCTGCGCCGGCGTTGTCGGCTGGGGTTTGCTCAGATTTCCCCTTGAACTTCGGTTCGTACTCCATGAGGTCTGCGAACCGTTCCGGGCGGAGCAACTGGGAACCCGGATCGCTAAAGCCACTGATTTCAACGGACGGTTTGACGGCGGGAAGCGTGAATGAGAAGCAACTCCCCCGGTCGGGTTCGCTCTCGACGCTGACCTGCCCGCCATGCAGCTCGACGAACTCCTTGACCAGAGCAAGTCCGAGTCCCGTGCCGGCGAAGGCGCGAGACGTGGAGCCGTCCACCTGGACGAATCTCTGGAACAGTTTGTCCAGGTTCTCGGGAGCGATGCCGATGCCGGTGTCTTCGACCGCCACACGGACCTGGTCCTCAGCAAAGACGGAGTCTCCCCCGGAGCAGAGCGAGGTCGAGACCGTGACGGACCCGCCGCGGGGGGTGAATTTGAGGGCGTTGGACAGCAGGTTGGTGACCACGGCGTCCAGTTTTTCCTCATCTGCGGTGATCGGCTTCAGATCCTCCTCGAGCCGGACGGACAACTGAACGCCGCGTCCTTCGGCCAGCGGCACGGCGGCGGCGACGAGCCGGCTGACGAGGCAATTGACGTTGACGGGAGTGGGGTGGAGCTTCGAATGCCCCGCTTCGAGCTTGGCGAAGTCGAGCAACTGGTTGATCAACTTCAGCAACCGGTGCCCGTTCACGGTCGCCACGTCGACCAGCGATCGGGACTTTTCCGAGAGCCGGTCCCCCTCTTGCCTGGCGAGTTGCTCCAGGGGCGAAAGAATCATGGTCAACGGCGTGCGCAACTCGTGGCTGACGTTGGAAAAGAACTCCGTCTTATGGCGATCGCTTTCACGGAGCTTTTTCAGTGACTCCTGAAGGGAGCGCTTGCTGCGGGCCAGTTCGGTGGTGCGGTCGCGCACTTTGCGTTCGAGATTGGCGTTCAGATCGCGGACGATCTTGTCCTTGTGTTCCAGTTCGCCCACCGTGCTGTTGAACTGGCGGGTGAGCATGTCGATCTCGTCGTTCCCGGAGGGGTAGAGCCGGTGCGAGAATTCCCCCGCCTGGACGCGCTTCATCATCGCGACCAGCCGTCCGACCCTGATCGAGACCGATTGGGCGAGAAGATGGGAATACCCGACCGCAATGGCGACGGCGGCGAGCGAGATGAAGATCGTATGGTTGCGAAGGCTGGCGACGGTTTCGACCCGGGTTTCGGGGTTGCGGATGATCTCCAGAGCCCGCTGATTGGCGAGCGCGCCGATCATGACGGCGGTGGTGAGGATCACGATGCCGAAGCCGACCTGCAATCGCGTACTGAGCCGGTTCTTGGGCAGCGCCTCGAAATCGACTTCGATTCCGTTGCGAAGCAGGTATTCGATCACCGGCGCCATGCAGCGCTGGCTCAGGAAGAAGGTTCCGAGAATGATGCACGAGAGGCCGAGGAACCCTGCGAAGAAGACCTGCAGCAGCACCTCGACCGAGACGTCGTCGAGGACGGCGAGCGTCGCGCAGATCGGGACAATCGTGTACCAGGGGTCGGTGATCGCCTCGCGGCCGGCGTGTACCGCGGGAAACGTGAAGGCCTCGCGCGCTCCGCGGCGTGCAAGCTCCGCCGCAGGCTGTCGACCCGACCTGAGGATGTGCAACACGCGGCGCAAATGGCGCGTCTCGTAGAGGGCCTGCAGCGCGGTGATCACGGCGGCCAGGACCGTGACGATCAGCGCCGTGACGACGAAGTGGCGAAACGCTGCCGGCTCCAGCTTGATGCCGAGATGAACGTAGTAGATGCACAGGCACCCCGCGAAGATCGCGAAGACGCGCGAGGCCAGCATCATCAGCAGGATGAAGTGCGGTCCTGTGCGGCGGAATGCGGAGTCGAGCATGGCGGTCAGGGTTCAAAACGCGAGCGGCGGAATTCGCTCGGCGAAGGCAGCGACAGTGCGGCGGGGCGTGGATACAGTCGGCGGGCAGGCGGGCGGGACTCCCTCCCGGCGGGGAGTTTCCGTGCTACTCATTGGCGAGAGTTTGTCGTCCTGCGCAAATTGTGGTGTTTGTCCGTAGCGCACGCTGCCAGCGTGCGTCAGCGGTTTTTGCGATCAGCGGGACGCACGCAAGGCTGCGTGCGCTACGTTATCGGGTTGCGGGCGACGCCCGCGCTCGGTCATATGAGGCCGGTACTGGCGAGATGCATGTCCCAGAATCTGTCATGGCCGGAAAGAACGTTGTCGAGCGTGATTGATTGGACGCGAGACGCCGCGTCGCGGCACTTGCCGCGATGCCAGCGCCACTTCTCGAGGAGTTGGGCCTGTCGGTTGGTTGTGTCGGCTGCGGCAGGGAGATCGCCTCCGGTCGTCTCCGTGAATGCGGGAGCGGCTCCCGCCGCGTCGTCCAGAAACATCACGCTGGAATAGTCCTCTTCGTTCATCTCTCGTCGCCAGGTGCTGACGACGTTGCCGATGCGACCCATCGCCTGCGCGTGCCACATGGCCTCGCGCACGCAGCCCAGTTCGGAGGCGTCGAAGGTGGGAATGCCCATAAGGTCGATCGTGGAGAAACTCACCATCAACATGTTGTGCGGCGTATAAACGTCGTGCTCCGTTCGATTCAGCAATCCGGGATGACCATTCACGAGATGGGCATACCGCATTGCACTGAAAAACTGTGAAAGATCGAATTTCAACAGCCGCCCGAATTCCCGATGGCGGGGGTATTTTCGAAGGCGTGATTCGTATTCACGCCATAATCTGCATGTCACGTCGAGGTGCCGGGCTTCCGGTTCGCTCAGTTCGAATTCGGTGGTTCCGTCGCCGGTGACGGCCTGGATCAACCCGTCGAGGAACTCCGGCCGGCCGCGACAATCGGCGACGTCGTCGAACAGGACGCACAGGATCACGGAGAGCAACTTCGTTTCGTGGACGTGCGTGCGGAGTGTCGCCGCTACGTCGGGAAACGTCGTCAACTCGATTCCGTGCAGGCACCACCGCCACAAGTATAGGCCGCGCTTGCCGACGCTGTCGTACTCCGCGATCCACCTCCGCACATCTCCCCGCAGAGGCTTCCTGCGAACTGCCAACTGGTCGAATCGTGCCGATCTTGCGGATACCGCATAGGGCAATCCGGTTGCCGACAGGTCGGTTTCGGCTGCGTCGGCTCTGAGCGATTGTGCGGTTCGCGCCGGATCATCCGTTTCCGCGATCCCTTCGACGCCGTCCAGGAAGAGAATCGTGGACTGCGTCGCGCTGCGCGCCAGCGCAATCTGCAGCGCGACGTCGCGGAGCCGGTGATTGGCCGAAAGATCGCGCAGCCGCCATCCCTGCTCTTCCAGCCGCTCGCACGCGACGAACAACTCCTCCTTCTCCGGTTCACTCAGCGGGCGTCGTCGTCGGTCCACGATGAGGAGACTGGGCCGCGTCGGGAGGCTTTCGTAGCCGCTCAGAGTGGCGATCACGCCGAGCGCGGTCCGTTCACTGCACACGCAGACCGTTCGCGCGGCGGGCAGACGATTCTCGCAGCGGCGGCTTGTGGCCGGAGGTGATCCCTCTCGCGGGGCGCGCAAAGCCTTCGAGATCGTGCCGACCGCGTCAGAGGATCGTTCGTCGGAGAGGATCTGTTCGCGCGCAGGATCGAACAGCGTCGTGACGAGTTCGATGAGCGTCTTGGCTGCAGGCCGCAGCCGTTGAGCCGGAAGCTGCGCCGATCGAACCGAGGGAGGACGGAACGACCGCGCCGTCGAAGTGGTTGCCCGATTCGTGGAGGAGACTGGCGACATGGGTTGGCAGACCGAGGCGAAATGCGAACGATCCGTCAACACAGAGCGTCGGACGGCAATCCCTACCGACGGCGATTCCGGCGACTCGCGGGCATTCTTGAAGAAACCCGATCAAGCAGCGGAATGCAGTCAGTGTGGCCGGATTGAAAGTCCGAATCCAAAGGTTTCCGGCTCGCATCGCAAGACTTCGAAGAACGGCGGGCAAACGGCCGCTCCTTCCCCTGAATCGTAAAACCTTCCGAATCCGGCCAGGTTAATCTCAGATTCCCAGATTCGCGCGCACCGCACGATCGGGTGCGCTGGCGGCCGCGGGCGGGAGAGATTACTGCAGAATCGGCAGGATCGACGACGAGCCGTGCTGGACTTCCTTCGTTACGATCGAGCCGATCAACGTCGTCGGCGTGCAATCCTCAACGAAGACGTCGACCAGGGATCCGGCCAAGCGGGGGTTCCCGTCGAAAACGACGATGCGGTCGCAGGTCGTGCGGCCGACCAGTTGCAGGCGGACCGCGTCGTGCCCGTTGTTCTCGCCGTCGACGGACGGCGGGGCGTCGAGTTGCACGGTTTCCGCCGCGCTGTCGCTTGCCGCAGCGGCGCCGTCGTGCCAACCGGGAAGCACGGGGCCGTTGTCCGTTCCTCCGGCGATCGCCTTCTTGCTGAGGCCTTCCACCAGGACTTCCAGCGTGCTCCCGATGCGGGCGGCGTTGTCGTCGGCGCTGATCTCACTCTGCGCGGCGAGCATTTCGTTGTTCCGCCGCCGTTTGACGTCGTCCGGCACGTCGTCCGGGAGCAGTTCGTGCGCTTTGGTGCCCGGTCGCGGACTGTACTTGAAGATGAAGCTGTTCTTGAAGCGGAACTCGCGAACCGCATCCATGCTTTTCTGGAATGACTCCTCCGACTCACCGCAGAAGCCGACGATGAAATCGCTGGAAACGGCGCAATCGGGGAGAGTGCCGCGAATCCGCTGCATCATGTCTCGATACTCAGCCGCGGTGTAGCCCCGTTTCATCCGCCGCAGAACTTCGTCGCACCCCGATTGGAGCGGCACGTGCAGATAGCGGGCGACCTTCGGCAGGTTTCGCATGGCGGTCAGCAAGTCGTCCGTCATGTCTTTGGGGAAATTTGTGACAAACTTGATCCGGAGGATGCCGGGAACGTCGTGGATCATCGCCAGCAGATCGCTGAGCCGGGCGGTCCGGCCGTTCTCCTGGTGGCGATAGCTGTTGACGGTTTGTCCCAACAGCGTGATTTCGCGAACGCCCTGCCCGGCCAAGACTTCCACTTCGCGCAGGATCTCTTGCGGTGAGCGGCTTTGTTCGGGACCGCGCGTGCTCGGGACGACGCAGTACGTGCAGAACTTGTCGCATCCGATCATGATCCGCACATACGCCTGCCAGGGGCTGGGCCGCATTTGCGGGTCGCGGAGTGGATCGTAGCTCTGGAAACTGCCGGCGACTTCGCCGCGGTTTCCGTCGGTTCGGCCGAGGCTGACCGCGAGCTTTTGAGTGCGCGTTGTCCGGGCCTCGTTCACGAGGGAGGGAACCTCCGCCAGTTGACCGGTGCCGACGACGAGGTCGACGTGCGGCGCCCGGCGGAAAATCGAATCCTGATCCTTCTGGGCCATGCAGCCGATGACGCCGATGACCTGGTTCGGCCGTTTTCGCTTGCTGTATTTCAGCCGGCCGACGGCGCTGTAGATCTTCTGCTCGGCGTGCTCCCGCACGCTGCACGTGTTGAACAGAACGGTATCCGCCGCAAGCGGGTCGCCGACCAGCTCGTAACCGGATTGTCGCAAAGCGGCGACGACGAGTTCACTGTCGAGCACGTTCATCTGACAGCCGACAGTTTCGATGTAGAGCTTGCCGTTATGACTCATGACGCGGCGCTGGCGGTTGTTCGGTCGAGAAACTAACTGGTCCGTGACGGATTCACAGGCGAACGTTGGCCTCCCGCCTGCGGAGTGCGTTCCTTGATGCTGTGCGGCCCGTGTCCGGTCTGATGCATTCAGTGCAGCCCAGGTTCGTTGCGTTCAGGATCACCCCGCGAAGAAAAAATACGTGCGAAGCGGGATTGACGCACGTTTGTACATTACTATACTTCCGCTCACATTCGCCGCTGGCAGGCGATCGAGACCGCGCAATTCAGGGAGGAATTCATGCTTGTCATTACTCGCAAATGTAACGAGGAAATCACGATTGGAACAGGCGTGCAGGTTCGCGTGCTTTCGATCCGCGGCAGCCGGGTGCAACTTGGAATCGAAGCGCCTCAGAGTGTTCGCATCCAACGCGCCGAGCTATTCGCGGAGAACCAGGATCTGTGTCCGGAAGTCGCCAAAGCGGGCAGTGAGCAAATCGCCGCTTCCACTCCGGCATTCGGCGGGCCGCTGCGGTCAGCCTCATGAGCCTATCAGTGACACACATCTCAACCGGGTGGCCGGGGCTGGACTGAGCGAAGCGAGGGAAGCCCCGGTCGTGTAGCCGAAGTCGTGAGACTTCGGACGAACGCTTTCCGCGACCGGGGCTTCACTCCCGTTGGTCGCTCCAGCCCCGGCCACCCTGATAAGGCAGGTTGAAGCCGAGATATGTGCAGGCGGCAGCCTCATGATCTGGTGACTTAACTCGCGGCATCAGGTGCCATCGCCGCCGGCTCCGCGGGTTCGATGCGGAGCCGTTTCTCTCTTGCTGATGGAGAGTCGTCGCCATCGTGAGTCGACACGAGCCAGGCCAGGATGGGGACCGCCACGACCGCACAGATCACGAGCAGGAGCGGGTCGTAACGCAGTACGGTGTCTTCGCCGACTGCCTGCACGGTAAACAGGTGTTCGCGCCAGCCCCCGGCGAAAGGAGCCGGGTCGACCCGCGTGAGCACAACCTGTGTGCCGTTGTACAGCAGGTGAAAGAGGACGCCCGGCAGGAGACTGCGGCTGCGGACGGCGAGAAGGCCGAGCACGAGACCCAGCAGCATCGCGTTAAACACCTGCTGCGCGACCATGTGCACGATCCCAAACGCGCAACTGGACAGGATGATCGGCAACCAGCGCCGTCCCGAGTGTTCCATCCCGCTCAGGATAAAGCCTCGAAACGCGAGTTCCTCACAAATCGCCGGCGTGAGCGCGAAGGTCGCCAGGGCCATCCAGACACTGACTTCGGCGTCGCCCAGCGATCTGAAGACCTCGGCCACGCCCGCCGGAAGCTCCGGGAAGAAGGTGCGGTTGAGGAATTGTCCCAGTTCAAAAGAGAGTGGGAGCAGGAAAAACGGCAATACGCAGCCCGCCGCGAGCATCGAGGCGCTGGGCCAATAGAGCTTGAGGGTCTTGCGGACGCTGGTGGTCAGCATGACGGCCATCATCAACGCCGGGGTGGCCACGGTGACGATGAGGTAGATCATCTGCGTGTCGAACAGTTTTGACATCGCGTCAGCAGCCGTGGCTTTTGCGAAGTCGGCCTGTATCTTCGACTGAAACGCGAATTGCAGCAGCAGAATCAGTACAAAGCAGAAGCCGGCCTCTGAGAAGTTCGGCGTCGATTCCTTGTCGCGGGCCAGGTGCCGGATCCAGGACCGCAGATCGAATCGTTCCGCGCCGCGAAACAGAACGTCTTCACTGCGAAACAGTTCAATCGCCCACCATAGCGCCATGGCGCTGTACAGGAAGCTGGAGACGAGCACCGGCAGGAAATAGATCGACAGGCGAACCGGACTGGTCGACCCGAGCAGCAACGCTTTGAGCAGGAGCGCCGGCCCCATCACCGGCATGACGCTGAAGTAAGGCGAGATCTCGACGGCGGGATTGAGGCAGAAGACGGTGATGCCGATGGTCACAATCAGCAAGGGAGTGAGGTAGTACTGCCCTTCCTTGCTGCTTTTCGCGAACATGGCAAAGGCCAGGCTCAGCGCACTGAAAAGGGCGGAGATGGGAATCGACAGCACGCCGAGCCACAACAGCGCCGAGAGGGGCGGAAACGAAAACGAACCGAATTGGGAAAACGCCGACGCGGTCGACATCTGAAGCATGTATTTCCCGGTGAATCCCATGCTGAGCAGATTCAGCAGGGCCGTGGTCAGGCTGAACAGCATGACGGTCAGGAACTTGCCGGCGACAATCTCGGTCCGCGTTGCAGGACAGATCAGGAGCGTTTCCATGGTGCCCCGCTCCTTTTCGCCCGCCCCGACGTCGATGGCGGGGTAGAAAGCGCCGGTGACCGACATGATGATCAGGAGCGTGGGGAAGAGCTTGCTCCAGACGCTGGCGGCGATCTGATCCTCTTCCGCCAGGTTGACGTCGGTTGCGTCGAAAGGAGTATGGATGGACGGGGGCAACTGAGCCTGTTCCAGCCTGTCTTCGAGCAGTTTTTTCTCCCAGCGTCGAAGCGCCTGCTGCACGCGGCGGAAGGCGATGGCCGAGGTATCGACAGCGCCGTTCTCAAGCACGATGGGGTGCGGGAGTTCCGGGATCTCCTCCTGCGAGTCGTCCCGCGCCAGGCGCCGGTTGACGGCATCGAACTGCTCCCGAAACCCGTCCGGAACGACGATCAACACCTGCACCGGTCCGCGGTTGAACCAGTCGCCGATTAGCGCACGAAGTTCCGCTTCCCGCTTCTCCAGCGCGGTAAGAGACGCCGCTTCGCCTGCGGTCTCGCGCGCGTCGTCGATAGTCTCGGTGATTTCCGCAAGTTCTTCGATCAGCGGCCGCATTTGCAGGGCTTCGGTGGCAAAGTCCTGCAGTGCCTCATCGTCCACGGTGGCGATTGACTCCTCCGTGAGGACGCGCAGCTTTTCCGCATCGGCCGGGTCGTCGAAATAATCTGTGATGAAGCGATCGCCTTCGATCAGCGGGGGACCGGGGAGTTCCGCGGCCCCGAGCACGAGGACGGTCCGCGTCTGCTCGTTGAAGGACGACATCATCTGGGCCATCGCGAGACCCAGCAGCGGATAGAGCATGATCGGGAGCACGGCGACCATGAACAGCGTGCGGCGGTCGCGCAACTGGTCGCGCACCTCCCGCAGCAGGATCAACCTGACGTTATTCCAACGCATGCCTGTCAATTCCCGGGAGCCGCGCGAAGTGGATTGAGTTCGAGTCGACGCACGGCCATCCCCCTAAATGGTCTGCTCAGGGTGTCGCAGCGATCAAGTCCGATTCGGAATCGTGCCTGTCGATCAGGTGAAAAAACAGCTCTTCCATGTCAGGTTGCTGATGCCGCTGAGACAACTCCGTCAGGCCGCCCATGTCGAGAATACGGCCGCGATGAATGATGGCGACCCGATCGCAGAGACGTTCGACTTCACGCATGATGTGCGTCGAAAAGATGATGCATTTGCCCTGCTCCTTGAGCGACTCGATCGTCTTCAGCACGGCGCGGGCGACCAGCACGTCGAGTCCCGAGGTCGGCTCGTCGAAAATCAGCACAGGCGGGTCATGCACGATGGTCCGCGCGATCGAAACTTTCTGCTTCATGCCGGTCGACATCTTCGAACTGAGCAGATCCCGGAAGTCGTTCATCTGCAGAGTTTCGAAAATTGTTTCGAGCCGCTCCTGCAGCGGACCTTCCGGCATGCCGTAGAGCCTGCCATAGTACTCGACCAGTTCCCACGCCGTCATCCGGTCGTAGAGGCCTGTGTTCGACGACATGAATCCGATGTTGTTTCGCACTCGTTCGGGATGTTCGGCGACGTCGTAACCGGCAACGACGGCGCGGCCGGAGGTCGGTTTGAGAACGGTGCTGAGGATCCTGAGGCAGGTCGTTTTGCCGGCCCCGTTCGGGCCGAGCAGGCCGAACACTTCTCCCGGTTGAACCTGAAACGTCGCTCCGTCCAGCGCGACGACCGATCCTCGTTGCAAATCGGCGAATTCCTTCGTGAGCTGTTCGACGGCAATCATGTCGGCATCGACGATACGGGCAGTCCGGACGGGAAAACGCTGTGCATCCTAACTCTTACCTCTGTGGCCTGCGAACCGAAATGCGAAGCGGCGAAACGACTCACATTGGCTGTCGCCGCCGATCCACACATTCGATTCGGTTGAGCAACGCGAACAACCGGCACGCCTCGTACAGTCGCGTCGATCGGAATGCCCCGAAGCTCTTCGCTCCCTCACCGGTCGAAGACAGCGAACGCCCAGCATTGCCAAGCGGACACGCATCGGACAAACTCAAGTTCTTCCTATTTGACCTGTTACGACTGGCGCGCGGGCTGCGTGCGCCGCATTGCCGGGCTCTGAGTCGTTCCCGGCGATCGCGGCGTGGAACTTCGAGGAGATCTGAGGAATGCGTGGTTGCGGCGATTCGACGATCCGCCGATGGACTCTTCGGCTTGTGGGAGCCTGCCTGATGCTGGAGTTGATTCTGCCGTACGCGCCGGCGAAGAGCGGATCGGCCGCCGAATACGATCGCCCGAGCGGCAAACCCGGGCAGTCGCGCTCGGTGGTCATGGCCCGCAACGGCATGGTGGCGACGAGTCAACCGCTCGCGGCGCAAGCCGGCCTGGAGGTGCTCAGGTCGGGCGGCAATGCGGTCGACGCCGCGATCGCCGTCAACGCCATGCTGGGCGTCGTCGAACCAATGAGCTGCGGAATCGGGGGAGACCTGTTCGTCATCTATTGGGATGCGAAGACGGAAACACTCTATGGCCTGAATGCGTCCGGGCGCAGCCCGTACGGGTTGAACCGGGAGGTTTTCAAAGAGCGGGAGTTGACGGAGATTCCGGCGGAAGGACCGCTGGCATGGTCGGTTCCGGGGTGCGTCGACGGATGGCAGATGCTCTCGGAGCGATTCGGCGCCAGACCGCTCGCTGAGTTGCTGCAACCGGCGATTAGGCATGCGGAGGAGGGGTTCCCGGTCAGCGAGATTATCGCCGGCCAATGGAAAGGGGCGGAGAAGTCGTTCGAATCCTGGCCGGACTCGGCCGCAACCTGGCTCATCGACGGGCGGCCGCCCGAGGCGGGTGAGATCTTCCGAAACCCCAACCTGGCGGCGACGTATCGATTGATCGCCGCAGGCGGCCGCGACGCATTCTATGAGGGCCCCATCGCCCAACAGATCGTCGAGTTCAGCGAGGCGCACGGCGGCTGTTTTTCGATGCAGGACTTCGCCGATCATGCCGGGGAATGGGTCGAGCCGGTCTCCACCCGGTATCGCGGATACGACGTGTGGGAGTTGCCTCCCAACGGCCAGGGCATTGCCGCGTTGGAAATGCTGAACATCCTTGAGGCGTACGATGTGGCCAAAATGGGCAGCCACAGCGCCGACTACCTGCACTTGCTCGTCGAGGCCAAGAAACTGGCGTTTGCGGACCGGGCGAAGTTCTACGCCGATCCCGCGTTCGCCGATGTGCCCGTCGCGCAGCTCGTTTCCAAGGAGTACGCCAACCAGCAGAGAAAACGCATCGATCCGAATCGTGCGGCCGTGGATGTTCCGGCGGGCGCTCCAATGCTGCAAGCGGGCGATACGGTGTACCTCAGCGTTGTCGATCAGGACCGGAACTGTTGCTCATTCATCCAGAGCAATTATTACGGGTTCGGTTCGAAGGCGACTCCCGGCAAACTCGGGTTCTGCCTGCAGAATCGCGGGGCGTTGTTTTCCCTCGACGAGTCGCACGCCAACACTCTGGAGCCTCACAAGCGGCCCTTTCATACCATCATCCCGGCGATGGTCACCCGCGAGGGAAAGCCGTGGTTGTGCTTCGGCGTGATGGGGGGCGACATGCAGCCTCAGGGGCATGTTCAGATTCTGGTGAACATGATCGACTTCGGCATGAATGTGCAGGCAGCCGGAGACGCGGCCCGCATGCGGCACCTCGGCTCGGCCACGCCGACCGGGACGCCGATGCAGGCGGGCGGGGGCAAGGTCGCCGTCGAATCGGGAATTCCCGAGGCGACGGTCAAGCTGCTGCAGGAACGGGGTCACGAGGTGATCCGGTCTCCGGTCTCGTTCGGCGGGTACCAGGGGATTCGAATCGACTTCGAACAGGGCGTCCTGCACGGCGGCACCGATCCGCGCAAGGACGGCGCAGCAGTCGGATACTGAGCGGCGGCAAAGTCGTCCTGACCGGAAGACCTTGCTTCGCTGACCGAAGCGCGCGAGGGCGCTATGAGTTTTCGCGGCGCGGCGCGATCCCGATTGACCGGTCACCGGAGCGGGTCTACACTGAAAAATGCCGTGCATTTCGACCATTTGACACGTCTCGTCAGAGTCCGCGTGGAGGTACTGCCATGTTCCAATCCAGAATCCCGAGTGCGCCCGTCGGGATCAGTCAGGCGAAGCCTGCACATCGATCCGCGGCCCGACCGCCACGCAGGGCGGCCCTCGTCGGGGCGGTCGTGAGCGGGTGTCTGTTGCACGGGCTCGCGGCTGTGACAACTGCTCAAGACGCGAAACCGCGTCCGGAAGTCCTCCAATCAGAAGGGGATCGATTTCCGATCCACATCACGTACTATCCGGCGCTGGAGGAGAAATACCCCTCCGGCACGGAAGACGCGCCCGTTGTGATCCTGTTGCACGGGGAGGATGGCAGCCGGCTGATCTGGGACAAGAGTTCGGCGCCTCCGGGGGGCAAATCATTCGCGGAGGTGCTCAACGAATTGGGTTACGCGGTCGTCACTGTCGATCTTCGCAAGCACGGAGAGAGCGTCGTCGACGGCGCGACGGCGAAAGTCGAACTGAACGATTACGGGAAGATGGCCCAGGGCGACCTGATGGCGGTGAAGGATTTCCTGGTTGCCGAACATGAGGCCAAACGCCTGAACGTGCGCAAACTGGGCATCGTTGCCAGCGACGTGACGGCCCCCGTCGCGCTGGCGTTCGCCGAACTCGACTGGAAGAAGCTCCCTTATCTCGACGGACCGGGCGGCGCGCCGGGAACCCCGCGCGGTCAGGACGTGCGGGCCATCGTCCTGCTCTCCCCGGTCGCGAGCATCGGCCGACTGAACGGCACTCGCTCGGCGACGTTTCTGAGAAAACCGCAGTTCGGAATTGCGTTTCTCGTGATGGTGGGAACGCGCGATGCCATGGACCGCAACCAGGCGAAGTCGATTTACCAGGTGTTGGCCGGCATCAAGGCGAACGAAGATCGGGTCGAATTCCTGCGGCCGAACACCAACGCACGCGGTACGGTGCTGCTGGGGACGCAGATCAAAGCGGTGGAGGTTCCGATCCTCGAGTTTCTGAAAGAGAATCTGATGGAACTCGACGACGAATGGGCGACGCGCAAGAGTCGCTATGACCGTGAACCTGACGATGAGTGACGTTGCGCCCGCAGGAATCGCAACGGTTCTTTATAGCGCTTTGCAAATCACTGTTGGCGATCTGTCTCGCGGATTCTCGTCCCCGAAAGTCCAAATACCGCTCGACGCGGACACATGGTAGAGCAGTTTGCTCTGGCAAGCGCGCCGGCTTCGATGGATTGGCATTTCCCGGACGGTTCCGGCCCAAGACGCGAGATTGCCCAATCCCGAGACAGCCATGCCGGCCGATCGACGTTTGCTGGTCACACTGTGCACGTACAACGAGCGGGGGAACATCGGTCGGCTGATTCCCGAGATTCACCGGCATGCGCCGCAGGCGGACGTGCTGGTCATCGACGACAACTCGCCCGACGGAACGGGTGAACTGGCGGACGAACTGGCCGCCGGCGACCAGCGGATTCATGTCCTGCACCGGCCGGGGAAACAGGGGCTGGGAACGGCGACTGTGGCCGGGTTCCGGTACGGGATCGAACACGATTACGACCTGCTCCTGAACATGGACGCCGATTTCTCACATCCGCCGGAAACGATTCCGGCGTTGCTTGAGACAGCCTCGCGGGCCGACGTCGCGGTCGGTTCGCGCTATGTGGCCGGCGGGGGCGTCGAGGGCTGGGGGCCGCACCGTCACGTCATGAGCTGGGGGATCAATACGTACGCCAGGCTGATCCTGGGCTTGAAAACGAAGGACAACAGCGGCAGCTTCCGGTGCTACCGCGTGGACAAGCTGGCCGAGGTCGACCTCGATCGCATCCGGGCCAGGGGATATGCCATCCAGGAAGAGATCCTGTATCGCTGCCGAAAGGTCGGTTGCACGTTTGAAGAGGTTCCGTTCGTCTTCAAGGACCGCACGGTCGGCGAATCGAAAATCAGTTGGAAGGACGCCGTCGGCGCACTGTGGGTGCTGCTGACGCTGCGCTTCGGCAAATAGAAGCAGCGTGGCTCAAGCACTGTAACCGACTCGCTCCGCGAGCCGGTCGGCCACGACGTCGTCGTTGCCTGAAACCCACGAGAGCGCGAAACGAACGTATCTGATTCACGATGTCGGGCTCGAAACAAAGCCCCCTTTGAGCTGCACAAGATGATCACCCCCCGCGAGTCGCCGACCGTCGAGACGGTCGGCCGACACTACGACGAACTCGATGTGTACTATCGGGACATCTGGGGGGAGCACGTGCATCACGGGCTCTGGAAATCGGGCAACGAGACGCCCGAGCAGGCCTGCGAGCAGTTAATCCGCCTGGCGGCCGAACAGGCGGGAATTGCCGAGGGATCGAAGGTTTGCGACGTCGGGTGCGGCTACGGCGGCACCTCCCGATTCTTGACTCGCGAGTACGGAGCCCACGTGACGGGCGTTACGGTCTCGCAAGCGCAACTGGAATTCGCGCGGGCGCAGACGAACGGCGACGAGTATCCACGCTACCTCTTGCAGGACTGGATGACGAATGAGTTTCCGGAGGCGTCTTTCGATGCCGTGATCTCGATCGAATGTCTGACGCACATGCCGGACAAGCAGCGTTACTTTGACGAGATCGCCCGCGTGCTCAAGCCGGGGAAGAAGGCTGCGATCTACTGCTGGCAGGTGCACTCCTCGCCCCGGAACTGGGAGGTGCGGCGGTTGCTCGAACCGATCTGCTACGAAGGCCGGTTGCCGGGAATGGGGTCCCACGAGGAATACCGCGCGATGATCGAGTCGGCCGGTCTGGAAATCCTGCGATACGATGAACTCGGCAAGCACGTCCGCAAGACCTGGTGGATCTGCGCGCGACGCCTCGCCGGCAAACTCTGCACGTCACGAAAGTACATCAAGGCGCTGTTCGACTCGAACAACGGCAACCGCGTCTTCGCGCTCACGCTACTCCGCATTCTCACGGCCTATCAGACCGGCGCGATGGAGTACGGCCTGTACGTGTTGCGGAAGCCGTAGGGTCCCGCGGACCAAGAGCCAGCGGTGGGGTCCGCTGTCCGGACCAAGAGAGTGCGACCCCATTCGCGGTCTGCACGGGGGACGCTACGCGATCAGCTTCTCCACGACGTGCCCTGCGACGTCTGTCAGGCGGAAGTCGCGGCCCTGGAAGCGGAAGGTGAGACGCTCGTGATCCAGGCCGAGCAGATGCAGGATCGTGGCGTGCAGGTCGTGGACGTGCACCAGGTCTTCGACGACTTCGTAGCCGATTTCGTCGGTCCGGCCGATCGTCTGGCCGCCTTTGACTCCGCCGCCGGCGAGCCACATGGTGTAGGCGTCGATATGATGGTCACGGCCGATCAGGTCGCGCGGTTCGCCTTGCGGGGTCCGTCCGAATTCTCCCCCCCAGATGATGAGCGTCTGATCGAGCAGTCCGCGCTGTTTGAGATCGGCGATCAGGGCGGCGGCCGGCTTGTCGGTTTCCGCACAGCGGGCGTCGAGCGGCTCGCCGAGGTGCGTGCCGTCGTTGCCGTGATGGTCCCAATCGGTGTGATAGAGTTGGATGAACCGGGCGCCTTTTTCGACCAGCCGCCGGGCGAGCAGACAGTTCCGGGCGAATGAGGGGGCCGCGGGATCAACGCCGTACGCATCGAGCGTCCCGGCGGTTTCGCCGGAGAGGTCCATCAGTTCCGGAGCGCTGGTCTGCATGCGGTAGGCCATTTCGTAGGCGGCGATGCGGGTGTCGATTTCGGGGTCGCCCACAGCCGCGCGGCGCAACTGGTTCAGGTCGGTGACGGCATCGATGAACTCGCCCTGTGCCGCCTGATCGATGCCGGCCGGATTCGAGAGGTTGAGAATCGGATCGGCGCCGTTGAGGAAGGGGACTCCCTGATAGGTCGTCGGCAGGAATCCGCTGCTCCACAGCGGGGCCCCGCCGCGCGGCCCGCGCGGGCCGGACTGCAAAACGACGAATCCCGGCAGATCGTCCGATTCGCTGCCGATGCCGTAGGTCACCCACGCGCCCATGCTCGGCCTGCCCGAGAACTGCGGGGATCCGGTGTTGGCGAACAGCTTGGCCGGGCCGTGATTGAAGACGTCGGTCTTCATCGACCGGATGACGGCGATGTCGTCGACGACGCCGGCGAGATGCAGCAGGCATTCGGAGAGTTCCGTGCCCGACTCGCCGTACCGCGCGAACTTGCGGACCGTGCCCAGGAGTTTGGCGTCTTTCTGGAGGAATGCGAACCGTTTGCCTTCGACGTAGGAGTCCGGGATGGTCTGGCCGTTCAGTTCCTGCAGCTTGGGTTTGTAGTCGAATAGTTCAAGCTGGCTCGGTCCGCCCGCCATGAAGAGGTAGATCACGTGCTTCGCGCGGGGCGCAAAGTGCGTGGGCTGGAGAGCGAGTGGATTGGTCGCGCGATCCTCTGCGTCTCCGGCAACGGTTCGTCCGCCGTCCAGCAGCGAAGCCAGCGCCATGCCACCGAGTCCGACACGGCAGTCCTGGAAGAAGTGGCGGCGGGTGACGGCGCGGAGAAGTTCGTTGGAATGCGACATGGGATGCCCCGATCGTTCGTGCGATAATCCGTCACTATCATATCGCCCGGCACCGGCCTGAGACAAATCGGCCAATGCACAACGTCTGTTTAGAGCGGCCAGACCCTGCGCTCGGCAACCCGCTCCCTCCGTCGTGCGGCGACTCGTCCGGTCTCGCCATGTCGCCGAAGTCGTGAGACTTCGGACGAACTGCAGGAGAACAGTCGGAAACGAAGTAGGGCCGGCTGTGCCGGCCGCCGAACCCAAAGTTGGCGTACGAGAAGCGCCAGCCAGCACAGCCTGACCTAATGAGCAGATCGACCCCAGCGAACAGCAACGCCTAACGCACCCAGAGAGCAGGCCAAAGTGATCAGCATCCCCCTCCATTGCACTTGCCCGTCCCGCCGTCCCTCCCGAGTCTCGACCATGTAGTATCCCACGAAGCCGTACTCGCGCTTTTCGACATCGGGACCAATTCTCGGTCCCGGCATCACCGCGCCAGTCCACGGCGACCACAAAACGAGCAAGCACCCGAGACAAATCGTTATGCAGAGTCCCCGTTGCCAATAGCTCACAGATCGAAGCTCTCTTAGGCCAGAATCGCATCCACCGGCCGCATCTCGCGATCAGCCGGACCGAGTTGTCCTTCGGCTCCCATGGACCGGATCATCGTGTTGTAAACGTCGATTCCCTCGGCGTTCAGATCGAGGATCTCGCCGGTCTTGAACCGACCATTCGCGCCGGTGATCGCGTGAAACACGCCAGAGAGTTCGCGCTTCACGTCATTATGCCGCCCGTCACCCGATTCGGTGGAGATGGTGATCATCGAATTCTCGAGTATCGTTTTGCCGTTGGCTTCGACGGCGTCCGGATCGTCAAGTTTGCTGAGGAAGTAGGCGACCTCCCGCATTTTCATGTGCGCGTGGGCGCGGAGTTGTTCGTTCTGCTTTTCGGGGTTGTACTTGTGCCACCATTCGTGGCTGCACCCCTGGTCGCCGGTGGCGTTGTGCTGCGCGGCGTCGTCGAAGTGGAAGATCTTCCGGCCCTCGTATTCGTAGTCGCCGGTGAGACGGATGCGTTCGCCCGCAGCCAGGAACGTGATCGATCCGAAGCGCGCGCGGTCCAGTTGAATCGCCAGGGCGTACAGATCGGCCATCAGCCGCCACTCTGTGGTCAGTTCTTCCAGCGTGATATCGATGCCCATGCCGCCGGGGTCCGCCTCGCCTCCGTGGGCCACGTCCGAAGGCGGTGGCACGTCGGGGGAATCAGGATCTCTGCCGGCCAGCGCATAAACTCGCTGCTCATACTCGCGGATGCGCTGCAGATGGTCGGCGACGCGAGCCCGCGACGTCGCGCCGAGCGGGGAGTTCGCACCGGTGTAAAACTTGTACTGGTCGACCACGGCGTCGAGGACGCTGCGTCTCAGACGTTGGCGCCTGGCGTCCGGATCATCGGTCGTTCCCACTCTGCCGAAGACGCGATCGAACAGGTCGCGCGGTTTCTCCTGCATTGTCCCGGCGACCGTGCCGTCGTGTTTGTAGCTGTGCACGTACCGGCCGACGCGCGAGCGACGAAAGAACGTTCCTCCGATGAGTGTCGGAACCATCTCGGGAGGAAGGCCTTCGGGGTAGAGCGACTGCCGGACGACCTGATCGAGCGACGGTCCGCCGGCGCGGGCTTCCCCGTCAGGGGGCTCTGCGGTGAACGAGCCGGTCGCGCCGTCATAATGGGCGTTGATTCCCGATTCGTCGCAGCGGATCTGGTCGACGTTCCGCATGATGAGCAGCTTGTCGGCGAGTGGCCTGAGCGGTTCGAGCACGCCGTCAAAGCCCTCCGTCTGCAGCGGCGCAGGAATCCCGAGCCCGAAGAAGACGTTGAACGCTCGCACCGGCACGGCGGCCTCCGCAGCCGTCGCCGAAGAGACCAGCATCTCTTCCAGCAGCGGCAACCCGATGGTGACTCCGCCCACGCTCTTGAGCATCGTACGCCGGGAAATTGTTCCAGTTTTCATGGCATCGCCTCGGTCTGTTTCATCCGCACCAGGTCGCTCATGACGATGGCTTTCAACAGGGCCGGGTAGGTCCCGCCGTCAGCGGAGGCTGTTTCGTGAATTCTATCAACTTCCCCGGCGTCTGCGGCCGTTAATGGTCGGCCGAGGGCGAATTGCGTCACTTTCCAGGTGATGCTCCGGCTGACGCGGTCGCTCCGGGCCAGCAGGTCCATCAGTTCGGAGATCGATTCGTAGCGGCTGGTTTGTTCCGCACCGGGAATGAGCACCACGCCGTTTTCAAGGAGCTTGTTGCCATGTTCATCAATCTCCCGGTAGGCGCCGAGGCCGTTGAAACGTTCGAGGCCGAAGGCGTAGGGCTCAAACTTCGAATGGCATCCGCCGCAGGCAACGTTGGCGAGTCGTTGCTCAGCGATGGCGCGCTGTGAGAGACCCGGTTCGGTCGGCACGGGAGTGGTGTCGACGCAGGCGGGCGGATCGCGGACGACGCCCCGCATCAGGTCGTGCAGCACAAACAGACCGCGGGCGACCATCGACGCCTCATCGCCGCCGATCGTCAGAGTGCTCCCCTGCGTCAACAGCCCGCCCCGGCTGGGGATCGACGCGAGGTCGTACCGGGTCAGGCCGTCCCGTTGCGGCTCGAGGCCGTAGTGCGTTGCCAGACGCGGCGTGGCGAACGTCACCTGCGCGTTGAGCAGGTCCGCCATGGGGCGTTTCTGCGTCCAGACGACTTCCTCAAAGAACGCCAACGTCTCGCTCCGCATGTCGGACGCCAGATCGTCGTCCCAATCCGGGAATCGGTTGCGATCGGGACTGAGGCTGCTCAGACGATCGAGGTCGAGCCACTCGGTGGCGAACTGCAGCGACCGGGAGACGGCGCGAGCGTCCTGGAGCATCCGCTCCACCTGTTGTGCCAGTTCATTCGGGTCGGTCAGTCGACCCTCATCAGCGGCCCGCATCAACTCTTCGTCGGGCGGCGCGCCCCAGAGGATGTAGCTCAAGCGGGACGCGAGTTCGTAGTCACCGACCGGCCAGGCCGTGCCGTCCCCACGCTGGTCCTCGAACCGGTAGAGGAATCGCGGCGACTGGAGCATCGCCTCGATGATGCCGCTTGCGGCCTCTTCAAAATCTCCGCCGGCGCTCGCAACCGTGGTTGCGATGCCGCTGTAATTGGTCACTTCGCGTTCATTGAGCGGCCCGCGCAACAGCCACTTCCCCATCGCGGCGACGAAGTCCCGCATCGTGTCGTCAGTTGACAGGCTGCGGCTCTCCGAGAACCGGGCGGCGAACTCCAGCACGTCCATGCGGCCGACGATGATCTCGGCCAGTTCGGCGTAGGCTTCGACATGCCCCAGGTCGACGTTGAGGTTGTAGGCGGTGTTGCTGAACCCGTCGGCCCGCAGGTCGGGCGGGAGGATCTTTCGCGCTTCCTCGTCGATGTCAACGCCCACGGCGCTGCGGACAGTTTCGATGTACTCGGGAACGGTGAGTCGCTGGAGCCAAACCTGCCCGCGAGGTCGATCGTACAGGTAGACCGCCGGGTCGATGAAGTCGGTCGACCACTGCGCGCCGCCGTCGATCCAGGCCCGGAGTGAGGCTTTTTCCTCGTCCGAAAGCGGCGGGCGATCCTGAGGCATCTCACCTGAGGCGACCATCTCCCACAGCAGACTGTCGGCTGCGCTGCCCGGTGCGATGGCCTTGCCGCTTTCGCCTCCGGCCAGGGCGGCCTTCTTGCGGGAAAGATCGAGTCCGCCCGCCTTCGCGTAGGAGTCGTGACATTCAAGGCACTTCCGCGTCAGCAGCGGTGCGATCTCGTTGTTGAACAGTTGTGTCCGGGCGTCCGCGAGTTTGGATGCGTGGGCCGCTTCGGGGCCCAGTTGGAAGTGCCGTTCGACTTCGTGCGGCAGCAGGTCGCGATTGTAGATCGCGACGAGACGATACGTTCCCAGCCACGGGCGGTCGCCGGAGAACTCGTTCGCCAGCGCGAGTCGATAGGAGCCGTCCCAGTTCGACAGTGAACCTCCGATCTCCGCTTCGGCGACCTGTTCACCGTTGATGTAGATCCGTGTTCGACCGCTGCGGTCGTGCGTGTAGACGACGTGGGTCAGGTCGGTCGTCAGAGAGCCGGGAGGCGAGGAGAGCGACGGGATTCCGTTGGCATTGGTGTCGGTGGTCCGCAGGCGGACGTCGTATTTGTCGCCGTCCTGGCCCAATGTGATGTTTCGACCATTGGGGTCTTGCGAGATCGTGACGATCCGCGCCGGTCCGGACTGATCGATCTTGGCCGGACGAATCCAGACTTCGACCGTCACCTCGCCGGTTGAGGGGATTGACGTGTTCAGTTTCTGAGCCGGTTCGTCCGAGGCGATCAAAACGGGCGCGGTGACGTCGAGAGTTCCCTCCCGGCGTGTCACCGCATTCTCATCAGAGACCTGGAGGGTCACAGGCGGTCCGACGCGCGAGCGGTCTTCCACATTCCGGCCTTCGCTGGAGTGGAAGTCGTACACAACCTGGAGGCCGCTCGTCGTGCGTGCTGCTGCGCCGACCTCCTGACTGGAAGAGTCCGGCGTCCGCTCGGCCGCCTGCCCCGCAGAGACGGTCAGCAGACCGGTGTCGTAAGACGACGCGGCGAGAGCCAGCAGGATAGCCGATGATCCGAGCGAAATTGGATATCGAAAGCGTTTCATGATCTTCATTCGAATGGAACGCGGATGACCACGGATCGGACTGATTTTCACTGATCGCTTTCTCGCGTGTCGAGGCTGGGCGCGCTTGAATCGATGCGGGCTCGGCCCTGCCGCCGCTTGAGGAATACCCGCAGAAATCCGTGCTGATCCGCCAAATCCGCGAAAATCTGTGTCGTCTTCGAGAATCCCCTGGGCCCGGTGCCTCGGAGCGAGCCCCCCTTCCACAGGTTGAAGCCGAGTTGTGTGTAAGCGACCGCGTTTCGCCCCCATGACTCTCGGCTCTCGACTCGCAACTTCGCAGGATCAAAACCGGACGCCGGGCGCCTCGCACGTGTGTCGCACGGTGGCCTCCCCGCCGGTCGGCTTGTAACGTAGCCGCAGTTCACCGTCTCCGGCCGTCACCAAGGTGTATCCAGGGCGAAATTCGTCCGGGTTGTAGCCGGCCGCGTCTTGCTTCTCCAGTTCCCGATTCTGGTTGTAAAGCACCGACGGAAAACAGATCTCGTGCAGGCCGGCCCGGTCATCCCAGCCGCGGATTCCATTATGGAAATGACCATGGAACAGCGCCAGCACGTGGCGCTGATGCCGTTCCAGCACCTCGTAGAACTCGGTCTGACCCGATTCCGGTTTGACGTACCAGCCGCGATCGGGATGTTGGTTCGTATGCACCGGGACATGGCAGCAGACGATTGACGCCCTGTTGTTCTCGGCCGCCTGCTGCAGCTTCTCGTCCGTCCACGCAATCTGCTCCGGCGTGAAGAACCCGTCGTGCGAGTCCCGGTGCGCGTTGGAGAGCAGAATCACCCGCAGCCAGCCGTGGTCGAACACCGCGTCGACCTCCCGTCGCAACTGTGAGGCGAAGGCGTCGACTGGATCGTGGTTGCCCGGGATTTCATACACCGGCTTGTCGATCTGGTTGCGAATCGCAAGGTACTCTGCATACCGCTCGCTCCGGCCGCCGTCGACGACATCGCCCAGATGCAGGACGAACCGGGCGTCGGACTCCGCGATTTCGGCGGCCGCTTCCCGCCAGGCCGTGGTCGCGGAGTCATTGTCGTTGCGGCCCAGATGCGTATCGGAAACGACGACGAATGAGAGGGGCTCGCGATCCGCGGCGGCCGCCGACAGTACGCGACTCGTGAACACCAGTCCCGACGCCGCTGTAAGTCTCCCCAGACAGTCCCGCCGGGTGATCGCGGTTGAGTAGCACGTCATGATATTCTCCAGACGCGTAGGCTGGGTTATCGCCGCGAAACCCAGCACTGAAACTGTTCGAGCAGTTTCATCTTCTCAGTTTGCCGCGCAAGAATCGCTCGGTCAATTCACGCGGCGGATTCGATGCATCGCACGTCCACGCTTGCGTTTGAAGGCCATCCTTGCCCAGAGTATTCTCAAGGCAGATTGTTGAGAGATGAACGAGTTCGTCAGCAAGAGTTGCCGTATGCCGCTAAGTGGCAATGAAAAGACCACCGCCAAGCGTCGAATCATGAAACTCGTGACGACGCCGATACTCGATCTTGGCTTCACACTCGCAGGTGGCGGGAG